>NZ_VCYH01000002.1 GCF_030464345.1 Methanoculleus frigidifontis | reverse complement strand
TACCTTCCTTTAACGCATTGAACGCCAACACTTCTTCTGACCACATCCTTCCCCGCGAGCGACAGCGCTTCGCGCACGTCACGGCATCACACCAGGATGCCCAGGGGTTCACGCACCCGGTGACGCAATTTCTTCGATACCGGTGCAGGGAACCGGATACGACGATTATCCGGTATACTGTGCCATAACCCCTTTTTCCATCTGGAACTGCTCGTACATCTCGTAGCGTTCGACCTGGGAGAGCAGATCCCGGACGCGTTTGAGCAGCAGATCCTCTTCACGGTCGAAGTGGGAGTCGACGTAGTCGTGCAGGTCCGCGAGATACCGTGGCCAGGCCTCGTCTTCAAGAGACGTCGTGTCGAGTCTGCCGATCAGCTCGCGCATACGGTTGTGTTCTTCCAGAAACTCTGCAACGTCGTCCGTGATGTCCGAAGCAAGCCGCCGGTAGACGGTCGTCTCCTCCGCATGCATATGGGTCTGCAGCTCCCGCCGGAGCGTCATATATCTGATATCCCGCGCCTCGGGCCGGTCCTGCAGATCGCGGAGCAGCCTCCGGATGAGGTCATGGTCCTCGCGTATCATCTCGACAATATCCGCCATAAGAAAATCCTCCTCGTTGACGAACTGAAAGAGAGTCCAGGTATGTAATAATTTCCCTGCTGCCGTGCCCGGGGGAGGGGGCTGGCGCAGCCTTCACGGGTGCCGTCCGGAGGCCATCTGTATCATTGCCCGTTTGGCCTGCTGAAAATAGTCGCCCATCTCGTAGAGTTCGGGGGTGTCCATCACGGAAAGCGCCTCCTCGAGAACCGTCTCCTCGTGCTCGATATGCTCCCAGACCCGCCTTTGCAGCTCCCGGAGGTGGACGAGCCACGCGTCCCGGTCAGGCGGCATCCGGTCGAGCCTGCCGAATATCTCGCGAAAGCCGGTATGATCCCTGACCGACTGCTCTATCTCGTCCTGCATCACCCGCTCCATCCTGCGATAAAGCGTCGCCTCTTCGCCGTGCATATGCCCCTGCAGTTCGTGCTTCACCGTCGCATACCTCTCTTCGCGCCCTTCGCCCGTCTGCTCGAGGATGTCCAGCAGGTGCAGGACGCGGACGTGATCCTCTCTGATGCTCTCGACAATATGCGGCATCATCCGTCCCTCGCCGTAGTCTCCGGCGGGAGGGAGAATAAGTGTTTGGGGCTTTTGGAGCTTCATGCCAACCGTGCAGTACCGGTGCTTGGCGGAGCGCACCGGGGCGCTGCGGCCCGGGAGATCGCCTCTGCCCCGGCGCCCCGGATATACGACAGCATCCCCGAGAGCACCTGCTCGTCGGTCGGGAGATCCGCGTCGATGACTTTCTTCATCCGGAGAGGAACCGAGTCCATCCGGTATCCGATCCCTTCGGTCTCGATGCCGACGCACGCGACCGGGATATGGATCTCGGCGAGCGCGGTGCTGAGCGAGATATACGGATCGATGACGATGGTGGGGATCGCCGCCAGGTGTTCGACACACCGGCGCGGGAGATGGGCGCCGGGGTCGGCACCGATGATGAGGCAGGCGTCGGCCTCTTTTTTGCTGAGCATGTCCACCGCCGTTGTCTCGCCGGGGTTGTAGTAAGGTATGCCGCGCGAGAAATCAACCCCGTAGGGAAAACCCGTAAGGTAGGAGAAGGTCTGGTTTGTGCCGTTGACATTCCAGTGTCCGCGCATGGGTGTCAGCGTGAATTTTGTATGCCGGTTGAGCTCGTCGACGAGCTGGATGGCGCAACGCACGTTCTTGTACTTCCCCGGAGACTGTGTCAGGCCGATTCCGGTGAAGAGTGCGCCGAATTTGGCTTTTTTGCAGAGATCCGCCAGCCACAGGAGCTTCTCCTTCGGGATGCCCGCGACGGACGGCGGGATGATGTCGGCCTGCCCCCGAACGATCGCACGGAGGGCGGAAAAAACAGCGTAATCGCCGCCCGGTTTGATCCGTATGAACTCATCGGCGATCTTCGCGGTATCGGTCTTCCTGATGTCCACGACGACCAGGGTTCTGTCCTGGTGTCCGTTGGTGCGGTACTTCCCGTTGCAGAACGTCGTATACCTGCTCATATGGCGGGGGTGCGACTCGATCGGGTTTGAGCCCCAGTAGATCACCACGTCCGCCCGGTTCTTCATCTGGCCGAGGGTCGAACCGGGATGGCCGCTCTCCTGGATGCCGATGATCGAAGGGCCGTGGCAGATCGACGAGCAGTTGTCGATCACGCCCCGGATCTCCTCGGCGATGTGGATGCCGAGGCACTGCGCTTCTGCAGATGTCCCGCTCCACCCGAAGAGGAGCGGGCGTTCGGCGCTCCGGAGAATCTCGGCGGCACGTCGGACGGCATCGTCAAAACCGGTTCTTCTCCAGCCCTCCCCGTCTCTGACGATCGGCTCATATATGCGGCTCTGCGAGAGAAACTTCCCGGAACCCAGAGAGCATGCGTTATCGGCCGATACAACTGCGTTATCCACGATCCGTACGGCAACGTCGTCGCAGAGACATCCGCAGAGTGGGCAGAGGACGTCACGCACCGTTCCGGTACGGTCCTGTCCGCCGGGATGCGGTGATGCTTCCGGGCACGCAGTGCCCCCTGCTTCGATGAGAATCTCCCATCCGGACCGTGGCGGCGCCTCTGTGCGCGTCACCGTCCCGACCATCCACTTGTAATCCGGAGCCCCTGTCCCGTGCGTATCGGCGTGCAGAATGGCATTTGCATGCGGCCCGCAGGGGATGAAGGCGGTTCCGGGCACGACGTCGTCGGACGACGTGGCAACGAAGACCTCGGCACCCGTCTCCGTGGCTATGCGGAGGTTCGCACCCTCCTCAGCGCAGAGTTCAAGAAGATCGACCGGATTGATGAAACACCGCCCCGTTTCCCGCGAGTACTCCGGCAGATCCTTGTAATAGAGTTGTTCGCCCTGCCGGATGGTCCTTCCACTCGTTATCAGCGCCTGCATTACGGTAGGCTCCGTTCTCGGAGGGCTTCAATGTTCGTATGGTGTCATTAATTTAACCTATTTGTAAATTAGATTTAATGAATGTCGTGTACGTGATTGTCCGACCGCTCCGGCCGCGCTGCTGCGCCGACTGACAGGCATAAATGCTCCGTCTCCATATACTCCTTTTATGACGCCGGAGGCTCCGGAGCTTCTACGGACGAAACCGTCGCTCCGCCGCGAACTCGGGCCGGTTGCGGTAACCCTCTCCGGGGTGGGGATCATCCTCGGTGCAGGCATCTACGCCCTCCTCGGCGAGGCGACCGGACTTGCAGGGAACGCCGTCTGGCTGACGTTTGCCATATCCGCCCTCATCGCCGGGTTCACGGCGCTCAGTTACGCCGAGCTCTCCTCGATGTACCCGCGGGCGAGCGCCGAGTACGAGTACGTCTCCAACGCCATCGGCAGGAAGGTTGCCTTCGTCGTCGGATGGCTGATCATCCTCTCCGGCATCTTCGGGGTTGCGACGGTCTCGCTCGGGTTTGGCGGCTACTTCTCGGACCTCACCGGCGCTCCGCTCCTCCCCTCCGCCGTGGGGATCATCCTGGTACTCGCCGTCATTCTCCTCTACGGGATCCGCGAGACGGCATGGGTCGCCATCACCATGACGCTCATCGAGGCGGCGGGTATCGTCATGATCATCCTCATCGGCCTGCCGCACCTCGGGAGCGTGGACTATCTGGCGATGCCGCTCGGCCTCTCGGGAGTTCTCCAGGCCTCCGCGCTCGTCTTCTTCGCCTATATGGGATTTGAGGAGATGGTCAAACTCTCCGAAGAGGCGCGCGATCCGGTGCGGACGGTTCCAAAAGCGCTCATCCTGGCGCTCGCCATCACCACCGTCCTCTATATCCTCGCCTCGCTCGCCGCCGTCTCGGTGGTCGGGTGGGAGCAGCTCGCCGCGTCCCGTGCGCCCTTTGCGGACGTGGCCTACATCGCGCTCGGTGATGTGGCGTTCACCGTCATCGGCGTCATCGCCCTCTTCGCAACCGCCAACACCGCACTCATGATGCTGCTGGCGGCGTCCCGGATCACCTATGGCATGGCCGACGCGTTCTCCCTTCCGGCCGTTCTCGCCCGGGTGAGTCTGCGGACGCGCACCCCCTGGGTGGCCATCCTGGCCATCATGCTCGCTGCAATCGTCTTTGTGTTCGCCGGGGAGATCACCTTCGTCGCGAACGTCACCAACTTCACGCTCTTTCTGACCTTCATCGTCATCAATGCGGCCGTCATCCTTCTGCGGCTGCGGGCGCCCGACGAGCCGCGGCCTTTTTGCGTGCCCGGATCGGTTGGGCGGGTGCCGGTGCTCCCCCTGCTCGGCGTCGTCACCAGCCTCGCCCTCCTCGGCCAGCTCGACCCGACGGTGCTCCTCGTCGGCTGTGTGCTCGCTGTTCTCGGCATCGCCCTGTCGTTCGTCGAGCTTCGCGGCCGGAGCGGCGGGTGAGAAACGGTGATAGTGAAACTATTGGTGGCTATGATTTCAACATAGGTGAATATATATGCCCTATATTATGTCGACAAAGCATTATATCTCGCTTATCCAACCAGTTGTCGATGAACCGCTCATCTTCGTTCAGAAAAAGTGGATTTACAGGCCTTCTGCTCGTCGGCCTTGTAGTCCTTGCCGCTGCACTCTGCTGTGGCTGTATTGGAAATCAGGATCAGACCCCCGCTGAGGTCCAGACGATCGCGGTGACCGGCTCGACGACCGTTCTCCCCGTTGCCCAGCTCGCTGCCGACGAGTACATGCGCACTCATTCCAGTGCCGACATCCAGGTCAGCGGCGGCGGCTCCAGCGTCGGTGTCCAGGCCGTCGGTGAGGGCACTGCCGATATCGGCATGGCCTCCCGCGACCTGAAGTCCGCAGAGACCGAGAAGTACCCCTCCCTCGTGAAGCACACCGTCGCCATCGACGGCATCGCCGTCATCGTCAACCCTGCGAACGCGGTTTCCAGCCTCTCCCTCGACCAGATCAAGGGAATCTACAACGGTACCATCACGAACTGGAACCAGGTCGGCGGTGCCAGCCAGGAGATCGTCGTCGTCGGCCGTGACAGCGCCTCCGGGACCCGGGAATTCTTCTACGAGTTCGTCATGAAGAAGGAGGACTTCGTCCCGACGCAGATCGAGAAGAACTCCAACGGTGCCGTGAAGCAGACCGTTCAGCACACCCCCGGTGCGATCGGCTACGTCGGTCTCGGCTACCTCGACGGGACCGTCAAGGCAGTCTCCGTCGGTACCGACGGCACCGTCGTCGAAGCGACGCTCGAGAACGTCAGGGCAGGCACCTACCCGATCGCCCGTGAGCTCTACATGTTCACCACCGGCGAACCGACCGGCCTTGCCAAGGACTACATCGACTTCATCCTCAGCCCCGACGGCCAGGCCATCGTTGAAGAGGAAGGATTCGTCCGGGTGAACTAACGGGCGAAAGTGCCCCTCTCACCCCTCTTTTCTCACCGTTGCATCCGCTTGAGCGTCTCTCCGTCTCCTCTCTGCGCCTGTAAACAGCATTTGTTCGCCCGCGTCCGGATGCGCGTCCGCTCGTAAGTAAGCCTGTGCCGGCCTGCATGCAACGCCGGTCACGGCGCGTCGATGCTCTCACTGACCTCCATGCATCTATTGTGGTGGTATGCATCGCTATAGAGTATTTCGAAAAAGCATATTATCCGCCGGCCGGATTACTCTACTGGGTTCACTGCACGTGAACCGAGATTCCAGTATTTCCGGTGATGTAACGTGAAATTGTCGATCTTACAGAAGATGGTCGTTGTGATGCTGATCATCTCCGTCGTGCCGCTGATCACTCTCGGCAACTGTGCGAGCAACGATGCCAGAGCCCTCGGCCTGTCGGCTGCCAATGATGCAAAGTGGATGGGGAAATACGCCCTTGCGGACAGCACAAAGGCGCTCGAAGAACTGGGCGTCAGGATGATCGAACAGAAGGCCGCGGACGTCGCCGGGCAGTGTGCGATCTACATCCGGGCACATCCGGAGATGAGCCTCGCCGACCTGCAGGCAAGCCCGGAGTTCCAGGCGATCGCGGTCCAGCCCGTCGGAAAGACCGGCTCCACCTGCCTCTACGAGCAGGGCAGCGGGATCATGCGCCTGCACCAGAGCCCGGACCTCGCCGATCTGGAGATGTCGTCGCTGCAGGAGACGCTGCCGGAGTTCTGGGAGCTCTTCTCCTTCACCTTAAGCGGCAACATCGTCGGCGGCTACTACGACTGGATCGGCGCCGACGGGCAGGCGACCCGGGAGTTCATGTCCGCGGTCCCGGTCGAGGGCACGGAGTACATGCTGGCCGCCACCATATCGGTCGAGGAGTTCGCAGAGCCGATCGTCGCGATCCAGGACGACATGAACAAAGAGATCGCCGCAACGAACGCCCGGATCCGGGAATCGACCGAGAGCCTCAGCACCCGGAACACGATCCTCGTCATCACCGCGATAACGGTTCTCGTGACGGGCCTTGTCGGGTTCCTCTTCGCGGCCAGCATCAGCCGGCCGATTAAAAAGCTCACCGAGATCGCCGATAAGGTCAGCATGGGCGACCTGGAGGGCACCGAGATTGATATCCGGAGCGACGACGAGATCGGAGCCCTCGCCGAGTCGTTCCAGCGGATGGTGGTGAGTGTGAAGTATTATATGGCGAAAGCCCAGGCAGCAGCGCAGCCGCCCGGGGGTGACGAGGCATGAGTCTTGCGATGCAGAACCGCTACCAGAAGATGATCGTCAACGTGCTTGCAAAGAAGATGGGTCCGGCGGCCGACGACTTCGTCCGGGACGTCTGCAGGAAGATTGGAACGAAGTTCGAGAATGTATCTCCCCTCACGGTCGAAACATTCGCCCGCCAGGTAGAGCGGGACGCGGTGGTCTTCGTCCCGGCGGGAGACGCGGTCTTCATGGCCAACGTCATCCGAAAACTGAAATGAAACCGGCAGCACCCCTGCCCCTCATTTTGAGACCCGCAGCGTTATTCGGCGGCGGAGTAGTGCTCGGTCTCCCCGTACTGCTCAAGCCTGCCCCCGCTGAGCACCGAGACCGCCCCGTGCCCGCAGCAGATGAGGCACCGGCGGCCCGATGCCGCGAGATCCCTGTCGATATCGGCCGCCATCGCAAGCAGTGCCCGGCGCTCCTCGCGGGCGCGGTCGCTGTCGACGTTGACCGAGGTCACCAGAAAGTCGGCGAGGGCGTTATACTTCCCGCGTGCCTCATCGAGGCTGCCGAAGTTGATGAGGGTGTCGCTCGAGAAGAGCAGCCCGTGCTCCGGGCAGACGAGGTAGAAGAGCCCGTGGAGATGGCCGCCGAGGCTCTCCAGCACCTCAAACTCCAGATCCCCGATGGTGATCCGGTCGAGGACCGGGAAGATCGATCGCTTCTCCCCGGGCGCCGCCGGGAAGAGCACCGCATCCTCCGGGCTCCGAAACTCCGAGAAGAGGTTGATGACGGTCGTATAGACCTCCTCGAGCACCGAGGTCTCGCTCCGCGACCCATAAGCCCGGTTTGCCTCCCGGATGATCTCCACCGATCCTGCGTGCAGGCAGACCGGGGCGGCGAGGTAGCCTCCCCCGCCGCAGTGGTCGGCGTCGGCGTGGGTGATGAAGACCCGCCCAAGCGTCTGCAGGTCGCCAAGACCGTAGTGCGCGAACATGGCAGCGATATCGCGGTGGTAGATCCCGTAGCCGGTATCGACCATCACCGTCTCGTCCGGGGTGCGGAAGAGGTAGACGTTCCCGCCGCAGGGGAGCTGGAAACAGAAGAGGTCGACGGTATCGGTGATCGCGATCCGCTGAACCTCCGCGTAGAACCCCTCCCCCAGCGTCGCCTGCAGCGTCCGTCCGGTGAGGAGAATGCTTTCGAAGACCTCCCGCGGATCCTTCCCGCGGTCCTGGAGTTCCTGGACGATATGGTTGATGTCGTGCAGGAGCGCCATCAGGAATGCGTCCTCGGCGTTGCCGATCAGCTCCCGCAGTTCCTGGGCGAACCGGACGTAAAAGACGGTGTCGTCCAGGTGCTTGCCGGTCGTATCGTACTCGATGATCTCGAGCCGGTAGCGGGACTTCAGCCGGTTTAAGAGGTGGTCGACGGTTCCGGCCTCCTCGACGTTCAGGCTGACCTTCAGCCGGCCGGGGTGCTTCCCGCGGTCGTCGAAGTCGATGTAGGCGATGTTCGCCTGGCTGGCGGTGATGTAGGTGAGAAACTCGTCGAGCGCTCCCGACTCGTTCGGCACATAGACGTAGAATTTGAGGAACCCGAGTGTCCGGAGCGTCTCCTGGAGATACCCGATGGCGGAGAGTTCGTCCTTCATCCGGAGGTACGCCGCATCATCCGTCGTTACTTCAAAGAAAACGGTTGCGGCGTCAATTCTGCGGTCGTAATGGATGCGGTTGATGTTGCCGCCATACCGCCTGACGATCCCGGCTGCTGTATGGAGAGCGCCCGGCCTGTCAGGCATGCGGGCTATGAACGAAAATCTCTTCACCCTGCTTCGTCCTCACACGTTGTGGTAGGACATTTGTTTTCGTCCTATTTATGCCCTCTATTGGGGGATGAGCGGCAGCCTGTCGTGTTACTCGGCGGGATACGGGTGGTGAGCCGGGACCGTGATCCGCCGGACCGCCTGCCCGACCTTCCGGACCGCAGCAGCCGATGCGGCAACGGCCAGAACCGTCGCGACGAAGAGCCGGAGCGCGACATGGCATGCGGCCGGGCGAAGCTTCCCGGTTGTCTGCATTCGTGCATCCGGAGGCTCGCGGATGAGTGTTATCTGTATCATGCGATGAGTGATCCATACTTGTGGTATAAGAAGATTGTTGCCCCGGCGGACGCACTCTCCGGTCATGTGCATCCATTTTCAGGGCAGACCTCCCGGCCCTGTGGTATCGCCCGGCAGCAGGAGCGCGTCTTCGCCCGGCAACGGGAAAAAAGAAGAGGAGAACGGCGATGCCTCTCCGGGACGGGCGGGTCAGGCCGGTGCACCGGCATTGCCGGAGCGTTTCGGAACATTTATCGTCTCTCGATAGAATGAACCGGATCTTGCCGCCCGTCCTACCGCACCTTCTCGGGAAGCCCGGACGCCCACGACCGGACGGCGTCCCAGTCCCGGTAATCGCCGGACGGCGCCCGGACAAGCGTGACGATCGCCTTGTCGGTGAACGAGAGTTCCGACGGCTCCAGTCTCCCCGCAAACAGGGCGGTCTCGACCGGCTGGACTAAAAGCCGCACCTGGTCCATCGAGGCCTCCGCTTTGCGGCGCCCCTCATCGCCCCCGTCGACGACGGTCATGCCGACGGCAAAGTAGGCGACCGGCACCTTTCGCAGTTCCTTCTGGTGCTTCTCGATGAAGACCTGCGCTTCTGCGAGCCATTTGCCCATGTATATCGGGCTGCCGATGACCGCGGCACGGTAGCGGGAAAGATCGGTCACGTCGCCGACCGGCAGGAGATCGACGTTCTCGCCGCCGGACCTGAGCACCTCCGCGACGGCCCCGGCAACCTCTGCCGTGGAGCCGTACCGGGTTGCGTAGGCAACCAGAATTGCATCGTTCATATCTGCTCTCCGTTTGTCGTTCGCAGATATATGCGTTCCCCCGGCCGAATCCGTCCCGGCGTGCCGGCGCTGCCCGGCGGTTACCCTTATTACATCCGGCGCCCATGACAGGGCCGATGATCGGCAACTCACAGGAATCCCGGATGTGGTACAACCGGGGCAGGTTCTTCAGCGATACCGGGGAGTACGACCGGGCCGCTCTCTGCTACGGCCGTGTGCTGGAATACGACCCCCGCGATGCACGTGCATGGCGGCGGCGGGGGTTTGCCCTCATCAAACTCGAACGCTTCGACGAGGCGGTCGTCTGTTACGAGCGGGCGCTCGAGCTCGACCCCGGAGACGCCGTGGCCTGGCAGCGGAAAGGGTTCGCCCTCGGGAAACTGCGGCGGCTTGCCGAGGCGAAGTCCTGCCTCGACCGTGCCCTTGCGCTCAACCCGTCTTCGATCGGTGCGCTGCACGGCAAAGGGTGGGTGCTCGTCGCGGAGCGCCGCTACGACGAGGCGATGCGCTGCTACGACCGTATCCTTGCAATCGACCCGGACCGTGACTTCGCCCGCTGGAACCGGCAGCGGATCCTCGAGCACAAGGCCTTCCGCAAACTCGCCGCCGATGTCGGCGAGGCGGAGAAGGTCGTCAAGATCCCTGCGTTCGTCTACGAAGTCCTCGAGAACCGCGACTACGGCGGCATCGACCGGGCGTCTGCGGCGCTCAGCGAACTGCTTGCAGAACGATCGGTCGATACCGCCCCGGGATAAAAAAGAATGGAGCCGGTTCACCGGTGCGCGAAGTAGGCCGCGACGCCTGCTTTCCCTGCCGCATCGATCCGGGCAAAGCCGATCCGCTCGAACTGGACGACCTTCCCCGCCTCTTTCGCCACCAGTTCCTCGCAGAAGCCGGCCATCTCGCCGTCCTGCGTATAGAGAACGCACGGGACGTTTGCGTCGGCGGGCAGCCACTGGATGATCGGCGCTTTTGCCGCCCGGGCCTCTTCGAGCGCTTCGCCGGCGTATGTCGCCGTCGGGACGCCGTCCTGCCACACGATGCTGATGTTGTAGAGGTCTTTTAGGCGCACCATGCTCTTCCCCTCGATATCGGCCCGCGGCAGCAGCACGTTGCCGTCGCAGGCGAGCGTCCGGTAGCCGCGTGCGGGGTCGTTCGGGTGCAGCGCCGCCTGCGCCGTCCGGAGCGGGGCGTCCCGGACCGCGACCTTGACCGGGTCCGGGACAAAGAAGTAGCGGTTCGCCTCCGGATCGATGATCGCCTTGTTCTGGGCGTAGAGGTTTTCCCATGAAAACGAGATGTCGGTCTCGCCGATGCCGATATCGACCATGGCGTTCCGGACGGCGTCTGCACGGATGCCCCTGCGTGCGATCGCCCGCAGCGTCCCGAGGCGGATATCGTCCCAGCCCGAATAGAGGCCGGAGGCGATCCCCTCCCGCATCCCCGACGTCGAGAGGACGACGCCGGAGATGGACATCCGGCCGTAGTGCCGGTAGACCGGGGGCATCCAGCCGAAGTAGTCGAAGATGTAGCGCTGCCGGCGTGTATTGGCGATATGGTCTTTGCCCCTGATGACGTGGGTGATCCCGAGGAGGTGGTCGTCGACCGCGACCGAGAAGTTCATCAGGGGATAGACGGTCGCGTCGATCCGGGGGTGCAGCGGGGAGCCCACGATCCGGAAGATCGAGAAGTCGCGCATCGCCGGGTCCGGGTGCTCGATCTCGGTCCTGACCCGGACGGTCACCGTCCCCTCTGCAAACTCGCCGTCGAGCATCTTCTGCCAGAGAGCCAGGTTCTCCTCGACCGGCTGGTCCCGGCAGGGGCAGGCCTTCTTCGCAAGCTTCAGGTCGCGGAAGACCTCCTGGTCGCAGACGCAGACGTAGGCACCGCCGATCGCGATGAGTTTCTCGCAGTACTCGTAGTAGATCTCGAGCCGGTCGCTCTGGTAGACGATATCGGTGATCGAAAGGCCCAGCCACTCGATATCCTCCTGCACCATCCGGTAGGCCTCCGGGTCGACCCGGCGGGGATCGGTGTCCTCGATCCGCAGGACGTACCGCCCGCCGTAGCGGCGGACGTAGTAGTCGTTCAGGATGGCTGCCCGGGCGTGCCCGAGGTGCAGCGGCCCGCTCGGGTTCGGCGCAAACCGCATCACGACACCGTTCTCGGCGCCCGGGAGTGCTGGAAGTTCCCGCACCCGTTCGCGGGTCTCGGTGAGTTCCTCAAGCGCCTCCGGCGCGAGGTCTGCCAGCATCGCCCGGCGTTCGTCGGCGTCCATCCCTGCGACCTCGGCGACGACCTCCTGCGCGAGAGGCCCGATCTCGCGTGCCCGGCTCCGGTATTCCGGGTGCTTCCCGAGAACGGTTCCGATGACCGTCCCGCTCTTCGGGGTGCTGCTATGCTTCACCGCGTTCTGCAGGGCGTAGATGAAGAGAAGCCGTCGGATCTCGGCGTCCATGATCAGTATCCCCGTTCGATGAAGTAGTCCGTGATATCGGTCAGCAGCTGCCGCTCCTCTGATTCGGGAAGGATGGCAAGGGCACGCTTCGCGGTGGTCGCCCGCTCGACGGCGGCCGCCCGGACCTCGTCGAGGACGCCCGCGTCCCCGAGGAGCGCGATCACCTCGTCGATCTCGTCCGCAGTGAGTTCCCGCTGATAGGGCGCAAGGTCAATCCCCTTCTCCCGTGCCCGGATCGCGATCAGCGTCTTTTTGCCCTCGCGGATATCGGAGGCACGGTCTTTGCCGGTCGCCTCGGTGCTCGCGAGAAGGTCGATGAGATCGTCCTGGATCTGGAACGCGATCCCGCTGTTGATCCCCCACTGGTAGAGGGCGTCGATCTGGATCGGGTTTGCTCCCGCCAGAAGACCGCCGATGGCCGCCGCTGCGCCGTAGAGCACCCCGGTCTTCTTCTGCACCATCTCCAGGTACTCCGGTTCGGTCACGTCGCCCCGGCGCTCGAACGAGATGTCCATGCTCTGCCCGTCGCAGATCTCTGCACAGGTCTTGCCGAGCATCCGCACCGCATGCACCTTGGCGCGGTCGGAAGCCTCCGTCATGGTGAGGAACTCGAAGGCCTTCGCATACAGGACGTCTCCGGCGAGGATCGCCGTGGGTTCGTCCCAGAGGGTGTGCACGGTCGGCACGCCCCGCCGGACGGCGTCGGCGTCCATGATGTCGTCGTGGACGAGTGTGAAGGTGTGGGTCAGCTCGAGCGCGATCGCCGCGAGCATCACGTCGTCAGCGCTGTTCTTCTTCACTGCGTCCGCAGCGAGCAGGACGACGGCCGGTCTGAGCCGTTTGCCGCCGGCGAGCAGCAGGTGGGCGCCGGCCTGGAAGAGATCGCCGTAGACGTTCCCGAAGTGGCGGCTTATTACCTTATCGACTGTCTCTGCGGTTGTGTCAAGATACTGCGTCAGGTCCATAGCCGTCTCCTCTTACTTTATCAGCACGCCCTTTCCGTTCCGGAGAATGTGCATATCGTTCCCGAGCGTGTAGCCGATCTCCTCGCCGAACCGGGCATAGCCTCCGGTCATGCCGATATCCCCGTGCGACGGGATGACGTGCTGCGGGTTTAAGAGATGCAGGAGCTCGTAGTGGTCCTCGCGGTAGGAGTGGCCCGAGACGTGCAGCTCGTCGAAGATCCGCACCCCGGCCATCTTTGCCCGCGCCTCCACGAGATACCGCTGCCCGTAGTTCATGGGGTTTGGGATCACCTTTGCCGAGAAGAGAACCTTGTCGCCTTTCTCGAACTTGTAGGGCGTATCGCCCATCACCATCCGGGTGAGGATCGCGCCCGGCTCTCCCTGGTGCCCGGTGACGATCGGGACGAACTTCTCCTTTCCTTCCTTCATGATCCGCCGCAGCGTCCGATCGACGGTCCGGCGGTTTCCTGACATATGCATGCTCCCGGGGAATGCCACCAGTTTCATCTGCTCCGCCGTCGAGCTGTAGCGTTCCATCGAGCGGCCGAGGAGCACCGGCTTTCTGCCGATCTCGTGGGCGCATTCTGCGATGGTCTTGACACGGGAGATGTGAGAGGAGAAGGTCGAGACGAAGATCGCGTTCTTGTCGTCCTCGTAGCTCGTGATCGTGTCGCGGACGAGGTCGCGGGCGATCTTCTCGCTCGGGCACCGGCCGCGGTCGTCGACGTTGACGCTCTCGACGATCAGGGCGAGGACGCCCTCCTTGCCGATCTGCCGGAGGCGTGCGAAGTCCGGCGGGTCGCCGAGCACCGGCGTCCGGTCGAGTTTGAAGTCGTTTGCGTAGATGACCGCACCGCGGGGGGTGTGGAGCACGCACATGACCGTATCGATGATGCTGTGCTGGGTCTTGACGAACTCCAGCGTCAGGCTCGGCGAGATGGTGTAGCGCTGCCCGGCCTTGAGGGCGAAGAGTTTGTTGTTGACGCCGAACTTCTGCTCGCCTGCGATCTGCTGCCGGATCAGTTCCGTGGTATACGGCGTGCTGATGATCGGTGCGTTGTAGCGGTGCGCGAGCTTCGGGATCGCCCCGATGTGATCGAGGTGGCCGTGCGAACAGACTATCGCCTTGACGCTCCCCTCGATGGTGTTCATTATCGTATCGTCAGGGATCGCCTTCATCTCGATCAGGTCGAGAGAATGCATGTTTTCAATGTCTGCATCCTCGTGGATCATGACCTGGTCGAGCCGGAGACCCATATCAAAGATGACGATCTCCTTTCCGCAGCGGACGGCAGTCATATTTCTGCCGACTTCGTTATACCCGCCCACTGCCAAGATTTCAATATCCATGTATCCTCCTATCTCGTTTCAATCAGTTGTCTCAATCATCTGCCGGGTTTTTCCGGTTATATACGTACGGGCTCTGCCGAGGTCGCGCACGGTTGCAGAACCGGTCAGGAACATCGCCACCCGGAGCTGCCGGTGAACGGCGTCGATGGCTGCAAACAGAGCGTCCTCGCTCTGCATCGCCGGTTTGAGCAGCGGCAGCGCCATACCCCCGAGGGTCGCGCCGAGGGCGACGGATTTGGCAATATCAATGCCGCTCCGGAGACCTCCCGTCGCGATGATCGGCCCGCCGCCTTCGCGCACTTCGGCGAGGCTGACGACGGTAGGGATCCCCCAGTCGAGGAACGCCTCCCCGAGGTCTGCAAGGGTGCTGTCGGTCGCCCGCAGGCACTCGACCGCGGCCCAGGACGTGCCGCCCCATCCGCCGATGTCGATGGCGCTCGCACCGGCGCCCCGGACCGCGTCGGCAACTGCTCTCGATACGCCGGATCCCGTCTCTTTCACGATGACCGGGACTTTGGACTCGGTGCAGAGGTGCCGGAGCGCTTCCAGGCACCCGCCTGCATCGTGATCACCTTCTGGCTGGATCGCCTCCTGGAGGGGGTTGAGATGAACGACGATGGCCTGCGCATCGATCATCTCGACCGCCCGCTCCGCCCACTCGATGCCGTGGTCGCGGAGCTGCATGATCCCGAGGTTGGCGCAGAGGAATGCATGCGGTGCCTCCTCGCGTACCACGGAAAAGCTCTCTTCCAGGGTAGGGTCTTCCAATGCCGCTCGCTGAGAACCCACGCCCATGCCGAGGCCGTATGCTTCTGCGGCTCTGGCCAGGAGCCGATTGACCTCCATGGTGTCGGGGTGTCCTCCGGTCATCGCTGCAATGAACAGGGGTGATTCCAGGGGAGCATCGAGGAACCGGGTGCGTATATCGATGTTTTCCATATCGCATTCGGGGAGAGCGCTATGCACGAGGCGTACATCGGAAAAACCTGCGTCCCCCGCCTCGATGCTGCGCTCGCAGCAGATATTCAGGTGTTCCCGCTTTCTCGAGGATGTAGGCGTGTCTTCTGCCATAGTATCACTTCTCCCGCACAATGGTGCCGCCGTGATCCGTCCCGTCCAGAAAGGCGCCGATCCTGGAGACGTGGAAGATATGCGATTCGATCCCCCGGTCGGCGAGCGCCAGCAGCTCGGCGATCTTGCCGCCCATCCCGCCGGTTACGTCGGTGTTGCCGGACCCGCCGATGGTGACGGCGGCCGCGGCCTTTCGGTCGATCACGGGCATGACCGCCCCTTCCTTGAGAACGCCCGCGACGTCGGTCGCGAGCCCGACGCGGCCTGCGGGGAGATGCGCCGCAAGGTGCGTGATGATCTGATCGCCCGAGACGATACAGGCGCCGCGGACCCGGTCCATGACAACGTCGCCGTGGAGCACCGGCACCATCCCGCGCTCGAGCATCTCCCTGATGTGCCCGGTCTCCAGCGCAGCAAGCCGCCCGTTTTCTGCAAGTGCTAGGTGGAGCGGGTGAATCCCGATCGCCTCGCACCCGGCATCCCGGAGCGCCGCGACGATTGCGGCGTTCAGCCGGGAGACGGCCGTGTGAGTCTGGTAGATCCCGGCCAGGTTCCCATCATCGATGCCGTCCTGGATGTGGTACTGCCGTGCCTCGGGATGGCCGCACGACCCCGCCCCGTGCACCAGAACGATCTGCCCGGCTCTCGGTGCTGCGATCACCTCTGCAATCGCAGAGAGCCGCTCATGGTCGATCGCGCAGTCCCCCGACTTGTCGGTGACCACGCTTCCGCCCAGTTTCAGTGCCGCGATCTCATTCATGCTTCTCTCTTCTGGCGCCTTCCGTGTCGATCGTGGTGATGATGGCCCGTCCCTCGCAGGACTCGATGGCGCCGGCAACCCTGCTCTTGGCACGCCGGGGACAGAGTGCGATGATGCTGCCGCCGCCCCCCGCTCCCGTGATCTTCGCGCCGTATGCGCCGGTCGTCCGTGCCGCGATGATGAGGCGGCTGCTCACCGGGTGCCCGACGCCGAGGGCTTCGAGCAGGGCGTGGTTGATGTCCATGCAGCGCCCGAGTTCCTTCGGATCTCCGATATGGTGCAGTGCGTTCAGCGTGACCGCACCGATGGCGTCCAGGATCGGGTTTATGATATCCGGATGCTTCTTGCGTGCAGTGCCGACCATCTCCACCATCTTCGCGGTGCTGTGCGAGACGAGGGTGTTGCCGACGACGAGCTGCAGGTTCTGCGGCGGAAGTCTCCGTTTGGACGATCCGGTGATCAGGACGAGCCCTCCCATTGCCGAGACGTAGGTATCGGTGGGGCTTGCCCGACCGTGCTGTACCTTCTTTTCGATGGTGTAGGCAATATCTGCTATGGCGCCCCGCGAATGGCCGAGGTTGAACTCGTCGTTGATGGCAGAGAGCGTCGCGACGGTCACCGCCGCCGACGATCCGAGCCCGCTCGAACTCTGCAGCTGAGAATGAACATAGACGCTTCCGCGAACGCCCATCACCTTGAAGCACTCGTCGATGTAGGGCGACTTCGGGTGCGAGGGATGTTTCGTTTTTCTGACGGTGACATAGACGCGAGGCTTGATGGCCATCGCTACTCCGGGCTTGCCATATACGACAGCATGCTCGCCGAACAGGAATACCTTGCCCGGCGCGCTCCACGTTGCCAACCTACATCACCGCTATCGCTGCGTACCCCACCACCTGGTCGTAGTCGTTCGTGACGTCTCCGCTGGTTGTATAGCGGAGCAGCTGCCCCCTCTTCGCACCGAGCGCACGGCATGCGATGCACATGGCGGCAATCGGGCCGTAGCCGCAGACACTTGCATCCACCGCGGAAAGCCGCCGGTAAAACTCCGGGATGTCCAGTGTCTCCAGTGCCTCTATCGCATGGAGGTCGCGTTCTCTGGCGACTTCGTCCGGAACATAGTGTGAAAAGTCGCTCGAGGCAACGATCCGGACGTCGCGTCCGGTCTGCTTGATCGCCCGCAGAATGTGTTCCGCCAGGCCGGCAGCAGCCTCGTAGGTCTGATCGCCCATCATGACCGGCGCCACCCGCGCGCGGGGGAACCGGTACTTGATGATGGGCATCTGCACCTCCAGCGAGTGTTCCGTGCGATGCGATGCCTCGTCGACGGTGATGTCGAGGGCGTCTACGAGATCGGTATCGATGTCCACGACTCCGAGCGGGGTCTCCCACGCAACTCTGGAGGTGGTGGTCATATAGCCGCGGTGGCTTGGGCCGATCACGACGAATGTACCGTCAAACTCAGGTGGGACGGCGGAAAAGGCACAGGCTGATGTCTCGCCCGAGTAGACGTATCCTGCGTGGGGCGAGACGATGCCCCGTGCATCGAGACCCGCTGCTCGGTTTTCGAAGAACCGCTCAAGCAGCTGCTCGAGATGGCGGGGCTCCGCAGGATAAAACATACCTGCAACACTGCATGGGCGCATATCCATCAGCTGTGTCTCTGTGCCTTCTTCTTTATAACTCTGTCTCAAAATCTTCCTGGGTCAGGGAGATGGTAACTCCCCGCTGCCGCATTATCTCCCGGGTGAGGAGATAGTAGATCATGGAGAGCGCTTTGCGACCCTTGTTGTTGGTCGGGACGACGACGTCGACGTACTTGGTCATGTTGTTGGTGTCGCAGAGGGCGACGATCGGTATCCCGGACTGGACCGCTTCGGTGATGGCCTGGTGGTCGCCGATGGGATCGGTGACGACGACGACGGCGGGTTCGATGTATTTGTTCAGGCGCTGGTTGGTCAGCATGCCGGGAATGAACCGGCCGACGACTGCCATGCCGCCGATGGTCTCCGCGAACTTCCGTGCCGGGTACTGGCCGTACTGGCGGGACGTCACGACCAGGATCGTTGCCGGGTCGTACTGGGAGAGGAATTTTGCGGCGGTCTTGATCCGCTCGTCGGTCGCCTGGATATCCAGAATATACAGTCCGTCACCGCGTACGCGGTAGATGAACTTCTTCATGTCCTTGCTCTTCTGCTGGGTGCCGATGTGCACGCCTGCGGCCAGGTATTCTTCAACCGGGATGAGGGGTTCGGTGAGTTCTATCTCCATCTCGCTTCCGCTCATTAAATCAGCTCCTCAATTCGTATCAGTTCGTTCAGTTTTGCAATCCGCTCGCCGCCGACCACACCGGTCTTCAGGAAAATACACTCGAACGCGGTGGCCAGGTGAGCGATGGTGGTGTCTGTTGTTTCGCCGGACCGGTGGCTCATGACCGTCTCCATGCCGTTCGCCCCTGCGAGACGGATGGCCTCAAACGTGTCGGTGAGTGTTCCGATCTGGTTCGGTTTTATCAGGACGCAGTTTGCGGCCCGCTTCTCGATGCCGCGCATGATGCGATCGACGTTTGTCACGAAGAGGTCGTCGCCGCAGATCAGGCACCGGTCACCGACCTGAGCGGTCAGGTCGGCAAACCCGTCGAAGTCCTCTTCGGTCAGCGGGTCCTCGATGTAGACGAGACCGTACCGGTCGACGAGGTCGGCCATGTAGGCGATCTGCTCCTCGGAGCTGCGCGATCTCTCCCGGTAGCGGTAGGCTTCGCCGTCGAAGAACTCGCTGGCCGCCACGTCGATGCCGATGTTGATCTCGACGTTCATCTCGTCGGAGACGATGCCGATGGCTTCGCTGATGATCTCGAATGCCTGCGCATCCTCGATCCGGGGAGCCCAGGCACCCTCGTCGCCTTTGCCGCATCCTTTGCCCATCTTCTTCAGGAGGTCCTTGACCGTTCTGTGGACGGCTGCATTGGCAAAGACTGCCTCTTCGGCATCCGCAGCGCCGGTGGGGACGACCAGAAACTCCTGGATGTCGGTGGCATCGGTCGCGTGCGCGCCGCCGCCGATGACGTTGCCGAGTGGCAGGGGGGTTTTACTGGAAAAAGTGCCGCCGAGATATCTGAAGATCTCAAGGCCCAGTGAAGACGCAGCGGCCTTCGCACAGGCAAGTGAGAGTGCGACCGCGACGTTCGCCCCGATAGAGCTGAAGTCTGCGGTACCGTCGATCTCCCGAAGCAGCGCGTCGAATGTGATCTGATCGCGAGAATCCTCGCCGATGAGTGATGGAATCAGGTGCTGCCGTGCGTTTTCGACTGCTTCTGCCGGGGGACGGACTTTTGCCTCGTAGGTTCCGGTGCTGGCACCGCTCGGTGCTGCAGCCCGCCCAAACCCCGACGCAGTGTAGATGTCCGCCTCGACGGTGGCGTTACCCCGGCTGTCCAGGATGGTTCTTACAGAGATCTCTTCAATGATAGTCATCAGATCACTACTTTCTCTTCACGGTGATAGGGATTACGCCGTGCTCGAACTCTTCGAGCGCAATCTCCAGGGGTTCTGTGTATACGGTGTTGATCAGGAGCGGCGCACCCATCGATAGCTGAAGAGCACGGGCACCGATAATCCGCGCTCGTTCATATCGAGTATATGATTCCATCATACATCCTCAAAATTCGTTAATCATAAAATGGGGTCGCTGAGATTTGAACTCAGGTCACAGCATCCCGAACGCCATAGGATAGTCCAGGCTACCCCACGACCCCTCACTGGTATGGATTGAGATCCTCCACAATTTCCTTGTGTGTCAGCAACATCCGCCTGCAGCAGTAGCGCTCAAGGCCGAGATCGTCGAGGACCTGTTTGGGATCCTCGCCTGCATCTCGCCGCTCCTTGAACTCCTTCCACGCAGGGGATATGACTTTACCACAGGTAAAACATCGAACGGGTATCATATCATTGTACCTGCTTTGTTATTAACTCTTGTGATTTAACGATACGATTTCTGGAATTTCTTCCGTGCGCCACGGCCGTGAGGCTTCTTGGTCTCTTTCTGCCGTGAGTCGTTCACGAGCAGGGTACGGTCGTAGGTCAGGTAGACATCCTTGATCTGCGGGTCGTTGTGCCATTCGACGATACCGCGTGCGATTGCCGTGCGGACCGCCTCTGCCTGTCCCATCACGCCGCCGCCCGAGACGTCGATGGTGGCGTCGATGCCGTCGAGCGCGGTCGGAACCAGCAGCAGCGGCTCGGAGATCTTCATCCGGATAAGGTCGGTGCCGAAGATCTCAAGGGGGACGGAGTTGATGCGCACTCTCCCGTTTCCGCTCTTCAGCGTTGCTCGGGCGATTGCCGTCTTTCTCTTTCCGCTTGTATTTATGATTTTTGCCATAGTATCACCGGTTAGAATTTGGCTCCGAGATAGGTGCTGATCGCAGCGAGGGTCACGTACTGCGAGCTGCTCAGCCGGTCGATATGCGCCGTCTCGAGCGACTCCGTCTCCTGCCCCGCAAGTTCGTACGGTACGCCGACGTATACCTTGATATTCTTGAATGCGGCAGCACCGCGCTCGCGCTTGTAGGGGAGCATGCCCCTGATGGTGCGCTTCACGATATGGTCGGGTCTGCGCGGGAAGAACGGGCCGCCTTCGCGGGAACCCCGCTTGCGCTTCTGGTCGTAGTGTCCGAGGACGCGGGCGCGGTTCCCGGAGACGATGACCTTCTCCGCATTCACAATGGCAATCTCTTCTCCGTCGAGGGAGCGCTTGGCAACGATGCTTGCCATCCGTCCGAGCAGCAGTCCGCTGGCGTCGATGATTGTAACCATGTCGTTCACCTCAGAATCCGTACACGGCTCCCCTTCGGGTTGTCTCGAATGAGGTCCTCGATGCTCATACACGTTCCGTTGGCGCCGGTGATCTTGCTTGCCGCGGCCTCGGAAAAGTTCAGCGCGGCCACCGTTACCGGCAGTTCAAGCACGCCGCTTCCGAGCACCTTGCCGGGTACCAGGATCGTCTCGCCCTCGTTTGCGTACCGCTGGATCTTGCTGATATTCACTTCGGCATAGCTCTTTGCCGGGCTATCCAGCCGTTTTGCAATTTCACGCCAGATCTTGGCCTCATGGGTGCGCGATGCATCTTTGAGCATCGCAATGAGGCCTGCAAGGCGTGGGTTCGTCTTAGTAACTGACTTCTTCATCTGCACCCTCTCCGGTAATCTCCGTCAAAACTTCCACCAGGTCGTCTGATTTGGTCTGGATATACTGCAGTGCTCTCTTGATGATCTCGCTGACCGGCATCGACCCGTCGCCCTCCACGACAAAGATGAATCTGCTTTCATCGGCGCTGACGTGGATTGCAGGCTCGGCTCCAATCCCGCCGGCGAGACAGGCCTTTTCGCAGAGGCGGCACATCGAGCAGAGCTCGAGGCGGCCTTCCACGACGTTGACTTTGCCGTGCTCCGTCTCCAGGACGCCGCGGGGGCATTCATCGACGCACATCCCGCATGCGTCGCAGTTGCCGTCGATGACGATGACCGGATAGTTCTTGAAACCGCAGGCAACAGTCGGTTGCCATTTGGCGTGCTCTTTTCCGGTGGCGACGACGGCATGCGCCTCGAGTACGATCTTCTGATCGCGTGCGAGCTCGATGATGGGGATCTTCTCTTCGGCCGGTGCGGCATCCGGGTCCTGCGGGATCAGGTCGCTTGAAGTGACCATCCCCGGCCCCTCGACGCTGAGCGTGTAGGTCGCCGTGCAGACGGGGCAGACACCTTCTTCACAGGTGCACTCGTCTTTGGGCTTGTAGCGTCTCAGGTCGGTCTTGAGGGGGATGAGGCCCAGCCGATGGGTGAGCATCTCATCGAAGAGGACGCTGGTATTGTCGTAGATGCGCACGTCTTCGATGGCGAGCGTGGGAACTTCGCTGATCATGGCACGTCTGAGCGTGTTGGCAAACGCAGGGCTTGCTCCGCTCAGAACGAATTTTGCGACTCTCTCATCAAGTTGAGCAAACGCAATATCCATTAAACTCTCCTTCCTCTCCGTCCGCCTTTGCCACGGATTCCGTCGTGCGGCACCGGAGTGACATCTTCGATGCGGCCGATCCGCATGCCTGCACGTGCGAGGGCGCGGATGGCTGCCTGAGCGCCGGGACCGGGGCTGCGCTGTTTCCCGCGGCCGGGTGCGCGAACCTTGACGTGGACGCCGGTGATGCCCTTGTCGCGGGCGTTGTGTGCGACCTGCGTCGCCATCTGCATTGCTGCGTAGGGCGAGCTCTCGTTCCGGTCCTGTTTCACGACCATACCGCCGCTGCTCTTGGTGACGGTCTCGGCACCGGAGAGATCGGTGACAGTGATGATGGTGTTGTTAAAGGAGGCGAAGATGTGCGCGACGCCCCACTTCTCTTTGTTGTCTGCCATGCCTTATCTCACTCCTACGCGTGCAATCCTGTCCCGCTCGGGGTGGACTTCGTTCGTCAGCGGCGAGGGGCCGTAGTAGCCGATCTCCGCCTCTTCCCGCTTTGCGACACGGTAGCTCGGGATGGTGACCCGGCGTCCGCCGACGGCGATGTGGCCGTGGGTGATGAACTGGCGTGCCTGCTTCGGAGAGCGTGCAAGACCTTTCCTGCAGACCATGGTCTGGAGGCGGCGGTCGAGCTGCTGCTCGACTTTGAGTGCCAGGACGTTGTCGATGTCGGCCCCTTCGCCGATGATGCCGTAGCGCTGCAGGTGGCTTACGAGCTGGGCTCTCTTCTTCTCGAACTCTTCCTGGTGCGCGGCACCTGCGGACTTCAGAGCGACGAGTTCACGGGCTGCGGTACGGTACTTGCGGATGACGCTCTGCGCCTTCCAGATCTCGCGCTTGTTGCGCAGGCCGTACTCGATGACCAGCCGCTTTTCGTCCTCAAGACGGGTCTTTTCGAAGCGCCGTTTCGGTGTGGCGTACTGTTTGTGGTTCTTTCCCGGATATCCCATGGTATCACCAGCGTTATGACTTCTTCCTCTTCACACCGACGGTCGTGCCCGTTCTGCCCGTGGACTTGGTGCGCTGACCCCTGACCTTCTGCCCGGTCTCGTGCCGGATGCCGCGGTAGCAGCGGATCTTGCGCATGCGGTTGACGTCTTCCTCGAACATCATCGTCAGGTCGTTGCCGAGGAGGTGTTTGGACTCGCCGGTGTAGATGTCCTTGGGACGGTTGACCATCCAGGAAGGCACCGAGGATGTGTAGGCGTCGACGGCGTTTGCAATACGTTCAACCGATTCGTCGTCGAGTTTCCCGAGGGTTGCGTGAGGGTTGACCTCTGCGAGCCGGGAGATGGTGCGCGAGGTGTGTGCCCCGACGCCCTTTAAGCCCGTCAGTGCGATATGCACTGCCTTGGTTCCGTCGAGATCGGTGTTTCTGATCCGAACAAAGTATTTTATCTCTTCTTCATCCATGAAATCGCCTCATGACCGGTGGTGTCGATGATCTGCAATCGTTTGGAAGCGCTGAGGGAGGGATTTGAACCCTCGAGTCCCAGGGGGACACAGGTTTAGCAAACCTGCGCCATACCAGGCTTGGCTACCTCAACATAGAATGTCGCATCTTTCGACACTCGCAACACCGACGGTGTTGCTCCAGACACAGTTTTCTATGGTGTGTGCTCAAATAATTTTGTTGGATTTGGTTATAATGGTTGTGGTGTTCAGGGGGCACGAGACCGGGCGACGCCGGCTCCTATCAGCGCAGAGGTGATGATGGGGAGTGCAATCGTCGCGTCGCAGAAGCACTGGACGCGGGGAGACAGCGGGGCCTCTTTGCCCCAGCTGATCGCCTCTTCGAAGGTGCACCCGGAGAGGCCGCCCCAGTGGGGTGCGTCGGTGGTGTACTGGATTGCGTAGGCGTGGCCGCCGAGGTCCTGGTTGTGGATCGACGCGATGACCTGGGTCTGCTGGATGAAGTTCTTCGGGACACCGCCGCCGACGTAGACGACGCCGGTCTTCTGCGCGCCCTCGACGATCCGGGTGATCTCGTCGGTGTCGGCGATCTGGTCGACGTCGACCGCGACGCCCCGGCGGCGCGCCATCACGAGCCCGATGCCGATCGAGGAGTCGCAGAGCGCCGGGACGAAGATCGGGACGCCCTCTGCGGCGCAGGTGGCGACGAGCGATCTGCCTTCGGGACGCTCTTTTGCCACCCACTCGCCGAGCCGCGCGATGAACTCCCGCGACGATCCCCGGAAGGGCGCGATCTCGTCGGCAAACCGGGCGATCTCGGCGTCGATCTCCCGAAACTGGCTCTCGTAGGCGAAGACGTCGTAGATCCGGTCGATCCCCTGCTCATAGAGCGCGGTGTCGTCGGCGTGGTGGTGGCCGAGGTAGTGGCGGACGCCGAGGTGTTCGCAGGTGTCGTGGAAGACGTTCGCACCGGTCGAGACGATTGCGTCCACGTACCGGCGCTTCACAAGCTCGATCAGGCAGTTCTGCATCCCTGCCGGCACCATCGCGCCGGAGAGGCCGAGGAGGATCGTGCAGTCGGGGTCTTTGATCATCTCGGTCCAGATGCCGAGAGATTCGCCGAGTTTTCTTCCCTGAAAGCCTGTCTTGCTCATTGATTCGAGGAGTGCCGTAATATTGACGTTCGGTTCGACTGGCTGGGTGGGCTTCATAGTCAGTTCCGGTTATGGATTTTGCCTGAAGGCTATTAAATACGTGGCACCGGGGGCGATGCTTTTGGATCTGGTGCAATTCTTTCGGGAGACGTATTGCTGTGCGGAACTCGGCTACATATCTACAGAGACGTGCGACGTATCTACCGTTCCTCGTACAGTGGACTGTGACGGATGTCTCCATGGGGGTGGGGGATGCCCCATTAGCGTTACCCTGAGATACGGGGATTTGCGCGTATACCGTGTTCTTCCCCTGACGGGCCGGGGACGACCTTTTTCCCGGGCGTCTCCCCATGCCGTGGACTCTGGCGGCTATCGCCGTTGGGGTGGGGCTGACGGGGAGGGGTTTCCCCCTCCCCTGTCTTACGCGAAGATCCGCACACCTCACCCCCCACCTCGCCCGGCCTCCTCCCCCGCCCCTGGGGGCGGGGGCAGTCATGGCGATACCCCGGGGAAAGCCCATGCCCCCGAATACCCCGGGTTGCGGTCATCCGGAGCAAGAGATGGAACCTCATCACGTGCCTGGACCCCGCCGAGAGCAACAGGAATTCAGCGCATCCAGAGGGTACGGTAGCGTCTATGGGGGCCGCCCCTCTCCCCCGGCGCGATTGCCCCCACGGTCCATTGGTCCGGAAAGCCGGGGTATACAATGTGCGAACCCGTGCGTTACGGGAGCGTCCGTACCGGCCCGATGACCGTGAGCGTGTTGTCGATATGGTCGATCGCCACGTATGCGCCGCCGTCTATCTCAGCGTAGGATCTGCCGAAGGGCTCACCGGTCCACGTCCACGAGGGGTTGTTCGGCGTGCAGCGGTCTGCCTCCCGCAGAATGTACGCTTCGTGCGGAAGGGACGGTTTCAGCACGACGAGCCCGACACACGTATTCGAAGGTCGTCTGTGACAACGTCGCCGGTGGTGAACTTCGGCTGGACATATGGGGTGCCCGGCGGGTTTGTATCGATGCGTTCGGTCGTCGGAACCGGTGGAGGTGGCGTGGTGATGGTCGTGGTGTTCTGAATCCCTGCCCGGTCTGACGTACACCCCGCCGCCAGGATGGCGCTTACCGCTATCAGGAGCACTATACATATGAGATACTGTTTTCCGGCCATGAGAGGTGGTCTTCGCGAGGGCATATAGCCGTACTGACGGCTCCGGGATAGACGCGGATGCGCTTTTTTGAAAAGTCTGGAAAGCCGGGGACGTCTCGCGATTTGGGGGGTCGTTGTGGCTTCCGGTCGATACGAGGAACGCTCCTGTTTACCAGCAGTGTCTGCGGGCCTTCGGCAGGACGCATCCGTACGCTTTCCGGGAGGGGTGTCGCTGTGTGGTACTTGAAGGCAGATTTTACCCTGGCTTTCCCGGAAAAACCGTGCCGTGACGGATGTCTCCACGGGGGTGGGGCCAGGGGAGGGGGCCGCCCCCCTCCCCTGATACCCTTCCCCCGCTTGCGATTGCCCCTACGGTCCGCTGTCCGGTGAATGCATCGAGAGCGTCTACCTGTTGCCGCCGTATGTCCCTACCCCTCCGTCCGTTCATCTCCGAAAGCCTCCGCTCCCGATCTTCGAGCGTCTGAAAAAAGGTAGGGTTGTATTTCCGCAGCGTTACAGCGCGCGTATCAGCGAATTCTTCGTGATGACACCGACGACTTTGCGGCCGTCCGTGACCGGCACCGAGCTGAAGCCCTTGCTGAGCATCATGTCGATCGTCTCGGAGACGCTCTTCTCCGCGCTGACGGCGACGAGCGGCGAGCTCATGATGTCGCGGACGAGGAGGTTTCGGATCCGGTGGTCCTGGTACTTGCTCTCCACGACCTCCTTGAAGGAGAACATCGCCTTGGCGACGTCGATCTCCGTCACGATGCCCATGAGTTCGTCGCCGTCCGCGACGATGAAGCGGTCGATGTTGTCGTCGAGCATCCTGCGGCGGAGGTGCACCGCCCGCTCTTCGGCCTGGATGGTGTAGGCCGGCTCCATGACGTCTGCGATGCTGCCCGACGGCTTCAGGACCCGGAGTATCTCTTCAGCGCCCACCTGGCCGATAAGCCGGTGTTCACTGTCGAGGACGACCACGAGCTTGTAGTGCTGGAGCAGGGGCACCAGGACGGCGATGTTCTGGTCCGGGTATGCCGAGGTGAAGTCCTCCTCGACGGTGTTTGCCACGTGGATGGACGTCGCTGCGATCATGGAGTTTTTTCTGCTCCCGAGCGTCTCGGCGATGGCGGCCCGTGAGGTCGTGCCGACGACCGTGCCGTTATTGGTGACGATGAGTGGATCGGCCCCTTCGTCGAGCATCTTCTTCAGCGCGTCGCTGACAACTGCCGATTTCGCGATGGTGCGGGGCTTTGACATGATGTCTTTGATCTGTATCTGAAATCTCTCGCTCATTTTGCCACTTCCTTGATGATATCGTCTCGTGTGATTATTCCCCTGATCTCGTCGCCGTCGGTGACGACGAGGCTGTTGACGTGGTGTTCGAGCATCGTGGCGACCGCTTCCCCGAGCATTGTGCCGGGGGCGATGGTGATCACCGGGCGGGTCATGATATCCTCGGCGACGGCGGCCACCTCTGTGACGTACCTGAAGCGTTTCCTCCCCCCCGGTTCGGCCTTCCGCAGATGGGTGATGTCTTTGACCGGGAGATTCATCTTCTCATCCAGGTACTCGAAGAATGCTATGTTGCTCTCCGTTATAATACCTGCCAGACTGCCGTTGTCGTTAACGACGACGAGCTTGTCCGTGTTCCCTTTTATCGTGTCGATGATGTGGTCGAGTGAATGGTAACGGTTGACGGTGACGGCATCCTCCATAACGGCGTCGGCGCGGGCCTCGAGCCCCTGGATATAGGCGGAGCGCATGATGTCCGACTTGGTGACGATCCCGGTGACCTTCCCGTCCTCGACGACCGGCAGTCCGCTGATATCCTTCTCGAGCATCGTGATCGCTATATCCCGGGTGCCGGTCTCGGGAGCCGCCGTGAGGGGCTCGGGAGCCATCAGGATGCTGACCGGGATCCGGTCGATCGGCCGTCTGCGCCAGATCGGCTCGCTGTGGCGCAGCCGGTATGCGATATCCTTCTTCGTCAGAATCCCCTGCAGGGCGTCGCCTTCCATGACCGGCAGGCGGGACACCCGGTGCTTGAGCATGAGGTTTCGGGCATAGCCCACACTCTCGGTGGGGGCAACGACATAGACCGGTGAGGTCATCACATCAACTGCACGCATTTTTTCGTTCACTCCTCAAGAAACGCTTTCACAAGATCGTACTCGGTGATGAGGCCGACAAGGTGAGAGTCTTCAATGACCGGCATCGCGCCGATATTATGCTGGAGCATCTCGACGGCGGTGTCGTGGATGTTCTTCTCCGGCGTGGTGGTATGCAGTTCGCCGGACATCAGAGAGCGGACCGGCAGCGCCATCACCTCCGCGGCGTCCCCGGTGACCAGTTTCTCAAAGACCTGGCCGTTGCCGAGGTACTTCATGATGTCGGTCGCCGTGATGATGCCGCAGAGGACGTCGTCGGAGACGACCGGCAGCCGCCGGAACTGGTGCTTCACCATCTTCCTGCTGACCTCCCCGACGGGGCTGTCGGGGCGGGCGACCCGCACCGAGGCGTTCATGGTCTCCTCCACCGTCCGGGACGCGTTCTCGGTGGTAAGCACCTTCATGACGTCGCGTTCGGTCACGATGCCCCGGAGGTCGCCGTCGGCATCGACGATCGGGACGCCGCTGACGTTCCGGTGCAGGATGGCATCGACGGCGTCCATGATATGGGCGCTGTCCTGCAGGGTGATCAGGTGCGGGCTCATGATCTCCCGGAGGGTGTCGTTGATGGCGGCCAGGAAGTTGCCCCGGTGCTTCACCTGCACCAGGTTGAACTTGTCGCCGCCGCCCATGAAGTTGATGATGTCGCTGTTCGTGACGATGCCGCGGAGTTTCCCGCTTCCGGCATCCGTGATGGGGAGACGCCGGAACCCTTCGCGGGTCATCGTCTCGACGGCCTGGATGATCGGGGTCGTCTGGTGGGCGGTGATGACGTTTTTGGTGGCGATGGCCATGATCTCGCCGTTGTATTCAACGACCCGCGATTTGAAATCGACCGGGCCGCGGTCGAGTTTGCCGGGCATCTTCAGCAGCTTGTCTGCCTGCTTCTTTTTCTGGTTATTCTGATGCATACGGTATCATTCCTGTATCACTAAGGCGTTCAGCACATCGTGCCGGTCGATGATGCCGACGAGATGCGCGTCTTCCACAACCGGGAGCCGGCTGATATTGTGCCTGACCATCAGGGCGGCGGCGGCACCCACCGTCTCGTCCGGTGAGACGGTGACGGCCGGCGTCGTCATGATGCGTTCGACGGTCGAATCGGCCGCATTCTTGACTGCGGTGCGGACGCTCCCTGCACGGAGGAGGTCTCGCCGGGAGACGATGCCGATCAAGTCTCGTTTCGCCACCACGGGAAAGGCTGAAAAACCGCTTGCCGTGATGAGGGTGTATATCCTGGGTATCGGGTCGTGCGGGGCGGCGGTGACGACGTCGCGTGACATGACGTCTGCTACCCTGCCGCGGATCTCATGGCGGGAGGTGAGGACCGGAAAGAGGTCGGAGAGGAGCACTCCGCCGAGCACCCTGCCGTCCGTATCGACGATTGCGGCGCTGCTGCTGGAGTATTTCCGGATGGCCTGGGCAACCTGCCCGAGGGGTGCATCCGGGCTCGTCGTCGCGGCTTCTTTCACGAAACCTTCCACCGTGACGTTCGACTTTGTCCCGGTCACCTTAAGGGCGTCGGATATATCGAGATACCCGAGCAGGTGATCCCGGTCGTCCAGCACGTAGAGTTCGCGAAAGACGTCTTCCCGCAGGACGCTGCGTGCTTTCGTGACGAAATCGTTGTAGTGCAGTTTTGGTACAGCTACCATAAGATCCGACGCAACCTTCATGAGATTCGTTCCTCCTCTCTGCACGCGGGGCAGAGCATCAGGGCATCGATGCGCATCAGGTCGTCCGACATCGTCCCGCAGCGGTCGCAGACGCCGATCTCGTAGTTCTCTTCGCGGTTGATCTCGATCAGGTCGGCCATGAGTTCGTTCATCTCGTTGGCCACCGTGAGGATGTCCCGGACGGTCACCATGCCGATGACCTGCTGGTTCTCGACGACGGGAAGCCGGCGCACCCGGTGCCTCACCATCATCGAGGCGGCGTCGGCGACGAGCTTCTCCGCACCGATGGTGATCAGCGGCGTACTCATGATGTCGCTGATCTGCACGCTGCCCGGCTTTCTGTCCTGTGCAACTACCTTACAGTTGATATCTTCTTCGGTGATGATCCCTATCGGCAGGTTGCTCTCCAGGACGATGCAGCTGCCGACCTCGTCGCGGCACATCGCCCGCGCTGCATCTGCGACCGTTTCGTGTACGTCGATTGTTGTCGGATGGCTCCGCATCACCTCTCTGATGGGAACGCGTACTTCGAGGTGGATCGAATCGTTGTGGTTTGCCATGAAACTCACCCTGTATGGTCGCTGCTTCGAGCTGATCCTTCAGGTTCACCTGTATCTAGGATTCAGCAGTATAAAAGAATTCGTGTGGCCGGCGGAGCAAATGAAGTCACAGAATCGATTAAATCGTCCGCTATTACATATAATTATATTTATTTATGAGTGACATAGTGTTACTAATACGGATAAAAAAAGAGAGATCTTGAGGGTGCAGAATGACATTCTTTGTACGTACGAAGCAGAAGATTTCGCGGTTCCTGAAGACGTTCTTTAAGAAACGTTCTTCCCGCATTGGGATCTACGGCCCGCCCAATGCCGGTAAGACGACGCTTGCAAACAGGATCGTGCGGGACTGGACAGGGGACGCTGTCGGGCCGGTCAGCGAAGTGCCGCACGAGACACGCCGTGTGCGCAGAAAGGAGAACATTACGATTACCGGGAACGACGGGCAGTCCATCAACATCGATATCGTCGATACGCCGGGGGTGACGACGAAGATCGACTACAACGAGTTTCTGGAGTACGGGATGGAGAAGGACGACGCGGTCAAGAGAGCCCGGGAAGCCACGGAGGGTGTTGCCGAAGCGATGCACTGGCTCCGGGAGGACATCGATGGCGTCATCTACATGCTCGATGCGACGCAGGACCCGTTCATGCAGGTGAATATTATGATGGTCGGGATCATCGAGAGCAGGAAACTGCCGGTCCTCATCGTCGCGAACAAGAACGATCTTCCCGACGCTTCGGCCGCCCGGATCAAGAGCGCGTTCCCGCAGCACCCTGTCGTTTCGATCTCGGGTCTCGAGGGCAACAACGTGGAAGAACTGTACGAGAAGATGGCGAGTTATTTCGGGTGATGTAGATGATTCAGGGTGTCCAGATTGACCTGATCTCCGCGGACCGCCTCGAGCGGCTGACAGCGATGGAGAAGATCCGGCTGATTCTCGATGATGTCATGGAGGGTAATATCGTCGTCCTCGAGCGCGGCCTTGCTCCCGACGAGCAGAGCAAACTCATCGAGGTGACGATGCGCGAGATCACCCCGGACGGGTTCTCCGGGATTGAGATGGAGACATATCCTCTGAAGGATTCGGGAGGATTCTTCGGCAAGCTCTTCGGCGGCAAGAAGAGCGAGAGCCGGCTGACGGTGATCGGGCCGGCAAACCAGCTCAAGATGCTGAAGAAGGAGAAGGATCTCATCAGCGCGTGGATTTCTTCACGGTGAGCAGTGATGCCTCACAAATGCACACAATGCGGCAGGGAGTTTGAGGACGGCTCGACGAAGATCCTGAAGGGATGTCCGAGCTGCGGCGGCAAGAAGTTTCTGTATATCCGGGAGGCTCGCCGGCACGACGACGTGCTGGAGGAAAAAAGCCTCGAGGAGATCATCGATGGTGCCGGAGTCGAGGACGTCCTCGAGGTGAAGCCTGCCCGCTCGTCGCGTGAGGTTGAGGTCTACGACCGTGTCGAGAGCATCCGGATCCTCGGACCGGGTTCCTACGAGCTGAATATCGAGAAGATGGCGCAGAGCGACGAGGTCGTCGTCCGCCTCGACCGCGAGGGGAAGTATATGGTGGATATCCTCTCGATGTCAAAGAAGAAAAAACGGGAGTGACGAAGGAGGGGGCTTTTTCGTCACCGCCGCGTTTTTCCAAAGACCGTCTGTCCTCCCTTTTTTCGAGCGCGAAAGTATAAATGTCCTGACGACCAGGTACAAGACAGATTACTGCAATACTTGAGGCCAGGATTGCGGTCGCCGTCATATTCCGGGAAGATTCTCCGCTTATCAGCATTCTCCCACGGGCAGATCATATCGCTCTTCACCGATGCCCGGCGGTTTTTGACCGAAGAAGCCTCTGATACGGTGTGCACGAAGAGTCACACGGAGGAAGAAGATGAAACCACGCTATATCTCATCACTCGACCAGATCGCCGGTTTCCCCGCAGAGGACTTTCGCGCTCTGGAAACGATCACCGAAAATTTCGCGTTCCGTGCGAATGACTATTATCTCTCGCTTATCAACTGGCAGGATACTGCCGATCCTATCCGCCGTCTCATTATCCCCTGCGCCGATGAGGCGGAGGCGTGGGGCAGGCTCGACCCGTCCTCGGAAGGGTCGTATACGGTCGCGCCCGGGCTGCAGCACAAGTACCGCGAGACGGCGCTCCTGCTCGTAAGCGACGTCTGCGGGGGGCTCTGCCGCTACTGCTTCCGAAAACGCCTCTTCATTGAGGATTCACGTGAGGTGAACCGGGATATCTCGGCGGGGCTTGCCTATATCCGCGAGCATCCCGAGATCACCAACGTCCTCCTCACCGGCGGCGACCCGCTGGTCCTCTCGACGGAACGGCTGCAGGAGACCGTCGCGGCCCTGCGGGAGATCGACCACGTGCAGATCATCCGTATCGGCTCGAAGATGCCTGCGTTCAACCCCTACCGGATCACGACCGACCCGGCTCTCCTCGACCTGATCCGGGACTACAGCACTCCGGAAAAGAGGATCTATATTATGGCGCAGTTCAGCCACCCGCGGGAGCTCTCCCCCGTCGCCCTGGAGGGAGTGGCGCTTCTGCAGGACGCGGGGGCGATCGTCATGAACCAGACGCCCCTGATCCGGGGGATCAACGACGACCCGGAGGTTCTTGCCGAGCTCTTCAGGACGCTCTCGTTCATCGGCGCGAGCCCCTACTACGTCTTCCAGTGCCGCCCGACGGTCGGCAACCGGACCTACGCCGTGCCGGTCGAGGAGTCGTACCGGATCTTCGAGCAGGCGCGGGGGATGTGCTCGGGCCTTGCGAAACGCGCCCGGTTCGTGATGTCCCATGCTGCCGGCAAGATCGAGGTCGTCGGGATGACGCCGGAGTATACCTTCTTTAAGTACAACCAGGCGGCCGACCCGGCGAACCTCGGGCGGTTCATGGTTTATCGGAGCGATCCGGAAGCCTACTGGTTCGACGACTACACCGAGCTCGTCGACGAGGGGCAGGTCATCGAACCTGACCGGGATTCGTAAGGCGTCTTTTTACCCCTGTCTTCTCCTCTGCCGCGCCGGAACGGTGCCGTCCGTTCGCGCCGGCGGTTTTTCGCCCCCGCATCCCGGGGATACGGGCGGCATTTCAGGTTACCGGACGCGGACAGGTTTTAACTTCGCGTCTTTGCCCGCGATCAGCCCCAGTTTCTTCAGGTCGGTGAGGATTCCGTCCACATACTCCTCGGTCAGGACGAACGATGCGAGGTTCTGCTGTTCTTCGAGGAGCCGGGTGTCGAAACTGAGTGTCTCTTCGATGACCTCCTCTTTGCTTGCCCTGCCGCGCTCTTCGAGGAACGTCATGATCCGGTCGACAATGAACTGCGAAAACGTGCTGTTGTTCCGGAACGCGAAGTAGGAGTCCTCGTCGATGTCCATCTCGTCGAGGACCTGCCAGAGCCGGTCCCGGTCGTCGATCAGGAGGATATCCGGCCCCATCGAAACGGCATAGCGCTCTTCTGCAAAGACGGTGAGTTTCACACTGATACCATGCTCGCTCAGGGTTTCGGGTTCCATCTCACAGAGCGGATAGTCGGGGAGGTACGTATACGCTTCCTCCGGGTCGATCGAGCGCACGAACCGGCGGCCTTCGTCCGTTCTCTCGACCAGCTCGTTATCTTCCAGCAGGGCATCCACCCCGATTGCGGCAAGTGTGTCATCGATCCGTGCGCGTTCTTCCTCCTCAATCCCTTCCTTTGCCCGCGCTTCCCCGATCAGCGTGACGATGTCCGTGAGAACGGCCTTCTCGGGGACGAGCTCCCCGACGGCGTGCTCCTGCAGGAATGCACGGAGCTTTTCAAGCCTGCTCTCCATGGCCTTCTTCAGGGTGACGTAGATCGCAACGGGCTCTGCATCGTCGGGGCTGGCTTCGATGCGGGCAATCTCTTTTTCCAGGAGGATGAGGAAGTCCCGTATCCTGCCGCGGAACATCGTGTCGGGGACGAGATCGTGCACCGTGCGAACCTTGCCGCTGCAGCCTGCCGAACGGATGAATTTGAGGAATTCTTCTGCTTCTGTTTTCTCGAGAAACAGCAGCTCTTCTTCCAGAACCATTCTGCAGATCTCAAACCTGCCGGGATATTAATTCTGCCGGTCGCGGGCCGGTTGGCATCCGGTGCCGGGCGCCGGCCGCTCCCGCCCACGGCTCCCCGGGCAGAATGGATACTCTTATGCAGACCCGCAGGGAACTTCTTCTCACCGTTGCCGATGGCTGCGGCGGGTTCCAGTCGGCGAAACGACCCGCCGAACCCGGCAATTTGCGGAACGAACGAGAGATATAGGGGTGATGATGTATGCCGGCGAAGAAGCGTCTCTTTGAGAATGTGTATCAGTTCAAGATCACCCTTCGGGAGATTCGGCCTCCCATCTGGCGGAGGATCCAGGTCCCGGAGACCTGCTCGTTCTGGGATCTCCACGTCGCTATCCAGGACGCGATGGGCTGGACGGACGCCCACCTGCACGAGTTTCGGATGCGCGATCCGCGGAGCGGTGGGAACGTGGATATCGGCTACCCAAATGAGTTCTCCGGCGAGACGCTGCTCGGGTGGAGGACCGCCATTGCCGATTTCTTCTCTCCCGAAAACCCGAGAGCCGTGTATACCTATGATTTCGGCGACGACTGGGAGCACCTGGTCGTTCTTGAGAAGATCCTGCCCAAAGAGCCCGGCATCCCGTATCCCCGGTGCATAAAAGGCAAGCGTGCATGTCCGCCCGAGGATATCGGCGGGGTGTGGGGGTACTACGACCTGCTTGAGGATCTGAAGAACCCCGGTGCCCGGGATGGGGACGAAGATGAGTGGGATGCGTATGAGTTCGATCCTGAGGAGTTCGACTGCGCCGACGTTTCTTTCGACGATCCGAAGAAACGGCTGAAGTATGCGGGGGAAATCGGCCTTTTGTGACGGGTGCGGGGAGCGGCCCGGTCTTGCGCGTGCAGTCAGGCACGCTCAATGATCCGCCGGTCCTCCACGCGATCGAGGATCTCGAGAAACCGCTTCTTTCTCGAATGCGTGTGCCGCAGTTCTGCGAGATACTTTTCCCACGCCTGCTGCTCCATCCGCGGCCGCATCCTTCTCAGGTAGCGGGCGGACTCCTCGTACGAGCGCGGGCGGGTCTCGGCGATGAGCTTCTCCGCCCTTTTTCTTCAGATGGCAACCGCCCGCTCCGGAAATGCGTCGGCGATCGCTTCTGCGACCCGGTCTTCCAGGGCATGCCGCAGGAAGCAAAGGCTTACTTGCCATGCTCAAAGGCTTACTTACCATGCTTGAAGCCCTACCTGCCATGCCTACCTACCGGGCTTGCGGAGGCTATCCCGAAACCTCGGGCAGAGAAGTCCGCCGGGCATGTGCCTTCGTCAGTAGGTCCTGACCTTCAGCCCCGGAACGTGGGTGAAGTGGCGGTCACGGGTGACGATCTCGCCGTCGCCCGCGAGCGTGATTGCGGCGATCACCTCGTCGAAATCTCCGATCGGTCTGCCGCTCCCCCGAAGTTCGGCGGCGAGCGTGCCGAAGACGCGGTAGGTCTCGTCGGTGATCGGAAGCTCGATCAGCGCCTGGACGATCGCTTCGACCTCCCGGAGATTTTCCTGCACCGATGCCGAGAGAAACGCCCCGCGATAGAGCTCGAGGATGTTGATGGGGGTGGTTGCAAGGGGCTGTCCTTCCTGCTCCATCGCTTCAAGCGTTCGCATCGCCTCCGGGTCGTGCCGGATCAGGTCGATAAGCAGGGACGTGTCAAGTGTCGGCATCGAAGTCGACCTCACGCATCGAAGCATTTCTCATCTCGTCCGAGGCTTTCTGGACCGAATCGGCCAGAGCAGGATTTGACCCGAACTCCTTGAGGATGTCCGAGAGTTTCTTCTTCGGCGGGGTGTACTTCAGGATAACTTCAGAAAAACTCATGTTCGAGGGGCCTTTCAGCCGTGAAAGTCTTTCATATGCATCGTCGCTGATGCTGATCGTCCTGGTTCCCATGCCTGTGTATGTGTATGTATGTGTATTTATGATCTCGCGCTCTTCGGCGCCTCGTCCGGCCGGGAGGTTTTCGTCGGGATCGTTCTTCGCCGGTTCTGGGGTGCCGCAATACACTCCGGCAACCCCGGATACCCTGCCGGACCGTGCCTTTGCCCCGGCATGCCGCAGTATCGGGTCGGGACTCCGGAGGTTGGCGAGGGCTGGCTCCCCGGGCTGTGGGGAGTGCCCCGGGGTCGCCCTCCCGACGGGTGAAAAGAAGGGTATTCCGGGTTTATTTTTCGATTTTACCGCCCGTTTCATACGGCGGATCCCGGTCCTGGAATTAGGCGAAGAATATCGTCCCGATTGCCGGGAAACGGCAGGATCCGAGGGCCATATCGCCTATATGCGGGAGGGTAATTTTTCAAGGATGTCTGGTATGGACGGGGCCGCGATCGGCCGTCTGAGGGCATCTATGAGGGTCGTTTTTTTCGGCAGCTCCGGGTGGAGTGGGGGTATTTAAACGTTGCTTTACCGAAACGGCAGCCCTGGCGCATGCCCGGCGGGGCCGGGTGGTGTCGCCCCCCCGAAGCCTGAAAATGGGGTTAAATCGGCGTTCTTTTTCGATTTTCGCGACTGTTCCTGATGACGGATCCCGGCCTGGGGATTGGGCGGAGGATTTTGCCCGGATTGCCGAAATATGACAGTATCGTAAGGCCGTAGCGGCGATATGCGGGAGGGTAATTTTTTGAGGATGTCCGGTATGGGTGAGGTCGAGATCGGCCGTCTGGGGGCTTCTGTGGAGGTGGTTTTTTTGGGGGGTTGGCCCGGAATTACTGATATGTAAGGATTGCTTAACCAAAACGGCAGCCGCGAGCACGCAGGGAGCCCGTGCCTAAGGCCGGCAGCGGCGGATCCGCCACAGTTGCATGGTGGCGAAGCCCTTAATACTAATCTGGATTAGTACTAATCATGATTAGGGAGTTCGTCGACCGCGAGACCGAGCGCGCTCTCCTCGAGGAGGAGTGGCGGAAGGGCGGCGGGCGGTTGATCATCCTCTACGGCCGCCGCCGGATCGGTAAGACCCGGCTCGTCACCGAGTTCATCCGCGGCAAGGAGGGCATTCTCCACTTCGCCGAGGACACCGCACCGCAGATCCAGATCCGGCGGCTGCAGGAGGAGATGGCACGGTTCTTCGCCGACACGCTCCTCGGCTCGCTCGAACTTGCGACCTGGGACCAGCTCTTCACCTACCTCGCGCAAAAACCTCTTCCGGAGCGGCGCTACCTCGTCATCGACGAGTTCACCTATCTGATCAAGAACGATCCGGCCATCCTCTCCGCCCTCCAGAAGGCCTGGGATACCGCTCTTGCAGAGTCGAACTGGTGCATCCTCCTCTCCGGGTCGATGCTCGGGCTGATGACCGACACCGCCCTCTCCTACACCTCTCCGCTCTACGGGCGGCGGACCCGCGACATGCTTCTTGGGCCGCTGCGGTTCGCGGATGCACGAAAACTACTCCCTTCATTCTCCTTTCAGGACGCCCTCAAGGCGCACCTGACCATCGGCGGCATCCCCGAGTACCTCCTCAAGGCCGCCGACTACCCAGGCTACGCGGCCTTCGTCGAGCGGGAATTCTTCAATCGATACGGCTACTTCTACCGGGAGCCCTCCTTTCTCCTCTCGCAGGAGTTTCGGGAGCTGAAGACCTACCAGGCGATCCTCAATGCCGTCGCCGTCGGCAACACCGCGCCCGGCACGATCGCCCAGTTCTGCGGCATGGACGCCCGCCACCTCTACCCCTACCTCGAGGCGATGACCCGGCTCGGGATCATCGAAAAGGAGCTGCCCCTGCTCGGCAGCCGGCGGCAGGGAGTGTACCGGATCCGGGACGCTGTCTTCGACTTCTGGTACAACTTCGTCTTCGCACGCCGACAGGCGATCGAGATGGAGAACCACCCTGCGGATGCCGTCGATCTGAACCCCTACTTCGGCAAGCGGTTCGAGGCCTTTGTGCGCAGCGAGTTCGCCCGAACCTTCCTGCCGGGCTACACCGTCGGGCGGTGGTGGTACCGCGGCGAGGAGATCGACCTGGTCGCCGTCCGGGAGCGTGACGGGAGCATCATCTTTGGGGAATGCAAGTGGGGGAATCTTACCGAGCGGAAGGCCCGCGGCCTGCTCACGCGGCTCGTGCAGAAGGCGGAGCACGTCCGGCACGAGCAGTGCCGCAGCGAACGCTTCTGTCTTGTCGCCGGCGGCGTTGAGGGGAAGGACCGGCTCCGGGCGGAGGGGTTCCTCGTCTACGATCTTGCGGACATCGAGGCGGCGTGCACCGGGGGCCACCTTCTCAGTGGATGAAAAGAGGGGTGAATCGGGGTTATTTTTCGATTTTAGCGAAGATCCCGGATGGCGGATCTCGCCTCAGGAATTAAACGGATCATATCGCCCCGATCCCTGAAAAGCGCCAGGATCGCGAGGCCATACCGGCGATATGATCGATGGTAATTTTCCAAGGATGTTTCCTATGGCCCACCCCGGGATCGGCCGTCTGCGGGCATCTATGAGGGTCGTTTTTTTCGGCAGCTTTGGGTGGAGTGCAGGTATGTAAACGTTGCTTTACCGAAACGGCAGCCCTGGCGCATTCCCGGCGGGGCCGGGCGGGGTCGCCCTCGCACCGGGTGAAAAGAGGGGCAATTCAGCGTTATTTTTCGATTTTCGCGAAGGTTGCCGAGGGCGGATCACGGCCTGGGGATTGGGCGGAGGATATCGCTTCGATTCGCGAAATGCGGCAGGATCCGAGGGTTATATTGGCGATATGAGCGAGGGTAATTTTTGAAGGGTGTCTGGTATGGGCGGGGCAGAGATCGGCTGTCTGTGGGCTTCTGTGAGGGTGGTTTTTTTCGGAGGGGGTTGGCGGGATTTTAAATGACTGTTGCCTAATCACAATCTAAATCCGGAACCTTTACATATTCGACAGGGTTCTGGCATAATTAATGGGGAAGCAGGGTCCCTGCCGCTTTGATCACAAAAGTTGCATGGTCTTGCTGATGATGGAACTTCGTTTTCCTTGTTTCCATTGCATACTGGACATGGGGCAGGTATTAATATTGGCTTCGTTGGATCTTTCCCTGTGCCGCGACAATAAGCACATGGTCTGCGCAATAGTTTTCCAGTAACTCCTGGGAACTTGGGTTTTTCCAATGCTGTTTCCTTTCCTGGGAAAGGAGGTGGATGTGATGGTTTTCCCCTCTCCTGTGAGATGCCTTGCAACAACCTCTCCTTTGCTTGATCTTCATTGAGGCTAACTAAATTGATATGTATTATCGCCTTAAGAAGGCCGGATAGGACTGTTTCACGAACCATTATTGGGATTATTTTTCTTTGTTCGCCCGTGGAATCTTCACAAAATTTTGATGTCCATTCTGCCTGACAATACTCAGAATCAAGATAATCCGGTGATAAAATCAGAAGCATCACGTTTGCCTTTTTTAAGGCGTTGTCCATCCGGTTAACAAAGTTATTTCCAGGTTGGAAATCCCAATCATCAATTCTTACTGAGTAGTTCTTTTCTTCTAACGCCCACGCGACCCACTTCGCCCACGATTTATCGGCTGTATTGTAACTTATAAAGAAATCATCCGCCACACAGGATTGTCGGCTTGGCAAATGATTAATGTTTGGCCGGCGAGCACGCTCGGTGGAATTGGTGCTGCGGGCAGTGTGGGAGTTCTGCAAAAATATTCGTCACGGTTATACCTCATGTGATTTAGATGAACTAACATGAAAAAACCGTTAAAAGAAACTATTGGTCTCTTTGTATTCATAGCAGTTGCTTACATATTGTTGTGTGCAATCTTTTATCTCACGCAAAGTTGCCCTTCGTACATGAGAGATGCTGCAACGTCACTTGTTGTTGCCATGGTCGGAGGTGTTGCCGCTGGCGTGTATTTAAATTACATTAGAAGAAACCTTCAGACGCGAGATTAAGGCAGATCTGCTCCGCCGTGGTGGATTGTTCTTGTTAGCGACTACGAACACTTACCAGTCTCCTTGCTGGTAATGTTCCGTTCAGCGTAGCATTGTATTTATCTCTGGTGAGCGTAATCTTGGCACATGATGACCTCACCTGTGGTAACTGTTTGCAAATCCTGCAAATAGACTGACATCATGGATCCAAAAGAGTAAAGTGATCTCCACTTCTGAGTTGCCGATTTGGTCATTAGAATGGATAATCCTCGGGGCTATCGAAATATTCCTCGAAATTTTTAAAGGTCACTGTGGACCCACCGCTGGTGACAAAGAAACCGTCCCTTGCAATGACCAATCCTTCGAATGATCCCCCTCCAAAAGACACCTTTCCATTGGGTGCGAATAACACTCCTTCAATATCGATATCCCAGTAGCCGGTTAGACTAATATCCCCGTTGCTTGCTACAATTATTACATTTTCAGCAGCAGTTGTCGACCAATGTTTACTGAGTGTGTAACTATCAGCAAAAATTTTCATGTTGCTGCTCAAATCACCCCCTGATACATATCCGTGGTCTGAGTACCAATCAGCAGATTTCACGGGAGGTATGTCGAGATTTGGGATCTCAAAACCGGGGACTTCCGGAACGTGTGGTGTCTGAATACACTTATCGAGAATTGCTTTGGGGTACCCGCCTGGTTTTGTCAAACCTCCTGTATATTCTATTTGTTTGTCTACAGTGGGAGTCCTATCCAATTGGACGTTACCGTTAACATAAACATTACCCCGAGTGCGTGCACTCTTTAAATACAGATCTCCTCCTTGATATAAATCGCCGTAAATATCTCCATTGCGTAGGTTTACATTTTCTTTAACGTACACATTACCATAAAATGTCGGGGTTACGGTTTCGTCAATATCTAAACTACCAGAAACATACGTGTCGCCGTAAAAAGCATGATCTCCTGCTACTTTTAATTTTAAATCGCCATTGATATATACTGAGCCGGGGTTTGTATCTGATCCTAATGTTATGCTCCCTCGAGTGAATTCCACATTACCATCAATGTATATATTTGAAACGAGTAGTTGGGCATTATCATTAAGATCTGTTGTTATCAGATTGCCTTTTATTATGGTCGCAGCACCGGGGCCATTTACCTGGTTGCCGGCAAATTGTAACTGATTCCCATAAACAAAGACGTTCTCATCGATGACATACGAGACAAAATCAAATCCTGCAACCTGACTGAAGCTGTAGAGCAGGTCCGACCGCGAGCTCCCAGCGTAGATTACCTGCACCAATTCCGGAGTGCCGGAGTACTCCAGCACCTCTCCAATCGACCAGTCGCCCCCTTCTATCTGGTCAGAAAAATCTTCCTCGCGGCTGTCGATGAGTATTCGTAATTCGTCGTCGCGGATCGGGTCGCCGCCTTGGTGTTCGATATATACGGTGCCTCCCTCGTAAGCGACGTCTATTTTAGCGGCAGGAAGAGGGTCCTCGTTTCCAAATTGTGAGATCATCCCGACAGCAAAGATGGATGCGGCAAGTCCGATTACGGAGATCAGGAGGACGGTTGCGACAACCTCGGATACGGCTCGATCGTTCTGCATCATATGCTCATTTTCCCCGCAAATACTCCTTGCCTACACAATACCCGTTATCGAATCTGCGTTTCCGACGATATAGTTCGGATCGTTCTTCGAGATATCCAGTATCAGCAGTGTCGGCTGTGCCGGCTGCACGCGAGTGAGGGTGATTGACTTTGTCCAAGTGCTGTTTATCAGGGGGGTGTTGTTGATGTAGAGCTCCGTGTGGAGCGGTTTTGATTGTGTTGTGATGTCCACTGATGAGTCGAACTCGTCGAACCCGTAGAGCCTCCCGCCGACGATGAAACTGTATTCCTGATTCTTTTTCTTTTCCAGTCTGACGTTATTTTTATAGATCGCAACGTCGGTCGCGAAGGTGTGCCATCCTCCGTTGCCGATGGCAAAGAACCGCATTGTGGAGTCGTCGAGGTTGATGCTTACCCGATCCCCGATGCTGAATGATATTCGATCCGGTGTCTCTCCGACGTTGTTCACGGTCAGTTCCAGATACGACTCCGCCTTTGCGATGGTGAAGTTGAAGAAGCCGCTGTTTCCCCAGACCTCATTATCGTTCCGAACATTCTGGTAGAGGTAGATCGAGTTGGCCTCAAGCTGCTGGACGAACTGGTCGACCACCCAGGCGTCGAGTTCCTCCTGGTCATCGAAGTGGATGTCGATCCCGCCGCCGTCGCCCGGCCCGGGGGTATCGGGGCCTCCCGGAGTTGCAGACCTGGTGAGGGTTGTGCTTGTCAGGAGGACGTTGTTGCCGGACCCCGTATAGACAAGGTCGACGCGTAATGGCATGCCGGTACCGGGGTCTGTTGCGGCGAGCGTCTCACCGATCTCCCATGGCCAGCGGGTGTCGCCGCCGCGTATCTGCACGGTGGCCATATCGACCGGTTCTCCATCGATAAGGATTGCGAGGAGACCTTCTTCGATGATATCGCCGCCGGAATGATAGAGATACACGGTGTCGCTCTCGTTCGTGATGACTGCAGTGACTCTGGGTATTTCGCCGGGTGCAGGCTGCGAGAGAAGGAGGGTCGCGATAATGGCAACTGCCAGCGCCGCTATGGAGATCATGGTGACGATCGCAATCTGTTCGGAGACTGCCTGGTCGTTGAGCCCTTGTTTCATCGTGCTTTAATCCTGCGGTGAATCTCAAAAATTATTTGTCCTGTCCTTTCTTTTTGCCGGGATTGTCCCCATCATCATCTTCTTCCTCATCATCTTCCTCCTCATCCTCTTCATCATCTCCTCCTTCCTCATCCTCCTCGTCACCATTTCCAGGGCCCTGTGAGAGGATGGTGAAGTACGTATTGTCCGTATACGCGTTTAAGTCAGCATCGAGTCCGATGGCAGTCAGTACAATGTTATCGTCTCCGGAACCACCGGTAAGTTTATTCAAATGTTCAGAACCTGCTGAGAAGGTATAGGAGTAACTGGTATACCGATCATCCCCGGCGTCACTTCCGGATCCGAGATCCAGTTCAACAGCAGTGACTTCCTTATGATTAATGTCTTCAGCCGTTGTTGCAATAGCCGATAGTATGACGCGGTTAATCGAATAGCCTTTTTTTACCCATACGGTCACGTCGAGTGGAGCCCTGTGTCCATTACCTGGATTGTGTTCATACTCGCTCCCGTCTTCCGGCTCGACAATGATGATTATATCATCATCAGAAGTATGGCTTGGAACTGTTGTTATTGATCCCGTATCGGGTTGGATTTCATTTTCGGGCGAGGTGTCCGGTGGTTCAAGGACTGTTGTCTTCAGGAGTGTGGATACACCAGTGCTGGTATGAATGATCTGCACGTTTGGGTTTTCAGTATCGCAAGTCAGCTCCAGAGCCGTATCGACCGACCACTCGTCGGTTCCCTCGTCGCCTCCGACAATACAATAGTCCGATCGCGGTATTCCGTCTACCACTAACTCAAAATCACCACATTTCAGGGTGTCGCCTCCACTGTGGTAGAGGTAGAGCGTATTTGGCTCACCCTCTTCTGCACCTTTTTCCAATCCCGCGACTACCGCTATTTGCGGTATTTCACTAACCTGATCCTGAGATGTCATCGTTACGCCGACGACCACAACTCCTATGACCGCCACCGATACGAGCAGCATCGCCCCCATTGTGCCTGAAATTCCGTCATCATTCTTCATCTGCATCCCCTCTTGGTTATAATACATTTTTCAGATGGCAACACGCTTTCTAGTCGATTTGAGAGGCTACGTTCTGCACTGTGACCGCGAAGTAATAGTGCTTCAAATCGAGAGTTACATCCGTCTCGCTTTCGTCCGATGCTCCACTCTTGCCGTAGATCGTGATGTAGGGGCGTGAGGCATCGCCCCCGAAGTAATCGATATCATACCAGTCTGCATCGAGCCCCTCGCGTTTCGCGCTCTCTGTGAAAATTTTCCGCCATGTGTTCCCTGTTTTTTCGTCGGGAGTTTCCAAAAGGAGCGTTACTTCAGAGTACGATTCGGGTTCGTACGTCACTGTGCTATCGCGGAAACGGGTGTCAACCCGAACCGGGGTCGAGCCGCCGACGGCACCTCCGCCGGTTATCTGGATGGCGCGTATAACCACACATGTAACGTCGTCTCTTGTAGGGTATATCGATATGAGGGGTGATATGCGGGTCGTTGTTCCGGAATCCTGCGCTAAAAAGACGCCGCCCATCTGGTAGTAGTATACCTGCTGGATCCAGTAATTATTCTGACTCTCGTATTCGAGCGCTCCCGGATCGATTTCAGCTATAATATTACCTTCTGTTATGTCACCGTCGCTGACGGATCCCTCATATATGCGGAAAACTTCTGATCTGTCAGGATTATTCACCTCGACTATGGCCGTTGACCCTATCGGCCGGAGAACCGGCATCGTTACGCCGCCGCTCACCGTCGATGACCCTAACGTGCCGAGCTGAAATGACGTGCTCGTTGTTACCCCGCGTGTCTCGCTCTCTTCATTCATCCAGAGTGAATCTAGCGTTATTTTGTAATCGGTAAAGATGTCCTTTACAGCGTTCATCTGCGCAATCTCGTCCTCTCGTCCCTCTGCGGGCACCACGTAGAGCTGGTAGAGCGACATCACGAGCACCAGCACTCCGAGTATCAGCACAAATCCGACAACTTCCGAGAGAGCGTCATCGCGAGGAGCGTGCGGCATAATAGGTGATTTGATTTTTCGCCGGGCGGTTATTTAATACTATTGGAAAAATCCGTGCCGCGCAAAGCGGCCGAATCGGGAAAATGTTTCCCAGATTTGGTAATTTTCGAAAGAATCGTGTGGAGCCGACAGGCTCCAAGGTTTTTTCTGGCATTCGGTGCAACCTATATGGGTATCCATGGAAGAGATCCGCGTGCAGAACAGGGATGAGGACGGAGCGCTGCTCTCCGACGGCTGCGTCCTCTGCCACCAGGGGGCGAAGATGGTGCTCTTCGTGACCGGACGGTGCCGGCGCACCTGCTGGTACTGCCCGCTCTCCCGCGAGCGGAAGGGAAAAGACGCCATCTACGCAAACGAGCGGCGGATCGAGACGCCTGAGGAGATGCTCGAGGTCGCGGAGAGCATGCAGGCGCTCGGCACCGGGGTCACCGGCGGCGAACCCCTGATCGTCCTCGACCGGGTGGTCGAATACTGCAGCCGGCTGAAAGAGCACTTCGGCGCAGAGCACCAGATCCACCTCTACACCGGCGTCCCGCCGGACGAAGAAACCCTCCGGCGGCTCGCCGGGCTTGTCGACGAGATCCGCCTCCACCCGCCGCAGGAGGACTGGCCCGGCATCTGCGAAGGCGCGTGGGCCGCGGCCGCGGGGCGTGCCCGGGCGATGGGCTTTGCCGTCGGGATCGAGGTCCCGGCGCTGCCCGGGCTCGAACACCTCATCCCCATGCTCCCGCTCCTCGACTTTTTGAACATCAACGAACTCGAGTGGGGGGACACCTGCGCCGCCGCGATGCGCGAGCGCGATCTTACCCTGGAGGACGGGGTGCACAACGCCGTCGCGGACTCCCGCTCCTGGGCGGCGGAGCTCGTTGCGGCGAGCCCGAAGGTGCACTGGTGCGGATCGTCGTTCAAGGACTCGGTGCAGTTACGGGAACGGTTAAAACGGATAGCATACAATACTGCCCGACCGTTCGACGAGGTGACCGACGACGGGACGATCGTCTACGGCGTCCTCACCCCGTCCGGCCCGGTCGACGCGATCCTCCCGCTCCTCGACGATGTCGGCTACGAGCGGGTGGACGGCCGGATCGAGACCGCCTGGTGGGTGCTCGTCGAAGACGCAGACGACCTTCCCGGTGAAAAAGAGGTCGTCGAACGCTATCCGAACGGAGGAATGATCGTGGAGGTGACGCCGGTCTGAAGACACGCACCTGGCTCGAAGCGCTGTACGAACGCGTCCTGAAGAACCAGATCCGTTACGTCCCGCAGCACATCGCGGTGATCCAGGACGGCAACCGCCGCTACGCCAAGAACCACGGGATCCAGAAGGCCGACGGCCACCGGAGGGGCGCCGACACCACCGAGATGGTGCTGGACTGGGCGTCCGAGCTCGGGATCCGGCACATCACCCTCTACGCCTTCTCGACCGAGAACTTCCGCAGGGACACCGGCGAACTCGACGCCCTCTTCCGGCTCTTCAAACTGAAGTTCCGTGCCGTCATCGAGGACCCCCGGGTGCACCGCGACAAAATCCGGGTCCAGATCATCGGCGACCGCTCCCTCCTCCCTCCCGATCTCCTGGAGACGCTGCAGGCCGCCGAGGCCGCAACACGGGAATACAGCAACTACTTCGTCAACGTCGCGCTCGCCTACGGCGGGAGGAACGAGATCGTGCACGCCGCCCGCTCGATCCTCCGGGAAGTGAAGGCCGGCACCCTCGCCCCGGACGCGATCGATGCCGATACCGTGGAGGGGCACCTCAACCGCGGCATGCGCATCCCCCCCGTCGATCTCATCGTCAGGACCGGCAGCGAATATAGGACCTCAAACTTCCTGCCGTGGCTGGCGAACGGGCACGAATCCGCCGTCTACTTCTGCGCCCCCTTCTGGCCGGCGTTCCGCAAGATCGATCTTCTGCGGGCGATGCGGGTCTACGACCAGAGAATGCGGATGAAAGAGCGCCGCCGCATCCCTGCAGAATAACCTTTTTTTACGTCCCGAACCGGCGGGCACGCGCCTGGTAGTCCCGAAGCGCCCGGAGGAAATCCACCTTGCGGAACGCCGGCCAGTTGACGTCGAGGAAGAAGAGCTCCGAGTAGACCGACTGCCAGATCAGAAAATCGGTGAGGTAGTCGCCGCCGGTCTTGATGACGAGATCGGGCTCGTACGGGAAGGTGAGGAACGACTCGATCCGCGCCTCGTCCACCTCCTCCGGGTCGACGCCGCGCTCGGCCATCTTCCGGATGCAGGCGGTGATCTCCTGCCGCCCGCTCTCCCCGATCGCGACCGTGACATCAATCCCGCTCCCGAGAACCTCTTTCGTCTCCCGGTAGCGGAGGGTGAGGCGTGCGATCTCGCCGAGCGTGCGGATCTCCGGAATATAGCGGGCGAGCCGGTCAGGGTCGTCGGTGCTGATGTGGAACGTCACGTGTCCGATCCCGAGTTCCCGGCACCACTCGGTGATCCGGGAGAGGTTGCCCGGAGCCTCGATGTGGTCCTGCTCGGTGATCATAAAACAGATGCTCCCCGGGAGCGTCGAGAGGTTCCGCCGCAGATACTTCTCGTAGAGCCAGTAGATCACGGCAGCAGCTCCGCAAGCGTGGAGGTGTTCAGCAGATCGGCAGGGCCGCACCAGCCCCGGCGGGCGAGCATGATGCCGTAGCGCATATTGGAAAATTCTGCGGGACGGTGACTGTCCGTCCCGATGGAGAGCTTCACTCCCATTTCCTTGGCGTGTCTGATATAAATATCATCCAGATCCAGGCGGTGGGGCGAGGCGTTGATCTCAAGCGCCGTGCCGGTCTCGGCCGCCCGTTCGATCACCCGGGCAAGATCGATCGCATACGGCGGCCGCCGACCCAGCAGCCGGCCGGTCGGGTGGCCGATGATATCGACGTGCTCGTTCTCGACCGCCGCAAGAACGCGCCGGGTGATCTGGTCCGACTCCTGCTGAAAGCCGGAGTGGACCGAGGCGATGACAAGGTCGAGGTCGGCGAGAACCCTGTCCGGAAGCCCGAGCGAACCGTCCGTCATGATGTCGACCTCGACGCCCGCCAGCAGCCTGCAGGTATGCTCCCGGTTGACCCGCTCGATCTCCCGCCGCTGATCGTCGAGCCGGCCGGAGTCGAGGCCGCGGGCGACGCCGAGGCTCGAGGAGTGATCGGTGATCAGGATATACTCGTATCCCAGCGCGTCGCCGCGATCTGCGATCTCTGCGAGGCTCTGCCGCCCGTCGCTCCAGGTCGTGTGGGTATGCAGGTCGCCGTGCACGTCCGCCGGTTCGACGAGCACCGGCAGCCGGTCCGCCTGCGCACGCTCGATCTCGCCCGTATCCTCGCGGAGTTCCGGGGGGATATACGCCATCCCGAGGGCGTCGAAGACCGCCTCTTCGCTCCCGATCGGCCGCAGCGTCCCGCTCGCCCGTTCCTCGAGGCCGTACTCGTTCAGGGTCCAGCCCTGCGCGATGGCGACCGACCGGAGGTGGATGTTGAACGCCTTCGAACCCGTCAGGTAGAGGAGCATCGCCCCGGCGATCTCCGGCGTCGCGTACCGGATATCCACTCGCCTGCCCCGGACGCGGATCGAGGTCTTCCGCGCCCCGTCGTCGATGACATCGTCGGCAAGATCGGATACCCGTGCTACGACGTCCCGCCGGGGCTCCCGCGTCACGATATCGATGTCGCCGACGGTGCTCCGCCCCCGGCGGTAGCTCCCGGCGACCGTGAAGGTGCCGGGGGAGAGAGCGGCGGTGACGACCCGGACGATCTCCTCCGCCTCTCTCCGGGTCATCCGCTCGCTCCGCTTGCGGAACCGGACGATGGCGCGGAGGATATTCTCCTCCTTCTTCTCCCCAAAGCCCCTGAGCGCCCGGATGCGGCGGTTCTTCGCCGCCCGTTCGAGATCGGCGACGCTCTCGATCCCGAGTTTCTTCCAGAGCAGGTGGATCGTCTTCGGGCCGACGCCGTCGAGCTCCAGGAGTTCGATCAGCGAGTCCGGGATCGAGGCCTTCAGACGGTCGAGTTCTCTGAACGTGCCGGTCTCTGCGATCTCGCGGACCTTCCGGGCTATCTGGTGCCCGACGCCGCGGACGGCAACGAGCTCCTCCTCCGGCATCTCCACCACCGGCGCGCCGAGCCGCTCGATCTCCTGCGCCGCCCGGGCGTAGGCTCTGACCTTGAAGGTGTCCCCGCCGGAGATCTCCAGCAGCTGGCCCGTGAACTCGAGCAGCCGGGCAACATCCCGGTTCGAGACCTGCACCTCCCCTGGGCGCTCCATGCATAAGAATCGGCAGCCTGTATATATAGGCATTCAGGGAGGGCACGAAGCAAATCCATAAAATCGTTGAGAACGAAAAATGCATACAATGCATCCCTCGACCTGTGAAGACTATCTTGAGGCGGTTCTCACCGTAACAACGGGAACAGGGCGGCCGGCGACGGCGGAGGAGATCGCCGGGGCGCTCGAGACCGACCCCGACACCGCCGGGACGGCGCTCTCCGCACTGGTCAGGGACGGGTATCTCGTCCGCACGCCGGAAGGCGGTATCGATCTCACCGAGACCGGCCGGGAGCGGGCGGCGACGGTCGCACGCAAACACCGCGTTCTGCAGTGCTTCCTGACCGAGATGCTCGGGATCGACGGTGCCGCCGCCTCACGCGAGGCCTGCACCCTGGAGCACGAGATCTCCGACGAGACGATCGACCGCCTCTCGTCCTACATCGACTGCCCCCGCCCCCGGCATCCGGGCAGACGCCGGTGCGGGCGCAGCACGACGACGCTTCTTGACTTCTCCGAGGGCGATACCGTCCGGGTCACCGTGCTCGCGCAGCCCGGGTGCAACCGGCGGCTGCTCGACCTCGGTATCCTGCCCGGCGAGATGGTCACCATCCGGAGGAAACTCCCGAACCAGGGAATGGTGGTGCGGGCCAAGGGCTGCGACATTGCGATCAGCCCGGAGATCGCGGCATCGATATTCGTGGAGAAATCCGGATGAAGTGCGCCCTCATCGGCAACCCGGGCGTGGGCAAATCCCTGATCTTCAACCAGCTGACCGGCCTCGGGGTCGAGGTGAGCAACTACCCGGGCACGACCGTCGAGCTCCAGCGGGGCAACACCTGCTACCAGCGCGAGATCATCGAGGTGATCGACCTCCCCGGCGTCTACTCTCTCGACGGCGCTTCGGACGAAGAGGTGCTGGTGCGCCGGTTCCTGGAGCAGCAGGGGGCGGACGTCATCGTCGCCGTCCTGAACGTCACCCGGCTTGAGCGGAACCTCTACCTCCTCCTGCAGGCAGCCGAGTACGGCCTCCCGATGGTCGTCGTCCTGAACATGATCGACGAGGCGGCGAAACAGGGGTTCACCGTCGATACAGCCGCCCTGCGCGATCTCCTCGGTGTGGAGGTGCTGCTCACCTCGGCGCTGCAGGGGAAGAACATCGATAGGATCATCCCGGCGGCCCTCTCTGCGGCACGCCCGGCGACGCTTGAGGTGCCCTACGACCACCACATCGAGGCCGCCGTCCGGAGCCTGGACAAGATGCAGGGGACGGACCGCTTCGCAAGCCTGCAGGCGCTGGAGGGGATCGGCGACGATGCCGAACTCCTCGAGACCGCAAAGACGATCGCCGAGGAGATCGAGAGCCGCCACCGGATGACGATCAGCCAGATCATCGCTGCCAACCGGCACAACTTCGCCCGGCAGATCGCGGACTCCATCACCGTCCGGCAGAAAGAGCCCGCACCGTCCTTCGACCTGGACACGGTTCTCACCCGGGTGATCCCCGGCATCCCCCTCCTGCTCGGCGTCCTGCTCGCGATGCTCCTGACGGTCTTCATCGTGGGCGGGTGGCTGGAGGGGTTCATCGTCACCCTCTTCGAGGTCTACGCGGTCGAACCCTTCACCGCGCTCGATCTGCCGGGAATCGTGGAAGCCGTCGGGATCGCGATCCTGCTGGCGCTCCAGGCGGGCCTCGGGATTGCGTTTCCCTACGTCTTCCTCTTCTACATCTTCATCTCGGTCCTGGAGGACTCCGGGTACATGACCCGGGCGGCGTTCCTCGCCGACAAGGCGATGCACCGGCTCGGGATGCACGGCGGGGCGATCATCCCGGTGACGCTCGCGTTCGGGTGCAACGTCCCGGCCGTCATGAGCGTGCGGACGCTGCGGAGCCGGCGGGAGCGGATGATCGCGGCGTTCCTGGTCACCATGGTGCCCTGCTCGGCGCGGACGGTCATCATCGCCGGGATCGTCGCAAGTTTCATCGGCCTTGCGGCGGCCTTCAGCATCTACGCCATCGTCTTTGTGCTGATCGTGCTCACCGGGCTGCTCCTCTCCCGGATAACGCCGGGCGAACGCTTCGGGATGATCATGGAGATGGCGCCCCTCCGCCGCCCGGACCCTGAGCTGGTGCTGAAGAAGTCCTGGATGCGCCTCTCCGAGTTCCTCTTCATCGCCATGCCCCTCCTGCTGGTCGGCAGCGTCTTCCTCGGGCTGTTTGAGTTCTTCGGGGTGATGGACGTCTTCGAGGCGTTCATCGAGCCGGTCACCGAGGGGCTGCTCGGCCTCCCGGGGTACGCGGCGACGGCGCTGATCTTCGGGATCCTCAGAAAAGAGATGGCGTTTGAGACCCTGGCGGTGCTTGCCGGCACCGCCGATCTCGGCGCGGTGCTGACGGCGCTGCAGCTCTACATCTTCGCCATCGTCACGGTGCTCTTCGTCCCCTGCCTCTCGACGATCACCGTGCTGCACCGCGAGGTCGGCTCACGGGTCACCCTCGCCGTAACGGTCTACACGGTTGCGCTCGGTCTTGCCGTTGGGGCAGTTATAAATTTCGCCTTCGCGTAACAGCTACTACGGACCAGAGATGTACCGCTACAACACCGGCCTTTCCATCATCGATAATCACTTCCAGGGCATCCATGCGGCGAGCAACATCCTCATTTTAACGCCGCCGCTCTCGCACGCAGAGCACCTGGCATACATGCTGGCACGCCCGATGGACGGCGAGTGGAGCATCTTCTTATCGACCGACGAGCGGGCATCCGACGTCGTCACGACGCTGAAACGGCTGGGGGCGGACAGACATCATATCGGCGTCATCGACGCCATCACCAAGTGCTCGGTCCCGACGCTCTCGGACACCTCCCGCGCCAAATTCGTCACGAGCCCCATGGACCTGACCGGCATGGGGATCAAATTCTCCAGGATGGCCGAGGATATGTGGAAAGAGAGCGTGAACGCGGACCCGGGCGGCCCCCTCCCGCCGCCGCTGCGGTTCTGCATCAACTCGGTCTCGACGCTCCTGATGTACTCGCGCCTGGAGGTCGCCTACCGGTTCCTCCACGTCATCACCAACCGCGTCAAGAAACTCGAGGGGATCGGTGTCTATATCCTGAACAACGAGTCGTTCGACGACAAAACCCTCTCCACCATCAAGCAGCTGATGACCATGATCATCGAGGTGAAGTCCGTGGACGTCGGGATGTCCATGCAGTGGTACTTCCGGATCGTCGGGATCAACGGGACGACCACCCAGTGGGTCCAGTACCACATGGAGGACGGGCAGCTCGTGGTGGATATGCTATGAGGATACAGCGATGCTGACGTTTGTGGGTCTCGGCCTCTTCGACGTCCGGGACATATCGGTGAAGGGTCTCGACGCCGTCCGGCGGGCGGACGCCGTCTATCTGGAGGCGTATACCTCCCGCCTGATGGGATCCAGCGTCGATGAGATGGAGCAGGTCTTCGGGAAAGAGATCCGGCTGCTCGGCCGGGAGGACGTTGAGCAGCACCCGGACGCGGTGATCGACCGGGCGCGGGACGGCGACGTGGTCTTCCTCACCGGCGGCGACCCGATGGTCTCCACGACCCATGCCGACCTGCGGATCCGGGCGGCCGAGGCCGGTGTGCCGACCGTGATCGTCCACGCCTCCTCGATCCAGAGCGCGGTCTGCGGGCTTTCCGGTCTGCAGAACTACCGGTTCGGCAAGTCCTGTTCGGTCCCGTTTCCGGCGGCAGGCTGGTTCCCGACGACCCCGCTTGCGACCGTCCGGGCGAACCTGGACTGCGGGCTGCACACCCTGGTCTACCTCGATATCCAGCCGGACCGCTACATGCGGGTGCCCGAGGCCGTCGGGCTCCTGGAGGAGATGGCGGAGGCTACGGGTCAGCCCGCCCCGGATCTCTACGTCGGGATCGCCCGCGCCGGGTCGGAGAGCCCCGTCGTCGCGGCCGGGACGGCGGATCGGCTGAAAGCCTTTGACTTCGGGCCGCCGCTCCATATCCTGATCGTGCCTGCCGACCTCCATCCCGTGGAGCGCGAATACCTGGAGACGTTCGCGGGACTATGACGCTCGAGGCGTTCGGTGTCCGCTACGGCCGGGCGGTCGCGGCTGCGTCGGCGGGTCCTCCGGGGGAAAGCCCGCTCAACCGGGCAGCATGCGATGTCCTGGAGATGGCCGCCGCCTACCATGCCGACGGGTGCACCTTCTTTTCGGGCGGCGATCCGGTGAACGCCCTGGCGAGCTTCGCCTACGGCCTCGGGTGGCTGGACGCCGGGCTGGCGCTCGGCCTCGTCCGGTGCGGCGCAGAACCCCCGTCCCCGGACGAGATCGGCGCAGCGGTCCCGGCCGCCCTGGCCGATCACCTCTCCGAGAAGACGCACCGCTACGAGCGGATGCTCGCCGAGGCCGCCGTCTCCGTGGAGATCGCGCCCGACCCGGCAAGCCCGCTTCACCGGGCGGCGGAGGAGTGCATCGCCGCGGCAGGCCGCGGCCTCGCCGGCGGGCGCGCCCGCCTCCGGGAGAACGACTCTCCCGGCGCCCTTGCCCGCTTCAGCTACGGCTACGGCTGGCTGGACGCCGGCGTCCGTGCCGGGCTGCTCCGGGTCACCCGGCGGCGCGACCTCTTTACGGTATAGCGGGTCTGACGGAATGCCCGTGAATCGGGGAAAACAGCGTTAAATACTACCTGGAAGATACCTATGTGTTCGGTTTCTCAGCGTTTTGGTTGCGCCATCGGCTGCAGAACCCCTGCCCGGCCGAAGGCAGTATGGAGCACGTGTGCATGAAGAAGTCCCAGGTTAAGTGGCTTTTGGTATCGGTCAGTTTCAGCACGCTCGTGCTGCTCGCCGTACTCTATTTCACCACCGACGAGTCCACGCTCGAGCAGCTCCAGCAGATCGATCCCGGTTTCCTCGTCCTGGCGCTGCTGCTCCACGTCGTCGCACTCGTCTTCTGGGCACTGCGGATACAGATGATGACCGGGTCGCTCGGCTACCGGGTCGGGTTCCGCCACTGCCTGAACCTGGTCTTCGCCAACATGCTGGTTGCGGCGATCACCCCCTCCCAGGCGGGCGGCGAACCCGTGCGGATCCACGAACTCTACCGTGCCGATGTCAAGATCGGGGACGCGACGGCCGTCGTCATCATGGAGCGGGTGCTCGACGGCATCGTCCTCGGGGCGGCCGGGGCGTTCGCGATGCTCTTTCTCGGCAGTTACTGGAGCAGCCTTGCCGCCGGCGTCAGCATCGTGATGTACGCGGCCTGGGTCCTCATCACGCTCTTTGTCCTGGTCTTCGTCTTCTCGGTGAAGAACCCGGACCACCTCAAGCGGTTTTTAAGGCGCGTCTCCGGGTGGGTCGGGCGGAAATGGAAGATGAAGCGGATCGAGAGTTTCCTTGCCGCGATCGACCGCGAGGTCGACAACTTCCACGAGAGCCTCGGCCGGTTCGTCAACCACGGCAGGATGGGGCTCTTGTGGGGTTTTCTCTTCACCGGCCTCTTCTGGTTCTCCGAGTTCATCATCGCCTCCATGCTGCTGATGGGGCTTGGCCAGCCTCCCTACTTCATCGAGTCGTTCGTCGTCCAGCTGATCATCGCCGTCATCATGATGATCCCCCTGACGCCGGGCGGTTCGGGCGTGGCGGAGCTCACGGCGACGTCGCTCTACGGGTTATTCGTCAATTCGTCCATCGTGGGCGTCTTCGTTCTCCTCTGGCGGCTGATCCTCTACTACTTCAACATCGCTCTCGGTCTCCTTGCGAGTCTCTCCATCGTCAGACGGGAGATCGTCGTTCGGACGGAAAAGACCCGGTAACCGACCCCAACCTTTAAAGGGAATAAGGGGTATGTCAGATGATCACATGTCTGTGCAGAGTTGCCACGTGCAGGGGGTCTTCATGTCCGTCAGCGAGATGGGAGCGGCCCCGACCGTTGTGCTGGATGCCGGCGGCGACAGCACTATTCCGATCTATGTCGGGTTATGGGAGGCAATCTCGATCAGCAATGCCCTCAATATGGAGATGCTCCCCCGCCCCATCACGCATGACCTGATCATCGATATCATCGGGAGCTTTGGGATCACGCTCGAGGCTCTCCACATCGATGCGCTTGAGGATGGGGTATTCTACGCAAAACTTGTCCTGAAACAGAACGATAAGACCGAGATCCTGGACTGCCGGCCGAGCGACGGGATAGCCATCGCTCTGCGGTACGGGGCGCCCATCATGATCGAGCCGGACGTCGTCCTGACGGCGTCGGTGAAGCGGGAGGAACTCCCCCAGATGGTCGATCTGAAAGAGTATCTCTGATACGGGGATTATCCCCGGCGGCGTTCTTCCAGTTCGGCGAGGACGTCCGCGAGATCGATATTCGCCGCCTTGAGCGCCAGAAGAAAATGAAAGAGCAGATCGGCGCCTTCCGAGACCGTCCGGGCGTCATCCCCGTTCTTTGCCGCGATGATAAACTCCACCGCTTCCTCGCCGACCTTCTCGAGCGCTTTGTCGACGCCCTTGCGGTGCGTCAGGATCCTGCTGACGTACGACTCCGCGGACGGGTTCTCTGCCCGCTCACCGATGACGTCCCAGAGTTCGCCGAGGACCTCACGCTCCTGCATGCTCGTCCTCCTGCATCTGCACGTTGCCAAGCTCGCTCCCCAGGAACCGCAGGATCAGAAGGCGGGCCTTCTCTATCATGGATCCGCCTTTGCCGATGGCGATGCCGAGATCGCCTTTGCGGACGGTCACGTCGATCCGGTTCTCGCCCGCGGGCACAAGCGCCAGAACCTCCGCCGGCTTAAACATATTTTTCACGAATGCGTCCGGGTCACGGGCAAACTCGACCATCTCGACCCGCCGGCCGAGTACCTTCTGCATTTTTTGGATATTTGCCCCTTTCTTCCCTATTGCAAGACCCATGTCCCCTTCGCGAACGACGTAAATGATCCGGTCGAAGCGTTCATCGATGATGCAGTCGACGGCGGTTGCCCTGGTGAGAATACGAAGCTCTTCGATATATCGTCTTTCTTTAAAGCATATGGTTCGATTCATTGAATAAATCCCCAATATGGGCATGGTGTGTATGAGTATAGTCGCTGGGATATTATATAGGTGGAGTACAAGGGTTTTTTCTGGGTGATGCACCGCTTTTTTTTAGCACCGCTGGAAGATCATCTTGATTGCGGCGCCCTCTCCCGAACTGCCGGGGACGCGGTCCGCCGCCCAGACCCTGCCGCCGTACTGGCCCATCAGCGTCTTGACGATATGGAGCCCGAGACCGCGGTTGCCGGGTTTCTTCCCGCCGTTCCGGGTGAACCGGTCGAAGATGTTCGGTTTGAGGTGGTCCGGGATCCCGATGCCGTTGTCTGCGACGCTGAGGGTCACGATCTCCTCGGTCTCCTGGATCGCGATCTCGATCTCCACGTTCATGCCGCCGTACTTGATGCTGTTGCTGATCAGGTTGGCGATGATATGCTCGACGAGCTGGTTTGCCCAGATCATACAGGCGCCCTCGCCGACGTAGCGGACGGCGATCCCGGGGTGCCGCCGGACCTGGTCGCGGATGATGCGGTCGAGGTCGACCGGCCCGAGCGACGGCCGGTGCTGGCTGAGCGTGTTGAGCAGTTCGACGTTCTTGATGATGTTGATGTTCTGCTCGATCGTGGCCTTCACCCGGTGCGCGAGTTCCTGCTCCTCGCCCGTGAGCCTCTCGCGGAGCATCTCGATGACCGTGGCCGCGACCATGCTGGTGTTGTAGATGTCGTTGCCGAGCAGGTCCAGGTAGAGGTCCGATGCCTGGCATGTCTCCTGCACGGTCCGTTCGTACTGGAGGTGGTCGGTCACGTCGCGGGCGACGCCGGTTGCCGCGACGATCCGCCCCGAGGCGTCGTGCTGCGGGTGCAGCATCATCTGGAAGGCGCAGTCTTTTCCGTGCCACCGGAACGTACGCTTCTGTGAGACGATCTGGCCGGTATCGATGACCTGCTGCGCTGCGGCGATGAGAAACTCCGCTTCCGGCGGCGGGAGGAGGGCGTGCGGAGTTTTGCCGATCAGGTCGCCCGGGTTGATCCCTGCTTTCGGCGCCTCTTTCCAGGAGAACTGCAGGAAGGTGCCGTCGTAGGTGATGGTGAAGAAGATGTCGGGGAGCGAATCGATCATCGTCCGGATCATCTCTTCCGAACGCCGGAGTTCGTTCTCGGCGGCCCGTTTTTCGGTGATGTCCCAGAAGGTCTCGATTGCACCGATACGTTTTCCGGTGCTGCCGTAGAGCGGCGCCGCAGTGCACGCCATCACCCTCCCGTTTGCCAGGGGCGTGCAGGACTCGGCAAAGATGCTCTCTCCTGTCCGGGTAAGGTTCCGGTAGTATTCGCCGGCGGGAGCGTCCTGCCCGAGGACGGTGTTGATCAGTGTCGGCCGCCGCTCGCCGAAGAGAGCCAGGGCGTGCTCGTACCCGCCCTTGCCGACGACCTCCTGCGCCCGCACGCCGGTGATCTCCTCAAGCTTCCGGTTCCAGGCCAGAACGGCACCGTCATAATCGAGCGCGAGCGCCGGCTGCGGAAACTGGTCGATCATCCCCACGTCTATCTTGCTGTCCGTCATTATCTCCCTGATTCTCCGCTGGTTTGCCTTCACGCTCTCCTCACTTTGCATAATTATCCTCCTCACAGAGAGAGCAGGGGGTGTCCGTCACCGGGAGGGTGCCTCCCTGCCGACGATCGATCCGTGGGGGTACAATCGGCGATGTGCTCATTAGTGTATCGGTCGAAAGTGCCGGGCACCGACCGACGGGACGCTGCTCTGTCTGCAAACGATCGTCCGGCTCGAATTTCCAGGCGTATCCGGTCTGTCGTCGGGCGTGAAACCCTGTCGCTTCGCAATCAAATGTCGTAGAGCGACGGTTAAAACAGTATCTATTTATTCGCCGTGAAATATATCAGGAATCGAATGCCATATTTATACTTTTACAAATATTCGCCCTGCACATTCCGGGAGGAATGTATTTTTTTACGAAAATCTTCTGCTTCGGGAGATTCTGCACGGTTCAATCGGCGCAGCGCTGCGCCGGAAAAAACGCGAGCCGGGCGGCCGGCCGCTGCGGACCTGCGATCCGTCGGCGGCGCTGTGCGTATCTCGGGGCGGGGCGGTTTTTTCTCCGGGGTTTGCCGGCAGACCGCCGTGCAGCACCCGGGCGGTGCAGCGGCGGCACCCGGATAAAAACCCGGATGCCTGGCTCATTTCCGTAAAATCTGCGGAAATCTGCGGTTTCATGTCGTGGGAACATTAATAATCAAGCATCTGCACTACTTCTAGTGATGTTCGGTCGGTACGACTATTCCTTTCATTTTACCTATGACGGCATCGATGTCGGAATAGACCAGCAGGACGGGCTGCTGGTCTACCGGCGGGACTGCGGCGGGCAGCAGTACGAGCGGATCCTGGCGTCCGAGACGGGGGGCGTCGTGGTGAACCCGGTGGAGCCGCTGAACCTGCCCAAAGAGGTGACGAACTTTCTGCAGATCGAGTTCGACCCGATAGTCATCGAACCGCTGTCGACGACCCGGGTCTACCTGACCTTTCCCGTCGAGATCGGGATCTTTCTCGAGGCCAGGCGCGACATGGAGGTGCTCGACATCTTCGGCCTGAATCACCAGAAGTATACCCTGTACGGCCCGCCGAACGGCGGCGTCATCGCCCGGTGGCACCGGAGCCGGGTCTCTGCTGCGATGCCCGAGGTCGAACCCCTGAGAGAAGGGGTTCTGGAACTGCGGCTCCGGAACATGCACCGCGAATGGGTGGAGGTCTCCCGGGCGGTCTTTGAGAGCTACGATATGAAGATCTACTACAACGACTTCGTCGGGATGACCGCCGAGATGCGGATCCTGAACAAGAATCTCGCGGAGACGGACTTTATCGACGCGCCGCTCACGCCCGGGATGAAGAAGTCGGTCGAGCTCTATACCGCCCGGGAGATACCGGTCATCAAGAAGGGATACCTGATGGCGTGGGGGCTGGCATGAGCCTGAACGTGACGGCGGTCCTGGAGACGCCCGTCGGCCCCTGGGACTTCACCGTCGGAAACCTCCTGGTCGTCATCGTCATTCTTGCGGTCGGGGTGGCGGTCGCGAAGTTCCTGGCGCTGAACGTCAGGAAAGCTCTTGCGGAGAAGGTGCCAAAAAACGACCTTGAACTGCTCGCAAAGATCGTCTACTACGCAACCATCCTCGTGGCCCTCATGGTCGCGCTGCCGAACCTGAACCTCGACCTCTCCGGTCTTCTGGTCGCCGGGGGGATCGCCAGTCTGGTGATCGCGTTTGCAAGCCAGAGCGTGGTATCAAACCTCGTCTCGGGCCTCTTTCTGATGGTCGAGCGGCCGATCAAGATCGGCGACAATATCGGCGTCGAGGGTATCTCCGGGAACATCGAGGACGTCCGGGTCCTCTCGACCGTCGTCCGGACCTACGACGGGGTGTACGTCCGCATCCCGAACGAGAAGGTCTTCACTTCGAACATCACCAATTACGTGCAGAACGTGGCGCGGCGGTTCGAGTATACGGTCGGCATCCGCTACAGCGACGATGCCGACACGGCGATCCGGATCGTCAAGGAGACGATCTGGCAGCACCCCTTCGCCCTGAAAGAGCCGGCTCCGTCGGTCTTCGTGGACTCGCTCGGCGACAACAGCGTCAACCTGACCGTCTACATCTGGGCGCCCGCCCGGGAGTGGTGGGGCGTCCGGACCGAGCTGCTCTGGCAGATCAAAGTGGCGCTCGAAGAGAACGGCATCGAGATCCCGTTCCCGCAGAGGACGCTCTGGTTCCCGAACGGCCTGAATGAAGCGCCGGGAAAACCCCCGGAATAATTTTTTTCGTCCGCGCCCGGCCGGCTAAGGCTTCCGGGGCATTCATGCGGATCGCCAGGATGGAGATCTGCTGCGGCATCGCTCAAGACCGGACCGGAGGGGCTGTCCCCACGGCCGGCCACTGCCGGATCGACCCTGCGGCCGCCAGAGCCCTGCGCTTCTCCGGGCGGCGCCGTCCTGACGCTCGAGAAGCTGCGGCAGGCCTACGGGTCGGTGCCGGGCAACCCGCTTCTCGCGGCGCCGGTGCACCTGGCCGGCTAGATCGAGCGGATGGGCACGGGGACGCGGGACATGATCCGCCGCTGCACCAAGATCGGGCTGCCGGAGCCGGAGTTTGGCGTCAGCGACGGCTTTCCAGACGATCGTCCGCCGGGTCCCGACTCCCGGTCAGGGGCTGCAGCCAGAGTCACGGCCAGAGTCACGGCCAGAGTCGCAGCCAGAGTCACTGGAAGCGAGGGTAATCCTGCTCCTCGAGAGCGAGCCGAAGTCCAAAGCGGAACTCTCCCGGGGGCTCGGACAGAAAGAGATCTCGGGTCAGCAGAGCAAGGTCGTCCGCCAGCTCCTGGCCGACCGAGTGATCGAGTACACCGTCCCCGAAAAGCCGAGCAGCCGGCACCAGAAGTACCGCCTCACCGAGAAAGGCCGTGCTGCGCTGGCGAAATCCGGTTCTGAGGGAGACATGCCGTGACGGAGTTGGTTGCGTATGACTGGTGTGGATAGCATCACGGAGTTTCGGCAGAACGGGCGACGCTCCAGCCCCGGAACGGTGCGGATGCCCCGCTGGGTGTGGATAACGTGTGGATACCCGGGAGAGGCACGACGATATGTAATTTCATCCCGGGTACGGTTTGATCGTCCTGGTAGGGAGCACATTCTCCGGGGTTCATTTTAGTATTTCTCCTTGCATTTCTTGTTCTCCGATATGTAATGGGCATGTAATCGAACATGAGCCGGCGAAGAAATCAGAGCACCATGATGGCAATTCTCATGTACTACCCCGGAAAACAACGTGCATATGCCCGTGGACTGAAACCGGGGGTGCCGGCCCTCCACGCAGCACGACAAAAACATTTGCCGAAGACGCCGGTGCGAGTCCTCAATCAGTCGTTTATGCTCTACACCGGGGACTACCGGCACATCGTCGCCAACCGGGATCTCATTCTCTCCGCGACGCATCTCCGCGATGTCCGATACCTGGGCGATCGGACGGGCGGGAGTTGAAAGACCCCGGTGCGCTGCGGACGTCCCGGAGGCCGGCGGCGGAATTGCACCGGATGTGCATCCCGATCGCGTGCACGATCGGGCGAACCGTGCGTTTCCGGATCTGTTGCAAACGAAAAAATCGAAAATGGCGATTCATTCGCGGATCTGAAATTCCCTGGTTTATCAGAGAGTTCGCTCGCGAAAAGTGTTTGCACTCATGTTTGCACACCCCTTTGCAACACTATGTACAACGGTGTTGCAACACCTGTCCGGGCTGCTCGATCACCGGATGGTTTGCGTGGGTGAAGGAGAACTCGGCCGGTGCACGATCTGCGATGCCGGGAAAGCCGTGTATCGCTCACGCAAGAAGCAGGCGAATATCTGCGAGGGGTGTTATGCCCGGCTGGTGCGGGAGTGGAACCGGGGAAAGGGGGTGCGATGATCCCGGTCGATCCCCTGCAGGGGGCGGCGGCGGTGCCGGCGGGAGCGCCGGGCCTTCGTCGAAACCCATCACCTTAATATACCGTTTAATCCAAGGTTCTCTCATGACCTACGCCGAGAGGGTCGAGTTCTACAGGCAGATCGAGAAAGAGCGTGGGCGGCCGCTCATCACCTACGTAACCAGCTCACGGCCGAACGCCGAAGGAGTTATCGCCTCTGATGTAATACCGGAATTTTGCCGGCAGATCCTCACTATCCCGGAGGACAAGAAGAAGATCGACCTCCTTATCGTCAGCCGGGGCGGCGACCCCATCGTTTCGTGGCGGATCATCAGCCTGCTCCGCGAACGGTTTGACGAAGTCGGCGTTCTGATACCCTATGAAGCATACAGCGCAGCGACGCTGCTCGCCCTCGGCGCGAATGAAATTGTCATGCACCCGTTCTCCAATCTCGGGCCGGTTGATCCGCAACTGCACATCGTTAAGAATGTCGAAGGAAAGCAGGCAAACCTCGACTTTGCGGCAGAAGACCTGGCACATTATCTGGACTTCGTCGGCACGGACGTGGGCATCTCCGATCAGGAGCAGAAAGAGCGGGCTTTCGAGTTGGTTGCAAAAGAGGTCGGTACAATCCCGATCGGAGCCGCCAAGCGGAGCTCGAACCTTGCCCTCTCGCTCGGCGCGAAGCTGCTCGGTCTCCACATGGCCGACCACAATACAGTCAAGGCAATATCCGAGGCACTCAACAAATCATTTTACCATCACGGCTATCCGGTTGGGAGAACGGAAGCAAAAGAGATTGGCCTGAACGTCACGGATGCACCCTCCGGCCTTGAAAGACTCATGTGGCAGGTATGGGAGGACCTGGAACGGGAGATGAAATGCAGAGAGCCATTCAACCCCTTTGATATTGTAATGAACGACCCCCATCTGTCTCAGGCCATAGGGCAGGTCCGGCAACTGCAACTCCCGGCGAATACTCCGCCGCAGTTCCTGCCCCAGATCTTCCAGCAGCATCTCCAGCAGATCCAGCTTGCAACGCTCCCGTCCATACACTACGAACTTCTCCAGGCAACGGTTGAGAGCCCACGCCTGCGAAGCGAATACCGGTCGGTGAGAGTGATCAGCGCCGTCCGCATGCCTGACCTGAACATTAATATCAACGTAGCGCCAATGACTCCTGGCTGGAAAACAATTGACCGTATAGCGGAGGTGTGAGAGATGTATTCACGGATAACAGGTTCGGATAACGAGAAGGGACTTGTGAAACCCGTTGGCCCGTACCGCTATCACTCCTCCGGAAACTCAATTGCTTCGGTGCAGAGTTCCGGTACGTCCGGCCCTATCGGGACGTTTACGGTTGCACATCCGCTGCAGGCGCCGGAGGCGCAGCCCTCGAAGGACGAAGACTTCAGGGCGCTTCTGCAGCGGCACAAGAAGACTTTCGAGCTTCTGGCCGAATAGATCATCGACTTTTTTTTGCAGCAGAGCAGAGCCAGACTCTGATGTCTTCCCGGGTCTTTTTGCCTTCGGCAACGTCCCGCACGAAGCGGTTGTTCTCCTCGTCGGAGCTCGTGATGGCGTACCGCTCCGGTGTTCGGAGCAGGATGAGAGCGGCGAGCAGAAATGCGACCCGTTTGTTCCCCTGGACGAAGGCATGCCCCGTCGCAAGGCCGTGCAGCACGAAAGCGGCTCTCTCGAACGGGTCCGGGAAGTTGCTGCTGAATGTCACGGTAAAGTCGAGGTTCCCGGGATTGAGGAGCTGTCCTTCGAGCCCCCGGTCTTCTTCACGATCGCTTGCCAGGATGATCTCAATCTGGTAGCCGATCACCTCCTCTACGGTGAATTCTTCCATTGCGCTCTCCTGCCCCGGCAGCCGGCCGTCGGAACAATGAAGTATTGATGACGCTCGAGAAAAAAGGTTGTTACGCAGCGAGCTCCCGGAAGCGAAGCGATGCACACTGCCGGACGGTACTTACCACCATCGAAACCATAATCCCGTCCCGCAAACAAAGGAACCTTCAGCAGAAGGATAGAACTATCATTGGTCTGCCGTTCCCCCCTTACCCATCAAACGTGCAGAAAACCGCACAACCGGAGAGATATTCCGCCATGCCGCAAAGGAGCGATATCGGAAACAATGCGCCCGGCCGGATCGTGCGCATCACCATGAACGCACTGCCGGTCTGTAACAGGCTGCCGACCGACAGGTGAAGGAGCGGGGCGTCATACCTATGAGAGAAGCATATGATCTCCGTGCTCGGGTACGGTGCCGGAAGTGAAGCGCGTGGATGACCTCCCTTCCCTGCTCACCCGCTTTGAAGGACGGCGGATCGATTTCAAGGAAGAGGTGAGCACGAACCTGTATCGGCTCCTGTCCGCTTTTGCCAACACAGCCGGCGGGATAGCCGTCATCGGGGTCCGCGACCGCGATCATGCCGTCGTCGGCGTCGATCTCAGAAACAATGCCGTCAAGAAACTCGCAGACAGCATAACCACCCGGCTCGGCATTCATCCGGTCATTGAGATCCGCGATATCGAGGGGAAGTCCGTCGTTACCGTCGCCGTCGAACGGAGCCGCGTCCCGGTCGCCTGTGACGGGCGGTACTACACCCGCATCGGCGACACGACACGCGAGATGCTCCCGGACGAGCTTCGCGGGTTCTTCCAGCAAAGCATTGAGTGGGACAGCGTCGCCGGGCCGTACCCGCTCGACGAGATCGATGAGGAGACGGTGCGGCGTTTCCTTGCCGGTGCAAAGGCGGCAGGTCGCCTCGCTGCCGTCGATCCGGCCGAACCGGTCGAGGCCGTCCTCCGCCGCCTCGGGCTTGCCGGGGACGGAGGGATCAGCAACGGTGCTATCGTCCTCTTCGGCAGAGATCCGCAGCGGTACTTCCAGAACTGCATCCTCAGAATCGGGCGGTTCAAGCGGGCCGATATCATCGTCGGCGACCACGAGATCGGAGGCAATCTCTTTCACCAGTTTGAGGAGGGCGAGCGGGTCATCAAGCAGTATCTCGGCGTCAGGTACGACATCTCGGAGGAGGCGATGCAGGAGTCGTTCCGGAGGAGGGAGATCTGGGACTACCCGCTTCCGGCGATCCGGGAGGCGCTTCTCAATGCGCTCATCCACCGCGACTACTTCAACAACACGGTCCAGACGCAGGTTCGGATCTTCGATGACCATATCCGCTTCCACAATCCCGGCCATCTTCCCGAAGGTGTCACCGTCGAGATGATCCTGAAAGAGCACTACTCCTACCACCGCAATCCGAAGGTTGCCGATATCTTCTACCGCGCCGGACTCATCGAGCGCTACGGATCGGGTATCGAGCGGATCATCACGGCTTTCCGCGATGCCGGTATGCCGGCTCCCGTCTTCGCCAGCAATCCGCTCGGGTTCACCCTGACGATGCGGATGGATACGCTGAACGAGAGTTCTCTTCGGAAGATGGAACTGAACGAACGGCAGATCCGTGCGGTGGAACGAATCAAGGCCGAGGGGAGCATCACGAGCGGTGCCTATCAGTCGCTCACCGGCGTCTCGGCAGCGACGGCTTTCAGGGATCTCAAGGCCCTGGTTGACCGTGGTATCCTGGAGCAGGTGAGCCCATCGAGGAGGGAGACACGATATGTTCTGCGGGAGAGGCCATCATGATGTGTGGATATTTCCAGAGCGTTCCGGCAAAGTAGGGGGCTGATCCGGGTCGGAAACCGGGCAGATGCCCCCCTGGCGTGGGAAAATGAGAGATGAATGAGAGATGAATGAGAGATGGATGAGAGATGGATGAGAGATGAATGAGAGATGGATGAGAGATGGATGAGAGATGGATGAGAGATAGATGAGAGATGGATGAGAGATGGATGAGAGATGGATGAGAGATGGATGAGAGATGAATGAGAGATGAATGAGAGATGAATGAGAGATGAATGAATAAGAAGATCTGATCGAATATGAGTGATGAGCGCCGGGCGGAGTGTTTCGGGAGTGGAATCGGGAGGAGGGGGTGCGGTGATCCCGCCTCGACCCGGTGCAGGCGAGGGTGGCGGTCGATGTGAGTCTCCTACCACCCGCCGATCACCCGGACCAGCACCGCCACGACGCCGCCGACGAGCCCGCCGGCACCGGCGCCGATCCGGCACGCTCGCTGCTCTTCCCCGGTCTTCCGCTCCCGCCAGCCCTCGAGGCTCCGCAGGCGGTCTTCGTGGTCGCCGGCCTGCTCCTGCATCTCCCCAAGCGTCCTGCAGATCCACTTCACGTCCCTGCTGATCTCGTAGACCATCTCCCGGGTCGTCTTCTCCTCCGGCATCCTCGCATTCCTCCGTGAGAGAGGGTAGGCGCCGGCGGGGGATAAGTATTACTTGAGGTAATTATCGTGCAGGACACGATCCCGGCTGCCGCTCCCTTCACCGGAAGCCTTCCGGCGACGTGATAGGCTCTTGAAGACTGCATAATTCCCTTCTCCAGCATCGGGATCGCCGCCCCTCCCCACCCGGTCAAGGCAGATTAATATCTTCGTGGGTAATATTGTAGTATTGTCTGTCATCCCGGGACTCGGCAGGCAGGAGAGAAACCAATGGCAGACTTTGTCGAGACCAACAACACCAAGACGGCGGTCCGGGAACTCACCGTCCCGATCGCCGACATCGCTACGTTCGACGCGCTCGTCGCGTCGGTGCTGAACGACAACCCCTTCGGGTGCGTGGACTACGTCGAGGGCGGCGTCACGTATGACGGCGTCTCCCGCAACCGCGAGTCCTACACCGCGAAGGTGATCTACGAGGACGGCGCTGCGAAGACCGTCGGCCGGATCTCCGCACGGGCGCCGAGCGTCGCCGCGTTCGGTGCCGTCGCGACGGAGCTGATGGGCAACGCCGCCCTCGAGGCAGCGATGGGTGGGGATGCCGTCCGCGACGCAGCCGGCGACACCTACTCGTGCCAGCTCAAGTGCCACGACCCGTCCGGCGAGATCTACTACGTCACGTTCAGCCGTGATGCAGTCCGGATCACGAGCTACCAGGACGACGCTATCCGGACCACGGTGGAGACCTGGGCGGACAGCGTGCCGGCGCTGGGGTGAGGGAGGGATACTCCCTCTCTTTTCGTTCTGAACGAAGGGTAAATTGGGCTTATTTTTCGATTTTAGCGAAGGGTTCTGAGGTCAAATTTCGGTTCTGGAATTAAACGTTGCATTTCGCTCCGATTGCCGGAAAACGGCAGGATCGCGAGGCCATAGCGGCGATATGAGCGAGGGTAATTTTTGAAGGATGTCTGGTATGGCTCTGCCCGAGATCGGCCGTCTGTGGGCTTCTGTGAGGGTCGTTTTCTCGAAGGATTGGGCCGGAATTCCTGATATTTAAGGATTGCTTAACCAAAACGGCAGCCGCAAGCATGCCCGGGCCTCCAGCCGGTGATACGAGCGGCGACCCGTGAGGACGACCGGCGGCCCGGCACCTTCCGGACGGGAACGCAGGCTGCGATCGGTACCGGTCGTGATCCCATTGCATGCTGATCGTCTCGTTCCGGCACGTCGCCGGGTTCTTCGACGCGACGGACGCGGAGCAGGCCGCACTGCTGGACCTTGTGCGGGAGGCGAGACGGTTCCTTGACGAGTGGTTCCGTCCCGATGGGTATACTATCGGCGCGAACGTCGGCGAGGCCGCCGGGCAGACGGTGATGCACCTGCACGTGATCCTGTGGTATGCCCGGGGGTATGGAGGAGCCGATGGGTGGGGTGCGGGGGGTGATTCCGGAGAGGCGGGGGTATTGAGGGGCAGTTTGAATTCAGGGTTATGAGGGATATGTACTATAGATGGGTCACATTTTTCGTGAGAAGAGGAGACAGTATTGCTGATGTTGGTCTGCCGGGATAAGTGTTCTTCTTTAACTCCCCCTGCTTTTTAGCAGGCAATTGAAAAATGACTTATTCAAAGAGATGCAATCCCAACATTAGGATGATAAAATCGATGGATTCGAGCCCGTCTTCATTCAATCAGCAGAATAACTCTCTTCAATATCGCGATACCGCTCCATATTGTGCACGGAATCTCATCGGGGCGCTGCTCAGAGAGTCCGAAAAGGTATTTGCTCTGCTGAGTGCGGGCGAGCCGCTTGAAAATATTCGTGAACAGGCCACCAATGGCACTCTGTTCTCGCAAAAAGCGCTTCTCAGCCGGAAACGATTTTGGAATATGCTTAGCGTCCGGTACTTCCAGTTGCCCGACTGGGTTATCAACGATCTTATTGGGGCATACCGCGTCGCCCCTCATAGTGCGGAGTTTACCTCCCTGCTGTACGTACACTATGCTCTTCGTGATCACCTGACGTTTGATTTCATCACGCAACGACTCTGGAGCAAATGGAACTCTCATCAGCTTGATGTTTCACCTGACGACATTCTGAAAATGCTTGATGAATCGGCAGAGTCTGAACCCCAGATTGCCACGTGGACCGATGCAACACGGGAACGACTCTCGACCATCATTCTCTCATCCTTGAGGGATTTTGGGGTGTTGTCGGGAAAGCAGAAGAAGAGGCTTACCAAGCCGGTTTTGCCGCTCTTTGTTGTTGAACATATTCTGCATATTCTTACGGCTGAAGGTGTGCGGGGGAATACTGTGCTGAAAGACCCGATCTGGCGCCTTTTCTTGTGCACCGACGATGAAATTGCCCATTACCTTCAGCAGCTCGGGTTGAATCGAAGGATCCATTTTGAACGTGTCGGCGAGACTGTCGTTCTTCAGACGCCTGCAGAGTGGGAGAGTCCGGAATGAAAACAGATGACTGGAAATGGAAAGTAGGAGAAGCGGTCTCCCGCATTCGGACACGGTACGAGTTCATCGGGAGAAAGTCAGGAGTGCCTTTTCTGGCAATCGTCTATCCGATTGCCGCTGAAAAAGCGGTTTTCCGGGAATGGCACACCCAGACAAACGCGCTCAGACCTGATATCGATGTGCGGATTGTCGATCTTCTTACAATCACGCAGGATGTTCTTACTGAATTTGGCGTGGAGAACATTGTCGAGGCTCTGAATGACCCGGAGTGGGGACAGAGTGCAAAAGAGGATCTGACGCGGCTCTGGAACAGTGCAATAGCCGAAGCGGTTCGGACGCAGATGGACCTGGAGGGGAGTGGCAGACCTGTATTGAGCCTTGAGCGGCTTTCTGCTCTCTATCCGGTTTCCGGTCCCTGGGATATTATGCAGAGCCTGTGGAATGATGCTCAGTCAGCACTCAATTGTCCGGTCATCGTCTTCATTCCGGGTCGGTTAACCGGTCCTCGGCACTATCAATTCCTTGAGAAAGTTGACGAATTTATGTATAGGGGAGACCTTTTATGAAAATTGCAGACGTTTTTGAAACGCGTGTTGAAGAAAAGATTGAGCCGGTCATCAAAGTGGCAGAACGGGCCAATGAGCATAAGCTTGCCGTTGAGATTGGCAGCTATGTTGTCACTCCCATGATCGAGCGGTATCTCGACGATTTTCTTGAACATTACACCGATACGTTCCTGACGGCGACGACCGAGATCGGCATGTGGATCTCCGGTTATTTTGGATCCGGAAAGTCCCACTTCGCCAAGATCCTGGCACTGCTCGCCGAAAACCGGGTGATCGAGAATGTCTCGGCGTGTGAACGGTTCGTTTCGCGTCTCCCCCCTGATTCTATTCGAAGTGCCTCCATACAGAGAAGTCTCAAGCGCATGGATCAATCAGATACCCAGGTGCTTGCGTTCAATCTGAATACTCTCACGGCCAGCAAGACCCGTGAGCTTCCGGAACTTCTCCTCTCCCAATATTATCTCTCCCGTGGTTACTGTAGTAATCTCACCTATGCCCGCGTGATCGAGGCCGAACTTGATCGTCAGGGAATGCTTGAGGATCTCCACAAGGCGGTCGAACGACGTGCTAACAAAAAATGGGATGATGTCCGTGAAAATCCGACATATTTCCGAAAACACCTCTTCGCTGCGGCCAGTGAGATCGTGCCGGACATCTTCCCTACGCCACATGATGTCGAACAGGCTCTCAAAGAAGCGGATTCCGGCAGTATCATCAACGTAACCTATCTGATCGATACCATTCTCGAGGATCTCAAGCGGGATGAAAGGGAGAGAAAGAAACCACAGCGGTTCATGTGGGTGATGGACGAGACCGGGCAGTGGATAGAGAATAATGCCGGTCGTCTCGCACGATTACAGGCGTTTGTGGAAGAGGCATCGATCAAAGGACAGGGCAAGATCTGGGTTCTGGTGACCACCCATGGGGATATGGGTGCGGTGTACAAGGAAGCTCGTGCTCTTGAGGGTGACATGAAGAAGATCGAGGGACGGTTTCGGTTTAAACCGGCTCTCACGACGGAAAATATTGAACAGGTATTGGAAAACCGACTCCTCCGGAAAAATACCGGCGGAAGACAGGCACTTACAGCACTCTATGAGAGGTGTGGAAGCGGGAGCCTGAAAGGGATCGGCGAGCTTGCCAATACCGCACAGGTGCTGCCGGATTGTTCCGAAGACGCCTTCGTGACCTACTACCCGTTTCTCCCCTATCAGGTGCACCTGATACCTGATATTGTGAAATCGCTCCGATCGAAGGGTGGCCGGGGTGAACAGATGAGCGGATCGACCCGGACACTCCTCGCCATTACCCAGGACATTCTCCGTGCGGGAAGAGTCCGCTATCTGGAGAAAGACACCGGTGTCCTGGTGAGATTTGATGAGATTTACCACAATCTCGCCGGTGAAGGCGAAGTGAGCCCGGATGTCCGTACCGATATCGCCCGTATCAGCAGGGTCGTTCCGGACTCGACCGAGCTTACCAGTGCTGTTGCCGAGGCATTGTTCCTTATCAGGGAACTGCCGTATATCCCGCGAACCATCGATAATATCGCCAGGCTGACGATCCGGGATGTGGATGAGGATCTGGCGAGCGCGATCACGGCGGTCCGCCCTGAACTTGAAAAGCTCCGGAAGGCGGGATTGGTTGCCAAGATCGGGGAGGAGTTTGAGTTCCTCACTGGTGAGCGCCGGACGTTCGAGGACGAGGTGAGCACGGTTGAAACGCAGATGGGATACTCCGGACGGGAAGAAGTGTTTGGGAAATCCTTCATTCGCGACTCACAATGGCGTAAGTGGCTTGGTTCGAATGCAGTCAGCTTCAAGGGGCATGAGTTCTCGTTCACGCTGGAGATCGACCACAAAAAGGTCGGCGGCACTGCCGGAGCAGTCACCCTGAAACTGATTACACCATTTGAGCGTGTGGGTGGAGTGACGGTACAGGACCTGCAGTCCGATAGCGTGCACACCGACGAGCAGAACACCATTTTCTTCCTCTCCGGTCGGGTGCCCGGGTTCGAGCAGGATCTGACCCGGTATGTCGCGATGAAAGAGGTGATCGACCGATGGAAGGGAGACCCCCACAAGTCCGAGGATGCCAGGAAGCTTGCCCAGGAACGAGACACCGTCGATCTGCCGAAACTCCATAAGAAGGTGATTGACGGTCTGAAGACGGGGATCCGGTCGGGGACGATCATCTTCAGGGGCTCGTCGCGGACACTGGATATTCCCCCCGGTCAGAGTGCAGGGGATGCCCTGCTCTCGGTGATGGCTGATTTCTATCCCCGGATCTACACCAACTTTGACCGCGTGCCGGTAAGGATTCACGACGATCAAAAGGCGATCCGGGATGTGCTTGCCGGGAAAGCGACGAGTTCAAGCGAAGCGAAGGCACTTGCGCTGTATGACTCCTCGGGCGTCGCCAATGCACAGAGCCCCGTGCTCGATGCGATTCGGATGTACCTGGCTACCGAACAGAATGCAGGCCGGCGTGTTCTCGGAAAAGAGCTCCTTGAACACTTTGAAGAGCCCCCCTTCGGCTGGGATCAAAACGCCCTTCGGGTCGGGGTTGCGGCTCTGGTTCGGGCGGGCAGCGTAAAGGTGGTCATCAACAAGAAGACCTACACCAATCCGGACGACCGCGAACTGGTGGATGCTCTCCGCGTCTCGTCGCAGTTTAGGAGGGTGGAGCTCGAACTTGAAGAGACGACGATCCCGCTCGAGACGCTCGAAGGGGTGCGGACGTTCCTGATCCACCTCATGAAGACCCGCAGGATCGACGAGACGCCCGCAGCTATCGGTGAAGCGGCGGGAACCCTTGCGGAATCACTCCTCGCCCAGGTACGAACGGTGGAACTCTGGGCTCAAGGTTCGGGCATGCCCGTCTCAAGCGCTTTTTCTGACGGGAAGACGGCGTGGACGACACTTGCCAGGATGACGAACCCGGTGCATCGGGTTCGGGAACTGGAGCAGAACCAGGAGGTTCTAGAGGAAGGACATGAAGCCATCCACGCCCATGCAGCGTTCGTGGAGAAACAGGGTCGTGCATTCACCGAAACGTTTGCGCTGAAGAATCAGCTCGACGGGATCGCACACCTGACGGATAGCGGAAGCGGCATCCGCGAATTCATTGCAGCGTGGAAGGATGCTGCTATGAGTACATCGTTTGCCGATGCTGAGACCTGGAACCGGGTGCTCTCTCTCCGACAACGGGCGGAGCTGGAGCTCAAAGAACTCATTGCAGGCTGGAAGCAGTCGGCACGGGACATCCTTGATGATGCCTACACCTCGCTTCCGGATCTGCTTTTGGAGAGGAACCTCGACGCCGAGTTTGCAGAGAGCTGGGGAGCTTCCCTCATGCGGCTGTTGTCCGAGATTGATAACGCATCCATGCCGGCACAGGTCGCCAACCTCCCCTCCAGGGCGAATGGTGCAGTCGAGGATCTTCGGAAGAAGATCGATACGGAAGTTGCTCGCCGCGAGAGGGAAAGACTGACGAAAGAGGGCATAAAGGAGCGTCCGAAGGAGAAGATCTCGCTCAGGGAGAATGTGGGGCGCAGAACCGTGTCCACTATTGATGAGTGGGTTTGCCTGCGGGATGCCCTGGATAGTAAGGTACGCGGGATCATCGAGCGCGGGTTTGACGTGGAGTTCGAGTGACATGGAAGCAGAGCAGAAGAAGATCTTAAAACCGCTCGTCCTCGCGCTGAGACATCTGCTTGAGGGCCGGTACGACGAGCACGGCACCTGGCACGGGGGCGACCTCGAAGCCAGGATGAACTCGCTTGGTGTCTGGTGGGATCGCGACCCTCTTCCGCCCGATGCGGTGGCGTATCAATCGGAAGAGGACCGACACGCCCGCGAGGTGATCGATGCCTACCTCACCCTCCGGGAAGAGGTAGGGATCGACCGGAGGGCGGCCATCGAGGAGTTTGTCCGGGAGACGGCCTATTCCTGGGCGAACCGGCTGCTGGTGCTCCGGTGTATGGAGGCCAGGGATCTCATCGATCCGCAGGTCGTGCTCACCAAGGAGGTCTACGGTGGGCGATCCCAGGCTCACAACCGGCTCGTGCAGCGGCACCCCGAGCGCTGCAGCGGTGCGGACGGCGGGCTTTTTGCGATGTTCGAGGAGGCGTTCGTCCGGCACGCGAAGTATCTTCCCCTGCTCTTCGACCCGAAGGCTCCCGGCGTGGCGCTCCGTCCGTCGGTCGCGGCTCTCAAAAAATGCATCGGTTTCCTCTCCGGGACCGAGTCGGTGAACGGCAACGGCCAGGCGGCGAATGAGGTCTTTGCCGCGCCGGATGCCCTCGGCTGGGCTTACCAGTACTGGAACACCGAGGAGAAAGACCGGGTCTTCGAGAAAGTCCGGACGAAGAAGGCGAAGATCCAGGGTGCAGACATCATCCCGGCAACCCAGCTCTATACCGAGCCCTACATGGTCAAGTTCCTCGTCCAGAACTCGCTCGGCGCCACCTGGATGGGGATGTACCCCGACTCGGATCTCGCGGATACTTGGGAGTACTACGTGAAAGATGCCGACCGGGCGCCGGTGCGGAGGAAGAACGTGGAGAACATCACCTTCCTCGACCCGGCCTGCGGTTCCGGCCACTTCCTCATCGAGGCCTTCGACCTCTTCTACCGGATGTACGAGGCGGAGGGCAAGTACACCGACCCGGAGACGATCTGCAAGAAGATCCTCGCCCGCAACCTCTACGGGATCGATATCGACGAGCGTGCGGTGCAGATCGCCCGGGCAGCCCTCTGGATGAAGGCGGCCGAGCGGGTCTTCGACTTTTCCGGCACGCCGAAGAATATTATCGCGACCAACATCCGCCTGCCGAAGGGGAAGGATCATCTCACGGCCTTCCTCCAGAAACACCCCGAGGATAGACCTCTCCAGCCGGCGCTCGAGACGATTTTTGAAGGCCTCGCCCACGCTGACGAACTTGGCTCCCTGCTCCAGATCGAGGAGCCGGTGGAACGGGAGCTCCGCCACCTCCGGGAGCGTCTCGGCGGCCAGACGACCCTTTCAACAAGCGGGCTCACCGGTCAGACCAGCTTCACTGGCTCAATGACCGACGAGGACTGGGAGGCGTGGAAGGACGGCGTCATCGAGCGGCTTGCCGGCCACTTCACTGCAGAGGCCGAGGCGGCCGATCTCGTGAATGCCTTCTTCTCGCAGAATGCCGGGAAAGGGGTGCGGCTGTTCGAGCTGCTGTCGAAGCGGTATGATGTGGTGGCGGCGAATCCGCCGTATATGGGGTCTAAAAATATGAATCCCGCTTTTAAGAATTTCATTCAAAAATACTATCCCTCTGGAAAGAGGGATTTATATTCTGCGTTTCTCCTTCAAGGTTTCAGTCTTACCCAAAAAAATGGCCTAATCGCAATGATCACTCCTCAAACGTGGATGTTCTTAAGAAGTTTTATTGAATTGAGAAATCAGTTACTGCAAAAAACAACTTTTATGAATCTTGTTCATCTAGGACCGCGAGCCTTTGAAGAAATTGGGGGAGAAGTTGTAAGTGTCACGTTATTTATTTCACAAAATGCACTTCCAAGTAAAAATAATCGATTCTGTGCATATCGCTTAGTAGATGTTCAATCTGCATCTGAAAAGTCTAAACAACTAGTAATCTCTATTGAAAGTAACGATGGCAATTTTTTCAAAAAGGTTCAACTTGATTTTCTGAAGATATATGAATCGCCTATACCTTATTGGGTATCTGATGAAGTCCTCACACTTCTAGGAACTGAAAAAAAACTACCTAGATATGGACTTCCTTTTCGAGGGCTCGACTGTGGAAATACTTCTCGGTTTTTAAGGTATACTTGGGAAAGTGGTTCAAGTAGTCGATGGGTTCCTTATTGTAAGGGAGGTGGATATTCGAAATGGTGGGGATTTGATTATTATGAAGTCGACTGGAGCCATGATGGAAAGAGAATAAAATCAGTGGATAATTCGATTACCCCAAATGAGCAGTACTACTTCAAAGAGCATCTAACATATTCTTACGTGGCAAATCGGAATTTATCTGTAAGATATGTTCCCGATGGAACTTTAGTTGGTGTGAAAGGACCGGGAATCCTTACAACTGAGAATTATAAATGGGCCGTACTTTCAATCTTAAATTCAAGATTACCCACATTTTTACTTCGTTTAACTTCACCTGGCATGGAATTTACCACAGGGTATTTACAACTATTAACATTCCCTAATTTAGAATCTTTCGAAAAGAGTGGATTTTTAATAAAACTAGGGAAAATTACATTTGAATATAAAAAATTCCAACTATCAAGAGACCTCATTGAGAGGAATTTTGATTACAAAAAGGATTTTCAGACTCATTTTAATGATTCCTATATAAAGGAACTACGAGTTTCATCGCTGATACATCTGCTTGAGGGTAATATAGAATATTTATCGATCCTTGCATACGGAGTTACTCCTTCGTTTGTTGAGGCAGTGGTTTCCGAAACCGGCACTCCCGCCGGTTGGCATCCCCTCATCACCACCTATGATACCATCCCACCCCTCTCCAATGACCTCCCAGAAATCCCACAGGAAATCCCCGACCACCTCGCTGAACATGAGCGCCGAAACCTTTCTCCCGACGATATCGCCACCATGAGAGCGAACCTCCGTACCCTCTACGAGGGCGGGCCAGGGGCGAAGATCGGGGTCGAGGATGACAACACTTCTGATGACGGCGAGGAAGAAACCGTCGCCGGGGCCTACATCCCCATCCCCCCCGAGACCTTCCTCGAAGAGCTCTCCCAGAAACTGCAGATCCACCCCATCTCCGTCTACTGGCTCCTGAAAGAGGGCATCGAGCAGGAGGGCTGGCGGTGCATCCCCGAAGAGCAGCGGATCACTGCCGACCGCTTCACGGTGATGATCCTGCGGATGCTCGGCCACCGCTGGCCGAAACAGATCGAGGCAGGCGAGCCGATACCTGACTGGGCGGATGCCGACGGGATCATCCCGCTCACCTCCGGTTCCGGCGAGGCGACGCTCCTTGAGCGGGTGCGGGAGCGGATCGCCGAGGAGTTCCCCGGCGGCTCGCCGGCCGCCATCGAGCGGGAGTTTGAGGAGGTGATGGGCAAGAGTCTCGAAGACTGGCTGCACACCGAGTTCTTCAAGCACCACACGAAGCAGTTCAAGAAGCGTCCCATCGCCTGGCAGGTGCAGAGCGGCAGGTTCACGAAGAAGCAGCAGCCCGCGTTCGCCTGCATGGTCTACTATCACAAGCTCGACGGGGACAGCCTCTACAAGATCAAGAACCAGTACGTTGGGCCCCTGCGGCAGAAGTACGAGACCGAGATGCGGGGGATCGAGGGGATCCCCACCGGCTCGCGGACGGAGACACAGGAGAAGCGCTACCGGGAGCTCGGCGATCTGGTTGCCGAACTGAAGGTCTTCGGCGACGCCCTCACTGAGGTTGCGGAGAGCGGGTTTTTGAGCAAGGCGCTCGACAAGATCGCGAAGAAAGAGCCGCTCGATGCCTGGTGCTCGATCGACGGCAAAAGGCCCGCACCTGCCGATCAGGATGCGTTCCTCCGGCAGGAGCGGAGTTACATCCCGGACATCAACGACGGGGTCCGGGTCAATGTCGTACCGCTTCAGAAGGCCGGGCTGCTCGCTGCCGACGTGATCGCCAAGAAGGATCTCGAGAAGGCGATCTCCGACCGGGCCGAGTGGCGGGGGGACGAGCGCCGGTGGTGCCGGGAAGGGAAGCTGCCGAAGTGCGGGTGGTGGTGAAGATGACAAAACTCCACCCTCTTGCCATCCGAAACGACGCTGAATGCGCGAAAAGGAAGTTCCCGGAGCCAAAAAAGGAATATCCGATACTCCATGCCAGGGATGAACGGAGCCCATTCCAGCACGACAAAGACAGGATCCTCTATTGCAAGTCTTTCAGACGGTTGATGCATAAGACGCAGGTTTGCTTCACCGGAACGATGAATGAGCACATCAGGACACGGCTGACACACACCCTTGAGGTAGCGCAGATCGCCCGGACTATCGCACGTCTGGTTGGCGTGAATGAAGATCTCACCGAAGCGATTGCACTGGGACACGATGTCGGCCATACCCCCTTCGGCCACATTGGCGAATACGTTATCCACGAATTGTTAACGGGGAAGGATGAGCGCAAAATCCTGAATAAATTCAACATAGATCCCGAAAAGGTTGGCATTGGGTTCAAGCACAACTATCAGAGCGTCAGGGCGCTGATGGATGTCGAAACGGGATATTCCTCATATGATGGCTTGAACATCAGTTATCCGGTCCTTGAGGGCATCTTAAAGCATTCAAAATTGTGCTTTAAAAAAGAACCAGATTTTATCCAGTATGAAACAATTACCAACCTGCCAGAGTTGCACTTCGAGCAGGCGTTCTCTGCTTCGATAGAGGGTCAGATTATCAGTTTGTCCGATGAAATTGCACAGGTCTGCCACGACATCGAAGATGCGATTGAAGGGGACTATAAGAGCAAAAAACTGATTCTGGGACACATAGGAGAGATCATCGATCAGGGCTTTCTGAAAGATATTGAAGACCAACCCTTCATAAAAAACTCAGACGCTTGCAAACCCAGGATTGATACCCGGTGCTTCAAGGAATTTACCAGCTGGGTCATCGGTCTCATCGTTCTTGAGTCTGTCGCAACCATAAAAGAGAACATGGAGGATTATTTAACAAGGAAAGAGAAATCCTCCTATCCAAAGCCAGAATACTATCCGATCACTGAAGATCTCGCAACCGAAACGATTCTTGAAAAAAACGCATTGTTCACGCGGCTCAAGGATCTCCAGGAACGGTTTATCATTAACAACTACAGAATTCACCGCGAAAATGGGAAGGCCAAATTTATCCTGCGCCAGATCATTAAGGCATATCTGACCAACCCAAAACAACTACCTGATAGTGTGTTGATGAGGTATACAGAGGTCTGCGAAATCCAGAGAGTAAAAAAGTATCTGAAAAACCTGAACCTCCACCATGAAACAATCAGATATCTCAATGAACGGGAATTCGAAGATTGCCGTTATGAGATTATTTCAGATCCGAAATTCTTGCGTATATTAAGCGATTATATCGCATCGATGACCGATCTGTATGCCTTCACCGAGTACAAGAAACTGTACTTGGAAGAAGATACAGGAATATGAGAAGGAAGGACAATGACCGAACCCCCCACCAGTTTCCATGCCTGGCTCACCTCCAGGATCCGCCCCACCCTCCAGAAGGACAACGGCTGGATCCTCTGGTGCGACCCCCAACGGGAGTGGCTCGACCTGCTGAAGAAGGCTGCTGACGCCGAAAGATTCGATCTCTGGGCAGACCCGGAAGAACACGAACTGGCACTCCGGAACCGGTTCGTGCAGGAACCACGAAAAAGCCGCATCGTCTGGCTCCCGGTATCGCACGACGACATCACCTGGTTCAAGGTCTTCGAGCCCGAGGCGGACTTTATCTGGGAGACGAGCCTCCTCTCGGCGCTGAGAGACTTCGGCGTGCAGATCCCGGGCGATCGTGAGGAAGAACTTGCCCCTCTCCTTGCTACCTACGTCTACGAGCGGTTTGACAGCCCCAAAGCCGACTGGAAGGATTTCACTGCAGGGGCGGCAAAAGGGGAACTCATCAATGACCGTCGGATGCTCGAGGTTCTTGCCGGCAGCAGCGGTGCATTTGAGGCTCTGAGGTCTGAGGGGAAATTTGAGATCTTCGCCCGCCGTGCCATGGAGGACTTCGGGTTGCCGGATCCGGCTCTCCTCGATGAAGATATATGGAAACGGGAAGTGACCGCTGTTCTGCTCTGCACAGAGGCCGCCGCTGCCAACCCTGACTCGCCGCCACCGGAAGCCGAGCGAATCATCCCACCGGGGCTTGCTCGTGATCATGCGCTGGAACTCCTGCAGCAGTGGCAGCAGAACATCGTCTATATCCCCTCCTTCGAATACGCGGTGAAGAAAGCCGATGCTATGATATCTCTCGGCAGCTGGGCACGAGATCTTACGGTCATCCCGAGATCAAAGGGATCGCGTGCGGTTGAAAGCGAACTGTTCAGAAAAGCGGTGGACCGGGTACAGGGGATAGATGATATCGACACATTAGCCGAAGCCCTTGAGCGAGATCTCCCCCTGTTCTGGGAGCGGAAATCCGGGTTCTGGGGGCAAACCGCCACAGATACCGTTGGCTGGCGGCACCTTGTGAATCTCGGCGGGGTCGCCCGGCGGCTGGTCGCACAGAACGGCGTTGAGCAGGGCTGGACGCGAACTGAAGAAGCACTCGAGTGGTATCGGTCGGATGGCTGGAGCCTGGATGTAGCCGGCGAAACCCTCTTTGAGGAGGTACCGGATCTGCCTGAAGACCTTCAGGACGTCAGGGACAAATTGCGGAGGAAGTACCTCCGGAGCGTTGATGCTATCGGCAGAGCGTTCTCGGATCTCCTTGAACAGGATTCGCAGGTTATCATGGAGCTTCCTACCGCTGGAGAACGTGCCCTGGCGTTTCTCACGGGGAACGATGCTCCCACGGCGTTTGTCTTCCTCGATGCCCTTCGCCTTGATCTCGGGCATCGGCTTGCAGACCTGATCAACGAAGGTGAGCCTGAAGTGCGGGCGACGGTCGAGGTTGCGAGAGCCCCGATCCCGAGCATCACGGCGCTGGGGAAACCCTATGCCCTTCCGACAGAAGCAGATAGCCTCACCGTCGGTCTTTCACCGAACCGGAAGACCTTTGAGGTGACCTGCGGTGGATCGGGGAACCTTGCTGTTGCAGAGACCTGGCGGGCGTGGCTGAAGGAGCATGTGGGTGCAAGCACCACTCTCTCCATTGAAGAGATTCTTGACGGGAAGAAGGTAAAGAAGGCCTCCTCGTCGTCACGGTTCATTGTTGTTGAGGGCTCTGAGTTTGACACGACCGGCCACGATGGCAGTCTGCGGCTTGAAGGTGCCGATGATCATCTCGAACGGTATACCTCTGCAATGCGGAAACTCAGGGACGCAGGGTATCGTCGTGTGATCGTAGTCACCGATCATGGATTCTTCCACTGGCAACCCGATCCCGATGAGATCGAGGAAGAAAAACCGACGGGAGATATCTCCTGGGCGTCCCGGCGAGTTATTGTAGGACGCAACCTCACTCACAAGACCGCGCTCTCTCTTCCGGTCTCGGGATCGGACTTGGTTGCGATCGTCCCACGAAGCGTCAACGCGTTCCGTACCTATGGTGGCCTTGGGTTCTTCCACGGGGGAGCGACTCTGCAGGAGCTCGTCATTCCCGTTGTCTGTGTCCAGTGGCCGGCGAAGGCAAAGAAAGTGAATGTTGTTCTCAAACCGGTTGGGCAGATCACAAGCGAGATGCCCAGAATCCAGATAGAGCCCGGCGTCGCAGGGCAGCAGAGACTCTTCGGTGCGGATGCACAGTTCCTTGCCCGCAAGGTGTATGTGAAGATTAAGAATCCCCAAACCGGGCGGGTAGTCTTCCGACACGATAATGGCGTGACTGTAGAGCCGGGAGGGAGCGTGCAGACGGTCACTCTCACGCTGGTCGATGCTGCCTCCGCACCGGAGTTTGGATCGCAGCTTCTTGTCCTGGTGCAGGATGCAGATGACGAGGAACAACTTGCCGAGGAATATGTAACACTCAAGGTGGAAATCGATGACTTCTGGTCATGATGTAACAATCGATGAACTTGATCGCAAACTCGAGGAGGCATTCCCCGGGCGGGTAGTGCGAAAGGATCTGGTCCATAAACTGAAGGTAGGGTTCTCAATCCCGGTTTATGTACTTGAATATCTGCTTGGGAAATACTGCTCAACCACGGACGACGATCAGATCAAAGAAGGCCTCCAGCTCGTGAAGAGTGCGATCACGGAACGGGTAGTGAGGGCTGACCAGGGAGAGCTGATCAAGGCTCGCCTGAAACGGTCGGGGTCAATGAAGATCATCGATCTCGTCACGGTCACATTCGATGAGAAGGATCAAGGGGGAAAATACTGGGCTCGTCTTGCAACGTCAGGCCTTGAAAAGGTGCATATCGACGAGGACTACGTAGAAAAATACGAACGGGTGCTCACCGGTGGTGTCTGGTCGAACATCGAACTCGTCTATGATGAGACGATCATCCACGGCAATGTTACCCGGCCGTTCGTCATCGCCAATATGAAACCCATCCAGATCGCCAGTGCCAGGATCGATGAGTGGATCGAGGGGCGGCAGAAATTTTCACGAGAGGAATGGGTGGATGCACTGCTTCGGTCGATGGGCTATGAGCCGACGCACCCTGACTTCACCTGGCGTGTGAAGATGCTCCTGCTCCTCCGCCTTATCCCAATGGTTGAGAAGAACTACAATCTCATCGAACTCGGACCTCGGGAGACCGGGAAATCTTTCGTCTACCGTGAAATTTCTCCCTATGCCATCCTTCTCTCCGGAGGCCAGGGGTCGGTTCCCGACCTCTTCGGCTGGAAGAACCGAAAAGACAAGCCGGGTCTGGTTCTCAAAAATGATCTCGTGGCGTTTGATGAAGTGGCGGGGTCACACTTCAAGAACGAAGCAAACAAGCAGATGTTCAAGGGCTATATGGAACAGGGATCGTTCTCGCGTGGTGACGACAAGGGCACACTCTCCGCCGAGGCGGGCATCATCTTCAACGGAAATATCGACGGTGATGTAGAATCGATCGCCCGCACTTCGCACCTCTTTGCCCCCCTCCCTGAAACCATACGCAACGATACCGCATTCCATGACCGGTGGCATGCGTACCTCCCCGGTTGGGAGATGCCGAAGCTGAAGCCCGAGCACTTCACCCCGCACATGGGGTTTGTTGCTGATTATATCGCAGAGATCTTCCACAACGGCCTCAGACCCCTAAACTATACCGACACCTACGACGCATGCTTCTCATTCGGCAACCATGTCGGCCAGCGTGACAGGAAGGCAGCGGTCCGGACGATCTCCGGCCTCGTAAAACTCATCCATCCCGATGGAAAATGCACAAAAGAGGAGATGGCAGAGTACATAAATCTCGGCCTGGAGATGCGGCGGCGGGTCAAAGAGCAGTTGAAGCGGATGAACCCTATCGAATTCTCCCGGGTGAATTTGTCGTACCTTGATAAGGAAAACGGTGATGAGTTCATCGCCGAATGTTCGGAGATAGGAGTGACAAAGCTGATCCCCGAAGGGCCGATGGCGCCCGGCGACGTCTTCAGCATTGGATGGGACACCACACTGGGCAGAGTGATGCTCTTCCGGATACAGGTTGCCGCCATACCGGGTTCTGGTAAGTTTAAGATCGTTGGACTGACGTCAAAGTCCATCAGAGAGTCCGCTCAGATGGCGTACAACTACCTGCGGGTCAACAGCAAAAAGCTTGGACTTGAACAGGACATCGGAAGTTACGATCTCAACATTCAGGTGATGAGCCCTGGCCACGGGAAGGAAGCGGAAGACATGGGCGTTGCATTTTATGTAGCCATCCTGTCTGCAATTGTCAAAAAACCGCTTGCAGGTGGCATGATTATCCTTGGTGAGATGACTATCCATGGAGTGCTTTCGAGAGTCGAGTATCTCGGAGATCGGATCAGAGTTGCCATGGATGCCGGGGCAAAGCAGGTGATAATACCGACCACAAACGCGGCAGATTTTGGAGGTATCCCACCTGAGTTGCTAGACAAGCTGCGGGTGGAGTTCTTCTCGGATCCAATGCAGGCAGCGTTCAAGGCCATCAGCGAGGCATGAGTAATCGCATCCTTTTTTTTATTGCCATCGCAAAGAATCAAGCATGACACGCTGGATCGCCTCCTCGAACCGCGACAACTGGGAGGTCGTCAGAACGAAGCACGTCTGGGGAGTCCCAAAGCGAAACAAGAATATCATGCAGCGGGTGAAACCTGGTGACACCATCCTCTTCTTCGTCCGACAGGAGAAACGGGACGACGAAATTCTCCCCTCGGCGATAGCCGGCGCATATGCGGTCGCGTCGGAACCCTACGAAGACCGGAGCCGCATCTTCGTCACGCCGGAGCATATGGGCGACGAGGTCTTCCCCTACCGCGTGAAGGTCGAGCCGGTCGCGGTCTTCGCCGAACCCCTGGAGTTCAAGCCGTTAATCCCGGACCTGGCGTTCATCACGAACAAAACCATGTGGAGCGGACACCTCCGGCAGGCGATGCGGGAGATCCCGGAGGAGGACTATCTGTTCATTCTCAAACAGGCAGGGGAGGGTGCGTAACCGATGTCCGAGATCGTCGGCGTCACCTTCCCGGTGCCGAAAGAATACATGTCCCGATTCTTCGATGATGGGAAGACCGTCTTCATCAAACCGGCTACCGTCTTCAAAGATCTCCGCGCAGGCATGAAACTCGTCTTCTACCAGTCACATGAGGATACCGGCTATGTTGGCGAGGCCACCATCAAGCGGATTGTCATAGCAGACGATCCGCTCGCCTTCTTCGCTACCTACGGCGACGCCGTCTTCCTCACCCGCGACGAAGTGACGGCCTACCAGAGCGAGCAGGAGAAATGGCAAGGGTTGCGAGTCCGGAAAGGGGAGGCGAAAAAGCGGCCCTGGCTTGCGCTCGAGCTCGAGGATATCCGGCGCTACGAGCGCCCGGAGAAGCCGGAGCGATTCGTTCCGGTCGGCGGGAAGTACTTGCGGAATTGACGCTTTGGGTGGCGGTGGTTTCGAATTCGTTCTGATCATCGCCCAGAATCCCGTCACCTTCATTCCCTATGCGCAGTTCCCCCCTTGGTGGATCCCTCACCAAACTCCACCAGATAGCCATACTCCCACACATTTCTCCACTATAAGGCCAGATCCAAAGATTTCCCTCACTCAAAATTCATCCGCACAAAGTCTTCCGGATACTTCAACGCGTTGAAGAACAACGGCGTACCCGAGAACGAGAGCGGCGAGATCGGGCCGATGGTCATGAATGGGTATACCCGTTCGCCAAGCGTGCTCTGGGGATCGCGGAACATCTGGTAGAGCTGAATCGCATCCTCCGCACCGCCGATGATGTCGGTCAGGGCGTACCGCTCAACGCCCCACCCCAGGCCGAAGCCAAAGACATAGACCCGTATCTGGTTGATGATCTCGCGGTGCAGACTGGAGAGGGTCTGGCTGATGAACATCCAGCCCAGGCCGTACTTTCGTGTCGTGCGGATGGCGTCGATGAGGGTGGTCCTCACGGCACTCATGTCCTCGGTCTCGGGCTCTTCCCGTGGTGCAAGCCGGTGGGCCTCGTCGATGACCACGAGGCAGTTGAGGAGCCTTTTTGCTTTATACGCCTCTTCAGCCTCGGTTTTTATTTTTTTGAGGAACTCCCCGATCAGAACATACCGGATCGAATCGTTCCAATAGGTATCCGGCGGGATGTTATTCTCCGAGAAATCGATGATGATGGTGTTCCCCTGCCGCTCACCGATCTTTTTGACCAGATTCTGGATATTTACCGCGTTGACCTTCTGTTCGTAGGTGAAGAGATTGGTAATCTTTCTCCAGCGCTCGTAAAACTCATCGGGATCGGCAGTATCATAGTTCTGGCTGAGCCTCTCGCGGGTATCTTTTGATGTGTAAATATTGTTCTGCACCTGCTCCTGGCCAAGCGCATCCCACACCCGGTCGAACGCCTCGCGGGTATGGGCGTGATGCAGGGCGATGCCACTGGAAGACGCTGACGATTCGGGATCGATCCCGAACGAGCTCAGGCCGCCCTTCTTTGCCGACCGCTTCTTCGGCTGGAGCGCCTTTACGACCTCATTTGCTGCACGGTTCCGGTTCGCGTCCATAATAATTCCGAGTTCTTCAAAAAAGCCGGAGTTGGCCAGGATCTTCTTGAACAGGTCTTTGTCGGTCAGGACAAGGTTGTGGAGGTCATAGATCTCGACATTCCTGCCTAACTTCTCGACCATGACTCTGCGTAAGGGGGATTCAGCAGTCAGGTCGCTGGCAAACTCTCCCTGAGGATCGAGGACGAAGATGCTCATCGACGGGTGTTTTGCATATCCCATCATCATCATCTTTGCAAGAACCGACTTCCCGGAACCGGTCTTCCCGAACACCCCGATATGGTACGCCTCCCCGACACCGCCGCTCCCGGTCTGGGATTTTCCAAAGTGCTTGAACCACATCGGCATCGGAATCGACGTGCCGTAGGCGTTTCCCAGGTAGAACAGTTCGTCACGATAATTGGTGAAGAGAGACTCCATGACGGACTGGTTCAGCAACCGGATCGATGTCCCCGTCGCGGGAACCGTGCCGAGCGAACTTGGTTCGATGCCCGTGCTCCCCTCGGAAAAGACCGAGCTCACCATCATGTTGGCGGTGTGCACATCCTGCCGTTCGGTGATCGGATCCACCCGGCCCTTCTGCCGGATAATTCCCCGCATGGTCGGATCCTGCGTCCAGACGTTCTGCATCTGAACCTCGGTGATCTGGCCCATCGCGTAGTGATCGTTGCCGTCCTGTGCGTAGTGAAAGACGCTGAGACTCCCCACGAGGCGTTTTTTCACCGCAGTTCCGAGAATATCGATATTCAATCCCGCTGTCGAGGACGGCGATCCCACGACGCCGATCCGCTCTGTCTGATCAAACTTCTCCCTGATTCCTGACATCGTTCTCACTCATCGTCCTATTTCGGTCCGGTAGCCGTGCATCAGTAGGTATACCTCCGCCTCCGCCTGGTCCCAGAACTGCAGCATCTCCTGCGTAGTGGCTTTTCTGATTGCAGGGACGGCCTTACCCATCTGTTTCACCATTCTGTCCGCCAGGTAGAGGGGATAGGGTTCAAAGATCCCGGGAACTCCGCTCTGCAGTTTTATTGCTTCAAATACATTGGAAAGGCGGTCTCTATTGGTCGCAACCGCGTAGGGAAGCTCCAACCTGAAGGTCGGCGAGTGGAGGAAGGGGCGGTAGTACACCACGTACAGGTTGCTCATGCCATCGATGATCGTCTTCAGATTTCCCATTTCCTTGAGAGAAGGTTCTGCAAATGACCACATGCTCTCTGGCACCTGATAGGGGAACGGCCGGATGTACTCTCCTGCCTGCAATACAAAGGAGAGGAGAGCCCGGTCTTCATACATGCCGCTTTTCAGGAGGATCTTTGCCACCTGGTTATGGGTTGTGTATTTGGGCACACTGACAAACTGCTGGTCAGACCGTCTGGCGTAGAGGAGTGTCTCATATGCCTCCAGTGTGCTTTCCAGTTGTTCGAGTAAGAGATTGGAGAGGTTGGTATCGACCTCATCGATGGTGTACAGTGCCTGCTGGATGTTGATGAGCGGCGTGGTGAACGACCCGTCAAGAAAAACGACATCGTGCGGCGCTGAACTGGCCAGGTGCAGCTCCATCGCAAACATGATCGCTCTTGTGACGAGCCCTGTTTTGCCATGGTGTTTGGTGGGCAGCACCTCACAGAGATGATGGGGATACTCCCAGTGCCGGGTCTCGCTCGGCGGCGTCAGTCCTTCAACGGCGACCCCGGCTACTGCCACCATGTCGGTGGAGAGCAGCCGCTCCAGGGTGTACGCACCGTCTACGCCACAACTCGTCGGATAGGAATGGTTCGTGAGGAGATCAGAATCGTGTTTTAGTAAACCGTTATCTGCCAAAGCAGTCCGAATCTCGACTTTACTCTCGAGGAGATGCCGAAACGAATGGGAGAGCGTCTCTCCCATCGTTCCGCACTGATCGAGCAACTCTTCTACCAAAGCTTCAGGCAGTTCGTTGAATGGCTGAATTTCAGAAGAGTCTGCCTGCATATACTCACGGAACCTGAATATTGGAGTGGTTTACGAGGAGATTTATTAAAGTTCCTATTTTAATCAGACATTTAGGGCGTTTTTCGTCGTAAATGAGACATTTACGATTTTAAACTGAAGCATCAGCTTATAGAAAATGACCCGGAGCCTATCCATTCACAAAAAACGGGATCCCACCTCCAGCCGGTCGGAGAAGAGCATAACCTGAACGGAAATACCAGCCGCTTCCACCCGGCATCCACATGTGAGAGGCGGACAGATACCTCCGGCGTCACGCAATTTTCCCGAGCTGGATTAAGGCGCCGGAGCATATGGGCGACGAAGTCTTCCCCTGCCGCGTGAAGGTCGAGCCGGCCGCGGTCTTCGCCGAACCCCTGGGTTCAAGCCGCTGATCCCGGACCTTGCGTTCGTCACCAACAAAACCCTGTGGAGCGGGCACCTCCGGCAGGCGATGCGGGAGATCCCGGAAGAGGACTATCGGCTCGTCCTCGAGCGGGCGGGGCAGGGTGCGTAACCGGTGTCCGAGATCGTCGGCGGTTGGCGCCTCCGGGTTCAGCAAATCTTAAATATCAGGAATCCTGGGCAGATCCGCCGGAATTTCGACCCTCACAGAAGCCCTCAGACGGACGATCTCGGGGCGGGCCATAGTAACCATCGTCCGGGAATTACTCGCGCTCATATCGCCGATATGGCCCTCGGATCCTGGCGAATTTCGTGAATCGGGGCGCGATTCGCCGGCCATTCAAAATGCCGGAATCCGGGATCCGAAACGGGCGGGAACATCGAAAAAGAACCGCAATTCTGGCTTTTTTTGATCGCGGGAGGGTGGTTCCACCCCTCCGTCGGTCACGAAAAATCCGCAAGCGTCGTCGCCCGCGAGGCAGGGCTCTGCTGCAGCTTTCCGAAATACTGGGAAAGGTCGTGCGGGGACTCGACCGGAACCGCTCCGCTCGAGACGAGCCGCCGGTATCCGGCCATGGCTTCCGTGTTCGAATCGTCGGGCTTCAAGGCGTAGACCGGCCGTCCCTGCCGGAACGCGACCTCTGCCTGCCGGACGGAGCCGCCGGACGCAGCGGTTTCGACGACCACCACGCCTTCGGAGAGGCCGCTGGTGATGCGGTTCCGCTCGATGTACCTGCCCTTGTGCATCTTTGTGAGAGGAGTTATCTCGCTCAGAAGAGAGCCGGAGGCGGTGATCGCTACGGCGAGGTTCCGGTTCTGCCGCGGAACGACGGCTTCGATATCTCCCGGCAGGACCGCGATCGTCTCGCCGCCGAACTCCAGTGCGGCTGTATGAGCGCAGGTATCGGTCCCGAGGGCAAGGCCGCTCACGATCACGTAGCCGAGACGGACAAGGATGGCAACCGCTTCCCGGGTTCTCGCGATACCCTCGCTGCTGATCCGTCTCGTGCCGACGACGGCAGCCGCCGGCTTTGCGATGCTCTCCTCGCGGCCGGCCTGGTAGAGAATGAGAGGCGGGTCCGGGATCTCCGGAAGTCTCTTCGGATACCCTGCATCGAAGATTGGGAGGATCCGGGTACCGTTCTGCCGGTATGCCGCGATCGTGTCGGCGAAGAATGGAAGAAGATCCCGCTCCCGAAGATCCTCCGCCCGTGCGATGAGAGGGCGGAGATGGTCGGGGTAAGCCATCAGGGAGTCCGTATCGTTTTCGAAAACAGCGGCGTAGAGATCGCGGAGGAACGCCGGGTCGCGGAAGTATTCGGCATACTCCTGCCTCTTCGGCAACTGGCTGTCATTGAGGGCGGCGAGAAATGCGATCTCCCGGGTTGAAAGATTATTCATTGTAGTTCCTCAGTGTCTCCAGGTGTTTCCGGTTGACCAGTCTTCCGAGGACGAGCGACCAGACCTCGCCTGCACCATGCGCCTGCAGCACCGTGGCGCACTCCCGTTTTGTCGCTCCGGTGATACAGGTGTCGTCGATCAGGAGAACCGATTCGCCGTTGAACCGGTACCTGCACCCGACATTACCTGCTATCTCCTTCTCCTTTTCGCGGTGATCATGGATACTATGCAGTGAGCGATATACTTTGCTCTTATACAGGACGTCCAGATACGGAATACCGTAGCGTGAGGCAACACCCTCTGCCAGAAGTGCCGACGGGTTGTACGCTCTATCATCGGAGCCCCGCATCACCGGGATGACGACGTCGAGATCGCGAAGATCCGGGTACTGGCGCTCGATCGCATAGTACAGGCATTCGCAGAGCCGCGGGACAAAGCGCTGGTCCGTCTTCAGCCCTCTGATCTCGTTGCTGAGAGTGTCGCCCGGGAACTCATTCTCATAGAGATACTTTCCGAATGCCCGGATACGGACGGGAGGGTCATCTCTATCCGGTCTGTTCCTGCACGCCGCGCAATAGGGAAACGTATCTGCAAAACTATCGGGAATGGGATTGCCGCAGATTTCACAATACGGCGGATAGAGGATTTCAAGTCCTGTGTCGTCAGACCGGATAAAGATTCTTTCCATATTTCGTCCCCCTGGGAGTGCCGAAACGCCGGCCTGTCCCTTGTAAAGGGCTTTCCGGATGAACGTATATACCTGCGGCCTGCGCCCCGAAAGTGTCCGCGACGGAAGGGGTGATTCATCAAGTACCCGTCAAGTACGAGAAACTCTGCGGATCTCAGAGAATTTACCGGTGGTTTGTTTCATTGTCGGCATTGATCTCCACGAGCTGGCACTCCGAACGCGTACCCGTCAAGTATCCCTCCCGACAACGTCCACGAGGCAGGGAATGAACATCTCTGTCGTCCGGCACGTCGACTTGGTCCCGACGTAGTCCCTACTTGGTCCCTGGGTTCATACCCTGTGGTCTCCACAGGCAGACCCCTGCTCGCGCTCGAGCTCGAGAATATCCGGCGGTATGAACGCCTGGAGAGGCCTGCGGATTCGTGCCGGTCGGCGGAAAGTATCTCTGGGAGTAGCCTTCGGCGAAAAGAGGAACATTTCTTCGGGAATATTTTCACGCATGGACACCCCCGTGAGGCAGGTTTATATCCCCCGCACCCGATAGAATTCCTTGAACAGGTATGTCCGTGACACTGGATGCAGTCCGGAAGAAGCGATCCAGGATTCTTGCAATAGCCGAGCGGCACGGCGCAACGAACCTGCGGGTCTTCGGCTCGGTCGCCCGGGGCGAGGCGGATTTTGGGAGCGACCTCGACCTTCTGGTGGAGATGGAGCCGGGCAGAAGCCTTCTCGATCACATCGCGCTCATCCAGGATCTGGAGGAAGATCTCGGGTGCAGGGTGGATGTGGTGACCGAAAAGGCGCTCAAGGAGCGGTACCGCGTACGGATCCTGAGTGAGCTGGTGCCCCTATGAGGGATGGGAGCGAGCGGCTCCTCGATATCCTGGAGGCGATCGACGATATCGAACGGTATGCGGTCCGGGGCAAGGAGGTGTTCCTGCAGGAGGAACTGGTGCAGGTCTGGATGGTTCACCACCTTCAAATAATCGGTGAAGCGGCTGCACGCCTTCCGCCCGAGATACGAAGTGCCTGTCCCAGGGTTCCCTGGAAGCAGATCGTCGGTCTCCGGGATATTCTGGTTCATGCATATTTCCGTGTTGATCTCGATGAGGTGTGGGTGGTTGTCGACCGAGATATCCCCGCACTCAAGGAGGAGCTCGTGGTGCTGCTTCCCGTGCTCACTGATACAAAAAATTCCGGGCAGCACCCGGGTTCACCGGGTGGAAGCGCTGTATCTGGAAAGAAGGAGTGAGCATCCTTCCCGGATGGCGAAGATCGGGGCCCGGCAGACGATCCGGCTCCGGGGACGTCGAACAGTATCGTGAAGCAGGCAAGGCTGAAAGGGAGGAATGAATGATGCACCGATTCCCTGGTATCATCGAGAAGACCGCCGGCACCTCTTCGGCATACTCGCGGGGCCGCACCGTCGGTGCGTGGATACCTGCGGGCCCGCGATAGATGATCGGTCCTATCGAAGGCCTCGCGAAGGACGGGTCCCCGGTCCCGCTGCCCGCGGTCTTCGGCCGTTCTCTGGAGCGGCCAGGGAGATGAGGATACGCCGCTCTCGTCGGCGGCCGGTGCCTCCGGCAGGCGATGCGGGAGATCGTGGAAGAGGACTATCGGCTCGTCCTCGAGCGGGCGGGACGGGGTGCTCTCCGGTAGCGGCGGATGAAGGTGGTGCCGGCCGCCGCGTTGCCCCGGGTGCGGACGTGCAGCGAGCCGGGCTCGAGGTGCTCCGAGCCGATGAAACGTTCGATGCCGGCCTGCGCAGGGTCCCGTTCGGATCCGTCATGCCGCCGCCGGAGCGAACACGCTTCCATCCGGTGCGATCGAAGGGCGGAAGCCTTGCTCAATCGGGGTTCGGATGGAGATGTCGTCACCGAAGATGCAGGCATCCTCACCGCCGGCGCTGCCGATCGTTTCGGCCATGCTGTTCATGGTGATGGTTTCTTCCTTCGCGTGCTCATCCTGATCTTCTCGATACGTCCGGCCGTTGGCAGGAGGTGATCTGACGATACCCGGAACAAATCTGACGATTATCCGACGATCCGGTACCGGAAGGCGGAAGTGATCTCCCTGACGATTATGGGATAAAATCCGACGATTATCCGACGGTTTGCTTCTCATCTCCTCTCCGCAAGGACGTAACCGGTCGAGCGTCCGCGACCCTTCCGGACGGCCAACCCCACGTTCATCAACAGACGAAAATCCCGCGTTGCCGTGTCGCGGGTGATGCCGTATTCTTCTTCGCATCTGCGACTGGTCAGCGTTTCGCCGGTCGCGAGCAGAGCAACCATCTTCCTCTGCCGTTCATTGAGTTGAGCCTCGATAGCCGGAGTAATTCCAACCACTCGTTTACTTTCGCCGCCCCCGCCGCGATGTTAAATAACCCCGTCTCCTGACCGCTTACCTATGAGACAGAGAGACACCCTCCGCTACGACCAGACGCTCTTTCGCGACCGCGAGGTCTTCGAGTTCGCCTACGTCCCCGATCAGCTCCACCACCGCGACGCCCAGAGCCGCGAACTCGCCCTCCTCGCCCGGCAGGCCGTCCGGGGCGGCAGCCCGGAGAGCGCGATCCTCCGCGGCCCTCCCGGCACCGGCAAGACCACCACCGTCCTCCGGCTCTTTTCCGAGATAGAAGAGGCGACGCAGACGATCGTCCCGGTCTACGTGAACTGCCAGCAGGACCGCACACCGCTCGCCGTCTTCCGGTGCATCTTCGAAAAACTCGTCGGCTACGCCCCGCCGTCGACCGGCACGCACGTCGACGACGTCCTCGGCAGCATCGTCCGGCGGCTCCGCGACCGGAACGCCGCGCTCCTCGTCTGCCTGGACGACGCCAACTACCTGCACGAGTCGGGGCACCTCAACGACCTCCTCTACCGGCTCCTCCGCCTCTCCGAGAAGTGGGACGTCCGCAGAGCCGGGGTCTTCGCGGTCTCGAGCGACCTTGCCCTGAACCTCTACGCCGCAGTCGACGTCCGCGTCCGGTCGGTCTTCCACCCGGCCGAGGTCTTCTTCCCGCCGTACACCAAGACGGAGATCCGCGAGATCCTCGCCGCCCGCATCCGGCAGGGCCTCTACCCGAACGTGGTGCCGAGGGCGGCCCTCGCCCTCATCACGGATATCGCCGCAGAGGAGGAGGACGTCCGGGTCGGGATCGACCTCGTCCGGAAGGCGGCCGTGCGGGCGGAGGCGGACGGCCGCCGGACAGTCACCCGAAACGACGTGACGGAGGCCTCCCGGTCGATCATCGCGCCCGCCCTGCAGACCCGGGCCGCGAACCTCAGCGAGAGCGAACGTGCCCTCCTCTCCCGCATCGCCGAAGCCGCACGGGACGGCGGTGCTGAGGTGACGTCGGGAGCGGTCTACGAAGCCGCGCAGGAGTACGCCCCGATCGGGAAGACGACCTACAACGCCCGGTTAAAACGGCTCGAGGAGGCGGGGATCGTCGACCTGCTGCTCCGGACCGGCAGGGGGCGGACGCGGGAGATCCTGCTCCGCTACGACCCCGAGCAGGTGCTCGCCGCCTGCGGCCGGCCGGGCCGTACCTGAACCGGCGAACCCCTCATTTTCGCCCGCGATCCCCGGTTTGGCGCATCTCCGTGGATATCCCTCTTGTGCGGTCAAGCAACGGTTAAATAACGCCTCGCCGCACGCTCACCACCATCCCCGCACCTTTTTAAGCCGTCTGTCCCCACGCTGCATCAAGCGATGCTCCGGCTGCGTCTTCCTCCGGGAGAGCCGGTGCACCGCGACAAGCAGCAGAGAGGCAACGCATGAAACCAAAACCGAAAAACCAACCCCGGGGCGCCTGCGTCCCGGCCGGATCGAGAAGAGACCACAGAATACTCTGCGGCGGCAGCCGGGCACAACCGAATGTTTCCAGCACCGGGATGCACCAGACCGCCAATGATACTCGGGACTGCAACGATATAAGCGTGTCCGCCCCCGGAGCGTGCCCGCGATGAGCGATGAGAGATTGAAGACGGTCCCGCTCTACCTCATTGCGCAGGTGGTGGCGGCCGCAGTCGGCAGGCACGGCAGGGCGGTCCGGGAGATCCACGTCGTCGCCGCCGCCGGCCACTACTATACCGTCACCACCATCACCCGGCAGGGGGCGAAGGCCGGTGACTGAACCGGGGACGCTCGCCTACGGCAGCGGCGGCACCCTGCACGTCATGGTCGACGCCGAGCACTACCGGATCGATCCCGGGGACGCACAGGCGCTGCTCTTCTCCGGCCGGGCGGCGCCGGTCCTGCAGGTCCGGGTCGTGCGGGACGGCAGTGCGCCGATGGGCAGGACGACGATCGAGGGGCACGCTGCGGTGACCGGCGGCGGCAGGGCGGTGGCGCTCCACACCCGCGCCGGCTCCTACGTCATCCCGCTGGTCAGTTTCCAGCGGGTGGCCCGCGGGGAGGCCGCAAGCGCCCCCCTCTTCCCCCTTCTGCAGGAGGGATGCTATGCAGGATAATATCCTCCGGGCGGCGGCCCTGCTCGCCCCGGACGGCGTCGTCGAGGTACGGGTGCTCGGGGACGCCGGCGTCCACTCCGGCTACTTCGACGACCCTGCCGAGCTCGCCGGCAGAGCTGAAGTCCTCGACGCCGACCCCTCGGTCGCCGGGATCTATGTGACGCTCAACCCCGTCAACGGTGCGCTCCTCGCCCGCCGGGCGAACCGGATCAAGATGCGGCTCTCCCGGAAAGACGCGACGACCGCCGATGCCGACATCCTCCGCCGCCGCTGGCTGCCGGTCGACATCGACCCGGTCCGGCCGAGCGGCGTCTCCTCGACCGACGCCGAGCACAACCTCGCTCTCGAGACGGCAGGCCTGATCGCCGCCTGGCTCGCAGAGCAGGGCTTCCCGGCGCCGATCATCGCCGACTCGGGCAACGGCGCCCACCTCCTCTACCGGATCGATCTTCCGAACGATACCGCGGCGACGGACCTCGTCAAAGGGTGTCTCGCCGTCCTCGACGCCCTCTTCTCGAACGAAAAGGTCACCGTCGACACCGCGAACTACAACGCCGCCCGGATCTGGAAACTCTACGGCACCGTCTCGCGGAAGGGCGACAACACGCCTGAGCGGCCGCACCGGCGGGCAGACCTCCTCTCCGTGCCGGAGGACGTGGGCATCGTTCCGGTGGAACTGCTCCGGCACCTCGCCGGGCTGCTCCCGACCGAAGAGCCGGCGCCGAAGCGGACCGGCGGAGCCATTGACCTCGCCGCCTGGCTCTGCGACAACGGGATCGCCGTCCGGTCGGCAAAGCCCTACCGCGGCGGCACGCTCTACGTCCTCGAGGACTGCCCGTTCTCCCCGGCGCACAAGGACGGGGCGTTTGCGATCCAGTTCGCGAACGGCGCGATCTTCGCCGGCTGCCACCACACGAGCTGCGGCGCCGGGGCGCAGCGCTGGCCGGAACTGCGGGGCCGCTACCGGCCCCGGGAGAAACGGGTGCAGCGGCCGGAGACGAAGGAGGAGCGACCCGCCCCTCCTCCACCGGATGACGAGCACCGTCGCCGGGCGATGGCGATCCTGAAAGAAGGCGACCCGCTCGGATTCCTGCTCGATACCTTCAACAAAACCCACGTCGGCGACCGGGTCGTCGCGGAGTGCCTGGCGATGTCGGTCGCCTCGCAGAGCATCGAGAACACGAAGGGGCTGCATGTCACCATCTCCGGGAACTCCGGCAAAGGCAAGTCCCACGCCTGCACGACGATGCTCGACCTCGTCCCTGAGGACTACCGGCTGAAGGGCACCGTCTCGAACAAAGCGCTCTACTACGCCGACGATCTCCGGCCCGGGACGGTGATCCTCTTCGACGACACCGCCCTCTCGGACGACCTGCAGGAGGTCCTGAAAGCAGCGACCTCGTCCTTCCACGAACCGATCGAGCACCGGACGGTCACGGCGGACCGGCAGCTCCGGGTCTGTTCGATACCGGAGCGGTGCGTCTGGTGGCTCGCGAAGGTCGAGAACCCGGGCGACGACCAGGTGATGAACCGGATGCTGACGGTCTGGATCGACGACTCGGCCGAGCAGGATGCGGCGGTACTCGAGCACCTCAAGCGCGTGGAAGCGGGCGAGCAGCCGGAGGGCGACGATCCGGACGTCCTGACCGCCCGGGCGCTCTGGGCGGTCGTGAAACGGCACCGGATCTTCGTCCGGATCCCGTTCGCCCGGCGGATCCAGTTTTCCAGCGTCGAAAACCGCAGAAACCCGGCGATGCTCTTCGACCTGATCAAGTGCCATGCGGCGCTGCGGTTCCTGCAGCGCGAACGGCGGGAGGCCGGCGGCGAGGTCCGGATCGAGGCGACCCGGCAGGACTTCGACGCGGCGGCCAGGCTCTACAGTGCGATCAACGGTGAGGGGGGCGGGCAGGATTTGAAGCTGACCCGGAACGAAGCGGCGGCCCTCGCGACGATCGCCCGGATGGGCTGGGCGACGTTCACGGTCCGGATGCTGCAGCAGGCGCTCGGGCTGCCCTACCACCGGACGCGGCGGATCCTGCAGGGCTACACCGCGAAGGGCACGGTCTACTGCGGCCTCCTGGAGAAGTGCCCGGTCGTCAGTGTGGTGGACGCGACGGTGATCGACGAGAGCACCGGGACGACCGTTCGCTGGCACGAGCACCACTTCCAGTTCGACGTCGAGCGCTACCGGGAATGGGTGGCAGAGCTCACGGTCTGGCTGGAGGACGGGGATACGGACGCGGGGGACGAGGACTCCCCGCCGCCGCCGGACGGTGGTTGTACTGATGGTTGCAAACAGGGTTGTAAACAGGGTTGTAAACAGGGTTGTAAAGAGATCGCGGGTGCGTGTTCGCGGCAGTCCGGGGAGGATTCTGAAAACGGCGGAGATACGGCAGAGATCGATCGCGACGATTCTGTATCGTTTGCAACGTTTTCCGGATCGCACGGCACGCCCGATCCGACTCCACTGGAAGGCCAGCCGGATCGCCTGCACGAACCCCCGGCGCCGTGCGTTTTCGGATCGGTTGCAAACGAAAAACCCGAAAATGAGAATGTATCGAGGAATCTGGAATTCCCTGACGTATCGAAGACTTTCCTCGCGAAAACTGTTTACAACCCCGTTTACAACCCCGTTTGCAACACCCTGTACAACAGTGTTGCAACCGGCATCCGGCCGCTGCCCGGGCTGCTCGATCACCGGACGTTTGAGCGGACGAAGGTCGAGCTCGGCCGGTGCGAGATCTGCGACGGCGCAAAGGCAGTCTACCGCTCACGCGAGGCGCAGGCGAATATCTGCCAGGGGTGCTACGCACGGCTGGTGCGGGAGTGGAACGCGAGGGAGGGGGTGCGATGAACGCGGTCGATCCCCTGCAGGGGCCGGCGGTGGTGCGGCGAGCAGGGTTTGGGTGCCGGTGTTGTGGGGAATCTGCTGTGAGTGGTGTATGCGTCGGTGCACGGAATGCGTATATGATGCTCCTCTTCGGGTTTTACTGGCTCACGGCAGCACTGGGATTGATGAACGCGCGAGAAAAAGGTGGGTGAGGATCGATTCGCTTCACACGAATACAAGTGGCACTCAGTACTCGCCACCATAGATCCCCGTCGCGATCTCGTCCTCGATCGTGTCGGTCTCCTTTCGCGTGACCGCCTCTTCCCGCTGCTGCCGCAGGTCTCTGACAAGGTCCCGGACAGTATAGCTGTCGACGGCGTTGTATCCCGCCGCATCGTATTCCAGCGCCGCGATCTCCGCGAGCGCCTGCTCGAGGCGGTCAAGGTCGCTGTACTGGCCGACGGCGATCCGGAATCGATCGAGGGTCGGCTCTGCGGTGCAGCGGAAGTTCCCCGTGATCGCGTGGCCGAGGAGGATCTCGTCCACGACGCGGCCTCGCTCCGGGTCTACCGCTATCTCCAGGACTGCCGGTCTGATCTCGGAGGTGTCGATATCGCCCACCCCGAACCCGGCGATGACGGTCAGCTGCATCCGGCACGCTCCATGCAGGAGATCGGCAGCGTCCGGGATAATGGTTTGCTCTCCGGCTCCTGCAGCAGGTCCGGGAGGGACGTATCTGCGTGCAGACGCCCTGTGCCTGCACGGATCGCTTCTGCGGCCGTCACCGGTCTGCCGCCCCGTCCTCCGGCGAGGCCTTCCGCACGACCCTGACCGACTCGGACGTCGTATACCGGATACACTCCTCCGGAATCTCCTCCCCGATCGCCTCCTCGGCGGCACCGACCGGAACGTGTGCTATCCGGACGAAGACCTCCGGATATCGCTCGTAGAACCGCTCGGGAACGATCTGACGGCTCCGGCTGACGCTGGCCGTCACGCTGTAGGCCTCGTTCTCCGAGACCCCCGCACTCCTGGCCCGCTCGAGGAGCGCCCTCCGCAGCGTGTCGGCCGAGCGGATCTCTTCGCGCAGCTTTCGGATATGCTCCTGCAGCGCGTAGGCCTCCTCGAGAAGGGCCTCGTCCGGGACATTGTCGATCTCCGGGCGGCCCGGCGCTGCCGGGGCGCAGGCGCCGTCCGGCAGGGGCTCTCCGCCGGAAGCGTTCCGGATCGCAGCGAGGAAGGTTCCGGCGTACTTCTCCAGTTTCGCAGCCCCGACGCCGGGGAGCGCCGCGAACGCTTCCGGCGTCTGCGGCCGGCGGCCGGCCATCTCTTTCAGCGTCCTGTCGGGGAAGACGACGTACGGCGGAACGCCCTGCTCGTCGGCGAGGCTCTTGCGGAGCCTTCGGAGGTCCTCGAAGAGGGCGGTGTCCGGCTGCCCCGCATCCCGGTCCTGCAGCACCGGGCTCGCTGCCTGCTGCCCCTTCGGCCGGGTAAGCCGCACGTTCTCGTCCCCGGCGAGGATGCGCCGGCTCCGCTCGTTCAGGGTGACGACGGGGTACTGCCCCGGGCTCTGGTCCAGGCAGCCGTTCGCGACGAGCTCCCGGATGAACGTGCTCCACTGCTCGCTCGAGTACTCGCTCCCGGAGTTGTACGCCGGCAGGTCCTGGTGGCCCCGTGCCGTCACCCTGCTGCTCCGCGAGCCGGCAAGGACGTCCGCGATCTGCCGGACGCCGAACGATCCCGGCATCCCGGCGATGCAGGCCACGATCTTTTCTGCCGCTTCCCGGCCGTCGATGAACTCGTTCGGGAGCAGGCAGGCGTCGCAGGAGTTGCACGGCACGCCGTCGAACGCCTCGCCGAAGTAGTCCAGCAGGTACTGGCGGCGGCACCGGGTGGTCTCGCAGTACTGCACCATGGCGGTGAGTTTCTGCAGGGCGATCCGGTGGTACTCGGGATCGGTCACAGCGTCCGTCTCGAGGATCTTCATGTTCTTCTGCCGGTCGCCCGGGCTGTAGAAGAGGATGCAGTCGCTCTCCTCGCCGTCCCGGCCGGCACGCCCGCTCTCCTGGGCGTAGGCCTCCAGGCTCCTTGGCATGTCGTAGTGGATGACGAACCGGACGTCGGGTTTGTCGATCCCCATGCCGAAGGCGTTTGTTGCGCAGACCACGTCGATCTCGTCCCGGATGAAGAGGTCCTGCACCCGGCCGCGGAAGGCGGCCGGCAGGTCGGCGTGGTAGGGCAGGGCGCGGATGCCGTCTTCCTGCAGTTTCGCCGCGACCTCTTCGGTGCGCTTTCTGCTCGAGAAGTAGACGATCCCGGATCTGCCCGGGTTGCTCTTCAGGTAGTCGAGGAGCCGGGCGTAACCGCCCTTTTTGCCGGTGACGGCGTACTGCAGGTTCTGCCGGTCAAAGCTCCCGACGTACACGGCCGGGTCCGCAAGATCGAGCTGCCGCTGGATGTCCTGCCGGACCGTGGGGATTGCGGTCGCCGTCAGGGCTATCACGGGGATCTTTGGGAACTCCTCCTTCAGGACCCGCAGCCGGCGGTACTCCGGCCGGAACTGGTGCCCCCACTCGGAGATGCAGTGCGCCTCGTCGATGGCAAAGAGCGTTACCCGGAGCTCGCGGAGGGTCTCGAGGAACCGGGGTTGGACCGCTTTTTCCGGGGATACGTAGAGCAGGCGGACCCGTCCGGCTTCAAGGTCTCGGAGTGTCCGGACCATCGCCTCGTAGGGGAGCGAGCTGTTCAGGGTGGCTGCGGCGACCCCCTGCGCCGCCAGGGTGTCGACCTGGTCTTTCATGAGGGAGATCAGGGGCGAGACGACGACGGTGAGCCCTCCCGCCACGAGAGCCGGAAGCTGGTAGCAGAGCGATTTGCCGCCGCCGGTTGCCAGAACGGCGAGAACGTCCCTCTTCCGGAGGATGTCCCGGACGATCTCTTCCTGGTAGGGTAAGAATGCGGAGTAGCCGTAGTATTGTTCGAGCGCTGCGTGCAGAGAGTCCATCCGGATGAGAGGTTGTACGCAGGGCGATATGGCTTTTCTGGAATCGGCCAGGGGAGGGGTGTGTTCAGGGGCAGACGCGGATCGGGTAGTCCTCTGCCCGGCACAATGCAGCGAAATGATGCTCCCCCAGATTGTTTTTCCAAAAAACCCGTTTATCCCCGTACCATATGCAGGTTCTATTCAAACCTTTTGCACGATCGATACCCTGCCCAGCCGCGGCTTTCGGGGTCTTACACCCGGTGCACCGGGCATACCTATTTCGGTTACCGGAATCAATACGGGATGACCACGTGTCTGTCAGGGAGATGGGAACGCATCCCACACGATAGTACGAACTCGGATCAGAAGATTGCATGGAGATGTGCCGTCTGCGGTTTTATCTTCACGGGAGAAAAGCCGCCCGGAGGCTGCCCCGTATGCCACAGCCCGTCTCCTGAATTTTTACGCGGTCCAGGCAGAGTCCTGCGTCTACCCGTGCAGAAACAAGAACGACGATATGCCGGCGTTCCGCGCGATGCTCGCCGCATCAAAGGCGGTCATTGTTGCATCCCCGATCAACTGGAACGGCATGTCGGCCCGGCTCAAGGTCTTTCTCGACCGGACCCACGTGCATGGAGAACCTCTTCCACCTCAACAAACCCGGACTGACCGAGGGAAAGGCTGCCGGAATTCTTATCTGCGGCCACGAAGACGGTGCAATCAAGACCGCCATGGACGTCTGGCTGAACTTCCAGCAGCTCGGCTACGTACTTGCCCCGTTCGGGATCGCGTTTCGGACGCACGGTTCGCAGTTCAACAGCAGTACCGACCGGGAGTTCTTCCGGAACGACGAGCTGATCGTCCGCCATACACAGGGCGTTGTGAACAACGTCATTGCGTTCATGCAGCTTGATATCGAGGCGAAGCTCGACGGGAAACTGGTGCCGGTGACGGAATAGTTCCGGAGCCCGGACCACCCGGTGTCTATTCTGCCCGGCGAACGGGAAAAGAATGGTGAAAGGGCTTCTCCCCCGCTACACCGTCAAATAGAAGATGACGAAGTAGAAGAGGAAGAAGAGCGAGGCGAGAAAGATCCCGTACCCGGTGCTCCGCAGCCGTGCAGGATCGCCCGGGTATTTCTCCTGCGTTTTCATCAGGTCCTCCTCAAAGTCGCGTACCGATTCTTCGGGCAGGAATACCTTTGCCACCGGCAGGACGATCCAGCCCCCGATGAGTTTGGTGGCGTCGACCGGGTTCTGGGTGAACCACGCGAGCCGGTCGATGATCGCCTGCTGGACGGTGCCGATCGCATCGGCAAATCCCGGCAGGGGGGTTTGGCAGAACCAGACAAACCCGGTGCCCGCCCGCCGGTACAGGATGTCCACGTCGGAGAGCACCCATGTCCGCGGCGCGAGCGCCCGCCTCCCGAGGACGAAGAGGACGGCCGCCCCGAGGATGACGGCCCCGCTCTCAAGCAGGTGACCGAGGCTGAAGGGATCGTAGTGCTCGGCAAATGGCAGAACCGCAAGCAGCAGCCCCGGGAAGACGCCGATGATGATACAGGCCGCCGCGGTTCCGCCCATGGCGGCGAGCATGGGAAACGGCGCTTCTTCTGCCGATATCGCATCATTTCGTGCGAAGAACGTGTAGTAGATGAGCCGTGCCATGTAGACCAGCGTGATCAGCGAGCTGCCCGCAAGGACGAGGGAGAGCGGATCAAGGTGGGCGGCGTGTGCCGCCTCGGTGACCATACCCTTGCTGACAAACCCGTTCAGGCCCGGGATCCCTGCGGCGGCGGCGGCGCCGATGATGCAGAACGCCGCTGTTATCGGCATCTTCCGCGCTAGCCCGCCGAGTTCGGTCAGGTTGCTCTTCCCTGTCGAGAGAATGACCGCGCCCATGCCCATGAAGAGGAGCGCCTTAAAGAGGATGTCGTTGACCAGATGGGCGGCGCCTGCGCTCAAACCGATTGCGGTGCCGATCCCGATTCCTGCGACCATATACCCCACCTGACTGACGATGGAATACGAGAGGATCCTCCGGATATCGTTCTGGAAGAGCGCAAAGACTGCGCCGTACACGACCATCAGCGCGCCCATGTACGCGAGCGCCTCCAGTCCCGGGAACGTCCGGGCAAGGAGGTAGATTGCTGCCTTTGTCGTGAAGATGGAGAGGAAGACCGACCCGTAGATGGTCGCCTCCGGGTACGCGTCCGGCACCCAGGTATGGAGCGGGATGAACGCTGCGTTCACCCCGATGCCGATCAGCATGAGCATGTATCCTGCTCCCGCATCTACCGGGCCGACCGCGATCGATCCCGTGGCGGCGTACTGGATCGCAATCCCGCCGAGCAGGCAGCTGCCCCCGAAGATGTGAAGCAGGATATACCGGAATCCTGCATCCGCCGACCGCGGGTATCCCCCGAACCAGATCAGGACGAGCGAGGCGATCGCCATGATCTCCCAGAAGAAGAATACCGTAAAGAAGTCCCCGGCAAAGACCACCCCGAGTGCCCCGCCCATGTAGAGCAGCGCCGCCGTATGGTGGGCGGTCGAGGGAAGTCTGCCCGCATAGATGAGCGCAAGCAGGCCGGCAAAGGCGAATACACCGCCTGCAAGCAGGCTCAGGCCGTCCGCGTGCAGCAGCACCAGATCGAACTCGGGCAGGAGCCCGACGACCCATGAGGTCTGCGGGCTGATGAGAAGCGTTGCAGCAAGCCCGATGAGGCCGACTGCGGCCAGGTACGGCGGCCGGGCACGCCCCGTGACGAGGGGGACGAGAAGCGCTCCTATGATAAAGATGAAGGCAGGGGGAATACCGATCATTCACACAACCCCCATGAGGTTCTGGACCGCCATCTCGGCGAGCCGCAGGAACGGCAGGTCCGGATAGAGGCCAAGTGCAATCGAGATGAGCGCGGTCGCGACCAATGGTGCGAGCATCATCATCGGCGCCTCCCGGATGCCTTTCGCGCCGCCTTCCGGTTCTTCAAAGAACGCCGTATAGAGGATCGGGAAGAAGTAGGCGACGTTTAAGACCGTGCTGCCGATGAGCACCAGCAGCAGCGCGATCTCGTGCGCCTGCACCGTGCCGAGCACGAGGTACCACTTGCTGATCAGTCCGCAGGCGGGCGGAAGCCCGATCACCGCGATCGCGCCTATGGCGAACGCCGTCATGGTGACCGGCATCGACCGGGCAAGCCCCTTCATATCGCTGATATTCTCGATGCCTGCGGCGACGATGATCGCGCCTGCGCAGAAGAAGAGCGTGATCTTCATGAACGCGTGGAAGGGGATATGGATCATCGCCCCGGTGATGCCGAGCGGCGTTAAGAGGGCGACCCCGAGCAGGATGTAGGAGAGCTGCCCGATGGTCGAGTAGGCAAGCCTCCGCTTCAGGTTGTCCTGCGCAAGCGCGAACATCGATGCGACGATGATGGTTATCGAGGCGATGACGGCGAGCAGCACCCCGAGGCCGAGATTCGCCATCAGGTCGATCCCGAAGATGAAGCAGACGATCCTGATGATGCCGAACGCGCCTGCCTTCACGACCGCGACCGCGTGCAGGAGGGCGCTGACCGGCGTCGGTGCGACCATCGCGCTCGGGAGCCAGGAGTGCAGCGGCATCCACGCCGCCTTTGCAAACCCGACCAGGAACGTCACAAACAGGATCTGCTGCATGAGGGCGGTCCCGTGCCCGGCCAGGATGCCGCCGGGCTCAAAGGCGGTGGTGCCGGTCAGGGCGTAGGTCACAATGAGCGAGAACAGGAAGAAGATCCCTGCCGTAAGCAGGTAGGCGATATACTTCCTGCCTGCCTGCCGGGCCGCTTCGTTCTCGTTGTGGACGACGAGCGGGTAGGTCGAGAGCGTCAGGATCTCGTAGAAGATAAACATCGTCCAGAGGTTTGCCGAGAACGCGATGCCCATCGCCGACGCGATTGCGACCGCGAAACAGAAGAAGTACCGGGTCAGCCCGTGCTCTTTCAGCGCCCGCATGTACCCGATCGAGTAGAACGAGTTCGCGACCCAGAGGCTTGACGAGGTAAGGGCGAAGATCAGGCCGAACGCGTCGACCCGGAGCGCCACCTCAAGCCCGGGCAGGAGCTGCATGATCGCGTACTCGGCCGTGTTTCCTGCAAGGATGAGCGGCAGCAGGGAGAGCACGACCGCGAAGTTCACCACCGAGGCGATGACCGTCCAGCTCTCGCGGATGAACTCGTGGTTCCTGAAGGCCAGGATCAGGAGCGATGCTGCAAACGGTATGGCCAGAGCCAGCACCGGGGCGTAGGACTGGATCGCCGCCATGCTATCCGCCTCCAAGCAGGGTCATTACCACGGGTTCGATGATCGAGAGCGGCACGATGACGAAGAGGCCGAAGAGCACGCATGCAGCGGCAAGCACGAGCATCGGGGCGAGCATGCTGGCAGGCGCATCGTCGACCGCTCCGGGTGCATGCGGGTCGTGCCCCTCCTCGGCCCGGAAGTAGGCGTACTCGAAGATCCTCCAGAAGTATACCGCGGAGAGCAGGCTGCTTGCAAGGATGACCGTCACAAAGATCCACTGGCCCGCGTCCAGCGCTCCAAGCGCGAGATACCATTTGCTCATGAACCCGACGGTCGGCGGTATGCCGATCATCGACGCCGCGGCAATAAAGAACGCGGCGGAGGTATACGGCATCTTCTTTGCAATTCCCTTGAAGTCGTCGATGTTCCGAACGCCCGTCCGGTACACGATTGCGCCGGCCACCATGAAGAGGCATCCTTTCATGACGGCATGGTTCAGGATGTGCAGGATGCCCCCGGTCATCGCGACGCTGTTTGCGATCCCGATGCCGAGCAGGATGTAGCCCATCTGGCTGACGCTCGAGTATGCAAGCATCCGCTTCATATCGTACTGCGCAATCGCGAGCACGGATCCTGCAATAATGGCGACTGCGGCGACCCAGGCGAAGATCTCCATGATCGGGAGATAGTCGACGATGAACCCGACGGTAAAGACGCTGAAGAGGATCCGTATGGTCGCATAGACGCCCATCTTCGCGACGATCGTGGATAGAAGGGCGCTCACGACCGACGGTGCGTAGGTATACGCATCCGGCTGCCACATGTGCAGCGGGAAGAGCGCTGTCTTGATGGATAATCCGACGATGAAGAAGACAAAGGCCGTATGGATGAGGGTCGAGTCGTAGAGCGGCGGCAGCAGGCGGGCGAGATCCGCCATGTTCAGGGTGCCGGTGGCGACGTAGAGATGTCCGATGCCGAGCAGGATGAACCCTGCCGAGACCGAACCCATCACCAGGTAGTTGAAGCTCGCCATGAACCCGCGCCTCTCGCGCCCGGCCGCGACGAGGGTATAGGCCGCAATCGAGGAGATCTCGAGGAAGACGTAGAGGTTGAAGATATCTCCGGTTATGGCGATGCCGCAGACGCCGGCGACCAGCAGGAGGAAGACCACGTAGAAACCGACGGTCTTCTTCTCCTCGATCTCGTTTGCGATGCTTCTCTTCGAGTAGATACAGCAGAGGAGCGAAAGCAGCAGCAGTATGACGAGCACGTACGCGCTCAGTCGGTCGACGACGTACTCGATACCCCACGGCGGGAGCCAGTTGCCGAGATTGTAGTGGATCGTCCCGTTCGTCACCACTTCCCACAGGAGGTAGAGCGAGATGGCGAACTGGACCGCGATGGTGCCCAGAGCAATCGGGAAAGAGTATCTCCTGTCGACCCACCCGGCAAGGAGCGTGGTGTATGCTGCCACCAGGGCTATGACAATGACAAGGATCGGGAAGTGCTCTGTGATCATGATGATTCCTGCCATTGCTCAACGATCTCGTCCTCTTCTATCGTTCCATAGGACTCATATACCCGTATCACCAGCGCAAGGGCGACTGCTGTCGTGCTCACGGCAACCACGATGGCCGTCAGGATGAGGACGTGGGGCAGGGGGTTGACATATACGGCGTCGGTGCCGGGGACGAGAATCGGTGCGGTGCCCCCGACCACATCGGCGGTTGAGATATAGAAGAGGAATATGGCCGTCTGGAAGATGTTGAGCCCGATGATCTTCTTGATGAGGTTGCTTTTTGCGATCATCGCATACAGGCCGACGAGCATAATGATTACAGCCATGTAGTAGTTGTACCGCAGAAAGATCGCGGTGATTATCTCTTCGATCATTCCACTTCCTCTTTTGACGCCATATCGTAGAATATTGAGGTCATTACTGCCATCACGGTTATGCCGATACCGATCTCGACGAACTCTGCCATCAGTCCCCGGATCTCAGGCCCGGGCAGCGGGAGCGGCAATGCAGAGTACCCGAGGAAATTTCCGCCAAAAAGTATCGCGAGAAGGCCGATCCCGGCAAAGATATACACCCCGAGACTGGCGGCGACGGTGGTGATCTTTTCATAGATCCGCTTCCGGGCTTCGGTGATTCCGAACGCGATACCGTACAGGATGAACGCGGATGCGAATATCACGCCGCCCTGGAACCCGCCGCCTGCACTGGAGGCTCCGTGGAGAATCACGTAGAGTCCGAAGAGCTGGATAAAGGGGACGATCATGCGCGTGACCGTCCGTATGACGACGTCTTCCTTCACAGCCGTCCACCCCGTCGAAGCAGCAGCAGCAGCGACATTCCGGCGGTAAAGATCACGGTCGCCTCGCCGAGCGTATCGTAGCTACGGTAGTCGGTGAGGATCACGGTGACGATATTGGCCATATCGGCATCCTCGTACGCGTTCTCAATGTAGTATTGCGCGACGTAGGTGTTTGCCGGAGTATCGGGATCCCCGAACGGCGGGATGTCTCCTTCTGCCCAGAGGAGAAGGGCGCCGACGACGATCACCGCAAAAAGTGCCCACTTCCTCAATCCTTTGACCTCCGTGTTGTTCGCGATACCACTGCAATAAAAAGCACGGTCGTGATGCCCGCGCCGACGGCGGCTTCCGTAAAAGCGACGTCGACCGCATTCATCTCCGCCCAGAGCACCGCCATTATCAGGGAGTATGCGGCAAAAATGACCACGGCAGAGAGGAGATTCCGCACGGTGATCGCCGCGATCGCGCAGATCACGAGGAAGAGGAACATGGCAAAGTTAAATTCCCAGATCATCTCCGCTCATCTCCGACCTTCCATGGTTTGAGGCCAATAACGTAGGCGGCCCGGACAATCGCGTAGGTGGCCGTCGGGGTGAGTATGTAGATGAACAGGATCAGGAAGACGAGCTTTACCATGTTGAAGGTAAACCCTTCGTAGAGGATGAACCCGAGCAGGAGCAGCCCCTCTCCGAGCGAATCGCATTTGCCTGATGCGTGAGCCCGGGTGTAAAAGTCGGGCATGCGTATCAGCCCGAGCGGTCCGATGAACATAAAGAACAGCCCGAGCGCGATCAGCACGAAGAACAGAACCTCGATTACAGGGTTCATCAGCAGATACACCCTTTCTCAAGATATTTGGCCATTGCAAGCGTTGCTGTGAAGCTGATCATCGCATACGCGAGGGAGATGTCAAGGAAGAGTGGCCGCTCGTAGATATATCCGATGATGATGAGCAGGATAATCGTCTTTGTTCCGATCGCATTTACTGCAATCAACCGGTTGCAGGAATCCGGACCGGCTACTACCCGGTACAGGCAGAGAAATATCGTGAATATCAGGACGATCCCTGATATGGTGAAGACGTCGATCATTCCTTCTCCTCAAAGACCGCCGCTACCTTCTTCTGCATCGTTGCATCTCTGGAGAATGTCGGGCAGAGCGAGTGCACGATATACACCCCTCCTTCCACATCTACCGTTAGTGTCCCGGGGGTCAGCGTCATCGAGTTTGCAAGGACGGTACGTGACACATCGCCTGAAAGGCCGGTATCGAATGAGATGATCGACGGAGCGATCGGCATCGACGGGTGGAGCACCCGGTATGCCACATCAAAGCCCGCGTGGAATATCTCCACCAGGAGCCAGGGAACATACCAGAAGATAAATCGTCCCGTCTTCCTGATCACGCCCGCCCTGCGCCCGGGTATGAGCAGATCGTGCGAGAGCACTGCGACGATCGCCGAGCAGATAACCCCTCCTATCAGGTGAAACGCGTCAAAATAGGTCGATAGCATCGCCCAGAAGGCGAAGAGGATGCCAAACGTCGCAATTATTTTTACAAGCGTTCCGTCTCCCGTCATCGAACTGTACCTCATCTCTCTCTGCTACTTTTGTCCTACCCGTCTTATCAAAATTGCCCTCCGGCAGCAGTTCCCGGTAGCGTAACGAGCGTTCTGTAAGAGTGAATTGACCCTGAATCAGGCCCGGATCTGGCAAAAGGAGGGGCCTGGCCACGGATGCCGTGGCGTTCATTCAGCGGACGTATCACGAGATCAGCTCAGTTGGGAAGTTCTTTTTCAGAGCGTTTCTGCTCATGCTCTCAAAGAGCGTCCGGTTGGAACCGCCTGGGCGTGGCGGGTAAAATGGAATGCCCGTGCATCGGAAGGTCGGCCTCCCGGCCATTTCGCCATTCCCTTCCGGAAGTGTGCGTTCCGTTTTGCGGTTGGTGAAGTTCCTAACCCTGATTCGTACTCACCTGGATGAGTACTATGAGGCGTCGCTTCCTGGGTGGACTCATGAGCGTTCTCGTTACTACTCGCCGTAGATCCCCGTCGCGATCTCGTCCTCGATCGTGTCGGTCTCCTTTCTCGTGACCGCCTCCTCCCGCTGCTGCCGCGGTCCCCTGACGAGATCCCGCACAGTATAGACATCGACGGCGTTGCATCCCGCCGCATCGTACTCCCGCTCCGCGATCTCCGCGAGCGCCTCCTCGAGGCGGTCAAGGTCGCTGTACTGGCCGACGGCGATCCGGAATCGATCGAGGATCGGTTCTGCGGTGCAGCGGAAGTCCCCCCTGATCGCGTGGCCGAGGAGGATCTCGTCCCACAACGCGGCCTCGCTCCGGGTCGACCGCTATCTCCAGGACTGCCGGTCTGATCTCGGAGGTGTCGATATCGCCGACACCGAACCCGGCGATGACGGTCAGCTGCATCCGGCACGCTCCATCCAGGAGATCGGCGGCGTCCGGGATAATGGTTTGCTCACCGGCTCCTGCACGGATCGCTTCTGCGGCCGTCACCGGTCTGTCGCCCCGCCCTCCGGCGAGGCCTTCTGCACGACCCTGACCGACTCGGAGGTCGTATACCGGATACACTCCTCCGGTAGATACCGGGAATGCAACCTCATATCGGAGTCTCCGATCTCCTCGATCCGGGAGGACGTTAGAGGTGTTAAAGAAGTCGATGAGGAGTTTTCATCAATCTTCACCGACCTGGCATCGGCACCTCGAAAAAGGCTCCCGAAAAGAACGATGGGAAAGGGTCAACTCTCCCGTTCCACGACAAACGTCACTTTTACGGTGGCACGATATTCCACAATTCTGTCGCCTTCAACCTTCGCGGTGCATTCCTTCAGATAGACTCCCTTGATCTGTTTGATGGTTTTCGCGGCTTCCTTCACGGCATTGGCCGCGGCATCCTCCCACCCGTTCGGAGAAGCACCGATCAATTCAATGACTTTGGCCACGGAGGGCTTACCCAGTGCTGCCATATTCATGCATTCCTCCAGCCCCCTCTTACTTTCCCCCTCGCATATGAGGCTTTCGCATACCCTGCACGCGTATCCGGTGCATGCCGGGTCGGCTTGTCTCATGACAGCGCTTGCACGTGGCGAGTAACCATGCCGCACGCCGTTGGGCTGTTGGGTGAAGTCAGTGCAAGGCACGGAGGGAGATGGGGAGGGTGCTAAGAAATGCACGCTCTGTACGAGGAGGATCGTTACCTGAAGCGGTCAGGGCCGGGCATACGCATCCCTTTGTTTTCCGGCGTTCGGAACAGCTGATGTTCGGTGCGCGTAACCGCCGCCCTACCACCCGCCGAGCACCCGGACCAGCACCGCCACGACCCCGCCCACGAGGCCGCCGGCGCCGGCGCCGATCCGGCACGTCCGCCGCTCCTCGCCGGTCTTCGTCTGCCGCCAGCCCTCGAGGCCGCGGAGCCGGGCCTCGAAGTCCTCGTGCGTCTTCTCCATCCGCTGCAGCGTCGTGCAGATCCACTTCACGTCCCTGCTGATCTCGTAGACCATCTCCCGGGTCGTCTTCTCCTCCGGCATGTACGCACTCCTCCGTGAGAGTGCATAGGCGCCGGCGGGGGATAAGTATTACTTGAAGTAATCTCTGTGCGCGGCAGGATGCCGCTCCGCGCCCACCCTGCCGGCACCCTTTCGGCGATGCGATCGGCGCCGGAAGGCTTCGATCGCCTGCTCCGGTGGCCCGGGATCGCCGTCCAGGCCCGCCCGGTCAAGGCAGATTAATATCCTTCAGGGTAATATCTTTAGATTGTCTGTCATCCCGGGACTCGGCAGGCAGGAGCAGACCAATGGCAGACTTTGTCGAGACCAACAACACCAAGACGGCGGTCCGGGAACTCACCGCTCCGATCGCCGACATCAGCACCTTCGATGCACTCATCGCGTCGGTGCTCTCTGACAACCCCTTTGGGTGCGTGGACTACGTGGAGGGCGGCGTCACGTATGACGGCGTCAGCCGGAACCGCGAGTCCTACACCGCGAAGGTGATCTACGAGGACATCGCGGCCAAGACCGTCGGCCGGATCTCCGCACGGGCGCCGAGCGTCGCCGCGTTCGGTGCCGCGGCAACCGAGCTGATGGGCAACGCAGCGCTCGAGGCCGCGATGGGTGGAGATGCCGTTCGCGACGCAGCGGGCGACACCTACTCGTGCCAGCTCAAGTGCCACGACCCGTCCGGGGAGATCTACTACGTCACGTTCTCCCGCGATGCAGTCCGGATCACGAGCTACCAGAGCGACACCATCCGCACCACGGTCGAGACCTGGGCGGACACCGTGCCGACCCTGGCGTGAGGGAGGGAATATCCCTCTCTTTCCGTCCTGAACGGATGCACCCACGCTATTTTATCTTTCTTTGTACAGGTATCCCACACCCATCTCTTTCCCCGTGCAGCGGCCGGGAGTACGCCGGGTCCGGATCGGAAAGGCCATAATGGGGAACGGTGATGATCGAAGCGTACACCAATGAAAAGATCTGGGGTGATGTCCTCCGGCGAGCGGTTGCCGACTACCCTGCAGCGCCTCTGGGAAAAAGCCGATCCTGCCGATCGCCGTCTCATCGAAACCCTTGCGGACCAGTTCGACGCACTTGACGAACGCGCGCGGAACGCCGAAGAGGAACGCGACCGGCTTCTGGACAGGGTTCGGAACAAGCGTGCCATGCTCCGGGCCGTGATCGACCAGATGCCGGCCGGCGTGATCGTCGTCGACGCACCGTCAGGAGAGCTCATTCTCAGCAATGAGAAGGCAGATCAGATCCTGCGGCATCACCCATTCCCGGCTGAGGCAGCCTGCGATCTCTTCGGGCAGCTCGGGTTTCATCCTGACGGGCAGCCGTACACGCCTGAAGAGTGGCCGCTCTCCCGGTCGATCGCCCAAAGGGAGAGCGTCGCGAGCGAAGAGATCGCATTCACCCGGCCGGACGGCACCGCCGGATTCCTTGAGGTCAGTTCTGCGCCCGTTACCTGTGCTGGAGGCGCCCCGCGGTTCGGCGTCGCCGTTATCTCGGATATCACCGGGCGCAAGCTGGCGGAAGAAGCCATCCTGGAGCGCGACGAGCAATTGAGGAACCTGATTGAGAAATCCATGGATGGCATTCTCTTTACCGACGAAGCAGGGCGGATCACTACCTGGAACATGGGCATGGAACTGATAACCGGGCTGAAAGCCAGGGATGTGCTTGGAGAGCCGGCATGGGAGATCCAGTCGCGGGTTGTGAATGAGGAGTGGGCCAGATCGGACCAGCGCGCACGGTATCGTGCATTGTGGGAAAGGGTGCTGCAGGACGGTACCTATCCGCACCTCAATCGTCTTCTGGACGTGCAGATACGTACTCCGCAGGGAGGCGTTCGCCACGTCCAGCAGAACGTCTTCGTAACTCCCACCCAGCGAGGGTTTTGCGTCGGGTCAATTCAGCGGGATATCACCTGCCGCAGACAGGTCGAGGAGGCTCTGCTGCGCCACGCCGAAACCCTTGCCCGGTTGAACGAGGATCTTGAACACGCCCAGCGGGAGGCGAACCTCTACCTCGACATCCTCACCCACGACATCGGGAACACCGAGAACGTCTCGAACCTCTACGCCGACCTCCTGATCGAGTCCCTGGACGGGGAGGCGGCGGAGCGGGCAAAGAAGTTGCAGCGCAGCATCCGAAAGGGCATTGAGATCTTGAAGACGGTCTCCACCGTCCGCCGGATCCACCGGACGAACCCCGAATGCAGACCGGTGGATCTGAATGCGGCTGTCCAGGGGGCGATCGGGGACTTCCCGGGCAGCATCGTTCTCTGCAACGGGGCAAACCACCCGGTCTTTGCAGACGATCTCCTCCCCATACTCTTCACCAACCTGATCGGCAACGCCGTCAAGCACGGCGGTCCCGGTGTCGAGGTTGCCGTCCGGGTGGAAGAGCAGAACGGCGAGGTGCTGGTAACGGTCGAGGACACCGGCCCGGGCGTGCCGGACGATGAGAAGAGCGAGATCTTCTGCCGCTACGAGCAGAAGAAGCGGGGCGTTGGGGAAGGTCTCGGACTCTACCTGGCGCGGATCCTGGTCGAACGCTACGGCGGCAGGATCTGGGTGGAAGATCGGGTGTGCGGCCGGCCGGAGGAAGGAGCAGCCTTCCGGTTCACGCTGCAGAAGGCTGCGCCGCAGGGCTGAGCGGTCTCCGCGGAAGGAGTGTGCCGGTTCCGGTATGGGGTCGCCCTCGCACGTACCGAAATGCGGGCAAATTGGCGTTCTTTTTCGATTTTAACGAAGGGTTCTGCGGGCGGATGGAGGCTCTGAAAATAGCCGCCGTATCGCGCTCCGATTGCCGGGAGACGGCAGGATCGCGAGGCCATAGCGGCCGTATGAGCGAAGGTGATTTTTGGACGACGTCGGGTATGGGCCGGCTCGAGATCGATCGAGCGAGGGCTTCTGTGAAGGTGCTTTTTTCGCCGGATCCGGCTGGAATTGCTGATATTTAAGTGTTGCTTGACCAAACGCCCTCTATTTTTATCGTTGCACCGCGTAGTGTGAAACAATGACCAGACTTCCATTCTCCCGGGCGCTGCCCATCTGTGCAGTGCTCATAGTGCTCATCACCTGCACCGCAGGGTGCACGGTCAACGTCTCGGTGCCGGATATCACGGTGCCAACCCTCCCCGGCACACCGGAACCGACACCGACACCGATCGTCATCCCGACCCTGGAGGAGACCGCCACCCCGACGCCGACCGTAACCGGAGCCCCGCCGGCGGCGAACGGCACGATCCGGATCGGCGCCTTCAACATCCAGGTCTTCGGCGTCACGAAGGCCGGAAAGCCCGAGGTGATGGAGGTGCTCGCCCAAATCATCCGGACCTACGATCTCGTCGCCGTCCAGGAGGTCCGGGACAGTTCCGGCACCGCCCTGCCGGCACTCCTCGAGGCCGTGAACGCCGACGGTTCCGACTACACCTACATCGAGAGCGAGCGGCTCGGCCGGACGAGCAGCAAGGAGCAGTACGCCTACTTCTACGACCGGAGCACCATCGCGCTGACGGCGCCCGGCGCGACCTACCCGGAGCCGGAGGGCACCGACCCGTTCCACCGCCAGCCGTTCATCGCCCCGTTCGCGGCGCGTGACGGAACCTTCGACGCGGTCACCATCGTCGTCCACACCGACCCGGACGAGGCCGCCGAGGAGATCGATGCCCTCGACGCCGTGGTGGACTACGCCCGCGGGATCTACCCTGCAGAGCAGGACTTCATCGTCCTGGGCGACCTGAACGCCGACGGGTCGTACTTCAACGAGAGCGGTGCCACGACGATGAAGGGCGAAGAGTACACCTGGCTGATCACCAACGACCTCGACACCACCACGAAGAGCACGAACGCCACCTACGACCGGATCATCATCACCGACGGCGCCGGCACCGACTATGCGGGCGAGGCCGGGGTCTTCCGGTTCGACACAGCCTATGGGCTGAACCAGACGATGACGGAAGCGGTCTCGGACCACTACCCGGTGTATGCGGTCTTCTGGACGGGACGCGACGGGGATTGAAGAGATACTCTTTTTTGGGGGGTTTTCGGGAGTGCAGGATCTCGTTGTGAGGTGGCCGGCACCCCCTGTGGCGGGGGACTGCCGCCCTCACGCCCCCGGTGGTGCGATGGGGTGCTCTCCGGGCATTTTTCCCGGGTGTTTGGTAACCGGTAGTGCGGGGCGCAGGTGGGATCCATCAGCCCTGATGCATGCCCTGGCCTTGAGCCGGCGATGCGAGCGGCGGGCGGAGAGCAGCCGGACGTGCTCGCAAGATCGTGCCGGGTGAGTGAGGGCGTCCGTGCTCCCGGACACCACGAAAAGAGCAGGGCGGTTGTTCCGAAGCGAGCAGCGCGAGCAAAAAAGCTCGCCCGATCGTCCGACGGTCAAAATCCGGCTCTTCGCATGCACAACTCGGGGTACCAGTAGATCAGAAAAAGCGGACGCTGCTTGAAAGTTTACCATTCTTGATGACTACAGAGACCGGGAGAGCTACCGTTATTAAAGCTCATGAGAAAGCCCTTGATACTTCAGTAAGGAGGAGTCCCCGATGCCGGCGCCCCCACGAACCACACAGAAGAGCTCCAGCCCCACCGGACAGGACGAAGCGGCGCAGGATATCTCCACCGAAGTCGAACGGCTTGTTCACGAGCGGACGCAGGAGATCCGGAAAGAAAACGAGGCGCTCCTGCGGGAGAATGCCGCCCTGCAGGAGCGTGTGGAGGAATGCCGCGGCCTCCACAGGCATGAGTACCAGGCCCAGGCATACTTGGAGGAGCTGACTGCAGCAAACGAGGAACTCCGCCTGGCAAACGAGGAGCTTCACCAGATCAACGAAGTACTCAGCGCGCAGAGAGACGAGCTGAGTGCAGCCAGGGTGATCGCCGAAACGGAGCGGCGACGCTACTCCGATCTCTTTGATGGTGCGCCGGACGGCTACCTGGTGACGGACCGGGATGGAACGATACGGGAGGCCAATCAAGCCGCGCAGTCGCTCCTCGCCGTCCACCGGGAGAGCCTGCAGAGCCGCAACCTCATCCATTTCGTCGCGGAGGGGAGCAGGGACGAGTTCCTGACCCGGCTTGCCCGGGCAGCGGGCGGAAGACCCCGCCAAAACTTTGAACTGCAGCTTCAGCCGCTTGCGCGAGAGCCGGTGCACGCATCCGTGAGCATTGCAGCGGTACACCCGGAGGAGGCTGACGTCGCGTCGCTCCGCTGGATGGTGCGGGACATCACCGACCGGAAGCGGATGGAAGAGGCCGTGCGGGAGAGCGGAGAGAAGTACCGCACGCTCTTCGAAGCGATTGATGAAGGCTTCTGTGTGATCGAAGTGCTGTTTGATGAAGCAGACTGCCCGGTCGACTACCGGTTCCTGGAGACGAACCGGGCGTTCGAGAGGCAGACCGGCATCAAGGACGCTGTTGGGCGACGGATGCGAGAGATCGCCCCCGAGCACGAAGAACACTGGTTTCAGATCTACGGGAAGATCGCCCTCACGGGCGAGCCTGTGCGCTTCGAAAATCCTGCTTGTGCGCTCGGCCACTACTATGACGTCTACGCTTTTCGCACCGGCGATCCCGGGCAGCGGCGGGTCGGCATCCTCTTCAACGACATACGCAAACGCAGGGAGGCAGAAAAGGCCCTGCGGAAGAGCGAGGAGCGGTTCCGCGCCTTCGTGACCGCAAGTTCGGAGGTTGTCTACCGTACGAGTCCGGACTGGCGTGAGATGCGCCATCTGGAGGGCAAAGAGTTCATCCCCGACACGGACAGCCCGGACAGTGCCTGGATTGACCTATACATCCACCCCGACGACCAACCGGATGTGCTGGAGGTGATCAGCGAGGCCATCCGGACGAAGAGCATCTGTGAACTGGAACACCGTGTCCTGCGCGTGGACGGCACCCTGGGCTGGACACACTCGCGGGCGATCCCGATACTGGACGAAAACGGCGAGATCGTTGAATGGTTCGGGACGGCGAGCGATATCACCGAGCGCAAACAGGCCGAGAAGGAGCGGGAGAGCCTCTTCCATGCAATTGAGAATGAACGCACGTTACTCCAGACGGTCTTAGAGCAGTTGCCGGCGGGTGTGATCATTGCCGAGGCGCCGAGCGGAAAGATCGTCCTCACCAACCAGCGGATGAAAGAGATCTGGGGCATGCCGTTCCCTCATCAGGAATCCGTCCTCCAGGACTGGGATCGCTCTGGATTCCATCTCGATTGGCGTCCCTACGAGATTGGTGAGTGGCCCCTCTCCCGATCCTTAACCACCGGCGAGGTGGTGCTGGACGAGGAGATCGAGATCCTCCGGGGCGATGGAACCCAGGGAGTAGTTCAGGTCAGTTCCACACCCGTTCGGGACGCGTGCGGTGCCATCAGGTATGGGGTAGTGGTTTTTGACGATATCAGCGAGCAGAAGCGGGTGGAAGAGGCGCTGCGGGAGAGCGAGGAGAGTTACCGGACGATCATCGAGACTGCCAATGAGGGAATCTGGGAACAGGATAAGCAGCATAGCACCCTGCGTGTCAATCCTGCGATGGCAGCGATGCTGGGCTACCGTGTCGATGAGATGATTGGAAAGCCGTTGCCGGAGTTCCTCTTTGAAGAGGACATGCCGACCCTCCATGCCGCCCAACAGGCACAGCGGCAGCACGGTCTTCGCGGCAGGTACGAGTGCCGCCTGAAGCACAGGGACGGCACCGCCCGGTGGGTTCTGGTATCGGCAACCCCGCAGTGGGATAGGGGCGGGAACTATGCCGGCTCCTTTGGCGTGTTCACGGATATCACCGAACGCAAGCAGGCCGAAGAAGCGCTCTTACAGGCTAACGAGCAGATAAAACTGGCCAAAAGACGCCTGGAGACCATCATAGAGGCCATCCCTTCGGCCGTCGTTCTCGTTGAAGCGGATGGCACTTTCTCATATGTAAACCGGCGGGCGATGGAGCTCTATGGGTTGGACCATGTGGGGTTTGACCTTGAGGAACACGCAGCAAAAGTGAAAGCCCTACGACCCGACGGCACGCCGCTCCCGCTCGAAGAGATGCCGGTAAGACGCTCACTGCTGGCCGGAGAGAATGTACGCAATGTCGAGATGTTCATTGAAAGGGAGGACGGCGTGCGGTTGCCGTTGCTTGTATCCTCGGTCCCTCTCCGCGATGCCCAGGGCACCATCACCATCGCCATTGTGATCTTTGACGACATCACCGAGCGCAAGCAGGCCGAAGAAGCGCTCCGGCGACAGACCGAAGACCTCACCCGGCTTCAGAGCGATCTGGAGGTCTCAAACCGGGAGGCAAACCTCTACCTCGACATCCTCACCCACGACATCGGCAACACCGAGAACGTCTCGAACCTCTATGCCGACCTCTTGATCGATTCGCTCCAGGGGAGAGAGGAAGAGATCGACTATGTGCATAAGCTCCAGCGCAGCGTCCAGAAGAGCATTGAGATCTTAAAGGCCGTCTCCACCATCCGCCGGATCCACCGGACGAACCTCGAACTCCGACCGGTGGATCTCGATGCGGCAATCCGGGAAGTCCTCCATCACTTCCCGGACAGCACCGTTCTCTACGGCGGAGCGGATCTGCAGGTCCGGGGCGACGACCTCCTCTCCGTGATCTTCACCAACCTCATCGGCAACGCCGTCAAGCACGGCGGTCCCGGCGTCGAGATTGCTGTACAGGTGGAAGAGGAGGATGGGGTCGTCCGGGTCTCGGTCGAGGACACCGGCCCGGGCGTGCCGGACGCGGACAAGGAGGCGATCTTCCACCGCTACGAGCAGAAGAAACGGGGCGTCGGCGAAGGCCTCGGGCTGTACCTGGTGCAGATCCTGGTCGAGCGCTACGGCGGCAGGATCTGGGCCGAGGATCGGATTTCCGGCCGGCCGGAGGAAGGGGCGGTGTTCCGGTTCACGCTTCGAAAAGCCGCGTGAAACGGCCTGGGATGGAACATTTTCCGATCTCCTGCCGCTGTATTGAATGCGCTACGCCATCCTCATTTTTCCATCACCTGGCCGGGAGCGTTTCCCCCCCTCCGCCCGCTCCCCTCCCGGGGGGAGGGCAGTTGTTCTGCAGCGACCACCGGGAGCAACCTCGGCCGCAACGCCGCCGGAGTTCTTGCGAAAAACCCGCAATCTACGCAGACAGACAGAAAAGGGAGAGCCTATTCACGCAAAGGCCCGGTTTGATCAACCTCCCTTGCGCAAGTACCCCTGACCCGGAGGTCTTATGAACCCGTGGTACCCAGGTACGACTCATGGGAAATCCCCGGAGGGCGGAGGTGGCCGGGCAATGACAGAAAAAGAAGCAAAACTGGGCGAACCCGACCCGGAAGACGGGCCGAAGAAGGCCGTGGCACCGGAAGAGGTGACCGCGCCGCCGGAAGAGCGGCCTTTCATCATCACCGGCATCGGGGCATCGGCCGGCGGGCTGGATGCCCTTGAGGTCTTCTTCAAGCACACCCCCCCCGACCTCGGGGCGGGCTACGTCGTGGTCACCCACATGGACCCCGAACACAAAAGCCTGCTGCCCGAGATCCTCCAGCGGCACACCACAATGCCGGTGATGCAGATAGAGCAGGGCATGCAGATCCGGCCGGACAGCGTCTACGTGATCCCGCCGAACACCGATCTCGGCATCTCCGGGGGCACCTTCAGCCTCGAAAAACCGTCCCGGCAGCGGGGCATGCGGCTCCCTATCGACCACTTCTTCCGCTGGCTGGCCCAGGACCAGGACTCAAAGGCGGTCGGCATCCTCCTCTCCGGCATGGGACACGACGGCGTGCTGGGTCTTCGCGCCTTAAAAGAGCGGCTCGGGACGGTGCTGGTGCAGGACCCGGTCACCGCGGAGTTCCCGAGCATGCCCCGGAGCGTGATCGTCTCCGGGCTTGCCGACCACATCGCGCCGGCGGACAAACTCCCGAAACTGCTCGGCGAGTACATCGCCTCCTACCACGGCATCCGCGAGGCGAAACGTGAGGGGAGGGAGTACGGGAAGGCCCGCTCCAAGATCCTCGCCCTGATACGGTCGCGGACCGGGGAAGATTACTCGATGTTCAAAGAGAGCCTCGTACGCGGCCGCATCGAGCGCCGGATGGGGCTGCACCGGATCGGGACGATCGAGGAGTACATGCGCTACGTCCAGGAGCACCCCCGGGAGATCGACATTCTCGCGCAGGAGATCCCCACCGGCCCGAACTGGTTCTTCCGGAACGCGGATGCATGGGGGACCTTCCGCAAACAGGCGCTGCCCGACCTGATCCGGTCGAAACCGGACGACAGCACGCTCCGGGTCTGGGTCTCGGGGTGCGCCACCGGCGAGCAGGCCTACAGCATGGCCATCGAACTTGAGGAGGCGATCGCGTCGCTCGGCAGAACCGACGAAGTCCGCTACCAGATCTTTGCGACCGACATCGACCGGGACCGGGTCGTCGAGGCGCGGGACGGCACGTATATCGCAAACATCGAGACCGACGTCTCTCCCGAGCGGCTGGAACGCTTCTTCACCAAGGGGGACAACACCTACCAGGTCCGCCCGGAGATCCGGGAGAAGACCGTCTTCGCCCAGCACAACATCCTGACCCACCCTCCGTTCCTCCACCTGGATATCCTCGACGTCCGCAGTCTCCTCCTGTACACGAGTCCCGACGTGGTGCAGAAGCTGATCCCCCTCTTCCTGTATGCCTTAAATCCCGGCGGGATCCTCTTCCTCGGCATCGATTACGCCGCCCCGGAGCCGCCGGAATACTTCAGGTCCATCGATGCCGCCTGGAAGATCTACCGGCGCATGCCGACACCCGAAGGGATGGACATCCGGCTGGAACTGCCCCACGCGTTCACCGCCCCGCCGGCGGGGCTGCAGGCGGGCGAGCCCGGAACCCGGAGGGGTGCCGCGGAGCCTTCCGTCGCCGCGCTCGCCCAGGAGTGGCTGCTGGAGCAGTACGCCCCGCCGGCCGTCATCGTGGACGAAAACGGCGATATCCTGTACTTCCAGGGGAGGACCGGGAAGTTCCTGGAACCCCATCCGGGCAAGGCGACCTTAAACATCTTCGCGATGGCACGCGAGGGTCTTCACTACCCGCTCACCTTCGCCCTGAAGGCCGCAGCCCAGGAGAAGCGCGTGATCGTGCGGGAACCGGTCTCCATACGGATAAACGGGGACGAACAGGTGATCCGCCTGACCGTCCGCCCGATCCGCCGGCACGAAGGAGCGAGCGACCTGCTCGTGGTCGTCTTCGAACCGGTGCAGAAACCGGTTCCGGAGCACGGGCAGCCGACGGATAACCGGCGGGAAGAACGCCCGAAAGAAGCCCGGCATTCGGATATCGAAGGGGAACTTGCGGAGACCAGGGCACGGCTCCAGCACACGGTCGAGGACATGCAGGCCTCCCAGGAAGAGCTCAAATCCATGAACGAGGAGCTCCAGAGCACGAACGAGGAACTGAAGAGCACGAACGAAGAGCTGACGAGTTCCAAAGAGGAACTGCAGTCCCTCAACGAGGAACTCCTGACCGTCAACGCTGAACACCAGAAGAAGATCGAGGAACTCTCGCAGACCAACGACGACATGCGCAACCTCCTGCAGAGCACCGAGATAGCCATGCTCTTCCTGGACGAAGACCTCCGGGTGCGGCGGTTCACCGAGCCCGTGACCCGGATCGTCAGCCTGCGGGCCGGCGACGTGGGCCGGCCGATCACCGATCTCATGATCGACATCGAGAATGCGGACCTCGTGCAGGACGCACGGGAGGTGCTCGACACCCTGCAGATGCGGACCAAGCAGGTGCGGACCCGGGACGGGCGGTGGTACGAGATGCGGATCGTGCCTTACCGCACAAGGGAGAACCGGATCGAGGGCGTGGTGGTCACCTTCGTCGACATCACCTCTATCAAAGACCTCGAGGCGTCTCTCCGGTATACCCGCACCTACGCAGAGAACATCATCGCCACCGTCCGCGAGCCCCTCGTGGTGCTGGACGCCGATCTCCGCATCGTCTCGGCGAACCGTTCGTTCTACACGATGTTCCGCGTCGCTCCCGAAGAGACGGAAGGGCACCTCCTCTACGATATCGGGAACCGGCAGTGGGACATCCCGGACCTTCGCAGGCTGCTCGAAGAGATCCTGCCCGGGCAGACGGAGCTCGAGGACTACGAGGTGGAGCACGACTTCCCGGAGATCGGGCGGCGCACGATGCAGCTGAATGCCCGGCAGATCCGGTCGGATGCCGGGCCCGACCTGATCCTCCTCGCCGTCGAGGACGTGAGCGAGCGGCAAAAGCCGCAGGATGCCGGGTAAGCGGGGGATGCGGAAGGGTTCATTGCCGCTCACCGCGAACATACCTTCCACAGTCTGCCCGTTCGGGATGCTGGGCGCGGCAGCAGGGAGTTCTGGGGGCACGCATGATCCAAGAAGAGCGTACAGAGGACGAACCGAAAGAGATGCGCGAACCCCTGGCGATCGTGGGCATCGGTGCATCCGCAGGGGGACTGGAGGCGCTGGAACTGTTCTTCACGCAGATGCCCCCCGATACCGGGATCGCGTTCGTGCTGATCACGCACATGGATCCGGCCCAGAAAGGGCTTTTGCCGGAGATCCTTCGGCGGTTCACCGCCATGCCCGTGCGGGAGACCGAGGACGGCATGACGGTCGAGGCCGACACGGTGTACGTCAAACCCGCCGCGGCGGATCTCTCCATCTTCCACGGCACCATCGGCCACCTGGAGCCGGTCCGGACGCACGGCATGCGGATGCCCATCGACGGTTTCTTTCAGCACCTCGCAGAGGACCAGAACGGGAAAGCGATCGGTATCGTGCTCTCCGGCACGGGGAGCGACGGGACGCTCGGGATCCGCGCCGTAAAAGAGCGGACCGGCATGGTGATGGCGCAGGATCCGGACTCGGCACAATTCACCGGCATGCCGGAGAGCGCGATCGCCACCGGCCTTGTCGACTACATCGCCCCGGCGGAGAGGCTCCCCGAACTGCTCGTCCAGTACGTGAAGTTCTCCATCACGGCTCTTGCGGGGGAGCAGCCCGCCACAGCCCGGATCGAGGCCGAACTGCGCAAGATCTTTACCCTCATCCGCCTGCAGAGCGGCCAGGACTTTTCCCAGTACAAGCGGAGCACTATCCGGAGGCGCATCGAGCGGCGGATGGCCATACACCAGATCCCGAGCATCGGAGAATACGTGCGGTTCCTGCAGGAGAACCCGCACGAGATCGAGATCCTTGCAAGCGAACTTCTGATCGGCGTGACGCGGTTCTTCCGCGACCCGGAGGCGTGGGATACGCTGCAGGAGGAGGTGATCAGCGATCTGATCCCTGCAAAGCCGGAAGGAAGCGTGCTCCGGGCCTGGGTCGTGGGCTGCTCGACCGGAGAAGAGGCATACAGCATGGCGATCGTGCTCCGGGAGTGCCTTGACGCCCTGGAGCGGCCGGACATGGTGCAGATCTTTGCGACCGACGTGGACCGGCGGGCGATCGAGACGGCGCGGCACGGGATCTATCCCGCCAACATCGCCGCCGACATCTCTCCCGGCCGGCTGGAACGCTTCTTCGTGAAGGAGGACGGCCGGTACCGGATACGCAAGGAGATCCGGGACAGCGTGATATTCGCCACGCAGAACGTCATCTCGGACCCGCCCTTCACGCACCTGGACATCCTCTCCTGCAGAAACCTCCTCATCTACCTCTCGGCGGATCTGCAGAAGCGGCTGATCCCGCTCTTCCAGTACGCATTGAACCCGGGCGGGTACCTCTTCCTCGGGACGGCCGAATCGGTTGCCGGGTCCGGCGCCGCGTTCAGGACGGTCGAGAGCAGATGGAAGATCTTCCAGCGGCGGGACGTCACGCCTCCGCAGGCGCCCCGGCTCGAGCTGCCGGCGGTGCTCACGCCCCCTGCGGCAGCGGAACCGAAAACGCGGGATTTTGCACGGGAAGAGGAGGCAGCCTCCGAACTCGCCCGGGAGTGGCTGCTGCAGGAGTTCGCCCCCCCGGCCGTTATCGTGAACGAAAACGGCGACATATTCTACTTCCACGGGAGAACCGGCAGGTACCTGGAACCCGGGCCCGGAAGGGCGACGCTGAACGTCTTTGCGATGGCGAAGGGTGAGATCCGGGACGCGCTGGAATCCGTCCTCGACGCGGCCGTCCGGGAGAAACAGCGATTCGTTCAGAAGGGGGTTTCCGTGCGGGGGGACGGCGGGGAGCGGCGGGTCCTGCTCACGGCCAGGCCGGTCGGGAGACGGGCGGGAAGAGGAGAGATGCTCTACAGTATCGTCTTCCAGGACCTTGAAGAGCCGCCCGGGGAGCCGGCTCCGAAAGAGGCACCCGATCGCGACACTCCCGGGAACGACCGTATGACGCCCCTCGAGCAGGAACTCGCGGAGACGAGAGCCCGGCTCCAGTATACAATCGAGGATATGCAGGCCTCCCGGGAGGAGCTCACGTCTATGAACGAGGAGCTCCAGAGCACGAACGAGGAACTGCAGAGCACGAACGAAGAGCTGACGAGTTCCAAAGAGGAACTGCAGTCCCTCAACGAGGAACTCCTGACCGTCAACGCCGAACACCAGAAGAAGATCGAGGAGCTCTCGGAGACGCACGACGACATGCAGAACCTGCTCCGGACCACGCGGATACCTATCCTCTTCCTGGACGAAGACCTCCGTGTGCGGCGGTTCACCGACCCTATCCGGCCGATCATCAACCTGCAGTCCGGCGACGTCGGCCGGCCGGTCACCGATCTTGCGGTCAACCTGAAAGACGAACGGCTCAGGGCCGACGTCAGGGAAGTGCTCGATTCCCTGCAGGTGCGGACAAAGCAGGTGCAGACCCGGGACGGGCGGTGGTTTGAGATGCGGATCGTGCCCTACCGGACGGAGGAGAACCGGATCGAGGGGGTGGTCGTCACGTTTATCGACATTGCTCCGCTCAAAGACCTCGAATCATCCCTCCGCCGCGCGCGCACGTACGCGGAGAGCGTCGTCGCCACCGTCCACGAACCCCTCGCGGTGCTGGACGCCGATCTCCGCATCGTCTCGGCGAACCGTTCGTTCTCCACGCTCTTCCGGCTCGCTCCCGGGGAGGCGGAAGGGCACCTCCTCTCCGATCTCGGGAACCGGCAGTGGGACACCACGGAGCTCCGCAGGCTGCTCGAGGAGGTCGCCTCCGGGCAGACGGAGATCGAAGGCTCCGAGGTGGGGATCGGGCGGCGGAGGATGCGGCTCTCCGCCCGGTCGATCCGTCCGGATGCCGGGCCCGGCCTGATCCTCCTCGCCGTCGAGGACGTGAGCGGGCGGCCGGCGTCCGGGTGAGCGCCGGCCGGCAATCCCGCGCACGCCGAATCCGAGAAATCGTATGTCCGCACCCGACCGATCCCGCAACATCGCCGCCGATCCGCTCGCGCTCACACATCTCGTTCCTGCGCATCTTCTGCCCTGCGCCCGTTTCCGGCGAAGAGAGCCGGTACAATCCCCGGGACCGCCGACGGTTTTGGATCAACCACAGGTATATATGACTCCCTGATAGATCCCCTTTTGATCGCCGATGTCCGGCCTTCCGGTGCTCCGGCCGGTGGTTCGTTTCAGGTCGTTTTCATGAACCCAGAGAACCTGCTACACAAGAAGGAGGAGCAGCAGGAGCGCCTGCAGGCGATCTTCCGGGAGAACGAGGGAGATTGCGCCGCATGGCTCGCCGCGGTCCGGGATCTTCTGGACGAAGCGTCGGAGGAATACTCCCGGACCGTCGAAGACCTCCGGCGGGAGAACACGACGCTTCGTGAGCAGGCGGAGGAGTGCCAACGCCGCCACCGGCACGAATCACGGGAGGCGCTGGAGCAGGTCCGGACGTATGCCGAAGAGCTGGCCGCAGCGAACGAGGAACTTCGCCTGACAAACGAGGAGCTTCACCAGATCAACGAGACGCTCACCGCGCAGAAAGAGGAGCTTATCGCTGCCCGGAGAACCGCCGAGACGGAGCGCCGGCGCTATTACGATCTCTTCGACGCAGCCCCGGACGGCTACCTGGAGACGGACCCGGACGGGACGATCCGGGAGGCGAACCGTGCCGCATCGTTGCTCCTCGCCGTCCACAAGGAGAGCCTGCAGGACCGCAATCTCGTCCACTTTATCGGGGAGGGGAGCCGCGAGGAGTTTCGGAGCCATATTGCCCGGGCAGCGGACGGGAAGCCCCAGCAGGACGTCGAGCTGCGCCTCCGGCCGCTTGAGGGAGAGCCCGTCTGCGTATCCGTGAGCATCGCGGCGGTGCGCCTTGAGGAGGCCGCGGCTCCATCGCTCCGCTGGATGGTCAGGGACATCACCGAGCGCAAGCGGGCGGAAAAAGCCCTCATCCGCCGCACCGAGGACCTTGTCCGGCAGAGCAGAAAACTCGAGGCGGCACGCGACGAGGCGAACATCTACCTGGACATCATGACCCACGATGTCCGGAACGCCAACAACGTCTCCAGCATGTACGCCGACCTTCTGATGGAGCTGGTGGGGGGAAATGTAAAGCCGCACGTGGAGAAACTGCACGACAGTATTGAGCGGAGCAGCGAGATCCTGCAGAACGTCGCCACCCTCCGGCGGGTGCAGCAGGAACCCGGCCGTCTGGTGCCGGTGAACCTCGACGCGGTCATCCGGGAGGAGGTGGCAGGTTTCCCCGATGCAGCGATCCGGTACGACGGCACGCCGGTCAGCGTGCTGGCGGACAGCCTTCTGCCGGTGATCGTTACGAACCTCGTCGGCAACGCCGTCAAGTTCGGCGGCCCGGATGCCACCGTCACCGTCCGGGTGGAGGAGCGGGGCCGGGAGGTTCTGGTCTCGGTCGAGGATACCGGGCCCGGGGTGCCGGACGAGGTGAAGGAGCGGCTCTTCACCCGGTTCGAGCGGGGGAGAGCCTCCGGCCGCGGCCAGGGTCTCGGGCTCTTTATCGTCCGGACGCTCGTGGAGCGCTACGGCGGCAGGATCTGGGTCGAGGATCGGGCGTGCGGCCGGCCGGAGGAAGGGGCGGCGTTCCGGTTCACGCTCAAAACGGCCGCGCCGCAGGGCTGAGCGGTCTCCGCGGAAGGAGTGTGCCGGCTCCGGTATGGGGTCGCCCTCGCACCTGTCAAAATACGGTGAACTTTCTCGATCGTACCGGAGGCTGCTGCGGGCGGATTCCTGCGTTGGGATTGGCCGCGTGCGTGTCTTCGTGGCGGCGGGGCCCGAGGAGAGGACTCGGGCCCCGTTCTCACGGCATCCGGTGGATCCTGCCGACGCCGCCCGGCCGGAACGCCGCCGGGTAGCGCTGCTGCAGGTCGTCGATGCGGTCGGTGCAGTGGGACGCCGAGAGGTACGCGACGCTCCCGAGGGCGTCCATATCCGCCTCCGATACGGTGTGCAACCCGCCGAGGATGCCCCAGACCGGTCCTTCCTCCCGGACCCGCTCGATGATCCTGCCGGCGTGCGGGTGTGCGCAGCCCGTCACGATCAAAAACCCGTTCGGCGTTGCAACGGCGAGGGACTGCTCGCGGATCGCGTCCCCGAGCGGCCCGGTCGAGAAGATGCCGTCCGAAATTCGCGTCCATCCCGTGACGACCTGCGGCGTCGTGTACTCTTCGATCAAATCCACTGTCTTCTGCGAAAAGCCTTCGGGGATGAAGACGTCCGCGCCGGGGTCTGCCGCGAGGAATGCGGCGATCCCGCCGGTGTGGTCCCAGTGGTCGTGGGAGACCACGAGGCGCCGGACTCCCGCAGGGTCGATGCCGAGCCGCTCCATGTTGGTGAGCAGCACGTCCCCCCGCCCGCCGGTATCAAAGAGCAGGTCCGCCTCCTGCAGGGAGCAGGAGAACCCCTTCTCCGGGATCAGGGTCGGGTTGTACTCGATATTGTTGTAGACTTCGGTGATGGTAACCATTGCCAGCACGTCCCGGATACCTGTTCTGCCCGGATCATATTATAGATGTCACTCCGGGCAGGCGGCTCTCTGAAAAAAGGTTAGTTGATGATATAGGTGACCGAGACCGTTGCGGTCACGTCCATCTCGCCGACCTCGATCGGGGTCGGGACGCCTGCCGCCTTCTCCATGCCGCCGGCGTAGGATGCGGCGGAGTCGTAGCGGAGGGGGATGTAATTGCTGCCGATGTTGACTTCCCTGACGTCGATGATGGTCTTGCCGAGTGCGGCCGCCACCGCATCCGCGTCGCTCCGGGCCTGCCGGACGGCCGCGGTCAGCGCCTGCGACCGGAGCTCCTGCTGCGTCTCGTCGCTCACCGTGAACGAGATGTAGTCCACGCGGTTCGCGCCGTTTGCAATCCCGAGATCGATGATCTCGCCCACCCGCGTGACGTCGTCCAGGGTTACCCGGACGGTGTTCGTCACCCGGTAGTACTTGACCTTCGCGGAGCTCCAGACCGCGCCCGAGTCCTCCGTGACCGGGGTGACCGAGTATCCCGTGGTCTTGATCTTCTCGGCCGGGATCCCGGCCGCCTTGACGGCGTTGATGACGGCGTCCATCTGCTCCGCGTTCATCTGCTGGGCGACCGTGACGTCGGCGTTCTCGGTCTGGACCGCGAGCGCGACGACGGCCTGGTCGGGCGTGGTGGTCACCTTTCCGGTGCCCGATGCGTAGATGAGTTTCTCATTCGGTTCCTCAACCTGTGCCGCTGCGCTGCCGATGGCCGCAGCAGAGAGCACCAGGAGAGCTGCTATCAGGAGTGCTAGTTTTCCCCGCATAGTATCATCTATCTGTTGTCTTCCGGAAAATATATGGCTTGCTTTGACTTCGAGAAAATTCGTAGCCTATTGGCCGGCAAAACCGGGAATACTCAAACGGATGCCCGATTTCTGCCTACTGCCCCCTCCCCTGCCGGGGTGACCAGCCCCGCGCCGCGACGAGGCGTGCGATCAGCACCGCGGTGTAGAGCACGCCGGTGACCGCTTCGAGCATGGCGAGCGACCGCGTCTGATCGGTGAGCGGCGTGATGTCGCCGTAGCCGAGGGTGGCGAGGGTGACGAAGCTGAAGTAGAGATAGTCCGGGTAGGCGAGGATGCCGGCAGAGGCGAATGAGCCGGGATGTATCGCTGCGACGATGTCGTATGCGGTCGCCCAGGTGATCCCGAGGAGCAGGTACACCGATACCGCCCCGGAGATGGTATCGGAGGTGACCTCCTCTGAGGTCAGCACCCGGGAGAGGACGACCAGCGTGGTGAAGGTGTAGAACGCGAGCGTGAAAGCGCTCTCCACGGTGTCGAGGAGGGGGAGCCCCGTGATGAGGAAGAGCCATCCCGCGGCAAAGGCGGGGAGCGCGAGAACAAGGGCGATGGCGATCTGCCGGCGCCGGTTGCTCACGGCATAGACCCCGGTGATCAGCACCACCGAGGTCAGCACCTTCAGCAGGGCGCCCGTCCGCCCCACGTAGGGGTAGAGCGCCAGCAGGAGCACGAGGGAGATGACGAGATAGTAAAACTGCAGCGAACGGCACCGTCTGAAAAAGGCTCTCATCGCATCAAACATCGTTTTTGCATCTCCCGGCACGTCTTTTGCGCGTGGCATCTCGCACCGGGAGGGTTAAAAACGTTACGGCGAGGCCGCGTCGCCGGTCAGGTCGGCCCGGAGGTCCGCCGCCGACCGGTAGCGCCGCTCCGGGTCCTTCTCCAGGCACCGGAGAACAACGCTGTCGAGCGCCTCCGTGCCCGGCCGGACCTGTGACGGCGGGACCGGCGCATCGCCGAGGATCGCCATGCTGATCTCCCCTACGCTCTCGCCCGAGAACGGTGCGGCGCCGGTCAGGAGTTCGTAGAGGACGACGCCGAGCTGGTAGAGATCGGTCCCGGGGCCGGTCGAGCCGTACTGCTTCGGCGCCAGCTGTTCGGGCGCCGCGTAGGTTGGGGAGAACCCGGACCCGCTCGTCTCGGCGCCCCGGAGCAGAACCTTGCCCATGCCCCAGTCGGTGATCTTCGGCGTCAGATCGTCCGTCAGGAGGATGTTGTGGGGCTTAATGTCGCGGTGAATCACCCCGCACGCGTGGGCGTATCCGAGCCCGTCGGCAATGCCGGCGACGAGCCGGACGGCCGTCCCGATCGCTACGGGTTTCTCGAGCTGCTCGAGCGTTCGGGGGACGTACTCCATCTCGACGTAGGGGACCGGGAGGATGTTGACCGAGTAGACGGTCACGATATTCGGGTGCCTGAGTTCCTCCCAGAGCTGCATCTCCTTCAAAAACGCCCGGCCGGTCGCTTCGTCGAAGGCGATTGGGATCTTCACGGCGACGGCCTGCCCGTCGCTCCGCCGCACCGCGCCAAAGACCCGGCCGAGGCCGCCTTCCCCGACGTACTCGATCCGGTCGTACCTGTCCTGCAGTTCGCCCGGGAACCCGAAGGCGCGGGCTGCCGGGAGGGTGGCGGCGGGGGAGCGGAGAGTTCCGGCAGGATCCCCGGATTCGCGTCTCTCCTGCGTGCGGCGGTGCCACGCGAACGCGACCCCTGCCAGGAGAGCGGCCGCCGCGAGCAGGAGGGCTGCTGTGAGGAGCGGGTTCATCCTGCCGCCGCCGCTGTCGCCCCTGCCGGCGGGAGCGGCCGGCGATCCGGTTGTCGCCGCCGCTGTCGTCGCTGCCGTTACTGCCGGTGCCCGGGAGTTCTCCGGGTTTCGCCCCTGTGCAGCGGCGCGCGCTGCTGCGGCCGGCAGCGACTCTTCCGCGTTGCCGCTGATCTGGTTGCCGTTCGAGCGCCCCTCGCTGAGGACGTCCTGCAGGTTGCCCGCAAACGTGTTGGCGGTGATGGTGTTGCTGCCCGGGTCCTGCAGGACGATCGCCGCAACGGTAGCGTTGCTGATGGTGTTTCCGGTTATCTCGTTCTTACGGCCCGCCGTGCAGAGGATGCCGATCTCCGCGCCGTCGATGCGGTTCTCCCGGATCGTGCTGCGGTCGCCGGCGACCTCGATGCCGTTTCCGGACGCGGCCAGGATCGAGAACCCTTCCACCAGGACGCCGTCGGCCGCAAGACGGAGCGCAGCAGAATTGTCCGGAGCGATCAGCACCGCCCCGTCCGTTCCCCGGAGGGTGATGGAGCGCGGCACGGTGACGGACTCTCTGGAGGTGCCGCCCTGCACGATCACCGTATCGCCGTCCGCCGCGAGGTCGACGGCGCTCTGGATCGTCGGAAGGTCGCCTTCACCGGTGCCGACGGTGTAGGTCGCCGCAAACGCCGGCGATACCGCGGCGGCGAGGGCGATGCAGAGGAGCAGGACGATCAGCCGCCGCCCCGCCGCGGCAGATGCGGTCAGGGCTCTTCCTCCTCCCGCTCCGAGCGGCCCCGCTCGGTGTAGACGAAGGACGCCCCGTGAACGCCCCGGGCAAGGTCGATGAGGTCGCCGTCCTGCAGGGGCTGCCTGTGGTGCGGCGCAAGAGCCGCACCGTTGACGAAGGTGCCGCCGGTGCTCCCGCAGTCCTCGATATGCCAGACCCCGCTCTGCAGCGTAAACCGTGCGTGCGGTTTCGAAACGCGGGTCACGGCGGCGTACTCCTCGGAGAGGAGGATTGCGGACAGGTCTCCTGCGGCGTCCCGGTCGCCCCGCCCCACGGCGATGCGCTCTCCCTCGAGCGGGAAGACCGTCCCGTCATCCGGTCCGCCGAGGAGGGTGACCGCCGGCACGCCGCCCGAAAACTCCTCCGCGACCTGCCCCCGCACCGCCGCAAGCCGTGCGCTGAGATCGGCGTCCGCGGATGCCAGCCGCATATTGGAGAAGAGCCCGAGGTTCCGGACGATTGCTTCCATCCCTCCCGGGACGAGCGAGTACTTCCAGACCGGGTGAATGCCTTTTGACGTCGGCCGCGAGAGCCCCGCCTCTTTGCGGACGACCCCGATACTGAGCAGTTTGTCGATATGCTTCTTGGTGTTCTCGTAACTCGTCCGGATCTCCGAGGATATCTGCCTGATGTCTTTTGGTTTTCTCTCGATGATCTTGAGGATCCTCAGCCGCGTGCTGCTCGAGAGCACGTCCAGGTACTCCGAGAGTTCCCTGAATGAATCCACTTCGTCCGGGAGAATGATGGTTTCCCCTGCTTCGTCCTCGTGCATGAAACTCCCCGGCCTCGCTCTCGTCCGGAGCTTCGTACAGTTCTGTGGGTAATCGTTCCCAATAAGGTTGTCTCAACGTTCCGGTTCAATCATTGAACCGCCCGGTTATCCGGTATCCGCTCTCCCGGATCGCGAGACTCCGGCTGCGATGTTCCTGCAGAGCGCCGCGGAGGGCGGGAATTTCGCACGGGGATCACGCTTATTACCGACGATCGCCTCTCGGGTGGAGCATGGTGAACGGTATCACAACGCTTGAGCAGCGGCAGGTCATGGTGCAGATCGAGGAGCTGATCCAGTCGAACCCGGACTACTCGGGGGTGCGGGAAGAACTGGAGTCGCTGCAGTTCATACCGCAGACCGACACGCCCGATTACGCGATCTGGGTGCAGCCCGACCTGCAGATCCTCGTCATGCTCCGGATCAATCTCGGCGGCGGCTACTCCGGCTACCGTGTCGCATCCTTTGAGGAGCTGGCGCCGGTGGAGCGGTAAATCCGCCGCCGCAAAGTTCTGCGGATCATGTTTATCTGGAGTGGGTGCCTGATCGTGTATCCATGACCCGGATGGAACGTATCGAGCGCGGGCAGCAGCAGGGTATGCAGGATATCGTCGAGGCGGTGGTCCGCGAGACCCCGACATACGAGGGGCTCCGCAAAACGCTGCACAATCTCGGGTTTCAGGCAAAAGAGACGAAACCCGATCTGGTCCGCTGGGAGAGCCTCGAAGACGAGCTTGCCGTCCTGATCCGGATGGATGCGGAGACGGGAGCCGTCACGGATGCCGAGGTTCTCACCTTCGAGGAGATGGAGCGGAATCGATAGCCCTCCCGGCTCTACTTTCCGCCAAACTCTTCGCGAAGTTTCTGCAGGATCTCGGTGAACACCTTCCGGAAGTCTTCTCCGATCTCGTCCCACGATCTGGTGTCCCCGCCGTCCCGCCCGCTCTTCTCGCCGGCCGAGGTGAACAGCACGGCGTAGCCGCCGATCAGGACGATCAGGAAGACCGCCGGATAGATCAGGAACGAGAATTCCTCGAAGAGCAGGAAGACCCGGACGCCCGAGATCTCCGCCACCAGTCCAAAGAGCCGGATGAGAAACTCCACCAGGAAGACGGCTGCAGCGGCGTTGACGAGAGGCGCGGGGAGGTTTAAGGGGAACTGCAGCGCCCCGAAGAGGTCGGCGACGAGGAAGACGGCGGTGATCAGCACCAGGAGTCCGAGGTTGGCGTTCAGGAACCCGACGACCTCGAGGAAGATCTCGCCCCGGTAAGACCCGGCGATGAGGTTCAGGATGCCGAGGAGGATCAGGAATATCACGAAGCCGCCGATGCGGGAGATGAGGATGCCCGGAACCGACTCTCTGGCGCGTCTGGTCATGGATACTCTTCGTCTTGCGCTGCTCCGGTATCTACCTTCCGGCGATGCCGGAAAAAGGGTCGGGTTTTTCGGGGATCACTCCACAATGAAGTCGCCGGTCATTGCCACCGGGTGGACGTCGCAGCGGAAGAAATAGGTGCCCGGCGTCTCCGGCGCCGTGAAGGTGTAGGTGATCTCTCCCTGGCCGATGACCTCGCCGACGAAGATGGCATCGCTCGCCTCCGCCGTCTCGTAGGCCGCGAAGTTATGCGGCACGTTGTCCAGGTTGGTGAAGTCCATCGTCACGGCCGCTCCGGCAGGAACCGTGATGGTGCTCGTGTTGAAGGCGATGTTCTCTGCCGTAAGGCCGACTGTCACGTTCTCCTGCATCGTCTGGTTCTCCGTCACGTTCTCGGCGGTCTGGTTTGCGGTGACGTTGACGGCCGCGGTCACCGGCGGGTCGAGGGGCGTGTGGTCGTTGTTGACGAGCTGGACTGCAAAGGTGTGGTTGCCGGCCGTGACGTTCTCCCACGTATAGGACGTGTTGGTGCTCACGGCATACGAGCCGTTCTCCGGCACCGCAGGGCTGCCCTGCTGTGTCGGGAGCGGCTCGACGTCCATGTAGTAGTGGACGTGGCCTTCACCGGTCACGGCCGATTGTCCCAGGCTGTCGACGAGGCTGAAGTTCGCGACCTCGATCGCGACCGTCACGTTCCCGGCACTCACGCCCGACCCGTTCTCAGGCATCGTAATCGTCACGTTCGGCATCCCGGTCACGTTGCCCGTCGTCTGATTCATTGTCATGTTGTCCATGCCCGCGGTCTGATTCATCGTCTGGTTCTGAGTCATGTTCTGCGTCTGATTCGCCGTCTGGTTCCCGGTCACGTTCTGCGGCATCGTGACGTTCCCGCCCGCCGCACCGAGCCGGAGGGCGAGCAGCACCGGCTCGTCGCCGGCACCGGCAGGCCAGACGATGGTGTCGTTCGCCACGGCCGGCCAGGCGTTGATCCCGGCCGGTGCGGTCATGTTCCAGACCTCATCACCGGTCGCACGGTCGCAGGCGAGGATCGTGCCGTCGAACGTCGCCGTGAAGACCAGATCGTTCACCACCGTCGCGCCGCCGAAGTTCGGGGACGCGAGCTCCTTGTCCCAGAGGATCTTGCCGGTCTCAACCTCGATGGCCGTCAGCCTGCCGACCGACTCGTTGAACGGCTCCTGGCCGCCCACCTGCGTGGACGTGTAGTTCGCAAAGAGATCGAGGCTCGGCACGAAGACGACGCCGTCGGCATAGGCCATCGGCGTCTCGACGCCGCCGAAGTATCCCGGATAGACCGTCACGGTCTCGTTCGGCGGGATGCCGGCGATCTGGTCGTTCTGGTGCTCCCCGACGACCGCAACCCAGAGGAGGCTGCCGCTGTCGCGGTTGAAGGCGTAGACCCTGCCCATCTTGCCCGCACCGATGACGAGGTCCTGCTCCTCACCGGCGACGCTGGCGTTCGTCAGGATCGGCGGGATCTGCAGGTCGTAGTCGAAGAGGTCGTGCGGCACCGTCTGGGTATACCAGTTCAGGCTGCCGTTCTCCGCTCCCAGGGCGAGGATGCTGTTTGTGTAGAGGTTCGGGCCCGGACGGCTCGTTCCGTTCGGCCACTCCTCGGTGCCCGGCCAGGGCGCGGGGTTGCCGACGCCCCAGTAGGTGACGCTGCGCTCAGTATCGACGGCGGGCGAGTACCAGCACCCGCCGCCGCTGTTCACGTCGGGGTTGCCCCAGAGGTCCGGAGAATCGACGGTACTGAAGTTCCAGGCGACCTCGCCGGTCTCCTGGTCGAGCGCGTAGATCACGCCGATGCTCCCCGGCTCGTAGAAGACGTCGCCGGTTCCGGGCACCGTCGAGGTGAGCACGAGGCCGTCGTAGACCGACGGCTGGATGTCGATCCCCTCACCGATGAGCGTTCCGGTCTCGTTGGTCTTCAGGACAAGTTTCTGCGCCCAGATCTCTTCACCGGTCGTCGCGTTCAGGGCTGCCATGCTGAAGGGATCCTTTGCCACGAAGACCTTGCCCCAGCCCACCGCAGGCCCGTTCGGTCCGGCAACCGAGGCGTTGTCGTAGGGCTGCTCCCAGATCACCGAACCGTTCCCGAGGTCGAGGGCAAAGACGCTCGCGTTGAGGTCCTGGAAGTAGACGGTCTCGCCCATGACGATCGGGTTGCTGGACGCTGCGCCGAACGTGCCGGTGGCAGGAATGGCGAACGTCCATGCGGTGCCGAGGTCGTTGACGGTATCGGCATCGATCGCCGAGTCCATCGTTGCACGCGAGTTGTTGTAGTCGTAGTTCGGCAGCGGCCAGTCGGTCGCGTACTCGATCACTTCCGGTGGAACTGCCTCTGTGGCATTCCCGGTGGCGTTCTCCTGCGCACACCCAGCCATCGGGATGAACAGCGCCAGAAGAACGAGCACTCCTAGTATTCGCACATTTTTATACATGCGGCGCCATGATGTGGCGTGCGAATGATAAGTGTTTCGGCAGCACAACCTACAAATAGCACGCCGCCGGAGGAACGTCCGGTTGGTCTCCCATGCAGTTCTCCCGCCTGGTCCGCGCATTCGAGCGGCTCGAAGAGACGGCCTCTTCACGCGAGATGACGGCCATTCTTGCCGATCTCCTGCGCGAAGCAGAGCCGGACGAGCTCGCTACGCTCTGCTATATCACGCTCGGCGAGATCGCCGCCGGCTACCGGGAGATCACGCTCGGTGTCGGCGTCAGGACCGCAAGCGCCGCCATCGCCTCTGCTTTTGGTCTTCCGCAGGAGATGGTCGATGCGGCGGTGCGCTCCGCCGGTGATGCCGGCGACGCGGCGGCGGCGCTCGGCGGGGCAGAGACGCGCATCTTTCCCGGGGTCTTCACCTTCGGCGATGCCCTGACGGTCGATGACGTGCACCGCGGTCTGCTGCGGGTCGCCGTCGCCGCCGGGCCAGGCTCCGAAGACGTCCGGCGAGAGATCCTCGCCGCGATGATCGCCGGGGCCGCGGCGGCGGAGCGGCGGTATCTTCTGCGGCTGGCGACCGGCACCATGCGGCTCGGCGTCGGCGATATGACGCTCCTGGACGCGCTCGCAACGGCGTTTCTCGGCTCGAAGAAGCGGCGGCCGCTGCTCGAACACGCCTATAACCTCTGCTCCGACATCGGCTACGTGGCGGCCACCCTCGCAGCGGGCGGGCCTGGGGCCGTGGAGCGGATCGGGATCACGCTCTTTCGGCCGGTCCGGCCGATGCTCACCCAGCGGGTCTCCCGGTTCGGCGAGATCTTCGAAAAGATCGGTTCTGCAGTCGTTGCTGCAGAGGAGAAGTACGACGGCGAGCGGATACAGGCGCACAAGGACGGCGAGGAGGTCAGGCTGTTTTCGCGGCGGCTGACCGACGTCACGGGCCAGTTCCCGGATATTGTCGATCTTGTCAGGACGCATATCGCCGCGGACTCGTGCATCCTCGACGGTGAGGCCGTCGCCTACGACCCGGAGACCGGGTCGTACCACCCCTTCCAGCGGCTGATGCGGCGGCGCCGGAAGTACCGGATCGCCGAGTTTGCAGAGCGGATCCCGGCGACCTACCGGGTCTTCGACGTGCTCCTGGCGGACGGGGCGCCGCATCTTGCGGCACCGTACCCGGAGCGGCGGCGCATCCTCGAGGCGCTCCTCCGCCCCGGGGCGTTCATCGCCGCGTCGGGCCGGGTCGTCACGACCGACCCTGCCGTGGTCGCGGACTTCTTCGAGGCCTGTATCGGGCGCGGCCTCGAAGGAATCGTCTGCAAGTCGACGGCATCAGGCTCCTCCTACCGTGCCGGCGGCCGGGAGTGGCAGTGGATAAAATGGAAGAAGAGTTACGGCCCGGGCCTTGCCGACACCCTCGACCTCGTGGTCGTCGGCGCCAACGCCGGCAGGGGAAAGCGGGCCGGCACCTACGGATCACTCCTCTGCGCCGCATACAACCACGAGGAGGATATCTTCCAGACCGTCTGCAAGCTCGGCACCGGGTTTACGGACGAAGAACTCCGGGCGCTCCCGGAGATGTTCGGGGATGCGCAGGCCGGGAGCATGCCGGCACGGGTCATGGCCACCGATCAGGCGCGCCCGGACGTCTGGTTCGTGCCCCGGTACGTGCTCGAGGTGCTGGGATCAGAGATCACCGAAAGCCCGGTGCACACCTGCAGCTGGGATGCCGGGCGGCAGCGGGGGCTTGCCCTGCGGTTCCCGCGGTTCGTCCGCTGGAGGAGAGAGAAAGATCCGGAGCAGGCGACGACCGCCGCAGAGGTCGCCGCGATGCACCGGGGGCGGGGCAAAGCCCGCTGACCGTTCGGTTATGCCGTAGCGCTCTGTGAAACGATCTCTTCGAGCCTGATGTCGAAGACCAGTTCTTTGCCTGCCAGCGGGTGGTTGGCGTCCAGCGTCACGCTCGACTCCGAAATGTCGTTGACGACGACGAAGAACGTCCTGCCGTCGGGCTGGCGGATCTGCAGCTGCTGTCCGCTTTCGGGCTGAACATCCGGCGGGAACTGGTCGCGTCCGACCTCGAACATCATCTCGCTCTGGTGAGGGCCGTAGGCCTTCTCGGAAGGAACGGTTGCGGTCTTTGATTCACCGGGCTCCATTCCGACGACTGCCTCTTCAAAGCCGGGGATGACCTGGCCTTCGCCGATGGTGAACTCTATCGGGCTTTGTTCGTCTGAAGAGTCAAATACCGTTCCGTCGCTCAGTTTTCCGGTGTAATGCACCTTGACGGTGTCGCCTTCTTTTGCCTGCGTCATGCTACTCACCGCCTCCCGGGGGAGGCCAGATTATAAATACGTTTTGATGGGGTGTTTAAAGTAATTATCCCCGGAAAACGACCTTTTCCGGCCGGATGCCATGCCGGATGGCCCCGCGGGTTCACCGGATCGGGGTGCTGCGGAGACGCTGTATCTGCAGTAGCCTGCCGAGCCGCTTGCGGGAATGCCGGTGATCCCGGCGGAAAAAACAGGGGGTCAGCGGAACCGCTGCCAGAGGATCCTGCCCATCACCCGGAAGGTGAAGTCCAGTTCCTCGAAGCTCGGAATGCCGTTCTCCTTCAGGATGTCGCGGCCGCGCTCCATCGAGTCGCCGCCGAGGAGCGCCCCGACGATCATGTTCTCGGTCTTCCCGGCGAACCGGACGATCTGGTTTGCCAGCTGGTCGGACTGCATCACCAGGTTCGGGAACCCGATGACGAACGCGAGATCCCAGCAGTCCTGGTGACGGATCAGCGCGTCGAAGACCTTCTCGAACCTTTTTTCGCCGGCGTCGCCGAGGAGGTCGAGCGGGTTGCCCTTATTCCAGAAGTCGGGCAGGAACTCGTTGAGCTCCTCGAGGAGCTCCGGCGGAAGATCGATGATCTCGATCCCGTAGCGCTCGGCGTAGTCGGAGGAGAGAACCGAAAACCCGCCTGCGTTCGTCACGACGACCGCCCGTTTGCCGCGGGGGTAGCCCTTCGGGGATGCCAGCATCTCGGCGACCTGGAAGGCGCCGGTCAGGGTGTGGACCGGAATGACGCCCGACTCGCGGAACGCCTCCATGTAGACGTCGTACGACCCGGAGAGCGACCCCGTATGCGAGGCGGCGGCAGCCTGACCTTTTGCAGACGATCCCGACTTGATCGCCACGACCGGTTTGCTCTTCGAGACCTCGCTGACGACCTTCATAAAGGTCTTGCCGTCCTGGAGCTCCTCGATGTAGAGGATGATGCCCTTCGTCTTCGGATCGCGTTCCACGAACCGGAGGTAGTCGATGAAGTTGAGGTCCGCCTGGTTGCCGACCGAGACGACCGCCGAGAACCCGATGTCGTGGACGATGCTCCAGTCGACGACGGTGTTGATGATCGCACCGCTCTGGGAGATGAAGGCGATGTTGCCGGCCTTCGGCGACTCGTGCACGTAGGTCGTGTCGATCCCCTTCGGGGGAATGATCAGGCCGAGGCAGTTTGGGCCCACGATCCGGGTGCCGTAGCGCTTTGCGATCTCCACGATCCGCTCCTCGAGCGCCCGTCCTGTCTCGCCCATCTCCTTGAACCCTGCGGTGATGATGACGGCGATGGCGACCCCTTTCTGCCCGCACTCCTCGATGACGGCGGGGACGTGGTTTGCCGGGACGGTGATGACCGCCATGTCGACCGGGTTTGGAATCGCTGCCACGGAGGGGTAGGCCTTCAGTCCCTGGACGTCGGAGCGCTTATTGTTCACCGGGTAGAGCTGCCCCGGGAAGTGGAGGAGGTTGTGCATGACGGCATACCCCATCTTCTTCGGGTCCGAGGATGCGCCGACGACGGCGATTGACCGGGGAGAGAAGTACTCGAGCGGGACGAAGGGGCGTTCCTGCGCCGTCCGCTCCTCGGCCTCGTCGTCGACGAAGATCCGGGCATCGACGATGCAGGCGCCGGACTCGTAGAGCCGGAGCGGGTTGATGTCGAACTCCACGACGTGGGTGTTCTCGGTGAAGAACCGGTGGACTGCGGCGATGGCCGCAACAAGCGTCTCCTCGTCCCTCGGTTTCATACCCCGGTAGCCTGTGATGATGGGGTAGCCGTTGATCTCCCTGACCATCCGGCGGATCTCCGCCTCATCGATCGGGAGGATCCGCAGCGTGACGTCCTTCATCAGTTCGACGAGCGTCCCGCCCATCCCGAACGTCAGAACCTTCCCGAAGGCAGGATCGGTCTTCCCGCCGATGATCAGCTCGAGGCCGGGTTCGGCCTGCTGTTCGACGATGACCCCCCTGATCTCGGCGTTCGGGTTGTATGCCTGTGCGTTTGCAACGATCCGGTCGAACGCCTCGCGGGCTGCCGCCGTCGAACCGACGCCGACGATGACGCCGCCGGCATCGCTCTTATGAATGATCTCCGGCGAGGAGATCTTCATGACGACGGGGAACCCCATCTTCTCCGCTGCTTCGCCTGCCTCCGCGGCCGATGGTACAATGCTGTACTCCGGCACCGGAATTCCGTACTGTCGCAGGAGATCGTATGACTCGTATTCACTCAACATATGTCGTGACATGGTATGCACCTCGTAGTGCTGGTACGTTATTTTTCGGCATTACTGCCCGGTTCATTCAAGAAAAAGCAATGAATGGCCCCTGAATGAATTACGTACGTTGGGCGGGAAGCAGATTAAACGTTGCCAAAGATGCCCCCTCTGCCTGTCTCTGGCAGATACGGGCGGGATTGCGGAAAAAATGAGTGGATTTCGTCGGTTCTTGCCGCAGGCGTGACCGGTCAGATCATCTTCTCCATCCGGCTGTTCACCTGGTCCCAGTTGACGACGTTCCAGAATGCATCGATGAACTGGCCGCGGTTGTTCCGATAGTCGACGTAGTAGGCGTGCTCCCAGAGATCGAGAACCATCAGGATCGGGGCGGTGGGATAGACGTTGTTGCTGTGCTTCTCGATCTGCATGATGCGCGGCCGCCCGCTCAGGGGCTCCATAACAAGAGCTGCCCATCCCGACCCCTCGACGCTGGATGCGGCCCGGGAAAACTCTTTTTTAAACCGGTCGAAGGTGCCGAACTCCCGGTCGAGTACGTCTGCAACCGCCCCTCCGGGCGTCCCGCCGCCTTTGCCCGCGGGCGCCATCGTTGGCCAGAAGAGCGAGTGGAGGATGTGCCCGCCGATGTTGAACGCGAACTCTTTGAGGATCGCTTTTTCGTCGATATCGGCATTTTCCTGCCGTGCCTGCTCGAGCTTCTCGAGATCGGCGTTGGCGCCCGTGACGTAGCCCTGGTGGTGCTTGTCGTGGTGCAGGGAGAGCTGCTCCCGGGAGATGTGCGGTTCGAGCGCGGCAGCATCGTAGGGGAGCGGGGGAAGTTCATACCGTTTCTGTATCTGCATCTGTTCCTGTGCCATGTGGTATCACCTATCGACAAGAGGGTGCCCGGTGTTATGAGCGTATCGGTTCGGCGGGAGATGGGGGGTGAGGCTTCTTGCGGGTGCCTGCCTTCAGGAGGTGCGCAAGGGCATGCAGCACGGTTGAATACGTACAGTTTCGCTGGTTGTGTACATGTCCGTTGCATACCATTTCACAAGCGTTAAGTACCCGCGTCGGTCAATCTTCCGCTACCGGACAGCTCCTGCCGGTTCCGGGCATGTGGGGGGCTGCGGGGACGATCCCGGCCGTCGAGATCTGCGACCTGGCCTCTTCCCTGATAGTGCCCTCCGGGATCTGCCGCCCGTCGGCCTGCTGCCATGCATGCGTGATACTATGCAGAACCATACACGAAAGACTATCCTGCTCTTTGCCGCCCTGATCGTGGTCGCCCTCCTCTCCTCCCCGGCCGCGGCCCGGGACGGACGTGCGGGGATCGGTGTCGGGGATACGATCTACACCGGCGAGGAAGGCCTGGACCTGACCGGCGTCGCCCCCGGCATCACCCGCCTCGTCCACTACAGTGATTTCGCGGCGGGTGCCGCCGACAACATCATCGATGTTCCGAGCGCGAACACCTTCGACCTCTCCGCAGCGGACGCCGGCGGCATCACCGGCACTTACTACGCGTGGGACAGTTCCGGCCTCGCCGCCGGCAACCCGTACGTCGTCGTCAAGACCCCTGCCGTAACTCTCGACGTCGTCCTTGATACCTCCCGCACCGACTCCGTGGCCGGGAAATCCGTCTCCCGGAGCACGCCGCTCGCCTTCGAGGTGCAGAACAACGTCAATGGGCTCTACGCCACCCCGGCGGTCGCTTTCGTGGATATCGAGGTGACCACCCCTGCCGGAGGCAGGCTCACGCAGCTTGGCGGCGTCGGCACCGACAACGTTCCGATCAACGCGTCCACGGTCTACGTCGGCGGGATAGCCCTTACCGATGCGGCCGCCGGCACCTACACCGCGCAGGCACGCTGGAACGACGCGACCGGGCTTGCGGGGAAGGGGTATGACTCGAACACGGTCTCGTTCGAGGTCAGTATCCGGTCTCTCTCGCTGGCGGCGAACAAGGACGCCGTTGTCCGCGGCAATCCCTTCGTCGTGACCGTCACCGGCGAGGCCAAAAAGGCCTACTGGCTCTACGTCAGGGACGCGGGTCTCAACGCGGATCAGTACCCGCTGATCGCGCCGGGGCAGCCCTCCGTTACGCCCAACGTGCAGATGGACGGTGTTCCTGACGCTGCAGACGTCCCTTATGCGGGAGCTCAGGTGATCACCAGCGCAGCCGGCGCCCGGGCGGTTCAGTTTACCACCACCGTCGCCACGGCTGACCAGACCTTCACGATCAAGGTCGTCGACCCGGCCGATCCCGGCCGGTCGGATGACGTCAGGGTGCGGGTGGAGATGGGCACCGTCACCATGGCCGCATCCGGCACCGGCGTCTACTATATCGGCGAGGAGATCGTCCTCTCCGGCACCAACACCGAGGCCGCGACGACCTACCTCTTTGTGTGCGGTCCGAACCTCCCGACGGGCGGTGTCAGGCTCAACGATTTCACCGCGGCAGTTGTGGATCAGGTGGGCAGCACCTTCACTTCGGTCAGCGTCGAGACCGACGACACCTGGGAGTACCGGTGGGACACATCGTCGGTCAATGCCTGGCTGGACTCCGGTTGCTATACCCTCTACGCCGTATCCACGCCGCGCGACAAGGCTCATGTATCAGATGCGCAGTACGCCACCCAGTCCGTCGTCCTGAAGACCCCCACCATAACAGCGACCGCGAGTTCGACCACCGTTGCGAAGGGCGATCCCCTCACCATCTCCGGGACGGCGGAGGGCAACCCGGGTAATGTCTACGTCTGGATCTTCGGCAAGAATTACCGCCTCCTCAGTAAATCCGTGAGTGTGGAGTCCGACGGATCCTTTGAGTACGGCCTCGACTCCGGCGTGACCGGGAACCTCGCAACCGGCCAGTACTTCGTCGTCGTCCAGCACCCGATGCAGAACGGGCTGCAGGACGTCCGCCTCGCTCCCGGAACAACTGCAACCATCACCGCGCCCGGTATGGCCAACATCGACCTGTCCAACCTGCAGGCGTCCGACGCTGCAGCCGCACTCGTGAACGCCCTGAACTCGCCGTATGTCGAAGACACCCACGTCGCGCTGACATTCCTCGTGGAGGAGCCCTGGCTCCGGATCGATCCCATCGGGAACCAGACTCCCGGCAGCACCTTCACCATCACCGGCACGACCAACCTGGCTCCCGGCGACGAGCTGCTGATCGATGTGACGAGCGCGTCTTTCGACCCGATGGCAGGGGTGCCGTACATCGGGTTTAGCGGCGCCTCCGGCGCAGTAACTGTTCAGAGGGGTGCACCCAACAATACCTGGTTCTTTGAGGTCGACGCCTCTACGTTCCGGCCGGACGAGTACATCGTCAACGTCGAGAGCGTGGAGACCGGTGTGACCTGCTCTACGACCTTCGCGCTGGGCGAGGGGCCCTACCCGACACCGACGCCGGTCTACCCGGACAGCAGTGGATATACGATACGCTCGGTGACCGTTTCCCCGCCGGACGCAGGGCTCTCTGCCGGAGAGGATGTCGCAGCCTCCGTCAGGGTGCGGTTCCTGCAGACGTTCGATCCGAACGCGTCGTTTGAAGTGTACACCGACCTTGCAGAGCCCTGCTGGCGGATATACACCTACCGCGACGACATCCTGATATCTTCACAGACCCGTGGCGGAAGCCGGGTCGAGATCACCGCCTTCGAGCTCTCCTACGCCGGTACCGTCGAGCTTGCCATCCAGCTGGACGGCACCATCCCTGCGGTTGAGGCGGCCGGGAACAGGACACTCTTCCGGTCGCAGATCCTGGACGCCGCCCATGCACCCGTGGAGAACGCGACCTTCACGATCTTCCGGGAGTTTATCCCGGCCCCGCCGCCGGCTCCCGTCCCCGACGCCACGCTCAGCCTCGCGCGCGGCTGGAACTTCGTCTCGGTCCAGAAACGCCTCTCCGACGGGAACAACACCGCAGCGAAGGTCTTCGGTGCCGTCGATACGGCAGGCCACTCGTTCTTCCGGTATGACGCGGTGACGCGCTCCTGGAGCGCTCTCGCCGCCGACAGCGCGATCGAACCCCTGGACGGTTACTGGGTCTATGCAAACCGCAGCACCTCAGTCGGCCTCTTCTTTGCAAGCGACAGCGTGACAGTGCCGCCGGCCAGAAGCCTTGCGCCGGGTTGGAACGCTGTCGGCCATCCCTGCACGGTTCCGGCATCGGCGCGGGACGCACTCTTCTCGGTGCGGAGCGCCTGGACGAACCTGATCGGTTGGAACGCGGCGGTGCAGGAGTACGAGATCGCCGTCGTCAACGGCGGCAGCGGCATCTTCGCCGATAGCCGCACGATGGTGCCGGGGCAGGGCTACTGGCTCTATATGGCCGGAGAAGGGGAACTTGCCGGGCTGACATAGCCGTTCCTCTCCCTTTTTTGCCGTACCGATGCCTCTCCCGGCAAGACCGCTGCTGCCCGGTGCAAGAAGGTCAATCGCTAATACTTCTTTGTTGACGGTTCAGGAGTATGCGGAAAGCCGGATCCGCGATCTACATTCCGGCATGTGGATTCTTCTCCCCGTCGCCGTCTTTCCCCCGGGCAGCCCGGAGTAGGCCGCAGTCCGGACGATGCAGCGCTGCCAATGCCGGGCTCAAAGGAGCCCGTACGCTCGCAGGACGAACCCGGGGGAATCGCGTGACTCTCAGAGAGCGCACTGCCTGCGGGAAGAGGGCGGGGGTAGTCGCAGAGATCTCAGGCGTGAACGTGCTCCGGGAATCGGAACATTCTTCGCCGCCTCTCTGCAGGCGTTCGGCACAGCATATTTCTCGTATCAGGTAGAGAATTGATAACTGAACATCCTGCACCAGGGAGAGCATATCTATGGAAGATCCGATCAGAGTGGGAATCATCATCTGCGACCGCTACCGGACCTGTGCCGGAGGCAAGTGCCTGCGGGCACTGCGCAACCGCGAAGGCGCATTTGAACGGTACAAAGGGAAAGACGTTGAACTCGTCGGATTTGCGACCTGCAACGGCTGTCCCGGCGGGAACGTCGAATACGTGCCGCAGGAGATGAAGAACAACGGTGCCGAGGTCGTGCACCTTGCCACCGGCATGGTTGTCGGGTATCCCCCCTGTCCCCGGATTTCGTACTTTTCCCGCTTCATACAGGAGAAGTATGGCATGGAGGTGGTTGTGGGAACGCACCCGATCCCCCAGAAGTACCACACCACGCACACGGAGCTTGGCTCATGGGATTCGGAACTCTGGAAAGCCCTGACCGCCCCCACCCTTGCCGATGAAAAAACCCGGCTCGCCTACGATTAAACCCTTTTTCGGCAATTCTCGCTGTGGTGCTCCGCGGAGCATCGGCCGGGACGATCCCGGCGGGGCTTACCGGCAGGCCGTCTCCCGCACGGCGCTCGCATCACCGCCCGGGGCATGCGGCAAGGGCCGGCGATCGGCGCCGCGTTCCGGAAGCCGCCGGTGGCCGGACGGGAAAGAGCCTTCAGAACGCGGTCATCTCTCTTTTTCCGGCCCTGCACCGATCGTACGCGGAGACGATCAGGTCTTCCCCCGGCGCCTGCCCGAGGGCACGGGAACCATATACGGCGTCGCAAGATCGTGCTTGACGACCGCATCGATGCCGTACACATCGCGTATCGTGGCCGCGGTGAGAACATCAGCAGGTATCCCGTTGCCCTGGATAGACCCCTGCTTCATCACGAGGAGCCGGTGGCAGAACGCCGCCGCCAGGTTCAGGTCGTGCACGGCAATGACCACCGAGAGGTCCCGCTCTTCTGCAAGGCTGCGGATCACCTCCATCACCGCCATCTGGTGGTGGACGTCTAAACTGCTCGTCGGTTCGTCGAGAAGAATTGCTTTCGTCTCCTGGGCGATAGCCCGGGCGATCATCACCCGCTGCCGCTCGCCGCCGGAAAGTTCCCGGACCTGCCGGAACGCCAGGTCGTCGAGGTCGAGGAGCGAGAGTGCTTCCTGTACCTTCTCTTCGTCCTCCGGTCGCACCGACCAGTTCAGGTACGGCCGTCTCCCCATCAGGACGGTCTCAAAGACCGTCGAGGAGGTGTGATTCGTGATGGACTGCGGGACGTAGGCGATGAGCCGGGCGACCTCGCGGCGGTGCATCCGGGCAAGGTCCTGCCCCTCCAGCGCCACCCTCCCCCGGCAGGGGGTCAGGATGCCGTCGACGCATTTGATCAGCGTCGTCTTGCCGCACCCGTTCGGCCCGACAAGGCCGAGCACCTCACCGGCGTCGACGCAGAAAGCGATATCCGAGAGCACCGGGCGGTCGCGGTAGGAGAACGCAAGATCGCTGACCGACAGCCTCACCATCCTCCATCCCTCCGGTGCAGGAAGAGATACATGAAGAACGGCACGCCGAGGAAGGCGGTCACGATCCCGACCGGCAGGATCTCGGGTGCAAGGATGCTGCGGGCTATGCTGTCGGCGCCGAGGAGGAGGACGGCGCCGACCAGGCCCGATGCGGGGATGAGGACCCGGTGGTCGCCGCCGACGGCCATCCGGGTGATGTGGGGGGCGACGAGGCCGATGAACCCGATCGTCCCGGTGAAGCAGATGATCGCCGCCGTGACGAGGGAGGAGAGTATCATGAAGACGGTCATCGACCGCTCGACCGGGACGCCGAGGCTGCTCGCCACCTCGTCGCCTTCGGCGAGGACGTTGAGGTCCCAGGCGCGGATAATGAAGTACGGGACGATGACGGCGAGGATTGCGGCGACGATCCCGAGTTTCATCCACGAAGACCTGTCCATCGAGCCGAACATCCAGAAGACCACCGCCTGAAGCTGTTCGGCGGAACCGAGGTACTGGAGGAGCGAGGTGATCGCCGAGAAGAGATACATGAGCGCGATGCCCCCGAGGATCATCGTCTCGGAGCTGACGCCCCGGTAGCGCGCCATCCCGTAGATGGCCATCGAGGCGAGCAGGGCGAAGAGGAACGCATTGCCGATGATCAGGTAGTCCCCGCCGAGAAAGCCGGCGCCGAGAACGATGGCGATGGAGGCGCCCGTGGCGGCCGCAGAGGCGATGCCCAGGGTGAAGGGGCTTGCGAGCGGGTTTCGGAGGATCCCCTGCATCACCGTTCCGGCGATCGCAAGGCCGAACCCGGCGCAGACGGCGAAGAGCACGCGGTGCAGGCGGTAGTCCCAGACGATCACCTCCGCAAGTTCGGGAGCCTGGAATGTCCCCGGGAAGAGGCCCGCCAGGATAGCCAGGTACGACTCGCTCACCGAGAGATCCGCCGACCCGAGCGTGACCGCCACGCCGACGAGGAGAGCCAGCACGAGAAGGAGGGCGGCGATGAAGATCCCCCGCACCCTCCTGATCTCTGCATATCCGTCCGCCGGACGGGTGATCTGTTCGGTCATGCTCCTCATCTCCGGTTACGGGTATACGAACGCGCCCTGCGTGGCAAGGTCGAAGTCGATCCCCTGGAAGTCGGTCAGGTAGCGCTGGTGAATCGCCTGCGGGTCGAGGGTGCCGAACCGCTCCGGGGAGATGATCTTCGCCAGGTACGCCGTTCCGATGAAATGCTGCGCCCCGCCCAGGATATCCGAGTGGATGACGTAGACGCGGTTGTTCTTCACCGCATCGAGCGTCGTCCAGCCCGGCCGCAGGAGCAGCGCCGACCGAATCCGGGCGAACGAATCGAGATCGTGCCCGGCATAGCCGCCGAACTCGAGTCCCTGTCCGGCCAGTTTGACCACGACTTGCGGGTTGTTGGCGATGACCGACTCCGGATCGATATCCGGGTAGTCCGTCGACTCGCCGGAGTAGGGATTCACTCCGCCCGCGAGCCCGATCTTCTCGTTGTACCCTGCATTGCGGGCGACTGTCCTGTAGTCGATCCAGTACTCGAAGTAGACACGGGGCCTGTCTGCGTCAGGGACACCGTCCCGGATCGTGTTCATCGCCGATTCGTAGAACGCGATGAACGCTTCACCGCGCTCTTCCCGGCCGGTCATCGCCGCGATAGCCCGGACCTCATCGGCATAGGTCGCGGGTTTGAAGCAGTCGAACCGGAAGACGTGGATTCCGGGAACCGTGGCCTCCAGTTTCTGCTGAATATCATCGCAGGCGGCGGTGCTGATCGTTGCATAGAGGAAGACCGCGTCCGGTCGGGCGGTCACGATCTTCTCCATGTCCGGCGACCAGATGCTCCCGATATTTGTTTTGCCCTGGTATTCGGGGAAGAACGACGATTTTTCAAGGCTGTACTTGTCGACGGCCACGACCCTGCCGGCGTCAAGCCCGATCGACCGGAGGGTCTCCAGCGTCTCGCCGTTGCAGACCACGATCCGCCGGAGCGGCCGGTAGAGGGTTGCCGTCTTCCCGGCCGAGTCGGTGACAATCTTCGGCCTGCCGCCCCAGAACGCGTAGACCTGGGCGGCGTCGAGAGCTTCGGTGCGGTCGGTGCCGGTCCCGCCCATGTAGGCGGCATCGAGGTAGGCGAGGACGGTTGCCGAGACCTCGTCGCCGGTGAGCGTTCCGTCACCGTCGGCGTCTCCCGGGAGAGAATCAGTATCCGCTGCAGAGACTGGAACGGCAAGGAAGAGAAGGGCGGCGAGGGCGGCCAGGAGGATCGTCCGCATCATCGGTCATCCCTCCGCACTGCAAGCAGGCAGGCGCCGATGAGAACGGCCGCCGCTGCGGCGAGAATGCCGGACGGCGATCCTGCCTGCGCGTTTGTCCCGGCGGGTTTCGCTCCCGCGGCCTCGCCGGGCGTGTCGATGCCGTCCACGGCGACGTGCGATGCCGGAACCGTCCCGGTCTCGTCACCGGCGAGGTCTTCCCACCGGCCGGTGATCTCTCCGCTTCCGGTTGCGGGAGCCCGGACGGTGTATGAGATCTCGGTCTCGTTCAGAACGGCGAACGCAATCGTCTGCCCCCTGAGCAGAATCCGGCTTGCCGGGTGCGTTGTCCCGACAAAGACATATCCCGCCGGCAGCGACTCGACGATCCCACCGATCGCGATATCCCGGATGGAAAGGGTCACGGTGAACTCGTCTCCCCCGGAGGGTTCTATGGTGGAGAGCGTCCGGGTGATCGGAGAGGAGGAAGCGCAGACGGGCACCGAGAGGAGCAGCAGCCCGATACAGGCGAGGCAGAGCACCGAAAATCTCGTCATCACACTTCAGTTGTCGATTTTGTAATAAGAAGGTTTCTTCTTGTGCTAACAAATCATACCTTTCGAGATGTGTGTCGCATTCCAGCCAGGCCTAAAAACCGGGCAAAAAGAGAAAAGCGGCAGGGAATGCGGCACCCCGGCCGCTCAGGTCTCCTGGAAAAGCCTGTTTCGCTCCGCTTCGACGATCGCGTGCACCTGCTCCGGTGCGAGATCGCCTATCGGGTAGTACCTGCCGCCGGAACGCTCGGCGATCTCCCTGCAGTAGCCAAGCTGCATCCGGAGGTACGACGAGTCCGTCGATTCGGTGTCCAGGACGACGGTATGGATGCCCTGTTCCCCGATATCGGTTGCGAGGCGCTCGATGTCGCGGCGGATATCGCCGGAGAGCGAAACGTTTCCCCGCCCGTCGGAGAGGAGCACCATTATCGGTATGGTGCCGGCGTTCTTCCGCGTCTCGCGCCGGAAGACGTCAGCGGCAAGGGCGAGCGCTGCGGGGAGGGGCGTCTTCCCGCCGGTCGGGATCTCTTCGAGCCGTTTTACGGCCAGATCGGCGCTCGAACAGAGCGGGAGCAGATTTTCCGCACCGCTTCCGCAAAAAGCGATCAGCCCGACGCGATCGCGCATCAGGTACGACTCCTCGAGGAGCGAGAGCACCGCGCCCTTTGCAGCCTCCATCCGCCGCACGGCACCCATCGATCCGCTGGCATCCACCAGGAAGAGGCATGAGGTCGACACCCTGCCGATCCGCACCTTCTCCCTGATGTCCTGGTCGCGGATGGCAAGGGCAAGGCCGTTCTTCGGGCGCTCATTCTGGTACGGCGCGGCGGCGCGGATCGTGGCGTCGAGTGCGACGTCGCGGGGCGTCGCCGTCTCCCGGGCAGCGACATACCTGCCGGTCTTTCGCGCCGAGTAGGTCGGAACGCGCCTGCCGTCCGCCGTTCGCCGCGTCTTTCTATCCTGCTCCGGTTTCCGCTCGACCTTCGCCGCATCGATCGGGGAGCCGGCGGCGTGGACGGTAGTTGCAGCCCCCAAATCCCCGTCTGCCGTCTCGCCTCCCTCTCCCGGAGCGGGCGGCTGGTCCGGAGGTTCCCGGTGCCCGTCCTCGGTCTCCCTCTCCGGTTCGGGCGGGTCGTCCTGCAGGAGGTCGTCGAGGTGCTCTGGGTCTACCCGTGGCTCTTCGAACGGCCGGCGCCGCATCCGGTGCGGCAGGGCAAGCTCCATGGCCTCGCGGATATCGGCAAGCGTCACCTCGCTGCGCCCCTCCAGCGCGGCGATCGTCTTTGCCGTCCTGATGACGGCGATCTCGGCACGGTGGGTGTCGACGCCGAGACGGACGCAGGTCTCTGCCGTCCTGCGGATGAGATCGGGCGGGACGGCAACATGCGGGAGGAGGCGCTTTGCGGCGGTTATCTGCTCCCGGAGCGCCGCAAGATCGCCCTCGCAGGTTCTCCTGAATCCTTCGGGGTCGCTCTCGAACGCCTCGGCGGTCTCCACGATCCTGATCCGCTGGTCGATCTCGGCGATCCCGGCAACCGTCACCTGGAGTCCGAACCGGTCCAGGAGCTGCGGCCGAAGTTCGCCCTCTTCCGGGTTCATCGTCCCGATCAGGATGAACCGGGCCGGGTGCGAGACCGAGATGCCCTCCCGCTCGACCGTGTTGACGCCCATCGCCGCTGCGTCGAGGAGGATGTCGGTGACGTGATCGTCCAGGAGATTGACCTCGTCGATGTAGAGAATCCCCCGGTTGACCTGCGCCAGGATACCCGGTTCAAGCGCCCTGACGCCTTCCTTGATCGCCCGCTCGATGTCGATCGTCCCGACGACGCGGTCTTCGGTCGCCCCGAGCGGAAGGTCGACGACCCTGACCCGCCGCTTTCCGATTGCAAGATCTCCTCCCGTCTTTGTTTTTTCACAGCAGATGTCGCAGATCTCCCGCTGATCCGCCGGGTTGCACCCGAACGGGCAGCCGGCGACGACCTCGATCTCGGGCAGGAGGTCGGCAAGCCCCCTGACGGCGGTGGACTTTGCGGTCCCTTTCTCTCCGCGGATGAGTACCCCGCCAATCCTGGGGTTGACGGCGTTCAGGAGCAGAGCGCGCTTCATCGTCTCCTGGCCGATGATCGCGGTGAACGGCAGCACGCCGCGTCGCACGTGGTGTGGCATTAGAAGAGAAATTGATTATTTAGTGTTAAATATGTTCCGAACAGTATTACGATCAGGTGCTGATTCTCACACGGATGGCGCGGGTCGCAGGGCCTTTCGTGTCATCCGGCACGGCTCTCCGGAGATCCTTCAGGGGAGCCTCCCGATGGCCGGTCGGCACCGGGCTTCTTTCTCCAGGCTTTTGCCTCCGCCGCGTCGATGACCCTGATCGCGCCGCCCTGGACGTCGCCGCCCGCATCCCCCATCCGCTCCTCGATCCAGCCCTCCATCTCGAGGTACGCCGCCCGCAGGCCGTCGAGGACGTCTGGGTCGGCCTCCCAGAGACCGCGCTCGTTCGCCTCCAGCAGGCGCCTGCCGATCTCTTCGAGCGCCCAGGGGTTCTGCTCCTCGAAGAACTGCCGCATCGAATCGTCGAGGACGAACGTCTTCGCGATATCGTCGAAGATCCAGTCGTCGACCTCCTGCGTGGTCGCCTCCCAGCCGTAGACCGATCCCACGCGGCGGGAGATGTCGCCGGCTCCCTTGTAGCCGTGGCGGCGCATCCCCTCGATCCATGCCGGGTTCAGGAGCTTCGTCCGCACCACCCGCCGGACCTCCTCGGCGAGCGTCCGCACCTCGACCCGGTCGCTCTCCCGCGTGTCGCCGTAGTAGACGGGGACATCTTTGTTGCCGAGGGTGCGGGCGGCGGCCGTCATCCCGCCGTGCGACCCGAAGTAACAGCAGCACCCGAGGAGGTCGTACTCGTCGGTCACGGTCTTGTTGAACGTGACGTCGACCGACCGCAGGTGGTCTGCAAACGAATCGTGCGCCGCTTCCCCGTACGACCCGCGGCCGTAGGCAAAGCCGTTCCAGGTAATGAAGATGTCCGCAAGATCCGCCTCTTCCTTCCAGGCCGAAGCGTGAACTGCGAGGTTGACCCCGTTGCCGTAGGTGCCGGGACGGCTGCCGAAGATCCGGGGCTGCGGCGCTCCGCCCTGCTCGTGCCGTTTGAGAGCGTTCATCTCCGCCGGTTCGTCGAGGAGCGCGACCTCCCGGATAGCGTCGTCGAGGAGTTCGATGCAGTTATAGAAGTTGTCGCGGAGGATCCCGCTCGTCCTGACGGTGACGTCGATCCGCGGCCGGTCGAGTTCTTCGAGCGGGATGACCCGGTAGGTCGTGACCCTTCCGTTCACCCAGACCGGCTCCACGCCGATGAGCGCCAGGATCTGGGCGAGCCCTTCGCCGTCGGCCCACATGATGTCGGATGCCATCCAGTACATCGCGATGTTTTCGGGCATCGCGCCGTGTTCTTCGCGATACTTGTTCACCACGCCCTCGGCGAGACGGCTGCCTATCCGCCAGGCCGCCTTCGTGGGCACGCGGAACGGGTCGAGCGAGTAGAAGTTCCTGCCGGTCGGGAGGACGTCCGGCCTGCCCCGCGTGATCAGTCCTGCGGGCCCCGCCTCGATGTAGCCGCCGGCGCAGCCACGGAGGAGGCTTTCGATCTCGTCGGAGGCCTCGATCTTCCCGGATATCTCAAGGACGGTCGCCTGCAGGGAGGAAAGCGCCGCCTCCGGGAGGGCGCGGAGCCGGTCGCCGAGGGCGCGCTCTGCGGCGGCGGCAGGAGAGAGGCCGTCGAGGAACGCAGCGATCAGGCCTTTCGCCGCTTCGTCGACCTCCCGGAGGAGAATGCTGTCGGCTCCGGCGGGATCGACGCCGCCGCCTGTCATCTCCAGGACGAGGCGGCGGGCTTCTCCGGTGTAGCGCAGGATGGCGCCGATGCACTCCGTCCGCCGGGAGCCGTCCGGAAGATCCCCGAAGATGTGCATGCCGTCCGGGATCTGCGTGTTGTAGATCCCGGTGACGACCCGGTGCGCCGCCTCGCAGATCGCTTCGAACGGTTCGCCCCGTGCCAGGCGTTCGTCCAGCCGGACGTCGTCCGCGAGGTTCGTCTCCCTGAGAAGGTCGACGATGGTATGCTCGAGCGCGTGGGCGCGGGCCGCGTCGGACGGTTTTGCCCGCCCGTATGCCGCGATCTGCTCCTCAAGGTCCTTGAGCTCGGCGTAGAGGTCGCTCTCGGTCATGACGGTCTGCATATGGTCGACGATCGTCGCATACGACCGGCGTTTCGCCATCGTCCCTTCGGGAGGGTTGTCCGAGTTGTAGATATAGAGGTGCGGGACCGTGCCGACGGCGATGTCCGGGAAGCAGCTCCCCGAGAGAGCGACGCTCTTTCCCGGCAGAAACTCCAGGTTCCCGTGCGTACCGACATGGATGATGACGTCGGCCCCGAACGTCTCCTCGAGCCAGTGGTAGGTCGCCAGGTACTGGTGCGTCGGCGGGATGCCGGGGTCGTGGAGAATCCTGCAGACCTGCCCGTCGCACCGCGGCCCGGCGCATCCGCGTTTCGGCTGTACGCAGACGACGGCGTTTCCGTAGCGGATGCCGGTGACGACGATCGCGTCCCGGTAGACCATCGCCGGCGGCACCCCGTTCATCTCCTCTCCGGGAGGTGCGCCCCATGCCTCGACGACCGCCCGGCGCACGTCTTCGGGGAGCGTCTCGAACCAGGCTTCGTACTCCTCCCTGCCCACCAGGGCGAGGGCGCCCCCGCACCTGACTATCTCCTCGACCGACGTCCACCGGAACTCGGATATCGCCTTCTTCCCCATGATGGCGGCGATCAGGTCTTCGCCGCTCTCCGGGCACTCGACTGCGTAGCCCTGATCGCGCATGGCGCGGAGGATCCGGGCGACGCTCTCGAGCGTGTCGAGGTGGGCGCCCGCCCCGACCGTCGCTTCCACGGACGAGCAGGGCTTGTTGTGCAGGACAAAGACGATCTTCCGCTCCGCGGGCGGCTTCTTGCGAAGCGTGATCCACTTCCGGATGCGTGCGGCGATCCGGTCGATCCGCTCCTCGAGCGGGACGTGCACCTCGCACTCCGTGCCCGACCGTTCGCTGCTCTCCGCGGCGCCCGCCGGGATCATCTCGATCAGCCCCTGGAACTCAGGGATCGCGACGCACCAGCAGAGCTCGGTGCTGGACATGCCCTCCGTGCCCGCTGCCCACTCCTCTGCGGTGCTGTGGTAGAGGATGAGCGGGTGGAAGGCCGGAACGCCGAGATCGGAGAGCGCCCCGACGTAGGCATCGACGTCGCTTGAATGGATGAAAGAACGGGCTTCCACGAGGGCGTCGATCCTGCCGGCAAAGACCGTCTCGATCAGATCGCGGGCGGACCGGGTGCCAAGCTCGGCGTCCGCCACCCCGTAGCAGAAGACCGGTATGACGTCCGCGAACTCCTCGAGTTTTCGGATAAGACTGTCGACGACAGCACAATCCCCGGCGACCCAGTGCGTCCGGGAGAAGAGCAGCCCGATGCAGTGGGGACGGCGGCGGCCGTGCCACGCCAGGTACGCCTCGACGTCATCGAAGACCTCCGGGGCGTCCGGGTGGTAGAGCCCCTCCCACGGCATCGGCCGGGGAGGATCGTAGGCCGCGTCGCGGTGCATGACCTCGGCGAGCAGGTAGCGGAGCATATTGGCGATATTCTCCTCTCCGCCATACAGGAAGTAGGTGCTCACCGTCGCTGCGACGGACGGCGGTACGGTCGAGGCGGACCAGAAGGTGTCGGCATAGCCAAAAGCGATCAGCGGAAGATCCTCGCGGAGGTCGGCGAGGAGATCGTCCCAGAACGGGTCGTACGACGGGTGGACAAGGATACAGTCCGCATCTGCGAGCGCCTTTCTGCAGGCGCCCACCTGATGCACATCCTCCCGCAGGCCGTGAACCGGCCATGCGTCGAGCTCGATGCCGAGGCCCTCCGCAGCGCCGGCGATCTGCAGCACCTCGCTTCCCCATGCAATCACGGATAGTTTCATGGACATCCCTGCTCGTCCCGGACGGTGGTCCCGGGCACGGCTACTGATCTACATTCTTGTAATATCCATTATGAACTTTGTGAAATTCGTATGAATTCGTATATCGCCATGGGCGCATCAGAAGAAGGCCATGATGAGTGCGATCGTCACGAGCTTCGCTCCCATGCTGGCGCCGTAGGTGACGAGTGTCACGCGGACGCCGTATCTGCCGAAGAGGGAGAGGTAGAGCGGGCCCGTGTACTTGATGTAGATGCTTGTGATGATGATCATGCTCCCGATGACGAGCGTGATCAGCGCGGTCTTCAGGATGAGCACGCCCTCGATCATCAGCGACCCCACGATGGCGTAGCCGGCCGAGAAGTGAACGAACTGCGCGACGAGCGCTGCGCTGCTCTCCCCGGGAAGGCCGACCAGGTGGAGCAGCGGATCGAAGATCGCCGCGATGACGTCCATCCCGCCGGAGGCCCAGAGCACCGAGAAGACCAGCGTCGCCGCCACGGTCGCCGGGAGGACGCGCCGGAGCGTCGGTATCGCCCGGAAGAATCCCTGTTTGACGGCTGCGGCCGAGAACGAGAGCGGTTTCTCATCGGGAGCGGGAATCAGGCTCTCGAGATGGGTCCTGAGGAAGATGTGGGAGAAGGCGATGGCGGCCAGCGTCTGGAGGAAACTCGAGAAGAGGTTAAAGAGCGTATGGAGCGTTCCGACGACCGGTCCGAGGAGGACGAGCGCCGTCGGCAGCTGGACGCGGAAGAGCGACTCGCCGAGGACGGCCGGGAATGTCCCCATCAGCAGTGCGGGGATGACCTCTTCTCTCCGGACCTTTTCGTCGCGGAAGTATTCGGCGAGCATTGACTTTCCTGCCGTGGCATTGACCACCATCGCGAGGACGCAGACCACGCAGGGTTCGGAGAGGCCGCAAACCCGGCAGAGCGGGCGGGAGACCCTGGTCAGGCGTGAGAAAACCCCGGTCTCGGCGATGATACTGGCGAGGATGATGCCTGCCGTTATGAGCACGACGGCCTGAATCAGGTAGGCGGCGAGCGTGGGGAGAGATCCGATCGCAATCATGCGTCACCGGTGTTCCGTTCTGTTCCTGGGAGTCTGCGCACTCTGTAGGTATTCGCCCGGCCTTTCATCAACCCTTGCATCTCCGGCCGGCCGGACACTTCTGCGAAAAAGAGGGGGTTAGTGCCGTCGTGCAATCGCGGCGGCTCCAGCGGCAAGGGCGGCGAGCGCAAGCACCGTTTCAAAGCCCGGTGCCTGCGTCGGTTCTGCGGCGCCCGCGGCGGATGAGGTCGTTGCAGGTGCCGGTGTATGTGCCGCTGCCGTCGGCGCCGGCGCACTGTTGGCCAAACCTGCCTCTGCCGCAACCAGGGCGAAGGTACTGAAGTGCGCAACGCTGGCCGTGACCGTGCGGGTCGCCGCGTCGACGGTCGCCGGAACGTCCTCCCATGCTCCGGTCTTTGCATTGTAGTACTGCACCTTCAGGTCGGAATTCTGGAGAGCATTCCACTCCTCCTCGGAGAGGGTGAAGACGAGATCTATCGCGGGATCGAATGTGGCTCCTGCAGGCGAGCAGTCGTAGACGCTCCCTGCAAAGGCAAACCGTGCGTTCGCCGGCTGCGGTAAGGATGCCGACGAGGCGGGTTCGATCGATATCTCGTGCACCGGCGACCCTTCGCCGTCCAGCGCCAGGACGTTCTGGGGGATCACGAGCGCCGCGATGCCGTCTGCCGCCGCGATATCGACTTCGCGGAGCACCTTCCCTTCAGAAGAGGTCAGGATGGTGCCCGCTCCGGCATCGAATATGAACCGTGAGTTCCCGCCGTTGCCGCCGCCTCCGGTGGACGGTGCGGCCGTCGGAACCGGCGTGGGGGCAGGGGCGGCGTATTCGGCGATCAGGATGGCGGTGGCGGCATACATGTTGTCGCCGTTCGCGCCGCCGTCGTAACTCTGCAGGCGTGCCTCGTTCGTGCCGTCCTGCACGGCGGCGGTCACGTCGTAGACCGAGAACCCGAGCTGCGGATTTGTCTGGTAGTCTGTCCAGAACCCGGCATACTCCTGGGCGTTGAAGAAGAACTTGCTCTTATCGGCGTCGCCGGCCGAGAAGAGGACGGCGACCGCCCGGGCGCTCTGGAGGTTGGCGGTATCGACGTTCGCGAAGGGCGCATACGCGGTCGCCTCGTCGGAGGTGACGGCGTAGGAGGCGCGGGCGTAGAGCATATCGAACTCGTCGTTGATCAGAATGGTCTTCTCGGTGGCCGCGGCGTCCTCGTAGACGACGACCAGGTAGGCGCCGTAGAGGCCGTAGTTGTTCCCGGCCTCCGGGGTGATGGTCATGCTGCTCCCGGCCGGGTCGAACTGGTCGGTCACGTTGTAGACGTACATCCCGTAGGGGTAACTGTAGGATCCGAAGTTCTTGATGTCCTGGTAGGTCGCGGCAGGCGTGACCGTGTTGCCGTTGAACGAGAGCGTGAAGGCCGGGTCGACGCCCATCTTGTTGTAGGTGTAGCCCTGGTAGAGCCGGGCGCTGACCACCGTGGCGCCGGCCGGGATTGGGAGATCGGCTGCGGTCCACCCGTAGGTCTGGGTAGTCCAGAGCGCTCCGTTGTAGGCGGTGTTCCCGGCGGAGTAGACGACGTCATACTGTCCCGCGAAGGACACCCGCGTCGTCAGGTCGTCGCCGTCGGTGTAGCGCTTGCCCTTGTAGCCGTTGTAGACGACGGTCCTGGTGACGGTGGCGGTGTTGTTCGTCTCGTTTGCCTCGAAAACGGCGTCGCCGGCATCGGCGGTGACGGTGATTGTCACGGACTCGCCGAAGGCGCGGATCGTGGGATCGGTGATCTCGACGGTCGTCGTGGCGTTCGCGGCAAGGCCGGTGACGTTTATCAGGGCGGTGTAATTCCCGACGAGGAACCCGACGTCGAACGCGCCTGCGGGCGCATCGCCGATGTTCGCGACGGTCGCGGTGACGTTGTTCGGTTCGTGAGCGAAGATCTCGCCGCCGTTGGTCGCAATGCCGGTGACTATCAGGTCGGCCTTCGGCCTGCCCGTGTATTCGGCGACCAGAATGGCGGTGGCGGCATACATGTTGTCGCCGTTCGCGCCGCCGTCGTAACTCTGCAGGCGTGCCTCGTTCGTGCCGTCCTGCACGGCGGCGGTCACGTCGTAGACCGAGAACCCGAGCTGCGGATTTGTCTGGTAGTCTGTCCAGAACCCGGCATACTCCTGGGCGTTGAAGAAGAACTTGCTCTTATCGGCGTCGCCGGCCGAGAAGAGGACGGCGACCGCCCGGGCGCTCTGGAGGTTGGCGGTATCGACGTTCGCGAAGGGCGCATACGCGGTCGCCTCGTCGGAGGTGACGGCGTAGGAGGCGCGGGCGTAGAGCATATCGAACTCGTCGTTGATCAGAATGGTCTTCTCGGTGGCCGCGGCGTCCTCGTAGACGACGACCAGGTAGGCGCCGTAGAGGCCGTAGTTGTTCCCGGCCTCCGGGGTGATGGTCATGCTGCTCCCGGCCGGGTCGAACTGGTCGGTCACGTTGTAGACGTACATCCCGTAGGGGTAACTGTAGGATCCGAAGTTCTTGATGTCCTGGTAGGTCGCGGCAGGCGTGACCGTGTTGCCGTTGAACGAGAGCGTGAAGGCCGGGTCGACGCCCATCTTGTTGTAGGTGTAGCCCTGGTAGAGCCGGGCGCTGACCACCGTGGCGCCGGCCGGGATTGGGAGATCGGCTGCGGTCCACCCGTAGGTCTGGGTAGTCCAGAGCGCTCCGTTGTAGGCGGTGTTCCCGGCGGAGTAGACGACGTCATACCGTCCCGCGAAGGACACCCGCGTCGTCAGGTCGTCGCCGTCGGTGTAGCGCTTGCCCTTGTAGCCGTTGTAGACGACGGTCCTGGTGACGGTGGCGGTGTTGTTCGTCTCGTTCAGCTCGGCGACTTCGTCATTGGGATCGGCGGTGACGGTGATCGTCACGGACTCGCCGAAGGCGCGGATCGTGGGATCGGTGATCTCGACGGTCGTCGTGGCACCCACGGCAAGGCCGGGGATTGCGACCACGGTGTCGTTCCCGCCGATCGCAAACTGCAGGTCAAAAGCGCCTGCATCCATATTGCCGATGTTCGCGACGGTCGCGGTGACGTTGTTCGGTTCGTGAGCGAAGATCTCGCCGCCGTTGGTCGTAAGACTGGAAATTACGAGATCCGGTGCGCCAGTTGCAGAAACAGAGGGCGCAAGGAGTGCAATACAGAGAAGCACGAAAAGAAGGTGTGGAATATGTCGTTTCATCGTCTCACCATTATTACGTTTCTCTAAAAATTCAATACTAAATAAAACTTATGAATTATACTATCACAATATGTGGGAAAATTTATCAAATTGTACGAATAATTCTGCATCAGGGCGAATGCGGCGTTTCTGAAAAAAAGATGCGTTATTCTTCCGCCAGATCTACCCGGATCTCCCGCACCGCATAGGGCGTGACCAGGACACCTTCGACCAGCTCCGACGAGCGGTCGGCCTTCAACTTGATGTCGTATGTTCCGATCTCCAGGTAGGGAATGAGGCAGGGTGTCGTCACGCCGGCATCCCTGCCGTAGAGATAGACCTTCGCCCCTGCCGGGGTGCTGTTCACCATGAGCGAGCCGTAGACGTAGGAGCCGAGGGTGAAGGTGATCTCGTCGTCCGGATCTGCACCGCCGGGAACCACCCAGATCTGTGCTTCCTCCGGGTGGTACCCGTTCCTCGACACCAGGATGCGGTGCGGCCCTTCGGAGACGTCTCCGATGAGATACGGGGTGCAGAAGCCGGTCGGGTGCCCGTCGAGGTAAATATCTGCTCCCGACGGGACCGAGTCGACCCGGACGGTGCCGGTCGCCGGCGGCATCTCGGGGATGGTGACGGTCGTCAGAATTTCGTTCGGCGTTATCCGGTGTGAGAGGTACCTGCCCTCGTTGAAGATGGTGATATAGGGATGGATGTCATCGGTCTCGACGGTGCAGGGGATCGTGTGCAGCGGGTACCTGCCGTCGACGGTCACGCCCTTCCCCGCGTACGCCGCCGACTCGATGGTGACGTTCTTTACCATGGGGGCGGGGCCCTGGTAGAATGCTACACCGGTGACGGCATCGGGGTACACCCAGGTGCTCTCCGAAGCCGTCCATGCGGTAACGTCTCCGTCCTCAACCAGTGCACCCTTCTTCATGATTTTAATCGTGTGTTTCCCCTCTTTCAGGCCGTAGACGACCTTCGGGGTGAAAAGACCGGTTTTTTTCCCGTCGACATAGATCTCTGCCCCGGCAGGCAGGGACTCGACGTATACGCCGCCGAGCATGTTTCCGTCGGCCAGTCCGTCGATGCCGTCGATCTTCAGGTGGTTCAGCGTCAGTCCGCCTTCCGCAAAGAGCTCAATGCAGATGTCGGTTTCGCCGTCGACGATCACCTCCTGTTCGACCGGCCGAAAACCGTCATGCTCGATCCGTACCCGGTGGGTGCCTGCTGCAACGGCCGTGATCGTCGCGGGCGTCGTCTTCCCGAGGTAGGTGCCGTCGAGGGTGATCCGGGCGCCGGCGGGGTTCGAACGGACCCGGAGCGACGGGGGCGTCTCATCATCATCGCCGGGGGGCGCCGCCGATCCGGTTGGTGCCGCGGACGCATCTCCGGCAGGTTCGATCACCGTGATCTCCGTGATCCCGGTCTCCACCGGCGCGGGGCCGAAGATGAGCGTGAGCAGGGGGGCAACAATCGCGTCGATGAGGGTGGCGAGCAGGCCTCCGCCACCGTCCGGCCGGCCAACGGCGATCTGAACGGTGTCCGCCTCTCCCGCTGCGTCCGGCCGGAAGGCGTACGTGCCGAACGCGGTGATGCGGCAGGAGAATGTGGCGGCGTCAGGGTCGGCCTTCGTCGCAACCTCCCGCCACGCTCCGCTGCCGGGATCGATCCGGATGAACGAGCCCGCTGTCCCGTTGCATTCCGCCGCCAGCACCATGGGGATGTCTGAAGATGCGGTATTGGGGCCGATGCGGTAGACCCAGGTGATATCGGGGGCGAGCCCTGCTCCGGCTGCGGTCAGTTTTTCTATCGTGACGGCCGTGACCGGCGTGCCCTCGCCGTCCAGGAGGCGTGTCCCCTCGCTGATGTGGAGCGTCAGCATGCCGTCGGGAGTGGCGATGTGGCTGGCCTGCACCCGGCCGCCGGTAAGGGAGAGGGGATACGCCGAGGCTGTGGCGGCCGCCGTGCGGTTCGCCGGCGTTTCCCGTGCGGGCGGGGGAGAAGCGGTGCCGGCGGTATCACCCTGGCCGAGGATCAGGAAGACGTTCCTGCTCTCGAGGTAGTCGCCTTTTGCGCCGGCCATATAGCTCTGGATCTCCACCCTGTTGTCACGGCCGCTCAGGTAGGGCTGGACGGCGAGGTCGGCGATGCTGATGGCCGACGATCCGCCGCCGAGCAGGTTGAACCACTCCCAGTCGTTGAAGGCGATGCGGTTCTCGTCCGCATCCGTTCCCGACGCCGCGGTGGCGACGACGTACAGGCGCGCCCCGTCGGCCTGTGCCGCGTCGATCTCGCCCGGGACCGAGATGCTCGTCGTTGCTGTCTCTGTCGTCGTCCCGAACTCAGGAGATGCGAGGAGCGCGTCGCATCCCTCGTAGAGCCAGTAGGTGATCTCGGGGGCGCCGGCATCGCGGTAGACGACGGCGAGGGCGGCGCCGTAGAGGGCGAACTCCGCATCGCCGCTCCCGTCGTTCCTGACGGTGATCCGAAGATCGCCGGACGCAGTCACCACCTTCGCAAGATCGTAGCACCCGGTGCCGATCAGGTAGTCGTATGCACCTGTGCCCTTCCGGTCGGTGTAGGTTGCGTCCGCTTTGGTCTGCTTTCCGTTTACAGAGAGAAAGATCTTCGGCTCAACGCCGTTCCTTGTCCGGGCATCGTGGCTCCACGTCGAGTAGAGGTACAGGCGGGCTGCCTCGACGGTGGTGCCGGCGGGAACCTCCACCGGGAGGGTGTACTCCTTTGCGTCTCCCGGGGCGAGGAGGCCCGAGTAGCCGCTTGCGTTCACGAAGAGGAACCCGCCGGAAAGCGTTCCCGTCCGGTACAGGGTGAGAGCCCCGCCCGAGTAGCCCTGCGTATCCGACGCGGCGGATCCGCCGGACGACGTCGTCCCTCCCGCTCCGCCGCCCGCAGCGGCCGAGAGCTCGAAAGAGACCTCTGCTGTCTCGTCCTCCTCGACGGTGACGGTCTCGGAGGCATCCTGGTATCCCGCCTTCTTCACCGTGACCGTATGTTCGCCGACCGGGACGTCGCTCAGTGTCGCATCGGTCACGGCGGCCTGCTTCTCTCCGTCAAGATAGATCGCGGCGCCTGCCGGCTCTGATAGAACCTGGATACTTCCGGTGATGGGTGTCAGAGAGAAGTGCACCTCCGCGGTGCCGCCGCCCTCGACGGTCACCCACTTCTCGTCGGGTTCGCGGTAGCCGTCCTTGAAGACCGTGACGACATGGTCGCCGGCCGGCACCCCCTGCAGCGTCGTGTTTGTCGACTCTCCCGTCTCTTCGTCGTCGAGCAGGACGTCAGCGCCTGCCGGGCTCGAGGTGACGCGGATCGCGCCGTTCCGGTCGCCCGGATAGGTCACGGTGAGCATGGCGAGCGGGATCTTGAAGAACTCCGCGCTCCTGCGGTAGACGAACGAGTTGGCGTCCGAGACCTCCACGGTGTCCGTGACGTCCCAGGACTGCGAACCTGCGTAGGAGCCCCGTGCCGACCCTGCATCCAGGTACTCGCGGTTAAACTCGTACTCCCCCTCCGAGCTCGCCATGTGGGCGATGGCGAGACGGGCATCGGACCAGGAGTCGGGAATGCTGCCTGCAGAGAAGACGGACTCGCCGACGTAGGCATCGTCCTGATAGCTGCAGACGTCGTGGCCCTGGTTGACCCAGTAGCGGACCTCGTCCGTGTCGCCGTCGTCGTAGGCGACCACCAGGGTGATGAGCTTGATCCTGCCGTCGAAGGTGCCCGTGTAGCCTTCGTTCTTATCCGTGTGCACCTCGACGGAGACGCGGCTGCCGGTGATCTCGTCGGCGACGTCGTACCACATCAGGTAATCGCTCGAAACCCGGTTGCAGTGACCGTTGACCGTGACCGGACCGGTGCCGCCCTCACCCGGAAAGGTGTAGGGAACGTCCAGTGTCTCCGTCCCGAGCGTCCGTTCATACGTGCCGTCGCCGTCGCCGTCAAGCCGCACCCGCGCCGTTCCTTCGTAGTTGCTCTGCTGGTTCCCGCAGTAGACGGCGACGTAGACGCGTGCCCACTGTATCCCGGTGTGCTGCGGGAGTGTGAATGTCTTGACCTGGGTATTCGGCTGGCCGATCGGCTGGCCGGCGATGCCGTAGAACGAGTCCCACCAGAGATCGCCGGAGACTGTTCCCTGCTGCACGGTCGAGAGCGGGATCCCGCCGATGTAGGTATCGGCGGATGCGGCGCTCGGCAGCAGGAGGACGAGCAGCACGCCGACGGCGACGGGGGCATACTGCCGGGATAGAGGATTGCAAAGGATTTTCATCGGAATTTCACCCGGATCCGGTCGGTTCACGGTTCTGAACCGGGCACGTGGGCAGCGGAGCGCAGAAAACCGCGAATACTAGTGTGTGCATTACATCCATGAAGTAAAAAGAGTTTTCGAAAACGTAGCACAACTACATCTGCCGGATGGCCTCCACCGGATTGAGCCGGGCTGCTTTCAGCGCCGGGTAGATGCCGGCGAGCAGGGAGAGGAGGACGGCTATCAGCATCCCGGCAGCCAGGATCTGCGGCGTGATCAGCGTTATGTCCGCTTCCGCGAATCCGGCGAAGTTCGCACCGAGCCGATCGAGGATCAGGCTTCTTCCGACTGTGTTGATGATCGCAGCAAACCCGATCCCCATCAGGTCGCCGATGAGCCCCCCGATGATGCCGATGTAGAGGCATTCGAGCAGGATCAGCCCGACAACGTCGCTCTGCGATGCGCCGACGGCCATGGTGATCCCGATCTCCCGCATCCGCTCGAAGACCGAGATGATCATGGTGTTCACGATCATAAGGGCGCCGACGACCAGCGAGATGCCGGTGAAGGAGGAGAGGACGAGGATGACGACGTCCATGAGGTTGTTCACCGATTCTATCTCCTCGAACGCCCCGTTTGCGTTCAGGCCGAGCCCCTCGATCCCCTCGACGACGGAGAAGACGTTCTCGGGGCTGTCCACCCGGACGTAGACCGCGTCGTAGGTGTCCCGCTCGCCCGCAAGCGCCGTAACGGTCGCGGCATCCATGAGGACGGCGGTATCGAGCGCATCGTCCCGCTCCTGCAGGATACCGACCGCCGCAAGGTCGCCCTCGCGGTCCTCCGGCAGTCCCGACTCGCCGTACTCCCGTACCAGCACGCCGAAGGTATCGCCCGGCCTGATACCCTCGTAGCGCAGGAGCTGGTCGGCGAGGTCGCGCCCGATGACCGCGTCGGCGCTCCCGGCACGGTATCCTCTGCCCTGGTGCAGAACCGGATCGAAGACCGCGACCATCTCGTCCCACCTGCCGCCGACGACCCCGAGATAGGTCTGCTGCCGCGTGGCGAAGGCAGCCTTCACCACCGGTGCCGAAGCCTGCACGTGCGGCAGCGAGGCTATCGAGGCCGTCTTCGATGCCGTGATGGGGACGATCGTCCCCCCGTGGAGGCCGGCGGTCACTTCGATCAGCGCCAGGTCAGACTGCTCCTCGATCATCGCTACGGACTGGCAGCGGATACCTTCGCCGAGCGAGACGATGCCGACGACGGCGGCGACCCCGATGGCGATCCCGAGCGCGGTGAGCAGCAGGCGTGCCCGTTTCCGCAGCGCCTGCCGGCCGGCGATCCGTGCATACTCAAGCCATTTCGCCATCATGCCACCACCCGCCCGTCGACCATCCCGATCGTCCGGTCGAAGAGCGACTCGCATTCCCGGTCGTGCGTCACGACGACGAACGTCGTCTGCCGGTCGCGGTTCAGCTCGCGGAGCAGCTCGAGGATATCGGTGCTGGTCTTCGAGTCCAGGTTTCCGGTCGGTTCGTCTGCGAGGACGATGAGCGGGTCGTGGACGAGCGCACGGGCGATGGCGACGCGCTGCTGTTCGCCGCCGGAGAGCTCGGCCGGGTAATGCGAAGCGCGTTCGGGAAGGCCGACCCGTTCGAGGAGCGCCCGTGCCCGCTCCGTCCGCTCGCCCCTCTCCCGGTAGTTGAAGAGGAGCGGGTACTCCACGTTCTCCTCGGCCGTCAGGTTCGGGATGAGGTTGAACTGCTGGAAGACAAACCCTATGGCCGTCCGCCGCAGGTGCACGAGGGCGCTTCGGTCGGTGTAGTCGACCTGCCGGCCGCCGATGGCAACGCTGCCGGAGGTCGGCGCATCAAGGCAGCCGAGGATATTCATCAGCGTGCTCTTGCCGCTGCCGCTGCGGCCGACGATCGCGGCGAACTCCCCTCTCCGGATCTCGATCGAGACATCGTCGAGCGCCGTCACCGTTGTACCGTAGCGTTTCGTGAGCCGCTCTGTTGCAACGATCGCGGTCATGCCTGTTCCTCCCCAAGATCGATCCAGAGGAACGCGTTCGTCAGCAGGAGGTAGTCGCCGTTATCGCGGACGGTGACGATGTTCTCCCGCGACCGGAGGTAGGGGGCAATATCCCGGGTGTCGGTGCCGACCTGGGTCTGTTCGGTGGCGTCGAACGCATCGGTCCATTCTCTCCCGTTGTATCCCGGGAAGAGGGCTTCCAGGATGACTTCGATGAAGGCGGGGAGGCGGTCGCCGGTGTTGCGGTTGACCGTGACGGCGTTCTTCTGCGGCACGTCCGTCCGGGTGTATCCGCCGGAGGGGGCGACGAGCTGCAGGGTCGCCGAACGGACGGCACTCGTATCGACTGCGCCCGCAAACTCGATCCTGTTCGTGGCCATCTCGGGCTGCACGCCGTAGCTGCTGTAGAGCATGTCGCACCCCTCTTTCACCCAGAGCATCCCCTGGGGGGAGGAGGGGCTCTCGTAGACTATCAGGAGCCCCACTCCCTGCACGACGAACGAGGTGTTGTCGTCCGCCGCGTTCGCGACCGTCACGGTTGCAGGGTTTTTTGCGACGGCGGCGGCAGGGAGCGGGTAGACGTCCATCCCGGAGAAGAAGTCGTTCGAACTGACGAAGCCTTTGCTGTCGACGTACCGCTGCGAACGGTTGAGTTCCTGCCGTCCCACTCCCGGGAGTGCGACCTGCATGGCAGGATAGACGGCCTGCTGCCCGACCCTGCTCCATGCCCAGTAGACGTACGCCCGGGCGTCGGTGATGCGGGCGTCGGCGGGGAGCGTCTGCTCGAATGCGACGGTGTAGGTGTCGCCGGGTTCGAGCGTTCCGCTGTAGGTGCTGTTCCCGAGGGTGAAGGCGTAGCCGCCGCCGATCTCGTCGGCCATGACGGTGGTCAGGGGTTTGTCGCCCGCATAGGATGCCGATGCCGGCGCTGCCAGCGCGATGAGGAGAGCGATACCAAGGACGGTGAAGCTACGGGAAGCCATACGAACCCTCGGCGATGTTGTTCTCCGTCGTCTGCTCTCTGACCGCACCGGTCTCGTCCAGAACAACCCGCACCCGGTGCGTACCCGGGGTGGTGTAGAGTGGGATTGTGACCGTTGTGCTGCTCCCCGCCGCGACGCCAAAGTCCACCGGTTTGTATGCCGCTTTTTCACCGTCGAGATAGACCGTGACCGGGAAGGAAGGGGCATCGCTTCCGCCGCTGTTCTCGATATGGACCGGGAGCAGGTATTCGGCGTAGCCGCCGGCGCCTGCCGATGTGCCGCCGGTGCAGAGGCATCCCGTCAGCAGTGCGGCGATGAGGAGACAGGGAAGAAGCCCGAGGCTGCCCGGCGGACGGGAGCGGCGGAGGTAGGCGATCGCGCCGAGACCGGCGATCAGCGGCACGAGAGAGAGCGGGGACTCCGGCGGTTCTGCCGCCCCGGCACCGGCGCGGTAGGGTGTCCCGATCGTGACGGCAAGGTCGGGCAGCGAGCCTATCGTCAGGTCGACGGATGCCCGGCTGCCTGCCTCCGCTATCGCCGCGGTGAGGGTGAACGCTCCGCCGGACGCCGGCCAGGTGACTGTTGCCTCGGCGTTGCCGGCCGGGTCGGGCGTGACCGTATCCTCGCCGATACGGTTGCCGTTCAGATCAAACGTGACGGTGACCGGCGTTGCCGGGGGCGAGCCGTAGTTTTTGATCTCGGCGACCGCCGTCGCCGTCTCCCCGGCATAGGCGTTTTCGGTGCGGATGCGTTCGACGACGAGGTCCGGAAGCGGATCGGTGCCGGACCGCTCCAGGGTCAGCACGGCGAGGCAGGGGTGGATGTAGTCCTCGCCTTCGATCGCCGTTCCCGACGATGTTATGGTGCCGTCGCCGTTCTGGTCTCTCCCCCGCTCAAAGAGGACGGTGTTGGTGCGTTCGAGAAGGGCGGTGACATCGAACCGCTCGGCATCGACGTACCGCGATTCGATTCCGCCGCCGCCGTCGGCATCAAACGAGCGCTCGTTGCCGATATCTGCCGTGCATGAGGGCGAGCCGAGGTCGCGGCCGTTCATGGCAAGGTAGTCGGGCTGGCCCCGGTTCGAAGCGAGGAGGACGATCATGAGTTCGGCGGCCGTCATGCCGGAGCGGTCGGCGTGTCCGAACGAGACCGATGCGGTGTCCTTCCGGGTGGGGTTGCTTCCCGCCCATCCCTCGCCGTGCAGGTTCTCGTTCCCTTCGGCGATCCAGTACTGCGTGACCGTTCCGCCGGCTTTCTCGACGACGGCGACCACGCAGACGGCATAGACGCGGCCGTCCAGACGGTTCCCCGCCTCTCCGCGGCTTGTGGTGACGGTGACGGTATTTTGGCCCTCCCGGAGGTTTCCGGCCGGGTCGGCGGCGATCCAGTAGATCCCGTGGCTGGAGACAGAGATGTCCGGGCTCGTGTCGCGGGTGCCGGAGAGGGCGAACCGGGTAGGTCCGGCGTCGTTCACGGTTATATCTGCCCATCCGGTGTAGTCTTCGGTGCCGCCCCATACCCCTGCGTACACCCGTGCATAGACCGGCACTGCCGGAAGATCGAAGGTGCATTCCATCGGCGGCTCTGCAAGGCCGTAGGTGCCGAAGGTGAGTACTTCTCCCGGAACGGCTCCCTGAGCGGAGAGTGTCAGCGGTATTCCCTCAAACTCGTACAGTGCCGAAGCCGCAGGCGTGCAGCAGAGAAGGAGAAACGCGGAGAGACACAGCAGGCTGATGATGCGACGGCTCTTCATACTTGATTGCGTATATTCATCCGGTGGTATTATTATTTTCGAAAAATGCTGCGATTTATCAGACTCTCTCTGTACTTTCCGTGCGAGTCCATCTCTGTGCCGGACTATCGGGACTCCCACAGATCTATCTGCGGATCGCTGTCCCCGGGAAAGGGGGCCTGATCACGCCGTGCCTCCGAGTTTTATCCGCGATGGCTACCGCCTTTCCGGCCTTCTTCCCGGTTCCATTGCGGTGCATTCGATGCGATTGTTGTTACATACTGCAATATTTCAATTATTAGGTAATACTTTTATACAATAAAGTAACACTATTGTGTGAGGGGTGACCCTCAGAGTGTCCCGGATAGCGGGTTTCATATCGCCTCATACCGTATCCGAATGCCGGTGTTCCGTTGCACGTCCTTCCTTTCCAGACCCCTTCTTTTTATGCTCTCCCTCGGAGGTACGCAGTAAGTAGGAGACCGTTTTTGGTCAAGCAATACTTAAATACCAGCAATTCCGGCCGGATCCGCCGGAAAAAGCACCCTCACAGAAGCCCTCAGACGGCCGATCTCGGGGCGACCCATACCAAACATCCTTCGAAAATTACTCTCGCTCATATGATCGATATGGCCTTCCGATCCTGCCGTTTCCCGACAATCGGAGCGATATAAGCCGGTTAATTCCAATGCCGGAATCTGGCATCTGAAACCTTCGCTAAAATCGAAAAAGAACGCCAAATTGCCCTTCTTTCAGGACAGAAAGAGAGGGATATTCCCTCCCTCACGCCAGGGTCGGCACGCTGTCCGCCCAGGTCCCGACCGTGGTGCGGATGGTGTCGCTCTGGTAGCTCGTGATCCGAACGCATCACGGGAGAACGTGACGTAGGAGATCTCCCCGGACGGGTCGTGGCACTTGAGCTGGCACGAGTAGGTGTCGTGCGGAGCGTCGCGGACGGCGTCGCCGCCCATCGCGGCCTCGAGTGCTGCGTTGCCCATCAGCTCGGTTGCCGCGGCACCGAACGCGGCGACGCTCGGCGCCCGTGCGGAGATCCGGCCGACGGTCTTCGCGGCCGCGTCCTCGTAGATCACCTTCGCGGTGTAGGACTCACGGTTGCGGCTGATGCCGTCATACGTGACGCCGCCCTCGACGTAGTCCACGCACCCGAAGGGGTTGTCGTTCAGCACCGACGCGACGAGCGCGTCGAAGGTGCTGATGTCGGCGATCGGAGCGGTGAGCTCCCGGACCGCCGTCTTGGTGTTGTTGGTCTCGACAAAGTCTGCCATTGGATTGCTCCTGCCTGCCGAGTCCCGGGATTATGACAGACAATCATAATATATTACTTAAAGTAATAGTAATCTGCCTTTACCGCCTATCCTTTCTCCAATGGAGGAATGCGGTTATGCCGGAGGAGAAGACAACTCGGGAGATGGTCTACGAGATCAGCAGGGACGTGAAGTGGATGTGCAAGACGCTCACGGAGATGAAGGAGCAGGCAGGTGATCACGAGACCCGTCTCCGTGACCTCGAGGGTTGGCGGCACACGAAGATCGGCGAGGAGCAGCGGGTCTCGCGGATCGGTGCCGGTGCCGGCGGGCTGGTCGGCGGGGTCGTGGCGGTGATGGTAAGGGTGATTGGTGGGTGGTGACGCCGGTTCCGGGGCAGGCCGCCGGATATCATCCCGCGAAGTGAGAGCAGGAACAGCGGCACCGACACCGTTCGTGCACTAAAACGAGCAGGAGAGTCTACCATTATATACATCGACGCGATCAGTCCATTTGGTGATACGTATGATCGGAGAGCTGGTTGGAGAAACGACGGGCAGGGTGGTCGAGCAGCGCCTTGTCCGCCACCGTGGAGGAGAACCGAGGATCGAGAGGATCATCGAGTCGAACGGGAAGGTTCTTGGTACCGAGATCACCGTTACCGCAACATTCTGGTCGAAGGAAAGACTCCCGGGCGGCACGTTCCTGAAAGGCGACGGAACCATAATGACCGGGACCGGTGGCGTGGCCATACTGCACGATTCCGGGATCCGCATACCTAAAGACGGATCCGGATGGAGCGTGCGGGGAATCCGGCACCTGCGGACCACGTCGCCGGTTATGAGCCGGCTCAACGATGTGCCGCTGGCCTTTGAGGTCGAGATCGATCCCGACGGAACGGTGCACGACAGAATGTGGGAATGGAAATAATCCCCTCCCCTGAACGATTTTTCCTGCCGTCCCGATGGCGAGCGGACGCGAGATCGAGCATCACAGCCCCGGGCCCGATCAGCGCATCGCCCCCGCGAGGAGTATTCGCTCACCGCGGACGGCGCCGGGCTCTGCAAGGCGATGCTGCTGCCCTGCTCCATAACCGCCCTCAGGAACGCCGCCGCCAGGAGATTGCTCGAGGCGATGCAAGCATGACACCCTCTCGGATAAGGAGAAAGGAGCGGCGTCCGTCATCGGGCAGTGGTTTCTGGTGAGCATCACCCGAGCAGCATTGCCGCGAGGAGGTAAACCCCGATCCCGATGAAGAGCACCCCGACGATCCGCCGCATCCAGAACTCGAACGTCTCCGCCGCCTTCATCGCGCTCCCCACCTTTGTAGCCCCGGTCACCATGATCAGCGAGAACGCGATCACCGGCAGAGCCGTGGCGACGGCAAAGACCGCCGGGACGCCCAGCGGGTCGCCGGTCCGGAGCGCCAGCGGGACGAGCATGGCGAAGAAGAGCACCGCCGAGAACGGGCAGAAGGCCAGCGCGAAGAGCACACCGAGGAGAAAGCTCCCCGCCAAGCCCTGATTGGCGAGCCGCTCCTTGAACGCCGCGAGCCTGCTGCTGCCGCCGAATCCGAAACTGAGCGGGACGAGATCGAGCATCACGATCCCGACCCCGATCAGCAGCGGGCCGACCAGCACCTCGCCCCAGGCCTGCAGGAAGAGCGAGACCGCCTGAACATTCAGCCCGAGCATGACGATCAGTGCCGCAAGCCCGACGTAGACGACCATCCTTCCTGCGCCGTAGAGCGACCCGGCGAGGAGGGTCTGGCCGGGGCTGCCAATCCTGCGGGAGAGATACCCTATCGCGGCGATGTTCGTCGCCAGCGGGCAGGGGGAGAGCGCCATCATCAGCCCGATGAAGAACGCGGCGACGAGAGGAATACTGCTCGTCCCCATCGTCTCCATGAACCCCATCAGGTTCATTGCGTCAGATCACCCCGGAGGCGCATCTCAAGGACCGTCTTCAGGTAGGTCGTAAAACCGGGTTTGTCGTTCAATTTGTACCAGACCCTGACGTCCTCCTCCGGGTAGAACCCGCCCTGGTCGTCGTAGACGCCGATCCAGAGCGACGACCCGGTCGCGCCGTAGCGCTCGACGATCTCCTGCTGCGCCGGGTCGGCGATACTGATATGGTCGAAGACCATCTTCCCGGAGGCGAGTTCGTCGGCGAAGTGCGTGTTCACGGTCTCTTCGGCATAGTCACCGAGCACCACACAGGAGTAACACTGGTTTGGCGTGGTGAAGTGAATGACTTCGACTCTGGCGACGGTGCCGCTGATCGTCTCCGGCGCAGCGGCGGCAGCTGTGGCCTCCCCTTCGGGTGCTGCGACGCATCCGGTAAAGAGCGCCGTGCAGGCGAGGAGCACCGCCAGCATGGCAAACGGCAGGATCTTTCCGCCGGATATGCTGCCGGTACGCCGCCCGGGCGTGCGCCGGGATACGGTAGTGCTTGTTCTTTCTGGTTTCATCAGGGGACACTCCTTGTGCAGGTTGCTATTACAATTTTATTTGAAGTGGTGGCGGCCTATTATGCACGCCGCTATATATACTTTCTCCCGGGAGTCATCCGGCCGGCGATCCACCTGTCATTGAAAAAGAGCGTTTCTCCCCTCTGCAGGACGGTGACGGGTGGGAGAGACGGGGCTTTCACCGCCGTACCGCCTCCAGCACGGCTGCGGCCAGCCGTTCGATCTCCTCGAACCGGGGCTCGGCCATTCCATTCTTTTCGATCCCGCAGTCGGTTGCAACCAGGTGCAGGTGCGGTTCGACCCCGAGCGCCTGCACCTTCTTCCTCCCGCAACAGTCGCTGCAGCCGTCCAGTACCAGGATCCGCTCTGCATGCCGCAGGGCATTCTCCAGCGACGCCGTCGGCCGGGTGGCCGCGATGCAGGCTTCGACCGCCCCGCAGGAGCGGTGGACGAGCGCCGTCCCGGCATGGAAGGTCAGCTTTCCGGTGTTCGAGATCCCGGAGCAGGCGACGACCGTGACTGCCATCGTCAGTCTTCTCCGAACGTCTCGTCGATCCAGCCGGTGATCGCGTCCCGGATGCGCCTGACACCGGCCATGATCTCCTCGTCGGTGCCGGTGAGGGTCGAGGAGTCCGGGAATTCCTGGTGTTTCTCCTCTTTCGCCCAGGGAAAGAAGGGGCAGAGCCCTCCTTCGCAGACGGCGACGAGGACGTCCATCTCCTGCTCGTCGAACTTGGCGAGATCCTTGACGCGGTGGCCGGAGATGTCGATCCCGATCTCTGCCATCGCCCGGACGGCGTAGGGGTTCAGAGTCCCGGGCTCGGTGCCGGCGGAGAACGCCTGGTACCGGTCGCCGTACCGGGCGTTCACGTAGCCCTCCGCCATCTGTGAGCGGGCGGCGTTGTGGGTGCAGACGAAGAGCACTCTCTTTTTCATGAAGATCACCTCTCGTCAGAGCGATGAGCAGGAGCCCTGTTCATCGCCTCCCCGCTGTTTCGTGAGCGCCGCAAATGCGTGCTTGCCCCGGGAATGCGGGAGCGCCTTTTGGTTCAGGTACTCGAGGTGCTCGACGATCTCGGGGAGGTAGTGCGCCGGGAACCCGACGATCGCCTCGCCCGGCCTCATGTCGGTCGCGTCCCGGCACCCGTAGCAGCCGAATCCGTAGTTGAGCCGGTCTTCAACGTAGGGGATGATCGTTGAATCCACGCAGGTCGCCTGCAGGACGGCGGTCGAGCCCGAGACCCGTTCTCCCCTGCGGGCATGCATGTAGGCGAGGACGATCCACATCAGTTTCTCGACCTCGTCCTCCACGACCACGATATCGGGCTCGCTCCCGGCGGCGTCCTGCGGGAAGACGTCGAGCTGGACGATCTCGCCCGGCTCGAAGGTGGTCATCCCGGCGAACATCTGCTGCCCGACCGCTTCTTCTGCGGTGATCCCGAAACCGACCAGGCCCTTCCCCGAGTTCAGCGCCTCAGGGAGCGGCTTGAACCCGAAGGCACGGGCAGCCGCCGGGCACGCGATCGTCTCGGCGGTCACGACGACGTGGTCGCCGCGCCTCCCCCGCATCAGCGCCTGGCAGAACCGGTGCCCCCCGGCGGGCTCGGCCTCTGCGATCTCATCGGCCCGTTTCACGATCCGTACGCCGACAGGCGACCCGGAGAGCTCGAGGAGCTCCTTCATCGTCGATCCCATTTTCTGAATGCCGTCGATAGTTGTCACAGTTATCACGTTATTCCGCTGTGGTATCGATTCCGAGCGCTTTGAGCGCCGCCCGGGCGATCAGCTCCGGTGGGATCGCCTCGTAGCGTTCGCCCCCGTACTCGACCGCACGGCACTCCACGTCGTCCTTGCCGGTGATGCAGGCGCAGGAGGCGCAGGGCGTGCTGGTTACTTCAATCCCCTCGATCAGGTCTTCGAGCGGGACGCCGCCCACGAGGATGCTGTTCGACTCCGCGACCACATCGTCTGGCAGGACGGTCTCGACGAACCGGACCTCTATCCCCTCCTCTTCGAGGATCGGGCGTATCTCTTCAATGACGGCCAGAACCGCCCGTCCGGTCTCGCCGCAGCGCTCGCAGGTGTTCCCGACATCTTTCCCGATATGCCGCCACTCGACGACGAGAGTGTCTGCCGGCTCTGCGCAGTCGCAGCCGCACCCGCAGCCGCCGGCGGGCCGGCAGGTCTTTTCTCTCCCTTTTCCCTCCCAGGCGGCGGAGACGACCGTCTCGACGTCCTCTTCGGTACAATCGAGGCTCCCGCCTTTCTCGATCCCGAGGTCCGTGACCACGATCTCCTGGTCGGGCGTAACCCCGGCCTGCTCTGCGATCTGGCGGGCGCAGCCGACCGGGCAGCCGTCGATGACGATCACCTCGTCCGCCGCCTCGACCTTCTTCGTGATCGAGGGTGTTCCGACGGCGAGCGACGCCGTGCAGGCGATATTCCCGTATCCTTCCTCTGCTAACTGAACGGCAGCCTCGTTTGTGAGTTGTCCGGCCTTCGACGCGCCGGCGCAGGCGAAGATGATCCGTTTCGTTCCGCCTTCCGGCTCCGCGTCGCCTCCGCAGGCGCACCGGGGTACTGTCTGTTCTGCCATGTCACTTCACTCCAAGCAGTATCTGTTTGATGTCCTCGACGCAGGGGACGTGCCCGACGACTTTTGGCTCGCCGTCGACGTAGAGCGCCGGCGTCAGCATGACACCGCGTTCGATCATCGCATCGAGGTCTTCAATCTTCCGTACATCCGCATCGATCCCGAGGTCCTTGACCGCGATCTCGACGTTCTTGTTCATCCGCTTGCATTTGGCGCAACCGGTCCCGAATACTTCAATCAGCACCATGCTCTCTCCCCCTCCGGGGATTGCGGGCCGCACGATCCCGCACCCATCCGGCAGAGACGACCGCGTCGACGTCCCGCCGGTCGATCCCGAGGTAGCCGGTCGACCGGAGATCGAGATCGGCGACGACGATGTACTGGGCGGGCTCGATCCCGAGCAGGTCGAGGACGGCACGGGCGCAGCCGGTCTCGCAGCCGTCGATGACGACGATATCGTCTGCGGCCCGCACCCGTTCTATCTCGGGCACATGCCCGGCTGCGAGAGCAGCGACGCCGACAAGATCGCCGTAACCTTCACGGGCGAGCCGCACCGCGCCGCGGCAGGCGAGTTGTCCGGGATACGACCCACCGCAGCAGGCGACGATGACGCGCCGTTCGCGGGTCACGTCCGTCACCCCTGCAGGATCTCTTTTATCTCTTTGACGTCGGCCACCCGGCCGGAGACCTTGAGGTCGCCGTCGACGGCGAGTGCCGGCGTCAGCATCACGCCCCGCTCCATAATCTCGGTGATGTCGTCGACCTTGACGAGTTCGGCCTCGATGCCGAGGTCCTTGATCGCTGTCTCTACGTTCTTTGTGAGCCGCTTGCACTTGGCGCAGCCGGTTCCGAGTACTTCTACTTTCATTATTTCTTCACCTCGCTGTGATACTCCCGGAGGAGCGCCGCCCGGTAGATTGGTTCGGCCTCCTTCGGGACGTAGTTGTAGATCTTTACCTGTCTGATCAGTTCATCGCCGATAGCGGTTTCCCCGGCGAGACCGAGATCGATGACGTCGGCCAGGATGTCGTCGAGCATCGCCAGCCCGACGACGACCTCCCCGACCTCGATCCGGCGGATCCGCCGCAGCGCCTCGGCGGCGCAACAGGGTTTCTCCCGTTTCTTCGTCGTCTCCATTGGTTCTCTCCTAGATCAGCAGCATACCGTTCCCGTACACGAACCCGGCGAAGGTCGCGAAGACGACCACCAGCGCCACGTAGGCTGCGGTCTTCGCCGCCCCGACGATCCGGTAGATGACGAGGACGGAGGGGAGGCTGACCGTCGGGCCTGCCAGCAGGAGGGCGAGCGCCGGGCCCGGGGCCATGAGCCCCGCCGAGTAGCCGAAGGTCGTTCCGATGATCGGGACCTCGAGGAGCGTCGGCATGTAAAGGATCATACCGACGATCGAGGCCAGAGCACAGGCGACAACGGAGTTGTTCCCGAAGAACGGCTGGAAGGTCTCGGGTGGGAGGAAGAAGGCGATGATCCCGACGATGAACGTCCCTCCGATCAGGATCGGGAAGATCTTCTTCGTGAGATCCCAGGTCTCGAGCCCCCAGTCGGTCACCTCGTCCCTATCGAAGTAGTAGATGAGGAGGACGGCGATCGCCAGCGTCAGAACGTAGACGATGCCGATCCGGATTGCCCAGTCGAGCTGCGACGCCCCGAAGACCAGCACCCCGACGAGGAGGGCGAAGAACGCGGGCGTGACCCAGCGCGGTTTCTCCTCCTCGCAGGCCCCGGCGACGCTCGGCGCCATCTCCCTCTTCTTGAGCGTCTCGACGTCCGTCGACCGGAAGATCAGCGCCATCCCAAGCCCGATGACGATCGCGAGCAGGACCGCAGAGACCGCCCGGGCGGCGCCGAGGTCGAAGCCGAGCACCCGTGCGGTGTAGATGATCGCGAGGACGTTGATCGCCGGGCCCGCGAAGAGGAAGGTCGTCGCCGGGCCGATGCCGCTCCCCTTCTTGAGGATGCCCGCGTAGATCGGGAGGATGGTGCAGCTGCAGACCGCGAGGATCGTCCCGGAGACCGAGGCGATCCCGTAGGAGATGTGTTTCGGCGTGTCCGGGCTGAAGTACTTCAGGATTGCATCTTTCTTGACGAAAGCGGCAATGGCGCCGGCGATGAAGAACGCCGGCACCAGGCAGGTGAGGACGTGTGCCGAGAGGTAGTCGAGCACTGCCGCGAGCCCGGACGCAAGAGCGCCGGTGAGTAGGTCAATCATGGTCTGTTCCTTTTGTTACTGTATGGTGTTCTCTCAACGTCTGTTCAATCTGCAGTTCAGATGACGGCGAGCGCCTGGAAAGCCACCCCGGCGAGGACGGCGACTCCGAGGATGACCGCCACGAAGGCGGCGACCAGGCGCCGCTCGAAGATAGCGGCAAGCAGCGTCACTTCCGGGATGCTCGCGCCCGCACCGCCGATTCCCATCCCCTTCTCGAGGAGGACGGCGCTGATCGGGATGATCGTCTCGGCCCGGATGTACATCGGCACGCCGATGACCGCCGCGACCGGGATGGCGAAGGGATTACCAGGCCCCGCGACCGCGACGATCAGGCCTTCGGGGACGAACCCGTAGATGAACGCCCCGATCCCGGCGCCGAGCAGCAGGTAGGGGAGCACCTGCCGGAACAGGGAGACGGCGAAGGAGAACGCGCCGCGGATCCGCGTCCCGTGGCCGGCGGTGCAGTCGCACGGTTCCGGCCGTCCGGCGACCGTGACGTCCTTGACGTACCGCCCATATCCCATCCTGCCGAGGAGCGCCCCGACCACTACCGCCGCTACAAAGGTGATCCCCGCATAAACAGCGGTCGGGACGATGCCGACCAGTGCCACGAGGAGCGAGAGGATCACCGGGTTTAAGAGCGGGGATGCGAGCAGGAACGACATGCAGACCCCGAACGGGACTCCGGCGTCTAAGAGGCCGAGGAGGATCGGGATGGTCGAGCAGGAGCAGAACGGGGTGAGAGCGCCGAATCCGGCCCCGAGCACGTTGCCGGCGCCCGGCCGTTTTCCTGAAAGCACGCTCCGGATCCGCTCCTCCGGCACGTAGGCGTGGAGGAGCCCGACGAGAAAGGTGATCGCGACAAAGAGCAGGATCAGTTCCCCGGCGATGACGACGAAGAACTGCCCGGCGGTGAGAAGACTTGCGACGATATCCATGACAGTCACTCACCGGTCCCGCTTCTCTTCGTGCGGTTCGGCTTCGGCCGGCGGCATGCAGTGGCAGCCGTACTCCATCATGGCCGCCATACGTCTCCGCATCAGGACGATCATTCCGATGACGAAGGCGATCGCGACGATGACGACCGCCAGCAGCACCCACAGGATATCCGCTCCGATCTCTATCGTCAGTCCGGGGTCGGCCATCCGTTACTCCTCCGTCCGGGCTGCATCCTTCCGGAAGAAGAGGTTGCAGTGGCATCTGCCCTCGGCCTCGATCTCCTCCCGGTGGTAAGCGCAGGGACAGGCGATCTGTGCGTCCTCTTCCGCCACTCCCTTCCGGATGCGGCAGGGGCAGTAGCGCACCCCGTAACGGATCTGGTTCCGGGCGAGCCCCTGGAGGACGGCGTTTCGCACTCGTTCGTCCGGGTTGAGAATAAGGTCGTTCTCACGGGCGTACTGCTCCGCCCAGGCACGGATCTCTTCGACCAGTTCGTCTTCGGTCAGGGACGTCGGTTTGTCTACCATTGTCCGCTTCCGGTCACTCCTTCTTCTCGTCCGTCTTCTTCGGCACGATCTTCACGTTGCAGCAGCAGCCGCAGTCGTTCTCCGGCGTGAAGAGTTTTTTGATCTTTCCGGCGATGCCCTCTTTTTGGTTTTTGCTGGTGCCGTCTGCCATAGGGGTACACTCCATCACGATGAGGTTCTGACAATTTCAAATCCGTTTGAAACCATGTGGGTTATAGTGTCACATAAATGTTCTGGTTTCAAAAAGAGTTGAAGTAGCGATCACTCGGTGAGCTTGCGGTAGAGCCCGATCAGGTTCGTTCGGTAGATCTCCCGGATAGCTTCTTCTCCGGCTGCGATCGGTCTGACCGGGACGAGATCCGTCACGATGTCGGGCGCCAAACCCGGGCTCTGCATCGTCCGGAGCGCCCCCTCAACCATGGCAGCGAGCCCTTCCCCCGCCTCGGCGCCGGAAAGACCGAACGACCGGGCGAGGTCGAGGAGTTCGTACCACTGGAACCAGAAGTAGGTTGGCCCCATGGCAGTCAGGATGGCGTAGGCCTCGAGTTTCTCTTCGGCGACCTCCGGCATTCTGCCGAGCACGCCGAAGACCCGTTCAAACTGCTGTTTCTGCTCGTCGGTCACCCCTGCGGAGAACGCGACCGGGTTGTAGCCCTCGCCGACGGCCGCCGGTGCGTTCGGGTTCATCCGGGCGATCGCCGGCCTTCCGCCGAGCCCCTCTGCAAGCCCGGCGATCTTCCACTTCGGTGCGAGCGAGACGAGAAGCGCCTCCTCCTGCAGGGCCTGGGCGATCGCCTGCAGCACCGCTCCGACGGCGGGCGGGTGCAGGCCGAGCACCACGATATCCGCCGATGCCGGGCAGGTGTTGTCGTTGCCGGCGGCCTCGATCGACGGGAACTGTTCCGTGAGCGCGGCGAGCGCCGCAGGGCTGGCATCGCTGACGATGACCCGCTCCGGCATCGCTTTGCCTATCTCCCATCCTGACAGGATGATCCGGGCAACCCTGCCGCCGCCGATGAAACCGACGCTTGGTGTGTCCATGTTTTTTCTCCTCTGCTATCGAACGGGTAGCCGGTATCGTATGGTGGCAGCGAAAGGTTATAGGCATTTACATTTCATATTATTTTGAAACACGGCGTGTGAAATTCGGATGACGAAAGACGAACGGTATCAGGATGCGTCCCTTCCCCTCCCTCCCGGGGTCGAGGAGTCACTCTGCCGGTGCGGCGGGATTGCGGGGCTGGTAGAGCAGCTGCCGGACGATACGATATTCGAGCAGGACTGTGGCCTTTACCGTGTGCTCGCCGACCCGCTGCGGCTGAAGATCCTCGCCATGCTCGCGGTTCAGCCGCTCTGCGTCTGTGTGATCAAGACGGTGCTCGATATTGCAGACTCGAAGCTCTCCTACCACCTCTCGGTCCTGAAGAAGGCCGGGCTGATCGCCGGCGATCAGCAGGGGAACTGGATCATCTACAGCCTGACGGAGCTCGGCAGCGAATGGGTTTCCGGGCACGGAAAGTGATCTGCAGTGCCTTGGAACGCTGGCATCCCCGGTTTATTCCAAACTGTGCCGGTTGCGGCGCTCCCCGGCGTATTGAACACCCGGCCGCGTGCGGTGCGAAAGTAATCGATCTGCGCACTTCCCCGGGAAAACCGGGCTCCGGGAGGTCTCTTTAAGAGTCCTTTGCAAGCGCGGCGAATGTGAATTGCATCCATCCTTATCATCGCGGCGGGCGACGATCAGATCATGGCGACGAAAGATTACCTCGGGTGGGATCAGACGCTCTTTCGCGACCAGGACGTCTTCGAGATCGATTTTGTCCCGGACCAGCTCCACCACCGCGACCGGCAGCTGCGGGAACTCGCCTTTCACATCCGCCCGGCGCTCCGGGGCGGCCGGCCGCTGAACGCTATCTGCAAGGGGCTGCCGGGCACCGGGAAGACGACGTGCGTGAAGAAGCTCTTCGCCGATATCGAGGAGGCGACCCGGACGCTGATGCCGGTCTTCGTGAACTGCCAGGTCGAACGGACGCGGGCGAAGGTGTTTGCGAAGGTCTACGAGCAGCTGGTCGGGCACGCTCCGCAGACGAACGGCGTGCCGCAGCGCAAAGTGCTCGCCGCTATCGCCCGCCACATGCTCGATGAGCAGCAGGTTGTGATCGTCTGCCTGGACGATATCAACTACCTGCAGGACGCGGAGACCGTAAACGGCGTGCTCTACACTCTGATCCGGACGCACGAGGAGTATCCGGGCACCCGGATGGGCGTGATCGCGACGCTCTCGGACGTGCACCGCGACCTGAAGGCGGAGCTCGACGCCTGCGTGACCTCGGTCTTCCAGCCGGCGGAGATCTCCTTCGACCCCTACACGGCCGGAGAGATGTGCGCCATCCTGAAGGATCGGGCGGTGCAGGGCCTCTACCCGGGCGTCCTATCAGCGGAGATGCTCGACTTCGTGGTGACGCAGACGATTGCGCCCTGGGACCTCCGGGTGGGGCTCGACCTGATCAAGCGGTCGGTGCTGCTCGCGGAGACGGCGGGCAGGAAGGAGGTCTGCCGCGCGGACGTCTGCGCCGCGTACGAGCACTCGCGCTACGTGCATCTCGCCTGCACGGTGCGGACGCTCTCGGCGGCCGAACGCCGGCTGCTCCGGCACATCGCGGAGATGAGCCGGGCAAGTGCGGGGCTGACGTCCGGCGAGGTCTTCCGGTCTGCGAAGGAGCGGATGCAGCTCTCGTACTCGAGTTTCTTCGACCGGCTCAGGAAGCTCGACGAGATGCGGCTGATCGGTGTGCAGCACCGGAACGAGGGGGGACGGACGCGGGGTATCGCGCTGCGGTATGAGAGGGATTTGGTGGTGGCGGCGTGTGGGTGAGGGGGCCGGGCTTCCTCACTCCCCACGGCCGTTGCAACAGAGGCGCGGGAAGACCCCATAGAAGAGGAATCACATGCAACGAAACTATCCTAACGTGGCAGGGCAATATCTAGTACAATGCATTCCCTGCTACGGGAACTCCTGTTGCTTCCGGCCGAAACGGAATGGGTCGAGTTCAAGGAAGCAAAGAATAACTTTGATTTCGATGATCTCGGCAGATACTTCTCTGGGTTGAGCAACGAAGCCAACCTGAACGGGCAACCTGCCGGATGGCTTGTCTTCGGCGTCACGGACAAGCCTCCCCGGGAGGTTGTCGGCTCAAACTATTATCCCACTCCGCCCGGGCTTGACCGGCTCAAGCAGAAGATCGGGCAGCAGACAAATCATCAGATGACGTTTTCTGCAGTTCACGAGATCACCGTCGATGGGAAGCGGGTGATCCTGTTTGAGATACCGCCTGCTCTCCGTGGAGCTCCGACCACGTGGAGGAGCATTGCATATGGCCGCATTCACGACTCGCTTACACCTTTGGGCCTCATGAGATTGATCGGATACGTGCTCAGGTACCGCTGCCCGACTGGTCGGCGGAGTTCTGCGACGGCGCAACAATTGCCGATCTCGATCCGGAAGCGATCGCGTTTGCACGCGCCAAATATAAGAAAAAGCACAGGAACCTTGCAGAAGAGGTTGACGAATGGGACGATGCCACCTTCCTGAGTAAAGCAAAGGTCTGCAGAGACGGAAAAATAACGAAGACCGCAATCATTCTCCTTGGAAAGGGCGAAGCGGGACACTACCTCTCACCTGCGATTGCACGCATCACCTGGGTTTTGCGGGACGACGCAGAGATCGAGGTCGATTATGCTCACTTTGATCAGCCGATGATCCTTGCGGTCGATAAAGTGTTTGAAAAGATCCGAAATCTCACGATTCGCTATATTTCCGAGGAGACGCTGTTTCCCACGGAAATCCCACAGTATGACCAGTGGGTGATCCGCGAAGCGCTGCACAACTGCATCGCCCACCAGGACTACCGCCAATCCGCCCGCATCACGGTGACCGAAAGGCCGGATTCCCTCCTGTTTACGAACCGCGGCGATTTTATTCCGGGAACCGTCCAGAGTGTTATTGAGCGGGATATGCCCTCCGACTGGTATCGAAACCCGTTCCTCGCGAATGCGATGGTCGAGTTGGATATGATCGACACCATCGGCAGCGGGATCAAGCGGATGTTTACAAAACAGCGGGATCGTAACTTCCCAATGCCCGACTATGACTTCAGCGAAGCAGGGATGGTGCGGGTTACCGTTCCCGGACGGGTGATCGACGAGAAGTATACCCGGATGCTCGTCAAGCGTACGGATCTGACGCTGACGGATGTGATCGCCCTCGATAAGGTGCAGAAGGGGATGCCGATAACTCTGGAGGAGCAGAGAGCTCTGCGAAAGAAGCGACTCATCGAGGGCCGGTCTCCGAACCTGCACGTCTCGGCGGGTGTCGCTGCCGAAACAGATACGCGGGCCGATTATATTCGGAAGCACTCGCTTGATAAAGCGCATTTCAAGGGGCTGGTGACGGCGTATCTGAAAACGTATCACGAGGCGAAGAGGTCGGATATTGAAGACCTGTTGTTCGACAAGGTCTCGGACGCCTTGAACGACGAACAGAAGTACCTCTTTATCAGGGATCTGCTTCAGGAGATGCGAAAGGAAGGGACGATACGAACTGTCGGGAGAACGAAGGGCGCTACGTGGGTTCTTGCCTCCGACCGGTCGCACGATGCGTGACCGGCGAAAGGATTGAAGATGATTGTAGAAATGAACTTCGTGAAATCCGCTCAACAATGCAATCCGGCGAAGGAGAGCCAATATTTTGAGACGACTCTCGGAAAAAGATTGTAGGAGATTGTAGGAGATTGTCGAGAGACCTTGCCCGGGATCCCTTTGCACCCCCGTTTGCCGCCGGTGCAATTCTTTCTTTCCGGCGTCGCCCGCCCTCGATCCTGAGGCGGAACTTAATTCTTTCATGGCAAGGTTCTCCGGTCTGCGAAGGAGCGGCTGCAACTGTCGTATCCGGTCTTCTTCGACCGGCTCAGGAAGCTCAACGAGATGCGGCTGATCGATATGCAGCACCGGAATGAGGGGGGATGGACGCGGGGTATCGCGCTGCGGTATGAGAGGGATTTGGTGGTGGCGGCGTGTGGGTGAGAGGGGCCTTGCGGGTTTGAACCCGCGTTGTACTCTTCAGATGGACGCGCTGATCCTGCGGATACGCCGGGCACGAGGGGAGAACCGCTCTTCTCCTGGTGAGATCATGAGGACGCTTGCGGCCGCGCTCTCCGGGGAAGAGGATAGGTACTCCGCAGAGTGCCCGGTGGTCGCCGCCGCCGGCCGGGGCCTGACGGTGGCCGGTTCGTCCTGCAGGAACAGTCCTGACCGAATCCGCGCACGGCGACGGATCCTCCGGCCACGGGCGGAGAAATGCCGAAACCGGTGGAGGATCGCCTTCCGGCGGTCAGGCCCGGCTGCTTTATCGGTGATGTCGACCCTCCTCGATCCGTTCGCGTAGCAGCTCCCGCAGCCGCCGTACCTGCTTTTCATCGAGGCCTTCGATAACCGATCTGCACTTCACGAGAAAACGGGGCACCCGTTTTGAAAGGGTGCCGGAAACGGTCTCGGAAACGCTGCTCGCGACGTAGTACTGTGTTTCCACGCGTGCCCGTCGCGCTTTCTCGAGCACCTCGCACTCATCGGAGGTGAAATAGTCGCCAAGAAGTCGCTGCATAACTTCGATAGTGCAGGTGTGGTTTTCGGATCGTATCCCGATCTTCATCAGTACGGCGTAGAGGGAAAAGTACAGGGAATAGTACCCCGCCGAGATCTTCCAGTCGGGTGAAGCAACGGAATGCATGGCGTCCATGGCATCTTCAGCTTTTTTCAGGTATGCGCCCGCGAGATTGTCGCTTGGCTCGACAAACACGATGCCGTTTTTTATTCCGGCACACCAGGACAATCGATCTCTCATGCCATCATCTCCCGGACAAACGATTCCGCGTTCTTCCAGACGATGTGGTTGCGCTTCACTTCGACAAGAAGCGGGTCGGACCGATCTCGCGGGGCGAATGCATCTGCCGGGTAGGTCACCGTGTTGACCTCGACGTCGTACACCTTCTCGATTCTGGCTACTTCCCGTTCATCGATGGTTCCTGCAACGAAGATATCGATATCGGATTCCTCGGCGGCGGTGCCTCTGGCATAACTTCCGAAGAGAAGGACTGTGCCCTCTGCACGAGAGGCGACTTTGTTCATGATCTCCGAGACATACGGGTTTTCTTCCAGAAAGCGGATCTTTTTATAGATCTCGGCCAGAGCAAAGTACTGGATGGCGGTTTCGCCGGTTTTGATCCGGAAAAGCCTGGTCCTTCCGCGCTGCGACGATACAAGCACGCGTTTCTGTTCCAGTCGCACGAGGATCGCCTGCGCAGTCCCGTGGCTGAGAGGGAGATAGGTGCAGATCTCCCTGATGTAATATTCGCGATCGTAGCCATCGGAGAATAAGGCGAGTACCATGAGGTCGTTCTCAGTCATGTCTATTTTTTTAGACATATGTCCATTATTTTGTCATCATCCCGTATAGACGTTCGGGGGGAAATGTGTCTGTCGGAGATGGAGGAGAGGATGTACCGATCAGGCGTCCGTCACAGCGTTCGACAGCGTGAGGAGCGGGTTATGAGGGCACCCGCTCGCTCAAGATCCTTACGCGGCAGCGCTCCTTGAGCGCCTTTTCGGTCACCGCGTCCACCCTGCACCCGGGTTCCTCCTCCTGGTTCCTCCTCCTGGTTCCGCACGAGCGCTTTTGTGATCGAGAAACGTTCTGCCCGGCTCCATCTCCCCCGGAAGAGCGAGGCCGCTCCCGCACCGCCTCGCCCCATGTGGCCGAGCAGAAGATCCGGCCGAAAAGAATAGCCATGATGAGGGCGAGGCATGCGTGATGGACGAGGACGCTCGTTGGGAGCGGTCACCTGATGCGGCGCGGGGGTTTTACGGGTTTGAACCCGCGTTGTAACCTTTGCAAGGGTGACGCGATGTTCACCCGGATATGTTTTTGGTCAGCAGTATCACCCCGAAGAGAGATGCTCTTCTCTTGGTGGGATCATGAGGACGCTTGCGGCCGTGCTCTCCAAGAAAGAGGATATGTACGTAGCGGAGTGCCCGGAGGTCGGCACCGTCAGCCAGGGCCGGACGGTGGAGGAGGCGGTGGCCAATCTCAAGGAAGCGACGGAGCTGTACCTCGAAGAGTTCCCGCTGGACGGCGGGAGGAGGCCGATCATCACGACGTTTGCGGCGGCCGAGGGTGCCGCGGGCTGAAAACCCGTCTCGGGCGAGACGGTGATAAAGATACTCTCAAAACGGTACGGGTTTGTCGTGACCGGGCAATCGGGGAGCCATGTGCGCCTTTCAAAGACGACGCCCGACGGGAAGGTGGGTGTCCTGACTACCCCTTTGATTCTGCCCTACTCTTCCCACGCTTTCCGGACTTCCGGTAATGGATCAGTCTCACAGATCTGTTTCCATTTGTTGAGCACGTCCGGCACACCCTCTCCATGGGCGGTACAATAATTGTAGAGGTAGTGCGCTAAAGCCGCAGAATGCCGCCGTATGTCGGGTTTATCATCAAGCGGAATGAAATCAGGCTGATCTGGATGCACATCTCTCTCACCCTCGTGCGCAAGGTCTGTCTCAGCGCTAAGATACTCTAATCCAATATAGAGTTCCTGCAGTTGCTCTTGAGAAAGGGCATCCGAGCAGCGCTCCACTATTGCTGCGGCAATTTTCAGTGCCGTGTCCAGTTCGGGTTGCCTGCGAGTAGAAATCTTATGCACCAATTCGTTCAGTAAATCTTCCGGCGGTGACAAACTGCTTTCATTTCGGCTACAACAGACCCAATGGTAAATGCCAATCAGTGCATCACGCACCTTCGAGGGATTTGGTGAAATAATCCCATCTCGCAACTTCGCAGTTACTTGCTCATAATAACTGGAGTCTATCAGAAGAACAAAAGGATAGGCTGAAAGGACATCGACCCCGAGTTTTTCCATCTCGGACAACAGTCGGAATATGAGTTCCTCTGCCTCTTTGTTCTGCAGCCGACGGATTCTCGGCAATATTATATTGTTCATTAACCTGACGAGCCCGGAAAACTGCGAATCGAGTGAGTCAAGGCTAAAGACCCTGAGAGTTTTCCCGGATTCGCCAAGAAGATCTTTTAGATCGTCCCATACCTCTGCGATTTTAAAGAGCAGAGCAGATAACTCTTCGGGAGTCCAATCGATGTACTTGTCATCTTCACAAATGTCAGGACACGTTATCGGTGGAGATGCAGTCCCCCATTCATCTAAGTAGTCTGATAAGACACCACCTGCAGAGTGAGCCTTTACACCAATCTGTCTACCATCCGGTGCAAAATTGCGGACAACTATCCTTGGGATTGGCATTGAGGATAAGTACTTTCTGAATTTTTCTTTGGAACCGCCGTTCTCAATTTCAGGGAGCCTGAAGAATGCTGATTTCAAAAACGGTGTCTGATCTGGAAGGCCTGTTTCTGGATCGATTCTTTCCCACAAAGCATCTGCAAACTCCCTTTCTTCTACTTCATCAAGCGCACCGATGTCGACAAGCGAAACCAACCGCAAGAGCGCACGTGACCTTGCCTCGTCATTTCCAACCCTTACGATCCGTGTTAGTCGCTCGATCTGTGACTTCACTACGCCTTGATCAAAGTTTTTGGTAACACTGGCACTCTTGCCCAAATTGATGTAGTGGAACGGCTCGACCCAATGACTTACGACTGCAGGGTGATAATCATCTTCATTTGCTACCGGCAGCGATAATAACCGTGGGAGTAGCGATAGCGTTTGATCTTTCGTCATTGAGTGAAGTATTCTCTGGAATAATTGCTTGATGCCATCATATACTGAGGGATCTCGGTAGAAGACAGGATTCTTATACATTCTGATAGTGAGATCTAGCAGTTGCGACAGTTCTGATGGAGAGAATCTTATGCAAAGCCTGGATAGGAGCTCGGAGAGTGTTTGCACCTGTTGATATTGAAAAGATGGCGTTCTTCTATGATTGATTGAGGGATTTTCAATCAAATACTGTACTGACTTTTGGAATGAATCGAGTAACAATGAATGATATGTATCTACCTGTTCTTGGCTGATTGCAGCGATAAATGCGCGATTGAATCTCTTCTTCACCCGGTCGGTCTTTCTTGACCGAATTATTGTGTTAAGGGACCAAAGTGGTGCGAGCGCTTCGATACGATCCGATGCGTTGGCAATTTCGTCAGAATATACCGAGATCAACCCGCACTTCATCGGCATACCAGCTTCCTCATACATTCTCAGGAAGGAAAAGGCGGGAAGAGACCTTTCGACATCTTGATCCGACGCGAAGTGCAACGTATTTGTCACTCTACCAGGATCAAAGTCTTTCTTTCTTTCAATTTGTGGAGTTGATTGTTGTGGAGGAGTACTGACGCCCGCTGTCAACCTTTCAATCTCAGGCTGAGGGTTGCAACGATAATGCCCCAACCGATCCCACCGATTATGGTACTCTTCACGAAGGGTGTCGCCGGAAGTCCACGAATTGCTATAATCAACCATGCTCAGCAAATTCATTGTCCATCCCTCTTGTGAGAGTAAGGCATAATCCTCAATGTTTGACTGAAGGTGGGATCGGATCCGTGTCAGTGTGGCACGTAATGTTCGCTCGGCTTCGGTTAGTTCACCCAACTCTGCGAGAATTGCAGCACGTTTAACTGCGAAATGAGGTATATCGTAATCTTCCGGCCATGTCTCGAGTATCTTGAAGACCTGATCGTGATCGAATTTGAAAAGATTATACAGTGAGTCCTCGTAGCAATATCTGATTTTCCACTCCTTCTTCAAATCACCTACTTTTTCCAGTCTGTCCATCCACTGGCGATGCTCGCTCTCGTCGAAGAACTCCCGCGTTTGCCTCGCCATAGCAAAAGCGAGGTAAACCCAGCTTTCGCCGATTTGTTTCCAATTGAAATCTCTTGCATTTTCATCGTCTGGCCTGTATTCCGCGCTGTCCAGATGAATGATCTGAGGGTAGGGATTTATTGAGACCAATAGTTCCCTCAAGACATCAGCAACATTACTAAATAGCGGGACAAGAGACTTCTCAAGCCTCCAGATCAGCTCAAAGAGTAAGTAAAGGTTATCAGGGAAATGAAGAGCTCTAACTGAGTTTGCAACAGGGTTAATCCAGTAATGAGTATAATTCCAAATCACCGCACGGTTTTCGCCGGGGGTGACGACCCAACCTGGATAGTGAAGTCTCTGCTCGCGCCACTTTTTAGATAATTCGAGGAGTTCCTCTGGTGAAATATTATTATCTTTGGGACCCTGTGACCCTAAATCTGGCAATGGGGGGGTGCCTGGTGGAATTTGGGGAATGAAACAACTGCTGAGATTGGGCTGCGGAATCCTTGCAGGTTTTGGCCATCTCAACTTGTTTTGAGGTTCTCCAAGTTTTAAGGTCCACAAAAACCATTCCAGGGCACATCGGTGCCTTTCATCTGTATCAGGCCACTCTGTACGAGGGAATAGCGGCGCTAGATCGATCATCTTGACGCCGTTTGCCTCACATCTATCTCTCTCAGCTTGGTCAGCGTCCAAAACCCCACACAGATAGATAGGAGGAGCATATTTTCCGAGATACTTTCTAACCCATTCGACCCATCGTGTGAAGTTCGGGTCATCTCCTGAAAAACCAATAAGGCAGAAGATGTTTTCCATTACTGATTGTTGAACCAGATTCGTGAACGGAGCAAAATCTGTAGGGTAATCCTCATAGTCTTTTTGAGTTATAATAAATGGAAAATTTGAGGGAAAACTCCCATGTAACTTGATTACCCTTGGTTTAATCTTAGTAGGGATTTGGTTGATATTCTGTATGATATCGTATTTTTTATCGAATATTCTTGGAAGCGTTCTCTCTAGCAAAGTGTCATAATTTGTGGTGAAGACATCTGACCACGGTAACGAGAGCAGGAGCTCATGCAGATTTCCAGGGAAGTACTCATTATCGGGTATATTTTCGAGTAGAAGGTTGTTTAAAGCCAATCTCCCAAATTTGGCCTCATATTCGGACGCGTACTTTACGGCGTTCGCTCCAGAAGTTGAGTAGGCTCTTTCCGACGCATGCTCACCCCATTTCGGGTTGAGCGCATCATAGAACAACACTCCAAGATCATTCCAAAGGGGGAATAAGCGGGTGTTTTGAGAGAATCTTTCGGCATTCCGGCTGAATCCGCTACCAACCATTACTGCGGCTTTGCCGTATTCTCTTCCGCTCCAAAGGTATTTTCGAATCTGTTCGATGTGGATTTGATCGTCTAGAGGGAGTTTACTATTCATGTACTCCCTCCACAATTGCCACCTCATCCTCCGTCAGCCCGTAGATCTCATACACCAGCCGGTCGATCTGCCGGTCGGTCGCATCGATCATCCCGGCGAGCACCTCCCGCTCGTGCGGAGCCTTCGCCGCCTGCAGGCGTTTGTTCAGGTCGAGCATCTGCTCAACGAGAGCGACCATGCGGTCGTGGCGGGCGACGTCGGCGGGGCTTGCGGGGTCTATGGTGCGGATGGGAAAGGTCTGGACGACGACTGCTGCGGGCATGAAGAACCCTCCCCGTAGTTTAGGGAGCAATGTTTCGAAAAGGAATGCGGTTAACTTGCTGTTCAGTATGCCCAACAGGTACTTGTCGTCGCTTGGAATAGCAAAACACTTGTTGTTTGGATAGAGCCCTTCGGCATCTATTGTAAATTCCGGTCTCTGGCATATTTCAGGATAGAGTATCTTCGGTTCTTCGAATACGCCATAGTATTCACAAGCGCGGAGCTCCCACCAGTAATCGCCTTTATCATAGCGCTTCTCTGCCTCCTTTGCATGAGGTTCCAGGTGGTTGGCAATCGCGGGCACATTCTCTTTCAACCAGAGCCATTTGTTTCGATGCCCCTGTGAATTGAGATCCGTCCAGCCTTTTTCGAATAGAATCAGAAACAGTGAATTTTTGAGCGGGCTGTATCGCTTAATCTCTTTCCCAGCGAGATATGGCTTGATGAATGGAGCACTCTTTGGATCTTCAGTTATCAGGCGTTGTTTCGTGCTTTCATCAATGACAAATGCTTTGTTGAGGCCGGTTTTCACTCCCCAGTATATCTTCCCGTGGATGTAGTCTGCAAGGGAAACGCCAACCGCTTGAAGTTTTTTGAGTAACTCTCGAGACTGCTCATCGATTAGCGACCATCCTGTATCGTCCAACGAACTTAGACTCAACGGAAAACAAGTTTCGTTCACATAGGTGGCGAGATCACCGAAATCGAGCGAATCGACATTTGTCACCTTGAACACACCATCCGGCTCCCCAGTTGACACCCGCACAATACACGTATATGCCGTCGTCCCCTCAAAAACCGGCAGATCCCCGAAGTCCACGATCTCCTCGATCCGCTTCTCTTTCAGCCACTGTCGCAGGGGCTTCCCGTAATTCGCCCGCATCCACTTGTTCGCCACGATGTAGGCGAACTGCCCGCCCGGGCGGAGGAGCGAGACGCCCTTCTCGATGAAGTAGGTGTAGAGGTCGGCGACGCCGTGGTAGACCGCGTAGTGCTGCTTCGCATACTCCTTGAACTCCCGCCCGAGGATCTCCTGACGGACATACGGCGGATTCCCGATCACCGCGTCGAACCCGCCCGCCTGCAGAATGGCCGGGAACGCCCGGTCCCAGTCGAAGGCGTTGATCCGGAAGATCGTCTCCTCGTCGTCGAGCGTCAGCTGCACGTCATTGTAGATATCCGGGCCGATCAGCGAGTTCCCGCACTTGATATTCTCGTGGAGGGATGGGAGCACCCGCTCCTGCGTGATCGTCAGCTGCTTGCCGATCCGCTCGGACTTCTCGCCCTCGAGCACCTTCAGGAGCAGCGAGAGCTTCGTCACCTCCACCGCCTGCGGGTCGATGTCCACGCCGTAGATGTTGTTCAAGAGAATCCGCTTCTTCTCCTCTGTCGTCAGCCGCCAGTCGGTATCGGTCACCTGGTAGACCGGGAGGAAGTACTCGTCGCCCCGCGTCTTCCTGCCCCGGCCCTTCTTCGCCGGCGCAGGCTTTGCCGGCAGCAGCGCCAGCACCGCCGGGTCGGTCGTCTTCTTCCCGGCAGCGAGCAGCGGGACGAGGTGATCCATATACCACTGGAGGTGCCAGTCCAGGAGGTACTGGTAGGCGCCGAGCAGGAACGAACCCGAACCGCAGGCCGGGTCGAGGACGTGGATCTCCGCCGCCGCCTTCGGGTCCTTCCCGAAGAGGAGGCTCCCGACGGTCTGCTGCACGATATACTCCACGATGTAGGTCGGCGTATAGAAGACCCCGCCCGCCTTCTTCACCTCCGGCTTCTCCTCGACCTTCGCCTGGTGCCCGGCCGTCAGGCGGATGACCTTTCCCAGGAACTGCTCGTAGACCTGGCCGAGGATATCCGCCGGGAAGACCGAGAACTCGTAGGGCGAGTCCGGGTAGTAGAGGTGGCTGATGATCTGCTTGAGCACCTTATCGTCGATGGAGAGCGAGAGCGTCAGGGTGTCCGGGTCCTCCCGCCCCGGCTCCGTCGAGAAGTGGAACAGCCCGGAGTTGTACCTGTCGTCCGCGTAGCGGAAGAGCGACCGCAACCGCTCGTAGATATCCTTCCCGGCGGCGATCGTCTTCAGCTGCTCGTACTCCTCGATCCCGCGGTCCTCGCAGATCCGGAGAAACACGATCCGGTCGATCGTCTTCTGCACCGCCGCGTTCAGCTCCCTGACCGAGAGATCCTTGTTCCGGAGCGCGATGTTCTTCGCAAGGAGGTCGCGCCACCCCTCGATCTCGGCGAGGAACGCGTCGTCGATACCGGCGGTGCCCTTCCCGCCCTTCTTCTGCTTCAGGTTATCGACGTACTCGTCGTACCCGCCGGTCAGGATGCCCTGCTTCGAGAAGATCGCCGCAATCTCGTCCCACTTCTCAATATAGTCGGTATATCGGTAGTAGCCGATCCGTTTCGCCGACGCCTTATCCTTCGGAGACGGTTTCGCCGTGCAGTCGTAGATGATGAACTCCTCGAAGTCCGTGAGCAGGCTGACCGGCAGCTTCGCGCTCCAGGCATACCGGCGTACCTGGTAGGCCGGCTCCGGGTTTTCCTTGAGGTTCACGGCGGGCTTCTTCGCCTCGACGAAGAACTTCCGCACCCCGCCGATCCGGAACGAGTAGTCCGGCGCTTTGGTGGACTTCTCCACCCTGACCGTATCCTCGTGGATCACGTCCTTGTAGCGCTCGTCAAGCCCCGAGCGGTTGTTCACGTCCCAGCCAAGCGCCTCGAAGAAAGGATCGATGAACTCTTTTCTGACCTGGAACTCGTTGTAGGAGGGAGACGTATACTTTGCAGAGTACTGGTCAAACCGCTTGACCAGATCGACGATCTCGGGCGGGGCAGGCATGGTATCACGTGAATATGGAAAACAGCCCGGCAAAAAGGTTAGCATTTATTCCCGGAGGTTGGAGAGGTGGGATACGGATTCTGCGATTCGCCGGCGGTCGGTCGGGCCGGATCACTGGCGTTTGGTATCTTTAATGAGTTGTCGTCTCTCATGCAGGAATCACACATCGTGTATTACGGTAAAATACGCAAACAAAATTACCATGACCGTGCAGAGATATCGATCGGGAGGAGAGATGTATGATATTCGAGATCTATGAGGAAGATCTGGTCGAAGCTGGGTTTGACCTTGAGGAGAAAACGTATCCGGCTGCCATCGAGAGGGATCACATGCTCGTCATCGGCACCCCGGGAGATATCACCGTCCGGATCTTCAAGGACGGTCAGCGATACCGCGTGGAGATCCCCGTCGAGGTCGTCACGCAGATACAGTTTGAGGACTCCACCTACGAACATCCGCTCCCCGCCTACATTGAGACCGCGGAGGGGAGAATCAGCCTGATCTTCCCCTGACAGTTCAGTATGGTGCGACTGGGGGGCGGATCTGTCAGGCAGATGGGGAAAACAGCCCGGCAAAAGGGTTGGCATTTGCTCTTCGTCGAAGGAGGGCGCCACCAATGTTTCCAAGCCCTATCAGACCGGCGAGCGGCTGCCCGTCCGCTCGCCCAGGTACCTGACGTCGTGGAGAGGATGAGATCGCGGTTGACGACGATATGGCGGTAGTCTCCGGTGTAGAGCGCCAGCACCTCCCGGTCCGCGAGGACACAGCGCCGCCGCCGCGAGCTTCTCCAGAGCCGCTTCCGGGCATTCGCGGCAGCGTTCGGCAACCGTCCGGAGAGGTGGGACGATCCGCCACTCGCGGCTCTCGGCCTCGGTGAGGAGGGTCCCCGCCGACCTGGCCGGTCTCAGGTGCGCGACCGCCCGCCGGAATGCGCAGACGAGATTCTGCCGGATGGTGTTGCACCGCCCTCCCGTCCCGTCGCCGAAACACTCGGCACAGACTCCTCTGCTGGAATGGTTCGGCTCCGGGTCGTCGAAGACATCCGCAGCCTCGACTCCCCAGGTATCGGCGACGTGGAAATAGTACCCGATGAGGACGTCACTGGCGAGGAGATAGGGCAGCCTACCTCTTCCCTGCCGGAGACGCGCCGCACGCGAGATCGCGGGAGATACGCATTGCCATATCGACGAGAGCCGATACGTCGCCGTCGGAGTCCGGCGGGAGAGAGGGCTGATGATCGCGGCCGAGGTTCTCCCGCTCGACATTGAAGCGCTGCTCCATCGTGTCGCAGAACTCCTGCAATTGCTCCTCTGTATACACAATCGGGATCATGCCCGTCGCGACGACGTGCGAGACGAAGCAGAGGGCATTGCAGCCTTCGGTCGCGAGCGTAGGGGCGCGCGAAGGGTTGCGGCGGAGGGCGAGGCGGTATGCGTCGTCCCACGCCAGGTATGCGTCGTAGAAGACCTCAAGAGCGGGAAGCGGATACGCCGCAATGAGGCCGTCTAAAACCTCCTCGACGGCGGCAATCCACTCCGCGTTCAGGGGGGAGCGCACCGTGTTGCGGCCTTCCCAGATCTCTTCGGGGATTCCTCCCGGGAAAGCCTCGCACGTCCGATCCGGTCCCGAGGTGAGATGGATGCAGAACGTGCAGACCGGGCTGTACACGGAGCGGCTCGCCTCGGTATCGTCCAGGATATATCCCGTGGCAATCCGCTCCGTGTCCAGGGCATGAACCGCACCGGCAACCTTCGTGGAGAGGGGGAGGATGCTCGTGCAGAACGTGCGCTCGAACCCATCGGCATGCAGACCGCTCCGCTCCAGGTACGCGATTTCGTCAGAACGTAACCGGAAGTGCTCAAGCGGGATCTCCTCGCCATCGGAGAACTCCTTCCAGAGACGGAACTGGTGGGTGATGTCGCTGATACGGTCGGCTCTTCGGGCCCTTACCCACTGGAGCACGGTCGAGAGAAGCAGCCGTTCGTAGGGCGTAAAGAGCGACAGATCCGCCTGCATCCTGGGGTGATATCCGTAGGATTCGGAGGCCTTGCCTCGGGAACGGCTGCCTGCTGTCCGTCTTCCCGGGTGCGCCCTTTTCGTCGGTGTCATCACGTCGAAGTAGGCGCTCGACACCGACGTCAGTTGAAATGCTGCAGCCTCGGCCGGCCCCTGGGGCATGCGGATATAGGTCGTCCCGCAGAGCGTTGTCCCTCTCTGGTTGTAGTAGATGAGATCTACAAGGAAGATGAACTTCAGGAGTTTCGTCCGACCGATGCGGTTGTCACGCTCCACTGCATACAGCAACGCATTGATCAACGTCTGCTTGCGCATACCCTCACCTCGACCCTGCAGCTTCCGCTCTCCCGGGAAAACAAGTCTGTATGTGTGCGTATTACCGGTGCCAAACGATAACCCTTTCTCAAAGCACGGGCGCATCACCGCCGCCCCTCCCGCACCAGCCGGGCATACCGCCCCTCGCTGACGTTCGCCCGCTTCTTGCGTGAGTGGTAGGCCGCCTTCCTCGACGCTTTCCGCACAGATCCGACCGGCCTTGCAATCTCGTGCAGCGTATCCAAATGTTCGGAGCTCCCCGGCAGATGTTCGGAGCTCGACTTCGAACAGATCCCAGGAGCTCCGAACATTTCACCTCCCATCGGGTGGTGGCCGGGACGGTAGGAGAACGTGCTCCTGCCCAATCCTTCACGCATCAGAAGCTCCTTACCGACCAGACCACCACGAGCCGCGGTGATATCGTGAGGGTGCTCTTTCATCGCCTCTTTCAGCCTGCCTTCACGCATCGCCCGGAAGGAGGTGACGACCGACACCTGCGTGAAGATCTCGCCCTCTTCGACGCTACTCATCTCCGCCTTCGGTAATCTCCCAGCGGCCACCCTTTGCCGGGCCGATGCGTTGCACCTTTCCGGATTTTTTGAGTTTTGCCAGTTGCAACTCTATGGCCCTGGTGCTCTTGCCCAGTGCTTCGGCCATCTCCGGTATCGTGATCTCTGGCTGTCGTCGGATCATCTCCAGGATTAACCCCGAAGTTTTTCCCGAAGTTTTTCCCGAAGGTTCTTCCCCACCCTGGACCCGGCGGACGATCGTCTGGAACCCGTCGCTGACGCCAAACTCCGGCTCCGGCAGCTCAGCCTCCGTGCAGCGGCGGATCATGTCCCGCGTTCCCGTGCCCATCCGCTCGATGTAGCCGGTCAGGTACATCGGCTCGGCGAGGAGCGGGTTGCCCGAGAGCGTCGCCGAAACATTGGTAACTGCCTTCCTCTCTGGCAGGTAATCACTACTTCCCGATCTTTGCACCGGCCGCCGTCCGGTACCCCTGAAGGGGATGAGTGGGAACATTCTTGTACCTCGCCTCGATCCTGCCATCCTCCAGCATGGGGTTGATATAGTGGTTCCGGAGCGAATCTTTGCTCCGGTTTAGCAGTTCGGCTAAGTCATCGAGAGTTAGGAATCTCTCCTCGCAGAGGCAGAGAATCGTTTCCTCTACTACCTTCTTCGGCGCTTTCCGCACAGATCTAACCGGCCTTGCAATTTCGCGTAATGTATCCAAATGTTCGGAGCTTGCGATCAAATGTTCGGAGCTTTGCTTCGAACAGATCCCCGGAGCTCCGAACATTTCACCCGCTCGAACTCGCGGTAGTCGAGCACGCCGGGAAGAGGCTGGGGCCATGGTTGCATCACAGTTGCAAATGGGGTTGCTCCCTATAAAATCGTGCAGAGATAAATTAAGTTGGATTACTGGCCTATCTCCTTCGGGATGCGTATTTCTTCACGTCACAGGAAGTAATCCCTTAGATTCCCTTTCGCCCGAGAGTGGAACGCCGTAATCACTTGAGAGTACTTACTACCTTCTCGGCAAGACTGATGGCCGACTGGACCTTCTGTGAGGTCGCATTATATGCCGGGTCATCATAGTCGCTTTCGTTCCGCCATTGTCGAAGCTGAGTGAGATATCGTGCGATATCCTTCTTCCCATGGTCTTTTAGATGGTCTCGGAGATCGCGATGGTCCTCTTCATTGTCGGCAGGTTCAAACAAGAAATTATCTTTTGCATGCCACTTTGCGTGACAGAACGCCGCATAATATGCTCGGCTGATCGCGCTCCTATAAGCAGCTTCCCTGGGTATAGTCGTATCGTCTGCGTTACTAAAAAGGAATATTGCGACGTCGATGAAGTGAGACCATTGAAACTGCATGAACTACTCCGTTGGAGGTCTAAAGTCTGTAGTAACGACGATCCAGCCCGGTTGATCACCAAGGGCTGCTTCATACTCGCCACAGATCACGTCGATCTGTTCCATAATGTCGGTATCGTACGTATGCTGGCGGATATAGATAGTCAGGTATTCGTCCTCTATCTCGGGATCGCTATACACATCAAGGGTGATCTGAGCTCTTTGACCGAACGCCTCTTCTGCTAGCATGCATGCATAGAGCACGGCATCATAAATGCCCGGATTCTGACGGAGGTAGTTGACAACACTTCCTGGGTTGGGAAACTCGAACCCGAGGTACTCATGGAGGTGTAGGAGAGATTGCTCAATATCGGTGGAGAGATAGGTGCTTTCACCCGAGTAGTCAGTAAGGTCAATGTTCTCTCCAAACATCTCGCAGAATTTCACACAGGTATAGCCCAGATATTTTTCAAGTAGCTGCTGCAGCCGTACCTTCCAGGGATACTCTGTCTCGATTCTGTCAAGTTCGCCTGCAGTAATCCAGACTCTCTGGCGTGCACGATATGGATCGATGAACCATCCTGTTTCCATATTCAGTCCTCCAGATCAAACAGCGATCTCAATTTGTCCGTCACACTTCCTTCAAAGATCTCTCGCACTTCTCTATGTGCATTCTCGAGCCATTCAAACACTTCGTCTGGAGCAATCGCCTGCCGTTTTGCGAGGAAGTAGTCTGTTGTCAGGATAAATGCCGAATTTCCCGGTTTTTCCTGCATAGCGCGTGTGAGTTGCAGGCGGCAAATATCCCGCATGTCGGCAAAGGGAAAATCACACCCCACTATGAAATTGACGAATTTTTGAGGAAGATGTTCTCCGATACCCGGGTGGAAATTGAAGTAATCTTTAAGTTTTCCGGTCTCTTCCGGGATCTCTATCTTATCTAGGTACATGAGGCCGATCCGGTCGATTCCTGTGATCCCAGTCACCTCCTGTATGGCGTTGAATGTCTGTTGAATTTTAGGCTGGAAGACTTTCCAGGACGGGTACGGCTGCAGGCAGTTGATCGCAAGAATATGGTTCCCGATATGAAGCAGGATCTTACGGTTCTCCGAGTAGAGTATTGTACGCTCCACCGATATGACCTTTTGACTGACTCCGGAATTACCTTGCGTTATCTCAAGTTCCTGCCCTTTCTGAACTTCTCTGTGGGGGAACTCCTCTTTTAACCGCTCATAGAGGCGCTCAGGAATGGCAGCATCCCATGGTGTATCCGGTGGGAATCGAAATTCACAGACAGCCTCAATAACCGGTGGGTTTCGATATCCGCTCATTTCACACTCCTTGATATATGGGCGGCAGATGATAATAGTTTCTTGTTCTGAATCGGAGTATCACCGGGGATGATAATCAATCTTTTGAAATGGGATAAGGGTACCCCGTTCTCACCAGTGCACTGATGACACATTTCTCCTGTCAATACTGGCTGATGCATAATCTTCTCCTGAAAGTGGATGGATCTGCTTGTCACATACCGGTGCCCGACCCTTTTGATTAAGGCACCTACTCTGCTCTGAATTCCGGTTTCATGCCCATAACTCACCTTTCGGTCTATTTTCTTGCATCCTAGAACTGCCTCCTTGAACTGTGCAGTATCATCAGGTGACGAATTTTGCCTGTGTTTCACAGCGCTTTTCACCGCCGGCCCCTGCAGGGGATCGACCGGGATCACCGCACCCCCTCCCTCGCGTTCCACTCCCGCACCAGCCGGGCATAACACCCCTGGCAGATGTTCGTCTGCGCCTCGCGGGAGCGATAGACCGCCTTCCCGGTACCGCAGATATCGCACCGGCCAAGCTCCACGCGCGCCCGCTCGAAGGCCCGGTGATCGAGCAGTCCGGGCAGCGGCCGGACGGGTGTTGCAACACTGTTGTACATGGTGTTGCAAAGGGGTGTGCAAACATGAGTGCAAACACTTTTCGCGACCGAACTCTTTGATACGTCAGGGAATTTTAGATTCCTCGATACATTGCCATTTTCGATTTTTTCGTTTGCAACAGATCCGAAAACGCACAGCTTCGAGGGTTCGTGCACGTGATCAGGCTGTTCTTCCGGTGGAGTTAGATCGGGCGTGCCGTGCGATCCGGAAATTGTTGCAAACGACCTCGGATCGTCGCGATCGATCTCGACCAGATCTTCGTTATTTCCGGATTCATCGCCGGAATGCCCCGAACACTCCTCCTCGATCTCTTTGCACACCCCTTTGCACACCCCTTTGCACTCCTGTTTGCAACCGGTGTTGCAACACCCGTCCGGAGGCGGCGGGGAGCCCTCCTCCCCCGCACCTTCATCCTCGTCTTCCAGCCAGACCGCGAGCTCTGCCACCCACTCCCGGTAACGCTCGATATCGAACTGAAAGTGGCGCTCGTGCCGGCGGACGGTCGTCCCGGTGCTCTCGTCGATGACGGTCGCGTCCACCACGCTGATGGCCGGGCACTTCTCGAGGAGGCCGCAGTAGGTCATCCCCCGGGCGGAGTAGCCCTGCAGGATTCGCCGGACCTGATGATATGACAATCCGGTCGCCTGCTGCAGCATCCGGACCGTGAACGTCTCCCACCCCATCCGGGCGATCGTCGCCAGTGCCGCCGCCTCGTTACGGGTCATCTTCGAGTCCTGTCCGCCGCCCTCCTGGTTGATCGCGCCGTAGAGCCGGGCAGCGGCCTCGAAGTCCTGCCGCGTCGCCTCGATCTGGGTGATGCCACCGGCCTCCCGGTGCTCCCGTTGCAGGAACCGCAAAGCCGCGTGGCACTTGATCAGGTCGAAGAGCATCGCCGGGTTGCGGCGGTTCGCGGCGCTGGAGAACTGGATCCGCCGGGCGAACGGGATCCGGACGAAGATCCGGTGCTGCTTGATGGCTGCCCAGAGTGCCCGGGCGGTCAGGACGTCCGGGCCATCGCCCTTCGGCTGCTCGCCGGCCTCAACCCGCTTGAGGTGCTCGAGCACCGCCCGGTCCTGCTCGGCAGAGTCGTCGATCCAGACCGTGAGCATCCGGTTCATCACCTGGTCATCGCCCGGGTTCTCGACCTTGGCGAGCCACCAGACGCACCGCTCCGGGATGCTGCAGACCCGGAGCTGCCGGTCCGAGGTGAGCGTCCGGTGCTCGATCGGGTCGTGGAAGGATGACGTCGCTGCTTTCAGGACCTCCTGCAGATCATCTGAGAGCGTCGTGTCGTCGAAGAGGATCACCGTCCCGGGCCGGAGGTCGTCGGCGTAGTAGAGCGCCTTGTTGGAGACAGTGCCGGTCATCTTGTAGGCCTCCGGGATCAGGCTGAGCATCGTCGAACAGGCGTGGCTCTTGCCCTTCCCGGAGTTACCGGAGATCGCGACGTGCAGGCCTTTGGTGTTCATCACCGACTGCGAGGCGACCGACAGGACCAGACACTCCGCGACGATACGGTCGCCGACGTGGGACCTGTAGAAGGTCTCGAGCAGGAACCCGAGCGGGTCGCCCTGGCGGAGGATCTCCATCGCCCGGCGGTGGTGCTCGTCCTCCGGCGGAGCAGGAGGAGGGTCGGATTTGTCCTCCTTCCTCTTCGGTATCAGTGTCCGCTTCTCCCGCGGGCGGTAGCGGTCGCGGAGCTCCGGCCAACGCTGCGCACCGCCGCCGCAGCTCTGGTGGTGGCAGCCGGCGAAGATCGCGCCGTTCGCGAACTGGATCGCAAAGGCGCCGTCTTTGTGCGCCGAGGAGAACGGGCAGTCCTCGAGAGTGTAGAGCGTGCCGCCGCGGTACGGCCGCGTCGACCGCACTGCGATGTTCTGATCGAGGAGCCAGGTGGCGAGGTCGATGGCAAACCCGTTGTCGTTCGGTCGCTTCGGCGCCGGCTCCTCTTTTGGGAGCAGCCCGGCGAGGTGCGTGAGCTGCTCCAGCGGAACAATATCTATCTCCTCTGGAACGGAGAGGAGCTTCGCCCTCCGGTGCGGCCGCTCCGCCGTGTTGTCGCCCTTCCGCGAGACCGTGCCGTAGAGTTTCCAGATCCGGGCGGCGTTGTAGTTTGCGGTGTCAACCGTAACCTTTCCATTGGAGAAGAGGGCGTCGAGGACGGTGAGACAGTTCTTCACAAGATCCGTCGCCACGTCGTCGTTCGGCAGATCGATCCGGTAGAGGAGGTGGGCGCCGTTGCCGGAGTCGGCCCGCACCGGCACCGGGAAACCTTCTTCTGCGAGCCATGCGGCGATCTTCTCGGCCGTCGCCAGCGCCAGGTCGTGCTCTTCCTCGGTCGAGGAGACCCCGCTCGGCCGGACTGGGTCGATATCGATCGGCAGCCAGCGCCGTTTCACAATATCGGCGTCGGCCGTGGTCGCGTCCTTCTTACCGAGCCGCATCTTGATCCGGTTCGCCCGCCGGGAGAGGAGCGCTCCGTTCACAGGGTTGAGGGTGACGTAGATCCCGCCGACCGACGGATCGGCGTCGAGCACCTCCGCCCGCTCGGCAAGCTCCGCACGATCGTCGAAGTAGCCGGAGTGGACGGCGCTCTCGGCGAGCGCCCGCACCTCGACGACGCCTTCGGGGGCGATGACGGCCGCCGCCCGGAGCAGTTCGTCTTTCATCCCGTCTCCCCCGGGATAATCGGGAAGAGCGGAGCGCTCACAGCCTCGCCCCGCGCCACCCGCTGCAGGCTGACCACCGGGACGATGTACGACCCGACGCGGGTGTGGAGCGCAACGGCCTTGCCGGAGCGGTTGATCGCGGCATGCCCCTCGATGGCGACGTCGCAGATCAGGTAGTCCTCCCGCTTGGCCTTCGAGCAGTCCTGGGTGATCGGCACCACCCGCCCGGAGAAGAGCAGCGCCTTCACGTCCTCCGGCTCGATCCGGTAACGCTCGGCGTCGACAAGGATGTGGAGCACCCCGCCGAGGCCGTAGGAGATCGTCCCGGGTTCAGTATTCATTGCCGCCCGCCTCCTGCCCGGTTATGGCCGTGACTGTGTAGTAGTGGCCGGCCGTCCGGATGATGTGGATCTCCCGGAGTGCCTTGCCGTGCCGGCCGACCGCGTTTGCCACCACCTGTGCGACGAGATAGAGCGGGACCGCGTTCGGTGCCTGTCCCTCCGGACTCATCGCGGGCACGCTCCGGGGGCGGACACGCTTATATCGTTGCAGTGCCGAGTACCATTGGCGGCCTGGTGCATCCTGGTGCTGTGAACATTTTGGTGTGCCCGGCTGCCGCCGCAGATAGATTCGCGTTCTCTTTTCGATTCTACCAGGATCCAGATGCCCTCGCGGAGCATCAGTCTCCCGATGCCCCGATACAGCGGATACTGCTTCTCGAAGGCCTCGATGTCGTCCCGGGTTACGGGTCGCGGTTTTCGTTTCATGCGTAACCTCGTTGCTGTACTTTGCGGTGTGTCGACGTTCTCGAAGGGAGAGGCCGGTTTTCGTGCACCGCTTGATTCAGCGTGGGGAAACCCGGATTAAAAAGAGTGGGCAACGGTGGTGGAAGTGAATGTGTAAACGCTCGATACCGAAAGGTGCCGAATTGTTTGGGGAGATGTGCTCCTCCCCCTTCAAAATCATGTCTTATCAAAAAGAGGTCACGCCATCTGCTCGCGACAGCCACCCTTCCCTGCAAGAATATCCGCGAGGCTCTCCCGGCCGCCCGGCTCCGGGATCTCCCGCCCCTCCTGCCGGGCGGTCTTGAGCCAGAGGTCGACGGCCACCGCCGCTTCGCCGAAAGCCTCCTCTTCGGTCTCACCGAATGCAGAGCAGCCGGCAAGCTCCGGGACGACGGCGATGAACCCCTCGTCCTCGTCGCTCGGAATAATCCAGATAGTATAGGTCATAGTCCGCACTCGTCTCACGGACCCGTTCGGGTCCCCCGTTCGATGATCGCGATATAATCCGCGAACATGTACTGCCTGAATCGCTGCTTTCCGGTAATCTCTTTCAGGATGCCGATATCCTCGAGCTTCTTAATCAACTGGTAGGCGGCCGGTCCGCTCACCCCGAGCACCTTCGCCGCCTCCGGCGCGGTGATGATCGGCTCGTCGAAGAGTGCATACACCAGTTTCACGGCGTTCGCCCCGCCGATATTGTTCTTAAGAAGCGTATCGACAACGTCGTCCTTCAGCCGGATCACTTCTTTTGCCGACGCAAGCGACTCATTCGAGACCTCAACGACCCCGCGCAGGAAGAACGTGAGCCATGCCTCCCATTCTCCGTCCGTCCGGATATTGTTGAGAATCCGGTAGTACTCCTCCCGGTGCCTTTTCAGGTAGATACTCAAGTACAGGAGAGGCCGTGCGAGAATCCCCTTCCAGCAGAGATAAAACGTGATGAGCATCCGTCCCATCCGGCCGTTTCCGTCCAGGAACGGGTGGATGGTCTCGAACTGAGCGTGAATGAGCGCGATCTTGATGAGTGGTGGGGTAGAGTCTTTCGAGAGGATGAAGTCCTCCAGATCTTTCATCAGGTCGTCCACACGCTGTGGGGGTGGCGGGACAAAGACGGCATCGCTGATGGAGGTTGCTCCTGACGGGGCTATGTAATTCTGGACGGTCCGGAAATTCCCCGGCTGCCGATCCGATCCCCGCGTGCCTTTGATCAGAATACGGTGGATATCCTTGACGAGGTTCAGGGATATTGGAGTGCTCTTGATCTGTTTCAGCCCGTCGTCCATAGCCCGCAGATAGTTGATGACCTCGCGGAGATCGTTGATGTTATCTCTCGGTTTCAGGTTCGCCTCGAATTCGAGGACTCCTTTGAGTGACGCCTGCGTCCCCTCGATCTGCGAGCTCAGCAACGCCTCCTTCTTCATGTACATCGCGATGAACAGGTCCGGGTTCGGGAGCGTCATCGACATACCGTCGAGCCGTGCAAGCGCCCGGTCGGCTTCGGAGAGCAGGCACTGCAGCGTTTCGTCGTACGCGATCGGCGGATCGGGCGGGAGGCCTTTTGGTATGAAAGCGTTATAGCCGTCTTTTTGATGAACAAAATCTCCACTTCGGCTCTCTTGCATGGATCACCTGCGAGATGAATGATCTCTATGATAACTTTAGTTTACTTACAGCGGTATATCTTCTTCTACGTTAAGTCTGCTTAACGGAGGGAGCGGTGCACGGTGCACCGTTAGCCCTGGTTACCGTACATGATATGGTGGGGTGCTGGAAAAGGTAGCCCTGCGGCGAAAAGGGTAGGGCGGAATGGATCACCGCTCGCCCTTCCGCTTCTTCTCCTCGATAAGCTCGCTCACCATCCTCGCCCGGGCTTCGATCCGTCCCTGCACCACGCTAAGTAAGCCCAAAATCGCACCCTCATCCCGTCAGGTGCTCTTCCTCCAGCAGTTTGTGGTAGTCCATATACAGGTGGACCGGGTCGGAGAGTTTGCTGGTTGCACGTTTGAACCCGAACTTCTCGTAGAATCCTACGGATTCGCGTTTCGAGTCCACAGTGATGATCCTGCAACCGACGTACCCGGACAGCTTTATCGTGAGCGCCAGGACCTCGCCGAGCATCAGAAACCCGATGCCTCTGTTCTGATACTTCGTCGATGTCGCCAGCCGGGCAATTTTTATCGCCGGATATTTCCGGTAAGGATACCCTCGTTTCCCATCCTGTGGGCCGACCTACTGCGCACCGATGCAGTCGGTGACGAGGGTGAAGAAGCCTGCTATCTCGGAGTCGAGTTTCCCCGGTCACGTCTCCCCGCAGGTCCTCCCCGCCCGGGCTTCGAGGAGATCGCGAACGTCTCCGGATCGTTCGGGGCCTCCGCGACCGCTTCGGCGGCCTCGACAACCGTTTTCACACTCTGCGGCCCCTCCTGCCGGATGATGCCGTACTGCCCGGGGTGACCCCGTGCGCTTGCCCGGACCTGCGTCGCAAACCCGGTAATGAGGTCGGCGTCGGCGCGGGCCTTTGGCAAAAGCCTCCCGGATGGCTGTGCCGGAAACACTGCCGTGCAAGAGAGGTCGAAACAGATGATACAACGCTGGCGAAAAGATTCGAACCTGAAAAAGGAATGCTGCTATGGGGATTCGAACCCCAGTCGTAGGAGTGAGAGTCCTACATGATTGGCCGGACTACACTATAGCAGCGCACGTGGTGTGCTCTATATTGTTGGACGCAGTGGTACTTAAATGTATTCTTCTCGGCGTGGCGGGCAGCGATGCCGTTCGCAGACCGATTGCGGCCGTATTCGCCCGGCACGCGGTTTCATTCCGCCGATAGCGGCCACAGTCACCAATAAGTAGCTCTCGATCATACGTATATGAACAAACAATGAGCAGTGTAGAAGAGCAGATACGGGAAATCGAAGACGAATTAAAGAAGACCCCGTACAACAAGGCGACATCGAAGCACATCGGCCGCCTCAAGGCGAAGCTCGCGAAGATCCGGGACGAGGCCGTAGCGCGTGCCATGGCGTCGAGCGGCGGCGGGGAGGGGTATTCGGTCAAGAAGTCCGGCGACGCGACGGTCGTCCTCGTGGGGTTCCCGTCGGTCGGTAAGAGTACGCTGCTCAACACGCTCACCGGCACCGAGAGTGAGACCGCATCGTATGCGTTCACCACCCTGACGGTGATCCCGGGCGCACTCGAGCACCGGGGCGCGAAGATCCAGGTCCTCGATATACCCGGGCTCATCGCCGGCGCGGCGATCGGCAAGGGGCGCGGGAAAGAGGTCATCGCCGTCGTCAGGGGCGCGGACCTCATCCTGGTGCTGGTGGACGTCTTCAACGAAAAGCACGTCGACGTGCTGCTCCGCGAACTCTACGACGCCGGCATCCGGATCAACCGCATCCGGCCGGACGTCACCATCAAAAAGGCGGGGAGCGGCGGTGTCAGGCTGAACACCGTCGGGACGGCCGAGCTCGATATCGACGACATCCGCTCGATCCTCGCGGAGAGCAAGATAGTCAACGCCGACGTCCTGATCCGCGGCGACGTGTCGCAGGACGACTTCATCGACGCCATGTTCGGCAACCGCGTCTACGTCCCGGCGTTCATCGCGGTCAACAAGGTCGACCTCGTCGACGCGGAGTCGCGGGCCGAGATCGAAGAGGATATGGAGAACCGCTTCGGGCAGCCGCCGATCATGCTCTCGGCCTACAGCGGCTACCACATCGAGGAGCTCAAGGACGCCATCTACGACAATCTCGGGTTCATGCGGGTCTTCCTAAAACCCGTCGGCGGGCCGGCCGACATGGACGAGCCGCTGGTCATCCGGAGCCCCGCGACCGTCGAGGACGTCTGCAACCGGCTCCACCGCGACTTCGTGGAGAAGTTCCGGTACGCAAAGGTCTGGGGCAACTCGGTCAAGCACGACGCCCAGCGGGTCGGCCTTGCGCACACCCTCAGCGACGGGGACGTCCTGACGGTCGTCACCCGCTGCTGATCACGCAGGCAGCCTATCCGCGTATCGTATGCGTCGATGTGGTGCGAGCGACTGAAAAGGGGTATGAACAGATGCCCGGGTTCCATGTTCCGATCGGCCGCGTGATGGAACGCCGGGGGCGCCGGAAGATTGTAGAGCGGTCCCCGTGACGGATGTGCTCGCAGACATAAATCGACACTCTTTTCATCTTATTAGGTGTATCGGCCAACCTGAGGGGGCAACTGTCGTAGATGTTCTTTAATCGCTCTGTTGCTGTATCCTGGAACTCATCCCAAAATTCTCCGGATCATCATGGCACATGCCAGATGGATCAGCCCGAGGAATGAGTGCTCATAGCGTTCAAACCGTGGAGTAATCTTCTTGAACGCCTCAATCCAGCTGAAGAACCGCTCGACGGCACTGCGCTTCTTGTAGAGTTCCGGATCGAACCAGCATGGCCGTCCTCGTTTCGGATGTCTCCGGGATCTCTTGTTTACCGGGATATTGCTCCTGATTCCCCGGTTCCGGTTGTACTGACGAATCTCCCGGGCATCATAAGCCGCATCTGCCGAGATGATCATTGGTTGCTCCTCCGTCCCGGGAATCTCAAACGCTTCGAGGGTTGGTTCATAGAGCCGTGAATCGTGGGTATTGGCAGGTGAAACCGTGCAGGCAAGCGGGAGACCATTTCGATCGACCAGGGCACTCAGCTTGTTCCCGTTTACCTTCTTATAGCCATCATAGCCGGTTGATCCCCTTTTTTAGCCACGATATCCTTGGTATCGGTGGAACAATGCGTGAGATCGACTTTTCGGATCTCGTATCCCGATTGGAGAAGGTCGAGGAAGATCGCCTGGTACGCCCCTCTCTCACAGAGTTCGAGGTGATACCGATGAACCGTCGATTTCGTGCCATATTTTTCCGGTACGTCGTGCCAGGTGCACCCGGTAGTCAGGACGTACAGGATACCGTTGATCAACCCGCGGGGATCACGCCGTGGTCGGCCGATGTGCGGCTTCGTCGAGGGGAGGTATTTCCGGATGATTTCCCAGAGATCATCGTCAATTTCCCGGAAGGCCATGATCCGGAATATTATCTGAGAGGTCTTATAATTTTAGGATGTCCTCCTGGATTCTAGCCAATGGTCCCGTATAGATTCACCCGATCTCGATTACTACGACTTTTTGACATTTTGGGCATTGGTATGTAGTGCAGTTCGTTCCCCAGTCTCCGTAGTCTCCAGAGAGTGCTGCTGCATGATAGTCTGCCTCTTGTCCCTCGGTTAGATTTCCGCCAATTTCGTTGTATTCGAGAAGTCGCTTGAACCTGTTGATTAACCCTCATTATGGTGTCGCAGTTGTGACAAACTTGATTTTCATGAAAGTCTTCGATTTGTTGTTTCGTCCATTGGGCATTTGGTTTTTGGCCAAGGGATGTGAACAGGAAGAGTAAAATTAGTCTAAGCGATTGTGTCTTTAATGGAAACCCTTGAGCCCCACTCACAACACAGGGCTCAAGGACGGCAAAAACTTACTTCGAGGTGTAACCTTATGTCCAAGTGATCTCAATGAACAATTCCCGACTCACTCTGAACATTGCTCCATTTCGATACTCGGAGTGGGATACTACTCGTGAGTATGGTTTAGTATTATTCACCATTTTAACTTAAAACATTCGGTCTATTTTTTTGAAATATCAATAAATGATATGCCTATATAAACCTGTCTGTAATACCAAATACTGTTCCGAGGATTCTCACAAAATCCGATGAGGAACACTACGGTAAAAACTTACAAGGAGGTGAAATGACAATGTCCATCTCGATCAAAATTCGTTTGGGCAATACGAGAGAGGTTACTGTCAATCTTGACATACCTCCGTAATGTCCGAAACATGAACATTTCCTGGTATTGACTGATGAGCACCGGGGGAATCCACCCCCCGGATTATGGGTTCATGATCTCTTATTGGTATTGTTTTGGGCGTTCCATCTTAAATGATTGCTATTTGCGTTTCCCGCTCATATTATGGACAACACCAAGACTCGCGCTCCCCGAAGTTCACAACAAGGATATCTAAGTAATTGTGTCTGATCGCCCCGCGGAATGGAGCACGGAAGAGCAATGTGAGAGGCCAATTTGGACTGGCGAGCTGATACCCTTCCCTTTTCAGATCGACAATGCCCAGGCAGGTTTGCCGGAATCTTGCGCATGCATGACCGCTGCTTAAGTGATAAACTCTCAGATGTCGGCAGGCTGCCTATCGAATAACGCTTTTCAGCACCGCGAGCGGTGCATCGGTCTTGATCCCGGTTCCCGCATAATGCGTCCGGCTCGCCCGGTAGCCGAGCGCGGTGAGCCGTGTAAGAACGGTCTCCATCCCGGTCGGGGAGACCTTCTCCGCTTTTGCGATCACGTGATAGTCGTAGTGGCTTGAGGTGTCGAGTTCCTGCACAAGGACGTCCAGGAGCCGTGTCAGCCGGACCTTCGAGCCGAGCGGCATCGCCTCCGCCCGCTCCCGCAGGGCCGCAAGCGTCGCGTGGTCGTTGATGGCTCCGAGCCAGAGGGGGCCGATCGGCGCCATCGCCGCGTCGCACCGGTCGCACCGGCAGGGCTCCGGGAGAAGCCCCGCCGTTTCCGTCCGCTCGAAGCAGCCCGGGCACTGCATGATGTAGCCTATCCGGGCAAGGGTGCGGTCGGCGGCGGCCGCCCCGCGCAGCAGCCGCAGGTGGAGGCGGACGTAGTGCTCCCGCGCAAAGCAGAAGACCGGCTCTACGCCGCGGTCGTACTTGACGACCTCCCGGACGACGAACCCGAGCAGGATGCGGAGCGCGACCTCGCCGTGGTACTCGGTGTTCATCGGCCGGGCGAAGTAACGGCGCATTCCGGCTTTGAGGTGGGCGCCGCAGAGCGGGGCGGTGTCGGTCGCGGTGACGAAGAGGTAGCGCCGGGCGCTGCGTACGGCGGCGTCGACGAAGGGTGCCGGCGAACCGAACGGGTCGAGGTCGACGGCGTCGAAACTGCGGCCGCTCATCAGCACGTTGACGTCCTGGTGCGTCACCGCGACCACGTCGCCGAGGGCGGCGGCGTTCTGCCGGATCAGGTCGACCGCCCCGGGTTCGCGGTCGTTGATCGTCACCGGGATGCCGCACTCGCGGGCGACGCGGAGCCCCCGCACCCCCGAGGCGCCCATGGCGTCCAGATAGTCCGACGGCCGGAGATGCGTAAGAAGCAGCACCGTCGCGTCCCGGTTCAGTTCCATGCGCGGATTATAAAAGACCGGGGTGCTCGCCGGCGGGAAGGTATGGCAAGGATCCTGCCTGGGCACAAAAAAATGCGTATTTCCTTCCGTTACCTCACTATAGTCCATATTGCCATCAAATGTGGATGTTCGATATCCTTATACCTTTTTATGAGAAAGTACTATGCTCACAGCGTGGGCTTGTGGCCTAGCCAGGACATGGCGTCAGCCTCCTAAGCTGAATGCCGGGGGTTCAAATCCCCCCAAGCCCGCTTCCTTTTTGCGCGCGAACAGCGGATCGATCGGTTCTTTAGTTTCCCCGTCGACATTTCCCGCAACACAATGAGTCTGCCTGCGCTTTTCAGAATAACGCGCCCGCATAACGCCGTCGCCGCCGGGTTCGCGGCCGTGCTCGGCTACCTCATCGCCACCGGGACCCTCGTGCCGGCGGCCCTCATGCTGGTGGCGGTCGTCGCCCTCATCACCGCCGGCGGCAACGTGATCAACGACATCTACGACCTTGCGATCGACCGGATCAACCGCCCCTCGCGGCCGCTGCCGTCCGGGGAGATAACCCTCGCAGGGGCACGCATCTACGCAGTCTTCCTCTTCGTTGCCGGCATTGCGGCGAGCGTCTTCACGAACATCTACTGCCTCGCCTTCGCCGTCGCAAACTCGCTCATCCTCGTCGCCTACGCTGCCAGTCTCAAGAAGACGCCGCTTTTTGGGAATGTCGCCGTCGCCTATCTTGCGGCGAGCATCTTCCTCTTCGGCGGGGCGTTCGCCGGGATCGACGGCCTCGTGCAGAACCTGCCGCTCGCCGGGATCACCTTCCTCGCGACCGTCGGCCGGGAACTCCTGAAGGATGCCGAGGACGTGGACGGCGACGCGGCAGGCGGCGCCAGGACGCTCCCGATGATCGTCGGCGTGCGGCGGACCGGGTTCATCGCGTTCGCCTGCGCCGCCGGTGCCGTCATCGTCAGCTACCTTCCGGTCGGGACCTGGTGGGGGCCGGTGTACCTGGTCGGGATCGGCGTGGTCGACCTGATCATCCTCGCCGGCGCCGCAAAAGGGCTCCTCTGCACGACACCGGCCTGCGTCAGGGACTCGAAGGCGACGGCGATCCTCCGCATCGGGATGTTCCTGGCGCTCGGTGTCTTCACGGTGGCCGCCGTCGTGTAGCGGCCCGCCGTCCCCGCAGCGCCCGCCGATTCTCGCAAACCTGTTGTATCTCCTGCATCCGCATTATGAAAATTTAATATATTCCCGGATTGAGCATAATGGGAGATATTTATGAAGATTTACCGGCACGGGGATACCTATATCGCACCGAAGGGGTCGTTCTTTGACGGCAACGTCAGGATCGACGGCAACTTCATCACCCCTCCGGAGACCCATATCTGGGGCAACCTCATCGTGGAGGGTAACCTTGACTTAGGCCCGCTCTCGACCGTCGGCGGAAGAGTGGAGAGCAGAAGCGTCGTCATCGGCCACGACGCGAAGATAAAAGGCTCGGTTGTCGTGCAGGAGAACGCCACTGTCTGCGACAACGCCCGTCTTCACTCCATCGAGGCGGGAGGGGATATCACGCTCCGCCCCGGCGTCGTCGTCGGCGACGTCAGCAGCAGCGAGACGATCTACGTCTACGGAAAAATAAAGAGCGAGCGCCTAGTCGGCCGGGCAGTGAAGGTCTACGGGATCTAACTGGGTGTCAAGGCCGATAAGCGCCGTCTCGAGCACCTCGCTCCAGTTCACCAGCGTCTCCACGCACCCGTCCTTCAGGGTCACGACGCCGAGCGCCGTAATCCCGAACCGGTCGCACATATCGAGCCCCTCTTTTACCTCCATCAGGCACCCGACGCCGATGATGCCCTCCGGCCGGTACTGTTTGATCATCCGTTTGATGAAGGTGGAGCCGGGGACGATGAAGACCCGGTATCCCGTCTTCTCAAGCCGCCGGTTGAGCTCCCCGATACCGCACCGGCCGCAGTTCATGCACTTCAAGCCCTCCGGGGTCAGGTGGGCCGGGCACCGCGACGACCGGAGGCACTGGGGGAGAAAGACCGCCCTTTTTTCCAGGGGAATCTCGGTGAAGGCCTTGGTGTTCATCGCGTTATGGAGCCTGATGAAGAACGTCAGCAGGTCCTTGTCGTCGAGCCCGAGGAGCTTGCAGATCGCCCGGACCAGCCCCTCCATCAGCACCATGCCGGGCTTGAGGATCCGCGGGAAGTAGAATGTTCCGTTCGTTATGGAGAAGAACGCAATAACGGCGACCGCGACCCCCGCGAGGAGGAGTCCCACCAGGATCATCGTCGTGATCTCGCCGATGGCGGTCATCAGCGACGTCCAGAGACCTGAATCGAATATCATCATCGCGCATCCCCCCGCCTGGCGGACGCGAACGCCTCTCTGTAGGGCGGGCGCAGCACCCCTGCTTCCGTGACGATCGCGGTGACGAGATCGAGCGGCGTGGCGTCGAAGGCGAGATTCAGCACCCGCACGCCTTCGGGGGCGAGCTGCCGGTCACCGCACCAGGCGAGTTCGTCACGGCTTCTCTCTTCAATGGTAATATCTTTTGCCATGTGGACGAGGTCGAAGGTGGAGAGGGGCGCGGCGACGTAGAAGGGGATGGCATGGTGACGTGCGCAGACGGCGTGCATGTAGGTGCCGATCTTGTTGAAGACCGCGTCATGGGTGATCCGGTCGGCCCCGACGATGGCGAGGTCGACGGCGCCGGTCTGCATCAGGTACGCGGCAGACGAGTCGGTGATCAGCGTCACGTCGATCCCCTCGTGCGCCATCTCCCAGCAGGTCAGGCGGGAGCCCTGGTTGAGCGGCCTCGTCTCGCAGGCGATCACCCGCACCTCTTTTCCGGCGGCGACGGCGGAGCGGACAACGCCGAGCGCCGTCCCCCACGCCCGGCAGGCGAGCGCCCCGGCGTTGCAGTGGGTGAGCACCGTCGCCCCGTCCGGTATCAGGTCGGCCCCATAATCGCCGAGCGTCCTGCAGACCGCCTCGTCCTCGTCGGCGACGGCGACCGCCTCGGCGACGGCGCGGGCGCGGGCCTCTTCGATCGACGGCGCCGTGAGCACCCGGTCGAGCACCCGGTCTACCCCCCATGCCAGGTTCACCGCCGTCGGGCGGGTGCTGCGGAGTACTTCCGCCGCCTTCCGGACGTCGCTTCGGAAGCGGTCCGGATCGGGCTTCCTGCTCGTCAACGCCGCAAGGGCGACGCCGAGGGCTCCCGCGACGCCGAGGGCGGGCGCCCCCCGGATCTCGAGCCGGCGGATACCCTCGGCGAGGCGCTCGACGCTGCTGCACCGGACGACCTCGTAGCGGCGGGGCAGTGCCGTCTGGTCGATGAAGAGGATGCTCTCGGTATCCGGGTCCCACGCGATGGTGGTCGTGGCCTTTGGCATCCCTTCAGGCCACCCGCTGGGTATCGAGGAATGCCCGCATCGCCGCTGCACCGCCCATCGCCACGGAATCAGGGATGTCGCGGGGGCCTGCGGCGGCTCCGGCGATATAGATCCCGGGCCGGATCGTCCGCACGGGTGCAATCTTCTCGTCCCGTGCGGCGAGGAAACCTGTTTCGACCTGCTCGATGCCCAGGCGTTCGGCGATCGCGGCGGCTCCCGGCGCCGGTTCGAGCCCGACCGAGAGGACGACGAGGTCCGGGTGATACGTCTTGACCTCGCCGGTCTCGGTGTCCTCGGCCTGCAGGGTCATCCTGCCGCTGCCCGCCACCACCTCGCCGGGAAATCCGCGGAGGAACCGGACGCCCATCTTCTGCGCCCGCTCGTAGTACTCCTCGTAACCCTTGCCGTATGCCCGGATGTCGTTGTAGAAGATGACGACCTCCGTATCGGGAGATTTCTCCTTGATGAGCATCGCGTTCTTCATCGCGTACATGCAGCAGACGCCGGAGCAGTAGGGGCGGTCGATGGAGACGTCGCGCGAACCCACGCACTGCACGAAGGCGATGCTCCCCGGCGTCGTCCCGTCCGAGAGCCGCCGGAGTTTCCCGCCGGTCGGGCCGGACGCACAGATCATCCGCTCGAACTCGAGGCTGGTGATCACGTCCGGGGCGGCGAGGTAGCGCATCTGGTCCTTCCGGCGGGCGTCGAAGGTCGCATACCCCGTCGCGACGACGACCGCGGCGACGGTGAGGGTCTCTTCCTTCTCGGCATCCTCCCGGAGCACTGCGTCCCTCCCGCAGATATCGTAGCAGAGCCCGCACTCGATGCAGTGCTCGTTATCCTTGACGACGATGTCGGGCACCGCCTGGGGGTGGGGCTTGTAGATGGCTTTTCGGACGCCGATCCCGGCGTCGAACTCGTTGTAGACCTCGACCGGGCAGACCCCGATACAGTCGCCGCAGCCGTTGCACTCCGCCTCGTTGATGTAGCGGGGCTTTTTTCGGATCGTCACGGAAAAATTGCCGACCTCGCCCGCGACCGATGCGACCTCGGTGCAGGTGTGGATGGTGATATTCGGGTGGCGCGCCACCTCCACCATCTTCGGGGAGAGGATACACATCGAGCAGTCGTTCGTCGGGAACGTCTTGTCGAGCTGCGCCATATGCCCGCCGATCGTCGGTTCGCGTTCGATCAGGTGGACGTGGACGGCGTGGTCGGCGAGGTCGAGCGCCGCCTGGATCCCGGCGACGCCCGCCCCGATCACCGCGACGTCAGTCATGCCCGGTACCTCCCGGCAAGGTCGCTGTATACGGTTGCATTTCTGATAATTCCTTCACGCTGTTTTTCATCGGTCTCTTTCACCACCCTGCCCGGCACCCCGAGCACCAGGGAATTTTGCGGGATCTCTTTCCCTTCGGTGACCACCGCTCCGGCGCCGATGACGGAACCTTCGCCGACGATTGCACCGTTCAGGACGATCGCACCCATCCCGACGAGGACGCGGTCGCTGATCGTACAGCCGTGCAGGATGGCGCCGTGCCCGACCGAGACCTGTGCTCCCACGGTGACCGGAAAGCCGGGTGTTGTGTGGACGACGGCGTTGTCCTGCACATTCGATTCCGCACCGATGGCGATGCGGTCCCGGTCGGCACGCACGACGGCACCGAACCAGATGCTCACGTCGTCGCCGAGGGTGACGTCTCCGATGACCGTTGCGTTCCCCGCGACGAAGACCCGCGAGCCTGCAACAATGCCGCTCTCCATAGTACGTCTACTATTTGATGCGGTCATACAAAATGCTCTCCATTCCGACGGACGCACCGGGAGCGATCACTATGCATAAGACTCCGGAGGCGCAACCTTTCCCGACAATGAGAGTGATGGTCGGCGGGACGTTCGATCCCCTGCACGCAGGGCACAAAAAACTGCTCGTCCACTCGTTTCAGGCCGCCGGCTCGGGCGGCGACGTGACGATCGGAATAACGACCGACGCGTTTGCGGGGAGCAAGACCCACCCTGTCCGCCCGTACGCCGAAAGGATGCACGAGATCGAGGAGTTCATCCGGGAGAGCGGCGTTGCCGCAGAATGGCATATCGAACCCCTCTCCGACCGGTTCGGATCGGCGCTGGAGGCCGACTTCGATGTCCTGGTGGTCTCGGAGGAGACCTATCCCGTCGCCGTCGAGATCAACGAGCGTCGCAGAAACCTCGGGCGAAAAGAGGTTGATATCCATGAGATCCGCTGCGTGCTCGCCGAGGACGGGCGGCGGATCTCCAGCACCCGCATTCACCGGGGCGAGATCGACCGCTACGGCCGGGTGATCAGATGATGTGGCTTGCGATGTCGGTCTTGATCCACCAGTCGCAGTAAAGGCAGTGCAGCCCTTTGTCGAGCACCTCGAAGGTACTCTCCACCGGCTCGTTCGTGTTGGTGATGCAGCCCGGGTTCGGGCAGCGCACGACACCCCGCAGGATCTTCGGGATCTCAACGCCCTTTTTTTCGAAGACCCGGTACTCCCGGATGATGTTGATCTTCGCCTGCGGGGCGATCAGGGCGATCCGGTCGACCTCTTCTTTCCGGAGTTCCCGGTTCTCGATCTTGACGATGTCCTTCCTGCCCATCCGGTGGCTCGCCACGTTGGTGGCGACGCTGATCGATTCGGTCGTCGACCCGGTGATCCCGAGGATCTTCAGCACGTTCAGGGCTTCGCCGGCGGTGATATGGTCGATCACCGTACCGCTCCTGATGGGGCTGATGAGGAGCCCGCGAATCGGTTGACTCTCTTCGGTCATTGCATCACCTCGTGGAGGAGCGCCATCCTGACAGGCACCCCGTTCTTTGACTGCTCGAAGTAGCGTGCGTAGGGCAGGCGGTCGACGGCGGCGTCGATCTCGCCGGAGCGCGGCAGGGGGTGGAGGATCAGCAGGTGTTCCTGCACGCCGCCCAGGAGCTCGGGGGTGATCCGGTAACTCGAGGTGACGTTGTAGAACGACGCGGAGTCAGGGAACCGCTCCCGCTGGATGCGGGTGACGTAGAGGACGTCGAGTTCGTTGATGACGTCGCTCACGTCCTCGTGCTGGATGACCTCCATCCCCCGGTCGCGGAGGTCGTGGAGGATGTTCGCCGGCAGTTCGAGCCCCGGCGGCGCGATGGTGTGCAGCGCCGCCCCGTAGAGGGAGAGCGCGTGCGCGAGCGAATGCGCCGTCCTGCCGTAGCGCAGGTCGCCGAGCATCCCGACGTTGATGCCGTCGAGCGGCATCGACTGGCGGATCGTGTAGAGGTCGAGGAGTGTCTGGGACGGGTGCTGCCCGGCGCCGTCCCCGGCATTGATGACCGGCACACTCGCAAACTCGCTCGCGAGCCGTGCCGCCCCTTCTTTCGGGTGGCGGAGCACGATGGCGTCTGCGTATCCGCTCACCACCCGGATTGTGTCGGCGAGCGTCTCTCCCTTGACGATCGAGCTCGCCTCGACGCTGTCGACGCTGATCGACTTCCCGCCGAGGCGTGCCATCGCCGTCTCGAAGGACATCCTAGTGCGCGTACTCGGTTCGAAAAAGAGGAGGGCGATGAGTTTGTCGTCAAGGGCGTGGCGGTCGTAAGAACGGGTATCGAATGCGCCGGCCTTCTCAAGCAGATAATCGATCTCCCTCCGGGTAAAATCTCTGATCGAGATGATATGGTTCTTCATGCCTGACCTTCCGGAAATCGTGGCAGGGAGCCCGGGCGGGGGATGCCTCTTCCGCCGGGATGCTCTGTCCTCTACAAGGTATCTTCCTCAATCCTATTAGAGTGATGGCAGCGTTGCCCCTCCCCGATCACAACCTTTGTCAGATCCGAAAGACCAGGTAAAGAACATGGCGGAGATGGAAGGCGAGTACGCTCGCGAGACCTGCAACCACTGCGGGGGGCTCGGGTGCCTGTACTGCAACAAGAAAGGCTGGGTTCTGGTGCTGCAGCCGTCACGGATATGCCCGCACTGCGGGGGAGACTGCTGCATCTACTGCGGGTACACCGGGTGGGAGAACCCGCTCCCCGAAGAAAAAGGGAAGCGCTGTTAAAATCTATTTTCGCGCGATCGTGATATAGCCGCTGTGGCCGACCCGGGTGGACGGCCGCGTCCCGCGCCCCGAGCGGACGAGCTCGCGCTCCATACACTCGTAGGTGTGCACCTCCCGGAAGAGGTGCTGCGCGGCGTCCTGGACGGTGAACGTCTGTTCTAAGAAGGGTGTGTAGCTCGCGAAGTAGCCGCCGGGCCGCACGAGAGAGCACGCGTGCTCGACGTGGGCCGCGGCGATGCCCATGTCGAGGTGGACGACGTCGTAGGAGCCGTCCGCCTCCAGGACGTCGCAGGCGCGCACTTCGACGTTCGCAAGCCCGGCGTTCTCGATATTCTTTTCGGCAAGGCGGGCAAACTCCGGGCGCACCTCGCAGGTGACCACCCGTGCGGCGATGTTCCCGAAGTAGATTGCGGCGATACCGCTCCCGGTTCCGGCGTCCAACACCTCGTCGCGGCGGTTCATGCCGGTATAGGCGATCACCATCCCGATGTCCTTCGGGAGCATGGGCGCGCCGCTCCGGCGGGCGTGGGTGAAGAAGTCGGTCGGCCGCGGGATAAGAACCGTGAACCGGACGTCTTTATGCGTGGCGACAGTGTCGCCCGGGGCTGCGCCGACGAGCGCAGAGAGGTCGAGCACCCCGAGGTCGGTGGAGAGCTGCCCCTCGCCTGCACGGACAAAGTATTCCCGCTTCTCCCCGGTGAGGAGTACGCGGTCGCCTTCCTCGATCATCACTGCGCGAGCTTCAGAATGGCTTCGGCGATATCGCCTCTGGTCTCGGCCAGTGCTGCCCGGGCGGCATCCTCGGTGGCGCCCGTCTGGGAAGCAACGAGGGCGACGTCTTCGTCCGGGATCTCGGGAACCGCCTCCTCGAAGCGTGCGTCGCCGGTGATCTGGTAGGAGGTGACGCCCTGCATCGTCGTTGCCACCACGCTTGCGTTGTCGAAGACGTAGTTGCCGTCTGCCGTGTAGATGACGATCTTCTCGACGCCCTCGAGCTCGTCCATCTCCATGCCCATCTGCTTCATCATCTGCTTCATCTTTTTCGGGTTCATTTTTCCTGGAAACATTGTGAATCCCTTCCCTGCCGTACTTTTACTGCTACTCCGTAATTAAATGCCAGCATCTCCGCGCCCCCGAGGAGCGCAGCGCCGGTGGCGAGGAGTTCGTCGCCCGCCGTCACGACGAGGACCTCGTCTCCCGCCCGGATAGAGTCGTCCGCGCTCACCACGTGCTTCGCCATGGCGTTCTTCCCGGCCGCGACGAACGGCGCGACATCGTCCCGGACCACGACCCGGGCGGCCGGGGCACGGAAAGCCTCACGGAGGCGGACTCCTGCGGCGAACCCGAGCGTCAGCCGGCCGTCCTGGGCACGCACGGTGGCGAGGCGGATCCCTGCGTCCGTCACCTGCCGGATCCGCCCGGTCGTTGAGAGCTGAAACTCGCAGGTCTCCGGAAAGAGGGCGTCTCCCGCCCCGCTGCCGAACTGGAAATCAGCTATCGTCCGGATCCTGGAGAGCAGACTGTTCTTTGAGTATTCTGTTGACACGGTTGACAAACTCCTCTTCTTTCTCTTTCGGGATGAACGCACCCGCCGCGATCTTGTGCCCGCCGCCGGCACCCCCGACCGCCTCGGACGCCTTCATCATCGCGTCCTGCAGGTCGACGCCCCGGGCGATCGCCCACTCGTTCGTCCGCACCGAGACTTTGGTGATCTCGGCATCGTCGATGACGGCGCTCATGATCAGGATCGGTTTGCGCCAGTTGAGTTTGGAGAGCGCCATGCCCGCCCCGATCCCCACGATCGTGTCCGGGAACTTCTCGCCGGTATGGGTGTACTGGAGGTTTGAGAGCTCCGTCACCCCGGCGTCCAGAATATACTGAAGGAGCTCGCGGATGATCGCCCGGTGGTGGCTGAGCATGTACTCGGCGTCGCGGTAGGCGGGCCCGCGGTCGCCCCGGCAGACGCCGGCGCCGATCCGCGGCTTCGCCCAGCGGCCGCAGGCGTTCAGCAGGGTGGCGTACTCCGAGGCGTTCCGCAGCGGCGTCCGCGCCGGTTCGTCCGGGAAGAGGTAGACCTCGCCGAGGAGGCGGTCCGTCTCTTTCCCGCTCGCGATGAGCTGCTGGGTCAGTGCGCTGATGATCGTCCGCTTCTCTTCGTGGCTGAGCTCCTCCCAGACGAGCCAGCGCCCGTCGCCGGTCTTTAACTGGACTTTGAGTTTCTGCAGGAACCGGAGGGCGGCGCTGGTGTTGTTGCTGATCCCGGCGATGTAGGGGTCGTCGCTGTAGCCGAGGCAGACGTGGATCGGCCGCGTCGAGGTGCCGTAGCAGTTCAGGTCGCGCTTCCGGACGAGGACGTTGCCCGCGGCGACGCCGTCCTCGACGATCTCGCGTGCCGGGCCGACGAGGCCGCAGGTCTCCCGGGCCATCATGTCGCCGACGTTCCCGACGACCGCGAGTTTTGCGAGATCGATGTTGCCCGGGTCGAGTTCTTTTGCCATCAGGTAGGCGACGCCCGCGGCGCTCATCTTGGTGTAGCCGTGGTCGAGGCAGTTGACCTGTTGGTACTCGGTCTCGCAGGGCTGGGCGACGTGGTGGTCGACGATCAGTACTTCCTCGGCGGAGAGACCGTGCTCCTCGAGGAGGCTCTGCTGACCGGCGCCGAGATCGGTGAAGACCTTGAGCGACGCGTCTTTTGGGACATGCCGCATCGCCATCGGTTCGAGCTGCCGGACGAAGACCGATGTTACCGGTATGCCTTCCCGTGCGATCGCCTGCGCCAGGATCGATTCGGTGCTGATGCCGTCGGCGTCGATGTGGGAGATCACCGTCACCTCGTCCGCGTCGCGTATGGCCGAAAGCCCCCTCCTGATATCGTCGCCGAGTCCCATTGCTCTGTACTATGGGTGCCGTAGCTCAATAAAGGGTGGCGTCGCCGGAAAACGGGGGGGGGACGGGCCGGACGCTGTTCTTCCGGCTCCTTCCTGCCGATATCCGTTTGCGTGACTGCCCTCCCGCCCCTGGGGGCGGGGGAGGAGGCCGGAGGCCGGGTGGGGTGGGGTTGATGATGTCTGTGGATCTTCGCGGGAGACAGGGGAGGGAAAAACCCCTCCCCTCCCGCCCCACCCCGCTTGCGATTGTTGCCTCGGTTCCCCGGATCGGGAGACGTCCCATGCCGGGAAACGAGCACGTGGGAGGAGGCCTTTCTGTGGCCCAATCCGGAGCGTCCGCCCGGCTTCACAAGGTATCTATTGCATGACGATCAACAGCACCTCTGATGAGACGCCGGAGGGTGATGAGGCGTGATGCCGGACGAACTGCGTGAGTTCTGCGGAGCGGGGACGGTCGATGCGGCCGGGATGCGGGTGATCGAGGAGAACGCGATGGCGCTCGGCCTCTCGTCGCTCCAGATGATGGAGAGTGCCGGACGGGCGCTTGCGGAGGTTGTGCGAGGATACCGGCCGGAGAATGTTCTTATTCTCTGCGGGAAGGGCAACAACGGCGGTGACGGGATGGTGGCCGCCCGCTACCTGCAGCACGACGGCGAGGTGCACGTCGTCTATCCGGGTCCGGAGGGGAAGACGCCGGAGACCGCCGCCCAGTTGCAGCTCCTCTCCCATAGCGCCGTCCACCTCCATCCGGTCCGGTGCACCTCCGACGTGCTGGCGCTGCGCCGGCTCTTTGAGGTCGCGGACGTCATCGTCGATGCGATCCTCGGCACCGGCGGTTCGGGCAGCCTCCGCGAACCGCTCGCCGCCTGCGCCGACCTCGCGAACGAGGCAGCCGTGCCGGTCGTCGCCGCCGACGTCCCGACCCCCGGCATCCGGGCGACGCGGATCGTCGCGTTCCACCGCCCGAAACAGGATGCGGCCGAGGCCGTGGATATCGGCATCCCGCTCGAGGCGGAGTGCTTCACCGGCCCCGGCGACCTGACCCTCGTCCCCGGCCGTGCCTCGTCGGCACATAAGGGTGCGGGGGGCGAGGTGCTGGTCGTCGGCGGCGGTCCCTACCAGGGGGCACCCTACCTCGCCGCCCTTGGAGCGCTCCGCGGCGGGGCCGATCTCGTCAGGGTCGCCTCGACCGCCTCCATCCCGATGCCGGACCTCATCTACGAGCCTCTCGCCGGCACCCACCTTGCGGAGGAGCACCTCGAGACGATCCTCCGGCTCGTCGACCGGGCGGACGTCGTCGTCTGCGGGATGGGGCTCGGGACAGAGAGCCATGCGGTCGTGCAGGCGATCGCGGAAAATGCGCGACGGGCGGTCTTCGACGCCGACGCCCTCCGGCACCCGCTGCCGGTGGCGCGGGAGACGATCTCTACGCCGCACGCCGGTGAGTTTGCCCGGATGACGGGGCATGTGCTTCCGGACGATCTCGCCGCCCGTGCCCGCTCGGTGCGGTCGGCCGCCCGGGACGGCACCATCCTGCTCAAGAGCCCCGTCGATATCATCTCGGACGGTACGCGGGTGCGGTTCAACCGGACCGGTACCCCTGCGATGACCGTCGGGGGGACGGGCGACGTCCTCGCCGGCCTCGCCGGAGCACTCTTCTGCCACCTCCCGGCCTTCGAGGCGGCTGCGGTTGCCGCGTACGGTAACGGGCGCGCCGGGATGCGTGCTGCCGGGGGGCGGGGCAACGGGATGGCCGCAACCGATCTTGTTGAATATATCCCCGCCGAAGTATTCGGAAGGAGATAGAATGGCTGAATTTACCCATATCCAGAACGACCGCGCCCACATGGTGGACATCACCGGAAAGGCGGACGTCACGCGCGAAGCGATCGCAAGCGGCCGGATATACCTCCGTGAGGAGACGCTCCGGGCGATCCTCGAAGGTACGGCGGTGAAGGGGAACGTACTCGCGACGGCCCGGGTGGCCGCCACGCTTGCGGTGAAGGATACCTCGCGGCTCATCCCGATGTGCCACCCGATCCCGCTCGGCAGTATCACCATCGACTTCGCGGAAGGCGACGGCTACATCGAGGCGACGGCGGCGGTGAAGTCGTATGGGAAGACCGGTGTGGAGATGGAGGCGCTCACCGGCGTCTCGACCGCTCTCCTGACCGTCTGGGATATGGTCAAGTCGGCGGAGAAGGACGAGGACGGGCAGTATCCGGTCACCCGGATCAGCGACATCCGCGTCGTCGAGAAGCGGAAGGGGCAGTAGACGCCGTTCGCCCCGACGTTCCGCCGGATACGAGCATTTATATCGTCTCCTGCCGACCTGATAAAGAACCCCGGGACCCGTCCCGGAAAGGAATGTGGCGGAAACGCTGAACCTGAGGTGATAGAAACATGGCAAAATCAATGTATGCCTACGTCCGCGAGGCCTGGAAGAAACCTGACGAGTCGGAGGTCAGCGACCTCCTCTGGGAGCGGATGCAGGTCTGGCGGCGCGAGGGAAGCATCGTCCGCGTGGAGCGGCCGACCCGTATCGACAGAGCCCGGACACTCGGTTACAAGGCAAAACAGGGGATCGCCGTCGTGCGCGTCAAGATCCGCCGCGGCGGACGCAGGAAGTCCCGGTACGTCCGCGGACGCCGGAGCGCCCGCATGGGTATGCGCCGGGTCACCCCCGCAAAGAGCCTGCAGCGGCTTGCCGAAGAGCGTGCCGCCCGCCGGTACCCGAACATGGAGGTCTTGAACTCCTACTGGGTCGGTCAGGACGGACGGCAGAAGTGGTATGAGGTCATCCTCGTCGACGGCAACCACCCCTCCATCCGGAGCGACCGGCAGCTCGCCTGGATTGCAGACCCCGTTCACCGCGGTCGTGCCGAGCGCGGCAAGACCTCCGCCGGCATGAAGGGACGCGGCATGCGCAGGCGCGGTCGCGGCACGGAGAAGACGCGGCCGAGCATCCGTGCTCACGCGAACCGCGGCAAATAAATATCCCTCTTTTTATACGAACAACGCCGATGCACGCCACTGACGCAAGTGTATGCCCCTATCCTGCCGGGAACTCCTCGGCCGGGAGGATGGCGATCGAAGCCTCCGAACTCGGATTCGACAGCATCGTCGTCATCGACGGGGAGCCTGCCTGCTCCGATACTCTGTGCATCCTGCGGGGAATGGTCATCCGTGCTTCCTCGGTCAAAGACCTGCTCAAACAGGCGCAGCGGGCCGGCCCTGAGATCGACCTGATCTTCGTCGATGCGGGTGACCTCGCCTTTAACCGGGCGGCCGTCACGGCGCGTGGCGTCTCCGTCCTGCGGAGCATCTACCGATCACCGAAGAACGCGTTCGACCATGTGGCGGCACGTGCGGCCGCGGAGCGGGGCGTGGCCGTGGACATCAACCTCTACCCGATCGTTCACTACCGGGGTGCCGGGCGGCAGAAGGTTCTGCACCGGTATGCCGATCTGCTGCTGCTGCACCGCCGCTACGGCTTTGGGCTGACCATCTCCAGCAACGCACGCTCCATCCTTGACCAGCGCTCCGTCCGGGAGACAGAAAGGCTCTGCGCCCTCTTCGGCATGACGCACGAGGAAGTTGCCGCAGCCCTCGCGACGGTCGGCACGCTTCTTCGGCCCGCCCGCCCCGTGAGGGTGATCGCGTGAAGCCGCGGCCGCCGGTGATGCGGCAGAAACGCCGCTACATTCTGGCGCGGATCGTCCCGCCCGGGAGTTGCCCCGACCAGAAACAGGCCTATCTGTCGGTTCTGGACGCGGCAACGGCGCTCTGGGGCGATGCGGTGGTCGGGCTTGCGCAGCCTGCGGTGGTCTTCTGCGACGAGCAGTACCTGATCGTCCGGTGCCGCCGGGGGTCCGAGGATGCGATCGCCACCGCCCTTGCCACGGTCACCGCCGTCGGCGATCGGGCGGTTGCGCTCAGGACGATGGCGGTTTCAGGCACCATCCATGCCCTGAAACGACGGATGCGGCAGATCAGGCCTGTTTCTGAGCCGGAGGAGTGCGTCATCGGAGAAAGATATTTTACGATGTATCGCTATCCCCGTCAAAAGGTTGATTTGGTTGAAAAAAGTATTAAAACCCAGAAGCTATTATTTTTGACCGAAACGGATTTGGAGGAGAGATAATGCAGCCACAATATCAAATGGGGTATGACCGGGCAATCACCGTATTCAGCCCGGACGGCCGGCTCTATCAGGTCGAGTATGCACGTGAAGCAGTCAAGCGGGGCACGACCGCCGTCGGTATCAAGTGTGCCGACGGCGTCGTCCTGATCGTCGACAAACGGGTCAGCTCCCGCCTGCTCGAACCGGTATCCATCGAGAAGATCTTCAGGATCGACACCCACATCGGCGTGGCGTCCTCCGGCCTCGTCGGGGACGCACGCTCGCTCGTGGACCGGGCACGGGTGGAGAGCCAGATCAACCGCGTCTCCTACGACGAACCGATCGACGTGGAGGTTCTTGCAAAGAAACTCTGCGACCACATGCAGGTCTACACCCAGTTCGGCGGAGCCCGGCCGTACGGCACCGCTCTCCTCATCGCCGGCATCAGCGACGATGAAGCCCGTCTCTTCGAGACCGACCCGAGCGGCACGCTGCTCGAGTACAAGGCGACGGGGATCGGCACCGGCCGGCCCGCCGTCATGAAGGTCTTCGAGGACGAGTACAACGAAGAGGCCGGCTTCGCCGATGCCATCAAGCTCGGGCTCAAAGCCCTGCACGCCGCCACCGAAGGCAAGTTCGACGTGAACACGGTCGAGATCGGTGTTGTCTCCCTCGAAGAGAAGACGTTCCGGAAGATGGAGCCGGAAGAAGTGAAGACGTTCGTCGAGCAGTACGAAGAGTGAGTCGGTCCTGCATGATCCCCCTCGACAAGGCAGTGGTGGCACGGCTGGAAAGCCACGGTGAACGGTTCGAGGTTCTCGTCGACCCCGATATGGCGGCGCTGGTCCGGCACGGCGAAGACGTCGATCTCGAGGACGTCGTCGCCGCGGAGTACGTCTTCTCGAACGCAGGCCACGCAGAGAAGGCGTCCGAAGAGTCGCTCAAGAAGGTCTTCGACACCACGGAGTTCGATCCCATCGCCCGCCGGATCATCCGGAAGGGCGAGATCCACCTCACCGCCGAGCAGCGCAGGCAGATGATCGCCGACAAACGGCGGCAGGTCATCACGTTCATCGCGCGAAACGCCATCAACCCCCAGAATAATCTTCCGCACCCGCCGCAGCGGATCGAGCTCGCCCTGGACCAGGCAAAGTTCAACCCCGATCCGTTCAAGCACCTCGACGAGCTTGTCAAAGAGGCCGTCAAGGCGCTCCGCCCGATTCTTCCCATCCGTTTCGAGGAGATCCGGATTGCGGTGAAGTTCCCGGCAGACTATGCGGCGCGTGCGTTCGGGGAGATCCAGTCGGCGGCCACCATCGAGCAGAACGAATGGCAGAAGGACGGGTCGTGGATCTGTGTCGTGAGAATTCCCGCCGGGATCCAGGAGGAGTTCTTCGACCTCGTGAACCGGTTGTCGAAGGGAGATGCCGACGCCAGAATTCTCGATCGATGATTGTTGAGTAACTATATTAAGCGAAAACACAAATATAAAAGGACATATCAGAGGTATGCGGAATGGCAAAACGCAAACAGAGTGCTAAGGGCAGGGTTGTCGGAAGTGCGGGCCGCTTTGGCCCGCGGTATGGGCGGTTTATCAGAAAGAGAGTCAACCAGATCGAGAAGGTCTCGCGTGCTCTCCACGCCTGCCCGCGGTGTGATCAGGTGGCGGTTCGCCGCCGCGGTACCGGCATCTGGGAGTGCCGCAAGTGCGGGTTTAAGTTCGCCGGAGGGACGTATGTGCCGGAGACCCCGACGATGCGTGTCGCTTCCCGGAGCATCGAGCGTTCGCTGCAGAAGGAGGTATAACCCGTTTGGCTGCCTATAAGTGTGCACGGTGCAAGCAGAAGGTGGATATCGACATCAATATCCGATGCCCCTACTGCGGACACCGTATCCTCTTCAAAGAGCGTGGCGCCGCTATAAAAGATCTCAAGGCGCGATGACGGTCGTCACCACGTCGAGAAAACCGCTCCCTGAAGTGCGGTCTCTGGCGCGCGACCTCGCATTTGCGCTTCAGGAGAGATTTTTTTCCCGCGGCAAGATGGGGCTTGAGGAGATCTTCCGGGAGAACCGGACGGTGCTCCTCGTCTCCAGCAGACGCCGCGCATATTTTTTCGAGCTCTTCGTCGACGGAGAGCCTCTCGTCAGCATCGCCGTAGCCGGTTTTTCCGTCGACACCCGCGCGGGTGAGATCCGCCGGGGCCTCTGCACCGGGAACCGCGCCCTGTACGACGACCTGAAAGAATACCTGAGCGTCGTCTATACGGACGCCCTCGACCCGCGGACGCTGGCGTTCGACGGCACGCAGCGGAAGCACTATACCCTCACGGTGGGAGAGGCATGACCTACTCGGCGACGTTCCGGTTCACGGCCGAGGATGCCGGCCTCCTCTACCGCTCCGTCTGCCAGGAGCAGGGGGAGGTTGCAGGCCGTTCGCGGGCCGAGGTCCGGCTCGAGGACGAGTCAACCCTCGTCCTCTCGGTCACTGCCGCCGATGCGGCGGCGCTCCGTGCCGCCCTGAACACCTGGCTGCGGCTGATCAACATCGCCGACGAGGTGCGCCAGCTGGTCTGCTCCCCCTCCCCGGAATAGTATCGCTTCCTTTTTTGCTCTCAGTCGCCCTAGTTCACAGAGGTGACCTCTTCACCCCGGTGATGGTATGGATACGGCACTTCGGCACCTGGTCAGGATTCTTTGTATCGCCCTGCTCCTGGCCGGTCTGTTCATAGGGTTCTCTGCCTATGTCCAGAGCACCTACGCGGAGACGCTCTCGAGCACCTACACCTACGAGATAACGCTCGAGACCGACAGAGTGCTTACGAACGTGACCCTCTTCCTCCCGCTGCCCGAGAACGGCGGCCGCTCCCCGGTCACCCTGGCGGTCGGCAGGGGCGACCTTGCCGGCCTTCCCCGGGGGTGGGGTATCGGCCTTTACGGTGCCGGAAACGCCACGTTCATGAAGATCACCGCAGACCGGATCGCACCGGAGTACCGCCCTCCGCCGGTTGCCGTAGGCGAGGAGGGGAACCCTGCCGCATCGCCGGTGCTCGTGCCGATCAGGCTCGTCGCCGAGGCCGACGCCGGCGCGGTGATCGATACCGCCCATCCGCTGGGAAACAGCACGCTGCTCCGGCCGAAGTACAGCCTGACGGGGGTCGCGTGTGACTTCCCGCACGATCCCGCATCGCCGCCGGTCTGTTATACCTACGAAACAGCGTTCTTTGCCTCCTACAGGGCGGCGCCCGACGCCCGGGTGACGATCACCGTCGGCCTGACCGGTTCGAACACCTGGTTCGTCTTCGGCTGGTCCGGAAACGAACTGCGCGACCGGGCGGTGCTCACCCTCACCGGGCCGAGCGACGGCTGGCAGCGGGTTCGGGGTGCGATGAAGACCGGTATCGGCCGCTACGAGATCGTCTAGCCGGCCTGCTGGTGAAATCCTCATCTTTTAATGCCTGAAGGTGCGTATCATGTAGGCAAAGAGCGTGAGAGTCTTGCAGGTGTGCAATGACCTCTCCCGCCGTCATCATGCATATCTACGATGACACAGAAGACCCATACAGGAGATTGGTGAAGATGGATTCCATACCGCCGAAAGTTCAGAATCAGCTCGCCATGCTGCAGCAGATGCAGCAGCAGCTGCAGACGATCGTCTCGCAGAAAGCGCAGTACGAGATGACGGTCAGGGAGGCAAAGCGAGCTGTCGAGGATCTCGGGGACGTCGCCGAGGATGCGAACGTCTACATGAGCGTCGGCACGGTCATGATGCAGCAGAGCAAAGAGAAGGTTCTGGCATCCCTGAACGAAAAGATCGAGAACCTCGAACTGCGTATCAAGTCCCTTGAGAAGCAGGAGAAGACCCTGCAGGGGCGGTTCGAGCAGCTCTCTGCACAGGTCAAAGGGGCGCTGGAAGGGCAGCAGCCCCCGGGTGCCAGTTAACCCCTTCACTTGTTCTTTTATCCGCACTGTCCGTTGCGGTCTATCCTGCAGACCAGGTTGATGGCGTTGATCACCGCCTCGACCGATGCGAGGACGATGTCGTCGCTGGAGCCGCTGGCCTCAAAGACCCTGCCCCGCGCATCCTCGACGGCAATGGTGACGTGACCGAGTGCATCCGTACCTCCCGAGATCGCGTCGATGTGAAACTCCTTGAGGTGGATGGGTGCCGGCAGGATGCCGAGGATCGCCTTGACGGCGGCATCGACCGGGCCGTTCCCGACACTGGAGAAGGTGTGCTCGGTCCCGTTGACGGTCGCCCGCACGCTCGCGGTCGAGAGGACATGGTTTCCGGTCATGATGGCGATATCCTGCAGGTCGATCGTCCGTGCATCGGCCCGGATCTTCATGACGCTCTCGGCGATCTCGTAGAGGTCTGCGTCGGTAACCCGTTTGCCCTTGCCGGCGATGACCTTCACCCGGCGGACGATCTCGTCGAGCTGGGCATCGTCCGGCTCGAGGTGCACTTCGGTGAGCATCTGCCGCACGGCGTGCCGCCCGGCGTGTTTGCCGAGTTTCAGCCTCCGGCGGTGCCCGACCATCTCGGGCGTCATGATCCCGGGTTCGAAGGTGTCGGACCGGGCGAGCACCCCGTGAGAGTGGATGCCGCTCTCGTGGGCAAAGGCATTCTCACCGACGATCGGCTGCGTGGGCTGGATCTGGATGCCGGCGTAGCGGGAGACGAGGCGTGACGTCTCGACGAGGCCGGTCGTGGTGATCCCGGTATCGATGCCGTAGATGGACTCGAGCGTCATCACCGTCTGCGCGAGATCGGCGTTCCCGGCCCGCTCACCGAGGCCGTTGACCGTCACCTGCACCTGCGCCGCCCCGGCCTCCACCGCCGCAATGGTGTTGGCGACGGCGAGGCCGAAGTCGTTGTGGCAGTGGACGTCGATCGGGCAGTGCACCTCCCCGGCGATGCGGGTGACGAGCTCCTTCATCGCCGTCGGTGTGATGACGCCGACGGTGTCGGGGACGTTGATGATCGTGGCGCCGCCGTCGACCGCCGCCCGGAAAACCTCGATCAGGTAGTTCCAGTCCGTGCGGGTGGCATCCATCGCCGAGAACATGCAGAGGTCGACGTGGTCGCGGACATACCCGACGATCGAGCGGGTGGCCTCGAGCACCTGCTCGCGGCTCTTTTTGATGGTGTGCTCGCGCTGGATGTCGGACGTCGGGATGAAGACGTGCACCATGTCCACGTCGCAGTCGAGGCATGCGTCGACGTCGGCGGTCAGCGATCGCGCCAGGCCGCAGACCTTTGATGAGAGCGGCAGTGTCCGGATTGCCCTGACGATCTCTCTCTCGGCATCGGACGATGCCGGGAATCCTGCTTCGATGGCGTGAACGCCGATGTCCGAGAGTTGCTGTGCAATGCCGAGTTTCTGCTCGCGTGTGAACGAGATGCCCGGCGTCTGCTCGCCGTCTCTGAGAGTGGTATCGAAAACAGTGACGTTTTTGTTCGCGTGGCTAGCGGAGAAGAAGACAGTACGCATCAGCGTACGCGGCTGCGCCTGCGTTCATGCGTTCCATATCATACTCCTTGAACGGCCTCATATATAAAGGGATTGGCGGATTTCCGGGCAAAAGCGGGAGCATAATCGACATCTTTAATAACGAGTCTCTCATACATTGTTAGCGCAGTGTCCCGCCTTAACTCAGACTGGTAGAGTGCGCGGCTGTAGTATAGACTCGCCGCTTCGGCGAACTGCGCGGCTACCGCGATGTCCCCGGTTCGAATCCGGGAGGCGGGATCTCACTCATTGGTGCCCAGGTAGTGTAGTGGCCTATCATGACGGCCTGTCACGCCGTCGACACGGATTCGAATTCCGTCCTGGGCGTATTCCATTCTCATTGCATTTTGAAAAGTGTCTGTTCCCGATCATCGGTGCCCAGGTAGTGTAGTGGCCTATCATGACGGCCTGTCACGCCGTCGACACGGATTCGAATTCCGTCCTGGGCGTACCAACGTCTTTCTCCGGCAGTGCTGCAGATCGTATCGCCGTGGCCGTCAGGCTCCTGCTGTCTGCCCCTCCCTCTTCCCGCAGCATCGCAAGCTCCCGTATCGTCCGGCAGGGCCTGTGGCTCCTCCCCGGCAGGGCAAACTTTTAAATAATCGTGGGGTGTGTATGGGTTCCTATGATGCGCGCGCTCACCCACTCGCAGGCAGAGGACGGACTGATGAACAGTATGGGGTACGTCATCCTCTTCCTCGCAGTCGTTGCGTTTGCGAGCCTCGGCGTGTTTATGGCGGTTCTGCTGTCTGAGGTTATGTAGAGCAGATTCCCCCGGGGTGACCGCCTGACACACACCCGCGGCCGCTGCATTTATCTGCGGCGGCAGGAAAATAAGCCGTATGGAAGAATTTCCGAATGCGACGGCAACGGCGCTCCCGGGGGACGTCGCCCTCTACCTGGAGGAAGAGTTCCTCTTTATCGCCGTCTTTCTCTTCTCCGTGCTGGTGATTGTGTGGCTGATCCTGCGGGGCAGATAATTTTTTTCCTTCCCCTCCGGTGAGCGGGAGCCTGCCCGCATGCATATCGGTCACTACTTACGGATCGGCGGCATAGTATGAAGCAATTCTTCAGATGCTGATTGAGAGGTGTGACGACGCATGGAGAGATCAAACGAACCTTACCGCTCGGACAGAGACTACACGGTTGAGGAGGAGGGCATTCAGGCGCTCCGGGAAGCCCTTACGAAGGATGACGATTCGTCCATCCGCCAGATGGCATCGATCTTCCTCGGAACGCTTGCCGACGCACGGGCCGTCGAGGGGTTGATCGGTGCCCTTCACGACCCTGAGAAGGAGGTGCGGAAGCGTGCGATGCAGGCGCTCGTCAAACTCGGCACGCCCTCGGTAGAGCCGCTCGCTGCGGCGCTCCGGGACGCGGACTGGAGAGTGCGCTACCGGGCGGCGGAGGCGCTCGGGCTGATAGACGAGCCCGCTGCATTCGATCCGCTGGTTGCCGCACTTGCCGATGAAAAAGATCATGTCCGGTATATGGCGGCGAAGGGGCTCGGTCTTCTCGGCGACGAGCGGGCGGTCCCGCCGCTCGCTGCGCGTCTCGATGACGAGAACGAGTTCGTGCGGCGGAGCGCTGCGTCGTCGCTCGGCCGCATCGGCGATGAACGGGCGGTTTCGGCGCTCACAGGCGCTCTCGCACGCGAGGAGAATGCGGGTGTGCGCACGGCGATCGAGACCGCCCTCGCCGGCAGCACCATCTCATAAGCCGGTCAGTCCCCCGAGCGACGGGCGACGACGACGGTGATGTTGTCGCTGCTGCCCGCTGATTTTGCGGCTGCAACAAGCCTGCGGCACGCCTCGGCAGGATCGTATCCGAGCGCGATCTCCTGCAGCAGGCGTTCGGAGACAGCGTCGTGCAGGCCGTCCGAGCTGAGAAGCAGGACGGCATTCTGCAGATCTTTTTCGTACGTGTCGGCCTGCACGCTCCCGGCAAGGCCGAGCGCCCGCGTCAGGACATTCTTCTGCGGGTGGGCGAGCGCCTCCTCCGGAGAGAGGAGTCCTGCATCCACCAGTTCCTGCACCGGGCTGTGATCCTTCGTGCGCCAGAGCGCCGTTTCGGTGATGACGTACGCCCGGGAATCCCCGACCGATCCGATGGAACATACGCCGTTCTCGTCGAGGAGCGCTGCCACAAGCGTTGTCCCGGCGTTCAGCCCGTGCTGCCGGTTATACCGGTGAATCGCCTCGTTCGCCCGCCGAAAACCCATCGACAGGGCTGCGAGCGGCTCCGTCTGCGGGAGCGCCAGCTCCAGGGTCTCCCGCAGGGCGGAGATTGCCGTGGCGCTCGCCACGTTGCCCCGGGCGTGCCCGCCGAGCCCGTCCGCCACCGCGAAGAGGTGATACCGGGCAACCCATCCGGTAACGAGTGCATCTTCGTTCCTCGCTCGTGTTCCCCGGTCGCTGATCGATGCGTGGGTCACTGCCGGCAGCGGTGTCACCTCTGCCATGGTGATCCGTTCCGGGAGGTGATGAACTATCGGTTTTGTGGTCGGTGCGGTGCGGCGGGTGCAGAGCCCGTGCATGGACGTACTTCGACGATCTCGACGCGCCGGATCCGGGGTGTGTGAACAACCTCGCGCACTGGGAATCGCGAAGGAACGACCCCTCCCGGAAAAGGATAAATACCCGGGTCGCGAAGGAACTGCCCGATATGCCGGGAATTCCCGGGGACATGCGGATCGCACGTATCCTCATCATATCCGGGAGCCTCGTCGCGGTGACGCTCCTCTACCCCGGCCGGACAGGCTTTACCGGACGGATTGGCATTCCGGGTTCCTTCCCTGCGCGGTCGCCGTCGGCGATGCCGGAATCCGGAGATATTTCGGGAGACGGTGCGGCATGGATCCTCTGTTCACGCTGAACCTTGCCCTGGTCGTGGTCGGCGGCTTTGTCATCATCACCGGACTGGTCTCCCGGCAGCTCAGAAGCTGGGACATCCCCGTGCCACTTCTTGCATTTCTCATCGGCGTTCTGATGGGACCTGCCGTCTTCGGGCTTTTCCGTCTGCCTTCCGGTGTCGATCTGCCGCTGGTGCTGGAGGAGGCTGCACGGCTGACGCTCGGCATCGGGCTGATGGGCGTTGCCTTCCGGATACCGAGAGGTTTTTTCCACCGTGAACGAAGACCACTCGCCGCGCTCCTCGGGCCGGGGATGCTGATCATGTGGCTTTCCACCACCATTCTCGTATACGTTCTTCTCCGGTTTCCTTTTCCTGTGTGCCTGCTCATCGGCGCCATCGTCACCCCCACCGATCCGCTGGTAGCCTCCAGCATTGTGACGGGGCATGTAGCACGATCCAATCTGCCCGATCGTCTCCGAAACCTGATCTCCTCGGAGTCCGGGGCGAACGACGGCCTCGCGTTCCTGTTCGTTCTCCTCTCCGTTCTGATCGTGCAGGACGTCGCCCCATCCGCACTGCTCGACGCCATGATCTACGTCGTGCTCTGGCAGGTCGGCGTGGCCGGACTTTCCGGCGCCCTCATAGGTTACGGAGCGGGGAGGCTTCTCCTATGGGCTGAAACTCGGAAAACAATTGAAAGGCGTTCGGTTCTCGCCTATGCGATAGCCCTCGCCTTTGCAACTCTGGGTGCGCTCCGGCTGATGGATGTCGACGGTATCTTCGGGGTATTCGTCGCCGGTATCGTCTTCAGCGCAGTTCTCGAAGCAGGGGCTGGGAAAGAGCAGGAAGCCCGGGCGAAGGAGATCCTCGAAGCAGTCAATTATTTTCTGGTCGTCCCCATGTTCGTCATCTTTGGCATCGTCGTTCCCTGGCAGGACTGGCTCTCGTTCGGGTGGCCGGCTGCTCTCCTCGTCGTCACCATCCTCCTCTTCAGGCGACTGCCGATGCTCCTCTCCTTTCGCTCACTTCTCTGGGAGGAAAATAGAGTTCTCAATGCACTCTTCATGGGCTGGTTCGGACCCATAGGAGTCTCTGCCATATTCTATGCCGGTTTCGCCGCCGGGAGAACCGGTCTTGCGACGCTCTGGCCTCTCGTCAGCCTCGTTGTCGCTGCGTCCATCGTGGTGCACGGCCTGACGGCGACGCCCCTCACCCTTCTGTACGGCCGTCGCGCCGAACGGAGCCATGACGAGGCGGGCGCTTCTCCTCACCACGAGTAACACCTCCCCCCGAGCATGCACCGTTCGAACCGGCGGAGAGCCGCTCACGAGGCCTGTATCCGTTTCCGTCCTCATTTTGGTCTTCATTGGACGTTTCCGGCCAGTTCCGTGTTTTATGTCCGGATTAGGATCTCCTTCCGTCGTGCAGCGGAGCATCCGTGCCGTCGCATCCGCCCGGGCGGATGAACGGGTTCAAATCTGCCGAAAGAACGCAATCCCGCTCAGTGGGGATACGGAGCTGCCCGCACTGGAGCGTTCAGGTGCAGAATCGCCGCCGGTCCCGCCCCGGCCGCTCAGGGTCGTCGTCGATGCCTGCAGCCTGCCGTTCGGGTATCTGCGCGGAGTGCTCCCGGCGGTTCTTGCCCCGGCAACGGCGCTTCTCCTCTGCGGAATTGCGCTCGCCGCCTCCCCGCGCCTGCAGGGGTGGGCGTTACTGAAAGAATCCCCGGTGCAGCCCGGACTCCATCGCACACCGAACCGCATACCGGTACTCCGCAGCCGTGATCGGGCGCTGCAGCGCCGTGAAGGCCGGCTCCATCCCGCCTTCGGCCGCCTTCCACGCCGGCCGGTACTGCGCCATGACGTTGACATAGGAGTCGCGTGAGAGCTCTTCGGCGATGAACCGCATCACAACCTCGCTGCTCGCAAGGTTCTCGGGGAGGACCAGGTGCCGGACGATCATCCCCCGCACGGCGATGCCGTCCTCGACGACGAGGTCGCCGACCTGCCGGTGCATCTCGCGGAGCGCCGCCTGCATCCGCTCCACGTAGTCCGGCGCCTTCGAGAGAGCGAGGGCAACGTCGTCACGGCCGTACTTGGCGTCGGGCATGTAGATATCGACGACACCGTCCAGCAGTCGCAGTGAGTCCGCGGAGTCATACCCGCCGCTATTGTAGACCAGAGGAATGCCGAGCCCCTGCGCCGCTGCGATATCGACCGCGCGGAGGATCTGGGGGATGAAGTGGGAGGGCGAGACGAAGTTGATGTTGTGGCACCCCCGCCGCTCGATCTGGAGCATGACTTCTGCCAGGTCTTCGCAGCTGATCGCGGCTCCCCCTCTGCACTGGCTTATCTCGTAGTTCTGGCAGAAGATGCAGCGCATGTTGCAGTGTGCAAAAAAGATGGTGCCCGAACCGTTCCTGCCGACGAGCGGAGGCTCTTCGCCGAAGTGGGGGCCGTAGCTCGAGACGATCGGCAGGCTGCCGCTTCTGCAGAAGCCCGTCTCCCCCGCGAGCCGGTCGACGTGGCATTCCTGCGGGCAGACCGTGCAGTCGCGGAGCAGTGCATATGCACGTTCTGCGCGCCGCGCAAGTTCGCCGCTCTCATGCAGTGCCTGATACCCCGGCATACGCCATCACCGGTTGTAGGCACCCGGGTGCATATCAAATCTACCGTCCCGGTGAGACCGGGAGGAAAAAGAGATGGTGGAGACGCCCCGGTCAGGTGCGCGCACCGGATGCGTGCTTCTTCCGGCAGGTGGCGTCGATCACGCCGTGCTGGACGTTGTAGAAACTGTGGATGGTGTCGATCTCGCATTCGAGCTCGATGACCGTCTCTTCTCCGCCCCCGGTGCAGAGGGTCACCGAATCGCTGTCGAACGTCACATACGGTGCGCCGGTCGCAGCGGCGCGTGCGTCCACCTGTGCGGTGATGAAGATGCAGGTATCGTCTTCGATCACCTCAACCTCGGGCTCCTCGGTGTCAACGTCGTCGAGATCGAAGGGAGGCGCCGCGCCGCCAGGACCTGCGACGATGGTGAACCCGATCACCCGCGCATCTTCCGCAGGCATGTCGTTTAACAGTTTTTCCATCAGCCGTGCAATGTTGCGGAACATTTCGTCGTAGGGATTATTCGCCATGTACACCACGTATCATGTATTCTGTGTTGGTCTGCTCAACGAGCCCCTTTTCGATGAGGGCAATCAGTATGCTGCGTATCTCCGCTGCGGGCAGATTCGTCAGTTCCTCAAGTTCCTCCAGGGTTAAATTGTAGTGAGCGAGCGCGAGCATGACGTCGAGCTCCTTCTCGCCCGACAGCAGCCCGCCTCCTGCTTGGAGAATTACATTCACCTTTGCCTCGATGTCCTGCTCCAGGTGTTCGAGGTTGCTCACAAGTTCATCGCGTGCCCGGATCAGCCTCCTGAAGAGGAGAAGGGATCTGATGAATGCCGTCGCCTGGTCTACTTCCGATGCGGGCGGTGTTACCCTGTCCTGCTGGTGCAGCAGGTGTATGCTGACATTGATGTCCTGCGAGAGGTAGTAATACTTTCGCCTGCGTTCATCCTGACACGATATGAGCAGCTGCTCACGCTCCATCAGCTGCAGGTGTTCGATCACCGCTTTGGGACTGAGTACGAGCCGATCTGATATTTCAGTCACAAAGCAGGGTTTCTGGCGCAGCAGCGCAATGATTCGTCTTCGGTTCCGGTTTCCCAGGATATCAAGAAGGCGGGAAACCTCACTGCCCTCGAGCATCTTTACTTTATGTTAGTGATTCGGGAATATAAATGGATCACTCGAAGAGGCGGTAATTCGGTGCCTCATCGGTGATCATGATGTTATGCGGGTGGCTCTCGCCATAGCCCGCGGCGGTGATCCGGACGAACCTGCCGTTCCGTTTCAGGTCGTCGATCGTTGCAGATCCCGTGTAGCCCATCGCGGATTTCAGCCCGCCGACCAGCTGGTAGATGACGTCCGATACGTGGCCGACGTACGGGGTGACGCCCTCGACGCCTTCCGGGACGAACTTCGTCCGCCCGATCTCTTTCTTCTGGAAGTAGCGGTCGCTCGACTCGCCGCTGCTCATCACGCCGAGGGAGCCCATGCCCCGGTACTGTTTGTACCGGCGCCCCTTGATCGTGGTCACGCGCCCCGGCGCCTCGTCGGTGCCGGCAAAGAGACTCCCTGCCATGATACAGTCGGCGCCCGCCGCAATCGCCTTGGCGATATCGCCGCTGAACCTGATGCCGCCGTCGGCGATCACCGGCACGTCGGCCGGGTGCGCGACCTCGGCGACGTTCGCAATGGCGGTGACCTGGGGCACGCCGACACCGGCGACGATACGCGTGGTGCAGATGGAACCGGGACCGATGCCGACCTTCAGCCCGTCGACCGTTCCCGCGAGGGCTTCTGCAGCCTTTTTCGTTGCGATGTTGCCGGCGACCACGTCGACCCCGACGCTTCCCTTGATATCCTTGACCGCCTGGACGACCCTCATGTTGTGCCCGTGCGCACAGTCGACGACGAGGGCGTCGGCGCCGCTCTCGGCGAGCAGCATGGCGCGGCCAAAGTCGTACGGCCCGACCGCTGCTGCGACCCGCAGCCGGCCGTTCTCATCGCGGTTTGCGTGGGGGAACTGGCGCTTCTCGAGGACGTCGCGCATGGTAATGATCCCGATCAGGATGCCCGCATCGTCCACGATCGGCAGGCGTTCGATCTTGCTCGTGTACATGATCTCGAGCGCCGCCTCCATCGTGATGTCGTCCTTCGCGGTGATGGGCTGCTTTGTCATGAAGTCGGTGGCCCGGGCATCCGCGCGGCGCGGGAGGATCGCCCTGATGTCGCGGCGGCTCACGATACCGATGATCTTCCCTTCGTCGACGACCGGAACGCCGCCGATACCGTACTGCCGCATCAGGCGTTCGACGTCTGCGACCGTTGCTTCCGGATTTACCGTGAGAACCTCGCGTTCGATCAGGTCCTCGGCCTGTTTGGCGAGCCGTACTTCCTCGGCCTCGTGCTCGGCGGTCATGTTCCGGTGAATCACGCCGATACCGCCCTCCCGTGCCATGGTGATCGCCATCCGCGCCTCGGTCACCGTATCCATCGCTGCGCTGACAAGCGGGATGGTCAGGGGAATATTCCTTGAGAACCTGGTTCTCACATCCGCTTCGTCAGGCTCGGTATACGACTCCGCGGGTTCCAGGAGTACATCATCGAAGGTGTATGCCGTCTCCATCTTCATTTTTTCAGGGTACATAATTCACCCGATCATCTTCATCGCCTTATCGACGAGGTCTGCCTGGATGGAGCATAACCGATCTCCTCCGCAGACCATGCCCCGGACACCGATGATCTCCGGGTCAATGCGTTTTAGGGCGTCAAGGTCTTCAAACTGCAACGAACCGGCAAGGGCGGTCTTCAGCCCGAGCTCCCGGTTCTGCCGGGTAAACCGGGAGAGAGATTCTTCGTCCATAAATGTAAAGGTACTCATTCCATCCTTGATCCCGGTATCGATCATGGCGACGTCGGCACCGGCGTCTGCGACAAGGCTGCTGATGGCGAAGGGCGAGATGGTTCCCATCCGCTCGTAGTCGGAGTATGCGGCGATGACCACGTATTTCTCCGGAAAATCAGTCTTCACGGCCCTGGTTACCGCCTCGATGACCTCGCGTGCGCGGTCTTCACCGTCGAACATCAGGCCGACCTTGATAAAATCAGCACCTGCACACGCGGCTCCGTACGCCGAAAGAGCTGCGGTTCCTGGTTTGTACTCATTGTCCCCGATTGCAGCGCTGACGGGTTTGTCCCCTGCTATCCGCTTGACCTCCCGGATGACCCAGGGGAAGTTTGCACCGAGCGATCCCTCGGACGGTTTCTTGACATCGATGATGTCAGCGGAAAGTGAGTGTCGCGCCTCCTCAATGCTGCTAGGACTGACGAGTAATTGCATATAAATTAATGATCCTGCAGCCTAATAGTGATTACGTTGAAGACATGGAACTGATTCTTGCAGTCGATCTCGCAGGCGGTCTGGTTGTACACGGGCGAAAAGGTGAGCGGGAGACGTATCGGCCGTTGACGTGGGGGCTTGCACCGTCGGCGGAACCGGTCCCCTACGTTTCCTGGATGCAGCCGCGATACCTGTATATTGCGGATCTCGACCGGATCCGGGGCGGCGCTGCGCAGGACGACGTGGTCGGCACGTGCGCCGCGCTCGTCGAGCGCTGCTACCTCGACCGGGGGTGCAGGTCACCGGCGGAGTGCGCCGACCCTGCAGGCGTGACGCCGGTCGTGGGCACCGAGACCGCCGCCCGCACCGTCGAGGATCTGGCCGCCTATCCGGGTGGATTTCTGAGCGTGGATATCCGGGGCGGCACGGTCATCCCGTGGGGCATCGAGCCGGCCCGGCTGCTCGCCGAAGTCGGGTCGATGGCGTTTGAGGGGTGCATCATCCTCAACATCGGCGCGGTGGGCACCGAAGCGGGCCTGACCCGCACCGATCTCGAAGCGATGCGGGCTGCGTATCCCGGCCGCCTCTTCTACGGCGGCGGGGTGGCGGGCCCAGGCGACATCCACCTCCTCGCCGACGTCGGGTTCGACGGCGCAATCGTCGCCACCGCCGTGCATCGCGGCGCCATCCCGCTCGCGTGGATCCGGGAGGGGCGGCCGTGCTGATCACCCTCGAGGGGATCGACGGCAGCGGGAAGAGCACGCTGCACGCCGCCCTGCACGAAGCGCTCGCCGACCTCGATCCGGTCTTCACCCGCGAACCCGGCGCCACCTGGATCGGGGATGCGGTGCGGCGGGCGGTCGCGGAGCGGATGGATCCGATCGCCGAAGCGCTGCTCTTCGTCGCCGACCATGCGGCGCATATCGATACCGTGATCCGCCCCGCCCTCGGGGAGGGTCGGATCGTCATCTCGGACCGCTACTCGGACAGCAGGTTCGCCTACCAGCCGGTCGTCCTCGCCGGCCTGCTCCCCGACCCCCTCGGCTGGCTCCGGCAGATGCACGACGGCTGGTCGATCCGCCCGGGCAGAACGTTCCTCTTCGTCCTCCCGGTCGAGGAGGCGCTCCGGCGGATAGCCGCGAAAAAACAGGAGTACTTCGAGGAGGCCACGATCCTTGAAGCGGTGCAGAAGAACTATCTTGACCTGGCGGCGGCCGATCCGTCCCGATTCGTCCTCGTCGATGCGCTGCTTGAAAAAGAGGAGATATTCGGGTTTGTGGCGGACGAGATCAGGCGGTGTGCCCGATCGTCACGATGACGTCGCCGACCGTGAGGACGTCCACCTCTTCTCCTGCCACCCGGTAGGCCATCTTCGGTGAGAACGCATTCTCCGGCACCGGGATCTCTTCTCCGCCGGCAGAGACTGCCCGCGGCGGGTTTGTCAGCTGCTCGGGCGGCAGCGCCCGGACGGCGTCCATGAACGCCTTCGCCTGCTTGCGGAGCGCGGGGCCGACGACCGCCATATTGAACTCGACGTCGCTGACGTACTGCTCGAGGTCCGGCGTCTCCGCGCTCCAGCGGAGGTCCGCGTTCAGCGCCCGCCCGGCGTCGCCGGCATCGTCGACCGGTTCGGGGGCGTAGATCTTCACCTGCCCGAGCGGTGCGTTCAGCGCCATCCCTGCATCGTGTTTGTAGCGCCGGAGCTCTGCAACCATCTGCACCACGAGGTCGCCCTGCCGCCGGGCTTCGGCGTCGACGCAGGAGAACTCCGGCCACGGCCGTGTGTGGACGTCCGACCCGGTGAGGTGGTAGTAGCACTCCGCCGCGAAGTGCGGGATGATGGGTGCGAGCATGCGGCAGAGTGCGTCGATGGTTATTCTGAGTGCGGACGCGGCGCTGCTCCTGCCCTCATCGTCGCCGTAGAGGCGTCCCTTGGCGAGTTCGATATAGTCGTCGGCGAGGGTGTTCCAGGCGAACTCGCGGATCGCCCGGAGCGCGCGGTCGAACTGGTAGCCCTCCATCGCCGCCGTGACCTCAGCCACGGTCTCCGAGAGCCGGTCGAGCAGCCAGCGGTCGGCGACCTCGGTGACCGCCGCCGCCTCGCTCCCGCCGTCCTTCTCCAGGCGGCCGAGGACGAACCTGACGATGTTCCAGAGTTTCGTCTGGAACCGGGACGCGGCGACGACGTCGTTCCAGTTGAACATAATATCCGAGCCGGTCGCCGCGCCGCCGGCACCCCACTGGCGGAGGGCGTCGGCACCGTACTCGCTCACGATCGCCTCGGGGGAGATGATATTGTCTCTGGACTTGCTCATCTTGAACCCGTCCTCGCCGAGCACCATCCCGTTGACCAGGATCTCGTCCCACGGATGGCCGCCGACGAGAGCGTTCGCCCGGAGGATCGTGTAGAACGCCCACGTCCTGATGATGTCGTGGCCCTGGGGCCGGATCTGCGCGGGGAAGAGGGCCGGAGGCGTGGTTCCGCCGTTCCACCCGGTGACGTTCAGCACCGAGATCGACGAGTCCATCCAGGTGTCCAGCACATCCTCCTCACCCTCGAAATCGGTCCCGCCGCAGCGGGGGCAGGGCTCTTTCGGCGTATCGACGGTCGGGTCGATGGGGAGGTCTTCCTCGGCCGGCAGGACTTGCTCGCCGCAGGAGCGGCAGAACCAGACCGGAATGGGGGTTGCGAAGATCCGCTGGCGGGAGATGCACCAGTCCCACTCCATCTGCCCTGCCCAGTTCTCCATCCGGGTGAACATATGCTCGGGCGTCCAGCGGACCGCGCGGGCGGCCTTCAGGATATCGTCCTGATGGATCTTCACAAACCACTGCCGCTCGGAGAGGATCTCGATCGGCGTCTTGCACCGCCAGCAGGTTCCGACCCTCTGCTCGAGTTCCTCCTGCCGGATCAGGATGCCCGCATCTTCCATGTCGCGGAGAATGGCTTCCCGGCACCCGGCAGCGTTCATGCCTGCGTAGCGGCCGGCGGTATCCGTCATGATCCCCTGCCGGTCGATGGCTTTCCGGAGATCGAGATCGTGCTGCTTCCACCAGTGCACGTCCATCTTGTCGCCGAACGTACAGATCATCACCGCACCGCTGCCGAAAGCGGGGTCGACGGCTGCGTCCTCGATGATCGGGACGGCATGGCCGAAGAGGGGCACTTCCAGCCTCCTGCCCGTCATGGCCGTGTAGCGTTCGTCCTCGGGATGCACCGCAACCGCCACGCATGCGGCCAGGAGTTCGGGGCGGGTGGTCGCGATCTCGATGCCGTCGAAGTCGAAGTAGTTGAGTTTCGTCGTGCGCGGTTCGTATGCGACCTCCGCAAATGCGATGGCGGTCTCGCAGCGGGTGCAGAAGTTCACCGGGTGCTCGCTCTGGTAGATGTCGCCGGCTCTGAGCATCTGGAGGAACGACCGCTGGGTCTTGCCGAAGTACTCCGGGAGCATGGTGATGTACTCGTTGCTCCAGTCGACGGAGAACCCGAGGCGGCGCATCGTTCTGCGCATCTTTGCAATATTGCCGAGGGTGAGCTCGCGGCACATGGTGCGAAACTCCTCCCGGGGGACGTCGTTCTTGGTGATGCCGTATGTCTCCTCGACCTTCACCTCGGTCGGGAGGCCGTGGCAGTCCCAGCCCTGCGGGAACATCACGTTGAATCCGCGCATCCGCCTGTACCGGGCGATGAAGTCGATGTAGCACCAGTTGAGTGCGTTTCCGATATGGAAGTTGCCGGTGGGGTAGGGCGGCGGCGTATCGATGATGAAACGAGGTTTCTTTGAGGCGGGGTTGAAATAGTTGTCCTCGTCCCGCCAGGAACCCTGCCAGCGGCTTTCAACCTCTTCAAAATCGTAGGTTTTTGGTATTTGATGTGACGACGACATTTTCAGCTCCAGTATTTCTCTCTCTGCAATGAAATATATTGATCGAAGCTCCCCCTCGCGGCAGCGGCCGTTTCCCGCGCATCGCAGGGAAATGAAATCTTCGGCCTCTCCGCGCGGTGCCGGTTTCCGCCGGCGGGCGCTGCAGGAAACTGAAAGGCTTTTGCCGAACAAACACCACATGTAGATGAATGACACGGCTGCCGGGGTTGGTGCTGGCATCGGTGCTTACCATCGCCTTTATTGTTCTCGCTCCACTGCTCCAGCCGCCCTGGGTACTTTCGCTGCTGATCATCCCCTTCTCGCTTGTCCTGTTCCTGATCCGGGATACGCGGTACGCGTCGATCTCCATCATCGCCCTTGCTGTCCTCTACGGGCTTGGGCTGCTCTCGCTCTTCGTCTTTGCGGCAACGCTGGCGATCGTCGTGGTCGGTGAACTTGCATTCCGGATGAGCGGCGGATGCCAGAAGTCGTATCTCTACCATATTGCGGCCGCCGCGGCGGCCTCGATTCCGGTGATGGCATATCTCGGCCGCTTCAGCCCGCTGATCGTGCTGATGGGTCTTCTCGTTGCGGTGCTCCTCCGTGCCGCGCTCCGGGAGCGGGACGATGCCCTGATGATCGAAGCCCTCGGCGTGGCGATGACGATGGCGCTCTTTGAGGAGATCAACTTTCAGGTGGATATCACTCTCCTCCTCGCTGCGGCGATCATCGCGTTCAGCTTCGGCTACTTCTCCTACCGCCTCCGGGTGGCGGACGTGAGCGGCCTCTTCTCCGGAGCCCTGATCGGTGTCATCCTCATCGTCTTCGCCGACGTGCGCTGGTTTCTGATCATGCTCACGTTCTTCATCATCGGCGCGGCGGCGACACGCTACCGCTACGACTACAAGGCATCGATCGGCGTCGCCGAGTCCCACGGTGGGGTGCGGGGCTACTTCAACGTCTTTGCAAACGGGCTTGTGGGCACGGCGGCATCGGTTCTCTACGGGGTGACGGGCGAGCCCGCCTTTATCGCGCTGTTCCTCGGGAGCGTCGCCTCCGCCGCGTCCGATACGGTTGCCAGCGAGATCGGGATGACCGGGGGGACGCCCTACCTGATAACGACCTTCCGGCCGGTTCCCCGGGGAACGAACGGCGGCGTGACGCTCCGCGGGGAGGTTGCCGCTGTTGCGGCTGCGATTGCCGTCGCGGCTGCTGCATACGGCATGGGCATCGCCGATCTCTGGATGGTTGCGGTCACGATACTTGCAGGCTTTATCGGGACGAACGTCGACAGCCTCGTCGGCGCAACGCTGGAGAACCGGGGTGTCTTCGGCAACTCAGGGACGAACCTTACGGCAACCTTCTTCGGCGGCGTCGCCGCGATGGGGGTATACCTGCTGGCCTGACTCTCGGGAACGCAACGAAGAGAACAGCCAACGAAGCCTGTGCGGGATACGGCCGTGGCCGATAAGAACCGACTCTGTCCGTGTCCTGTACGATTTTACCCGGCCTCAGATCGTTCCCTCCGCACGTCACCCGGATCTGCTGCGGTATATCATCCGCCGATACGATTTGCCGTCACGGCCGGTTGAACCGGGGCAGTCACAGAGACAGCCCTGCACGAGGTCTTCGCTGCGATGCGTTTTTTTTGCGGAAGCGTGCAGAACCAAAAAAAAGGATCAGTATTTGTACCAGCGGCCTTTCTCGTCGTACTCGCCCTGCGGCTGCGGCTGCAGCGTGGCCGGCCTGGCGTGCCGGCGGAAGAAGCATGCCTTGTAGACGTGGAGGATGCTGGTCGCGATGAGGACGACGAGCGCGTAGATGATGGCTGTGACCCAGATCCCCTCGCCGCCGATCAGGGGGAGGATGTCCTGCGGCATGACGGTCTGGAGTTCGGTGGCGTTCATCTGCGTCAGGGGCTCGAGCTGCGGCGCCAGAATTGCCGCCCAGACGAATATGCCGGCGAAGCCGAGGCCGAGCAGGACGCCGATGGTGACGACGAAGAAGAGGAGCACGCTGCCGGAGGCGTGGAGCACGAACTCGACGCTCCTCCGGATCGAATCGAAGACCTTTGCATCCTCGAAGACCGCCGCGGTGTCGTAGAAGAATGTAAAGAAGACGAACGTGACGAAGACGCCGAGGAGCATGAAGACGACGATCTCGCTGCCGAACCCGATGAGAGCGACGGGAGCCGCGAGCAGCAGCACGGTCACCACGGCAGCAAAGAAGATGACCAATGCCGGCAGCAGGACGCGGAAGTAGTAGGTCTTCGCTGCGGCGGCGAACGACCCCGGTGAGTAATCTCCTGTCTTTATCGTGCCGTAGACGCCTGCCGTGAGCAGGGGGACGACGACGACCTGGAGGAGTGCCAGCGGCTCTGCATAGAAGGTGCCGCCGTAGAACGGGAGCGCGATATCGAAGATTGCGAACGCTCCCATCACAAGCCCGATCGACCAGAGTATCGGCCGGCGGCGCAGGAGGCCGAGCGCCTCGGTGAACGATTCCAGCACCATAGCCGATCAGCGGTTCCTCGGCATGGCGACGATCTCGCGGACCTGGAGATCGAAGAACGACGCGGTATGCGACGGGCGGATGACGCAGACGGTGTCGGCCCCGCTCGCGGTGCCCCCGACGGCGATGACCTCCTCATCGACGCGCACCTTCCCCTGATCGGCTGCGATGAGGACGCATTCGACGGCGACCTTCAGCCCGACGGCGACCGTCCGGCGGAGCGTCTCGGCGATGACCTCGGTGCGGGAGCTCCCGCCGAGTTTCGGCGAGCGGGATATGGCGCGCTCGAGCCCTGAGAGTGCGTGGGTGCCGGTGACGATCGTCGCGCCCGCCGCCTCGAGGTCTCCGGCCGCCTCCGGTGAGAAATTCCATTCGCCGGGTTTTGAGAACCCGAAGGCGTAGGTGACCACGACCAGCTCGACCTCGGTTCCTTCGATCGCCTTCTGGAAGACCCGGGCCGTTCTTCCGGAGGAGCTTGCAACGACGATCCTCCGGAGCCCGAGTTCACGTGCCCGCTCCACTGCAAACCGTGCTGCATCGGGGGTGTTCTCCGCGCCCGGTGCATCGAAATAATGAATGCTCTTTGTTGTGAAGCCCATATACTCAATTTTGTCCGCACTACTACTAGAATCTCCCTATTTCCAGAAATACCATGCAATCCCCATCAGGGCGAGGCCGGCGAGGATGACGATGATGGAATCGAGCACCGAACCTGCCATGAGGAAGAACAGCAGCAGCCCCAGAAGGAATATGGCGACTCCTGCCACGCCGACGGCGAGCGCGAGCGTATCCCCGATACTTCGAGCCATACTGAAGAATCGCCGCTCTCGCCTTAAAGATATGCATCGCTTCCGGGACGGTATCGCATAGAGAAAAGGCAGAAAATAAGATGGGGTATGCCCGAACACTACATAGAGAGCGGCAGGTGCGGGGCGAGTGTCGCCATCTTCCCGCCCCCTACGCCGCGAGGGAGCTACCGATGATCACACTGGCTATTGCGGGAAAACCGAACTGCGGGAAATCGACCTTCTTCAGAGCAGCAACCCTGGCGCATGCCGAGGTTGCCAACTATCCTTTCACGACCATCGATGCGAACCACGGCGTTGCATACGTGCGGACGGCATGTCCCTGCCGGGAGATGGAGGTGCCGTGCACCCAGTGCCGGGACGGCGTGCGCTTCATTCCGATCGGCCTGATCGACGTCGCCGGTCTCGTGCCCGAGGCGCATAAGGGGCGGGGGCTGGGAAACCAGTTTCTGGACAACCTGCGGCAGGCCAATGCCATCCTCCACGTCGTGGACGCAAGCGGGAGCACGGATGCGGAGGGGAATCCGGTGGATATCGGCTCGCACGACCCGGCGGAGGACATCGAGTTCCTCCGCTACGAGATGACGATGTGGGTCTACGGCATCCTCGACAAACACTGGCCGAAACTGCAGCGGCAGGCGCAGCAGCGTGATTTCTCGCTGCTGCTTGCCATCGTCGACGTCTTTGCAGGGCTCGGGGTGACGCTCGAGGACGTGAAGGCGGCCGAGGCGTCGATCGATGCCGATCTGCGGATGGCCGGCGAGGAAGACCTGATCCGGTTCTGCGGCCATCTGGTGAACCACAGCAAGCCGATGGAGATCGTCGCGAACAAGGCGGACCAGGCGCCGCCGGCGTTTCTCGATTCCCTGAAGGCCTACGGCGCCATCTTCGCGAGTGCCGCGAGCGAGCTTGCGCTCCGGATGGCGGCGGAGGGGGAGTTCATCCGGTATATTCCCGGGGACGCGCATTTCTCCGTCAATCCCGACGCACCGCTCACCGCGGCGCAGCGGGCGGGGCTTGAGAAGGTGGCGGAGTACATGCAGCAGCTTGGGGGCACCGGGGTTCAGCAGGCGATCGACCGGGCGGCCTTCGATCTCCTGGATATGATCGTCGTCTACCCGGTCGAGGACGAGCACAAGCTCATGGACGGGCAGGGGCGGGTGCTCCCCGATGCGTTCCTCATGAAGCGCGGCTCGACGCCGCACGATCTTGCCTACCAGGTGCATACCGACATCGGCGAGGGATTCCTCTACGCGATCGATGCCCGGAAGAACATGCGGATCAAAGAGAACCACGAACTTGTCCACGGCGACATCATCAAGATCGTCAGCGTCCGGAAATGATCTGTCGCCTGCCCGCAGGGCCGAAACAGATCAATACTTATTTAAATGAAACGGAGACACTATTCGATTAGTATGAGTGGCGAGGTCTTCCAGGCACAGGTCATCAGAAACTTCTTTGAGACCATCACCGGACAGGACAGAAACCTCACGCGCATCTATATGTGCGTGATCAGCCTCGCCAAACTCCGCGGGGAGTCGCCCGATACGATGACGTTTCTGGTCGATCAGATCCGCAAAAGCAAACAGAAACGGGAACTCTCCATCGATATTCTCGATTATGTCTGCGATTCCGCACGCGATCTCGACCTCGCGATGGTGCAGACGGCCTTCGGCGTCAAAGAGCTGAGTTCGGTTGCCGAGGAGTTCTCCTCGATCAGTCTCGACTCGCTCTGATCCGGGTTTTTTTGCAGAGCCGGGCATATGCCCGGGCACTCGCCATGGCCGTTCCGGACAACCCGCTCCGATGCGATTGCCGTCACAGTATCGGTGATGGAGAGCACTCGCGGAGTGCAAAATCTGCGATCCCGTCAGTGAGGGACTCTTGTAACGTCTGCAATGGGCAACAACTGCTGTATTACAGCAGTTTGCAGGGAAAAATGGATATGTGCCGGGAAGGGTCGCCGCTCTTCGTCTGCGGCCTTCCCTGCACGCCGGGTATATCTGGGTTCAGGCGCCCGGGGTCTGGATCTGCTCTTTGTACGAGTCCAGGATCTGGATGATGAACCGCTGGTGCTCTTCGAGTGCCTGCTCGTCCTCGGGCGACGTCTCGATCCCCACGGCATAGAGGAGAACCAGCGCATTGTCGAGGTCGAGCGCCGTTCTGTCCTGCCCCTCCCCGGGCGGCAGCCGGATGGCAAGTGCATCCCTGTCGGTTTCTCCGAACGTATACTGCGGGCTCGGCGTCAGCCGCGAGTCTGCAAGGTCTGCTGCGCGTTCCTGCAGGATCAGCAGCGCCGCCTCGAGCGCCCCGGGCATGGCGCTCCGCTCCCGGAGCCGGGCGAGCGTCTCTTCGCATCGCTCGATCGCATTCTTATAGAGCCCGAACTTGAAGGACAGCAGCGAGGATGCGATGAGATGGCCGGTCTCCTCATCGATAGTGCTGATGAGCGGCCCTATCCGCTCGATATATTCATTCAGATACTGTTTCATTGTCTTCTCCTGATGCTTCGGATTACTAAACCTTTTCTCTACCCGGAGCGCGAGGACGCTGATGCTTGCGGCATAGAGCGTCTGCATGACCGGCCCGCTGGAAAAATCGTTCGGAATGACGAATATCAGCACCGCATAGAGCGGGGCGAAGAGGGAGACGATGTCTCTCCGGGGCTTTTGGTAGGCTACGTAGCCGAGGAGAAACGATGCGACGACGCATCCGGCGACCCCCGGCAGGGCTGCATACGGGACGGCAAAATGCTGGAGCAGAAGGGTGATTGCGAGCCCGGCGAAGGATAGTGCCGGGACGGCGAGCCAGAGCCGGCTCCACTGAAGCGGAAGAGCTATACTGTCCTCTGTGGTCATTGGGAACTCCTTGTACAACTATTGTCCGGTGCAGGTAAACAATCTATTCGCAGTCTTCGGCAGGCGGGCAGACGGGCAGGTCGTCCGCCTGCAGGGCAGCCTCGCTCCCGGCGAGCGCTCCCAGTCTGCCTGCAAGATCCTCGCGGAGCGCCTCGTCCGCCTCGTGAAGCGCCGCTGCCCGCTCTCTATCGGCGGCGCGCGTGGCGGTCGCCTCTGCAACCTGCGCCTGCACCGTTTCCCGGCGCTCCCGGAGGCGCTGTTCCTCTGCATAGCCGGCAAGGGAGGCGCGCTCTGCCCTGGCGGCATCGAGCTCTGCCGAGACCTCCCGGTGCAGGGATATGACCCGCACCAGCTCGCTTCGCAGGACTTTGGCATCGGAGAAGAGGTGCTGCTCCTCCCGGTTCTTGAGCGTGACCTCCCGCCGGCCGACAACGTCCAGGGCGGCGGGCACGACGCGGGTCAGCAGCCCGGTGATCTCGGCGTCGGCGTCTGGAACCCGGGAGGAGAGCGCATTCTCAAGCTGCCGGATACTCTCTGCCGTCGTACGATCGAGATTCTTCTCCATCACTTTCTCAGCCTTGCGCAGGACGTGCAGGGCGTTCGTCCGGATGGTCGTGTACTCCCGGGCGATCTCCTCCTGCCGCTCCGAGAGCGCGTCGATACGAAGATCCAGTTTTCCGGCTTCTGCGTGATGCGGCCCCGTCGCGAGGGTGCCGAGTTCCTCGTCGACTCGCCGCAGCTCGTCGCTGCCGGAGGCGATCTCCCGGTTCATTGCGTCCGCATCCTCACAGGCGGCGGCATACTCCTCCCGCCCCCGGACGAGCTTCTGGTGAACGTCCCGGGCTTTCAAGACCTCGTCCAGCCGCGCCCGTGATCCTGCGATCGCCTCCGTCATCCGGTTGACGCCGGTGCCGAGGTTTTTGAGGCCGCTGCGAAACTCTTTCATCTCCTCGGGAAATGCCGCCTGGAGATACTTCCCCTGTCCGCGCGTGGCTTTGATGCATCCTTTCAGGATATCCGCCGCAGTGCTGTAGAACGCTTCCGTCTCTCCGGCCGGCTCTTTCTCGACTGCCTGGCCGACCGATTTGAGAAACTCCGGGAGCGCCGAGCGGGAGATCGATTTCAGGCGCGGGTGTGCCACGGATGCTTCGCTGACCGAGGTGAGCGCACGGACGGCCTCCCTGATATCGTGCAGTGCGTCCGTGATCTGCTGCCGGACCGGAGCAGTCGTCTCTTCAAGCTCGCCCTGTATGCTATTTTCCTGCTCTCCGAGCCACCCTGGCACTGCCTCGAGCCCGAGCACGAGGGGTTCTGCCGCCGGCGGCTTGCGTTTGAAGAGGTCGGTAATTGTCCTGAACATGCTGCATCGATCCGTTCTTCTTCACTCATGACGAGGGCTGGCCGCCATGATATGCTTTCTGTTCGCCGTCTTTCACTCATCGGTTCCGGCGATCTGCCGCAGCCGCTCATCCCCGCGGATCTCGCGGATGACGTCGATGACGGCGGGAGGCACCAGGTTCTCCCATGCCTCCCCGCAGAGCATCCGCCGGCGTATCTCCCGGCCGCTGTGGGTCGCCCGCTCGTACATGTCGGGCGACTGCACCTCCATGCCCGCCTCCGCGAAGAGCTGCATCACGAGCGGGTTTCCCGAATAGACGACGTCGAACGGCGGCGTCATCGACCTGACGTGGGCGACCCAGATGGCGTTCCGCCGGATATCCTCGATCGGGATGACGTAGATCGGGCATGCAAGATCGGCAAGCGCGCGGGTGATCATCAGCACCCGCTCCCCGGCGGTGAAGGGGTTGTCCGGGGTGTGGGAGAGCTGGGCGCTGCCGACGCCGATGACAATCTCGTCGGCCCACCTGGCGATCTCCTCGAGGACCGACTGGTGCCCGTTGTGATAGGGCTGGAACCGCCCGATATAGAACCCCCTACGCATCCTTCGCCACCAGGTTTGCAATCTGCGCGGCGAACGCGCCCGCGGTAAATCCGGCGTCGATGTTCACGACGCTGAGCACCGAACAGGACTGGAGCATGCTGGCGAGCGCCGCCTCGCCTGCGCCCATGTAGCCGTAGCCGGTACTGACCGGGACGCCGATCACCGGCCGGTCGACGAGCCCCGAGACGATGGCAGGCAGCGTCCCCTCGCGGCCGGCGGCGACGATGAAGACGTGGGCCGGGATGAGGTCTTTCATCGCCGAGAAGAGGCGGTGAATGCCGGCCACCCCGACGTCGTAGGCCGTCCGCACCTCGCACCCCATCTCTTCCGCGATCAGCCGCGCCTCCTCGGCGACCCTGATGTCGGAGGTGCCCGCCGTGAGGATGGCGACGATGCCGCCCTTCGGTGCGGGAGCCGGCCGGTCTCCGAGGACGAGCGCCCGGGCAGCCTCCCGGTAGTCGAGGGTGAGATCGGTCGGGCGGATCCTCTCGGTGAGAACCCCGGCCTGCTCGGGCGAGACCCTCGTTGCGATGCAGCGGCCGGCCGCCGCCGTGTGGGTCAGCATGATCTCGGCAAAGACTTCAGGATCCTTTCCCTCCGCGAGCACCACCTCGGGCATCCCACAGCGCACCGCCCGGCCGGTATCGATCCGGGCCATGCCCTCGAGCATCTCGATCCGGAACCCCTCGATCGCTGCGAGGGCGTCGTCTTCCGTGATCGTTCCGTTCCGGTAGCCGTGCAGAATATCTCGGAGGGCGGTATTCGGGGACATGTCTCAATAACAAAAATAAGGGCTCCGGGTATAATAATTACTTCTCATGTCCTATCTTGTGTACGTCGCCGGATTCGGGGTTGCGGTCGTCGTTTTTCTCTGGCTGCGCGACCTGCGGATATACTACCGGACGGGTCTTTCCGGGTACCGCACCGCTGCGTATCAGGGCGTTCTCTTCACCGCCCTCGCGCTGCTCGCCCTCTTCGTGACCTGGTCGGGCCTTGAGATCCTCGGGCTCGGCCTCGTCCTTGCCGCCCTCTTCCTCCAGGGACGCCTCTCCCGGGAGCGCGTCTGGCACGGCGAGGGCACGCTGAAACGATTTTTGGGAGAGGTGGAGCGCAGGAAAGATAAGGGTTCGAAAGAGAGAAAATAATCAGGAGTTTACGGAATGCTTCAGAAACCACGGGGCACACGGGATTTTTTACCGGAAGAGATGGAACGCCGCAGGCTGATCGAGACGCGGATGCGCACCGCTGCACGCCGCTGGGGATACCGGGAGGTCTGCACGCCGATATTCGAGCATCTCGAACTCTTCACGATGAAGTCGGGGGAGGGCATCATCAACGAGATGTATGCATTCGAGGATAAAGGCGGGCGGGAACTGACGCTCCGCCCCGAGATCACGGCCGCGGTGATGCGGATGTACGTGAACGAGGGCAAGGTGCTCCCAAAACCCCTCCGCTGGTGCTACTTCGCCGACTGCTTCCGCTACGAGCGTCCCCAGAAGGGGCGCTACCGGCAGTTCTGGCAGTTCGGCGTCGAGCTGATCGGTGCCGATACGGCGAGTGCCGACGCCGAGGTGATCCTGCTCGCCGACGCCGTGCTCCGCACCGCCGGTGTAGCGTTCGATCTCCACGTCGGCCACCTCGCACCGATGAAGCACCTCCTGCATGGCCTCCCGGCAGAGGAGCAGCGGGAGATCATGGCATATCTCGACAAACATGACCTCGCCGGCCTCGAAGAAAGGCTCGGCGAGAAGGGGCTCGGCGACCTTTTCACCTCCCTGGTCGGGCTGATGGACTGCAGGACACCCGGCGAGGTCTTTGCCATCACCGGCGACCTTCCCGAGCGGGAGCGGATCGAGGAGACGTTTGCGATCCTGGACGCGCAGGGGATCGCCTACACCGCCGACTTCGGCATCGCCCGGGGCCTTGACTACTACACCGGGATGGTCTTTGAGGTCTTCGCGCCGAACCTCGGTGCCGAGAACCAGATCCTCGGCGGTGGCGCCTACCGGCTCGCCCACCTCTTCGGCGGCGACGATGTGGCCTCCTGCGGTTTTGCGATTGGTTTCGACCGGGTGATGGTCTCGCTCGGGGAGCTTTTGCTCGAAGGCGAGCCGATTGCAGGCGTCGTCTGCACCCCCGAGGCACGCGCCCGCGCGCTCGAGGTTGCCCGGGCCTTCCGGGAGGCGGGCATCCGGACCGAGGTCGACCTGATGGAACGCGGCCTTGGCGCCCAGCTCTCCCACGCGGCGAAGACGGCCGATTATGCTGTGGTGCTCGGAAAACGCGAGATTGAGTCGGGACGGGTCACGCTCAAGAACCTCCACTCCGGCGAGCAGCAGGAGATGACCCTCGCGGACGCTATCGCCGAGGTGACACGGTTTGGTACTTGCTGAAGACCTGGCGAAACAGCAGCGGAGTATCAGTGTCGCTGAGTTCTTTGAGAAGAATAAACACCTGCTCGGGTTCGACTCGCCGACGCGCGGGATCATCACCACCGTCAAGGAGGCGGTGGACAACGCCCTCGACGCCTGCGAGGAGGCGGAAGTCCTCCCCGACATCTTCGTCGCCATCAGGAAGGTCGGAACCGACGTCTACCGGATCACGGTCGAGGACAACGGCCCCGGGATTGTCGGGAAGAACGTCCCGTACGTCTTCGGCAAACTCCTCTACGGCTCCCGGTTTCACCAGATCCGGCAGAGCCGGGGGCAGCAGGGTATCGGCATCAGCGCTGCAGTGCTCTACGCCCAGCTGACGACCGGCGTCCCGGCGCTGGTCATCTCCCGGACCGGGGCGAACGCACCCGCGCACCGGTTCGAGCTGATGATCAAGACCGAGACGAACGAGCCGGATGTCCTGGTGCATGAGGAGATCGACTGGGACCGGACGCACGGCACCCGGATTGAGATTGAGTTTCGGAGCACGCTCGCCGCAAAGAAGAGGCTGCTCGAGTATCTCCGCTACACCGCGGTCGTCAACCCGCATGCCCGGATCACCGCCGATATCGACGGTGAGCTGACCGTCTTTGAGCGGGTGAGCAGCGAGGTGCCGCCCTGCCCGAAGGCGATCCTTCCCCACCCCCATGGGATCGAGTTCGGGGCGCTGAAAAGGATCGCGGCGGTGAGCGCGGAGCCCCTCGACGAGTTTTTGGTGAACAGTTTCTCCCGCGTCGGGAAGAAGACCGCAGAGGAGATGATCGCGCTTGCGAACCTGAAGCCGCGGCGGAAGGTGAAGGGGCTCGAGGCGGAGGAGCTGAAGAGGCTCCTTGCGGCGATGCAGCAGGTGAAGGTCCCGGCGCCGCCGGCTCAGCAGTGCCTCTCGCCGATCGGCGAAGACCTGATCCGGAAGGGTCTTGAGAAAGAGATCCCGCTCGACTTCATCAAGTCCCGCACCCGGCCGAGCACGGTCTTCTCGGGCCACTCGTTCATCATCGAGGCGGCGATCGGCTACGGCGGCAAGCTCCCTGCCGAGGGATCCGGGCAGATCCTGCGGTTTGCAAACCGCGTCCCGCTCCTCTACCAGCAGGGCGCCTGCGCGATCACCGGCTGCGTCTCGCAGGTGAACTGGAAGGCGTACGGCCTCTCTCAAGCCGGTCTCCCCGCAGGCCCGGTGCTGATCATGGTGCACGTGGCCTCGACGAACGTCCCCTTCACGAGCGAGAGCAAGGACGCGATCGCGTCGATCCCGGAGATCGAGCGGGAGATCGTTCTCGTGCTCCAGGAGCTCGGGCGGGAGCTGAAGACGTACCTCAACCGGCGGGACAAGAAGAAGCAGCAGGACGATCGTGCCCGTGCCATCTGCTCGATCATTCCCGAGATTGCGGCAAAGGTAAGCGATATCGTGGAGCTGCCGCCGCTCGATACTTCGCCGATCGAAGGAAAAATCATGCGAAAACTCGTCGCCAAGAAGCGGACGAGCGACGGAACGGTCAGTATCGACGTGCACAACTACACCGCGCGGGAGATCGCCTTCACCCTCTACAACCTCTCCCGCGACGATGCGGCGGACGCAGAACCGAAGCCCGACTTCGTGGATGCCTTCGACGGCGAGTACAACAAGGTATGGAAATGCCTCCTTGCGCCCGGAACGGTGTGGCAGGTGACCTACTCGGGCAGCGGCGACGGGAGCATCGACCTGCGCGGCGTAGAGGAGAATCAGAAAGTGGTGGTGGATCTCGATGTCTAGGGAAGAGATGGATCTGCGTGCCAGGGAGCAGCTGGTGACGATAGCACGCGGCTGGTACGACCAGATGCGTGACGGCCTCGTGCCCTTCATCCGGCTGCCGACGCGGACGAAGCAGAATATCGAGTACAACGACGAAAGCGAGGTCTGGACCTATGGCGAGCGGGAGAGCACGCGGGCGGCGACCTCCGAGAAGAGCGCCGTCCATCTCCTGAAGATGGCATACGTCATCGGATTTTTAAAGCAGCAGCTCGCCGAAGGCCGCTCCTCGACACTGAGAGAACTCTATTACATCTCGGAAGGCTGGAAGCGGGCGAAGTTCGGGGCGCAGGACGAGAGCAACCGGCTCATCGAGGATCTCGAGATCCTCACCGACCTGCAGCGGGAGGCCTTCCACCTCCGCCCCGAGGAGGACGGAGCGGCGATCTTCGGGCCCCTGAAACTCCGTGAGTCTACTCAGCGCGGTGTCCGTGAGATTCACTGCCAGGAGGATGTCGGCGAGGCTGGGTATCCCATCCCGAATAACGTGGATACCCTCGACTTCATCGATCACGACGCGAAGTTCGTCATCGCGATCGAGACCGGCGGTATGTACGCCCGTCTTATGGAGAACGGGTTCGACGAGGAGTATGGGGCTATCCTGGTGAACCTCAAGGGACAGCCTGCCCGGTCCACCCGCCGGGTGCTCCGGCGGCTCAATGAAACGATGGACCTGCCGGTCGTGGTCTTCACCGACGGTGACCCCTGGTCGTACCGGATATATGCCAGCGTCGCCTACGGTTCGATCAAGAGTGCCCATATGTCCGAGCGCCTTGCCACGCCGCAGGCACAGTTCGTCGGGGTGCAGCCAAGCGACATCACCGACTACAACCTTCCCTCCGACAAGCTCACCGAGCAGGACGTGGCTGCGCTGAAATCGGAGCTGACCGATCCCCGGTTTGCGACCGACTACTGGCGCGAGCAGATCAACCTGCAGCTCGAGATGAAGCTGAAGTCTGAACAGCAGGCCTTTGCGAGCCGCGGGCTTGATTTCGTGACGAAGGAGTACCTGCCGACCCGCCTATCAGAGATGGGGATTATTTAACTATTTTTTCGGGGCGCCCTTCTCTCACATCCCAACCCGACTTTCTGCGACGTTGCGGAAAGCGGATCGTGGGAAATACGCTAACCCTTAGCTAAGGAGGTTCAAGCGTATACCGCGTTCTTCCCCTGACGAGGCTGGTGCCGGACCGGGCTTGTCCCGGGCGTCTCCCCGTGCTGTGAACCGTGGCGGCTAAGCGCCCCCCGGGGTGGGGCCGACGGGGAGGGGTTTTCCCTTCCCCTGTCTCCCGCGAAGATCCCCAGACAGCATCAACCCCACCCCACCCGGCCTCCGGCCTCCTCCCCCGCCCCTCAAGGGGCGGGGGCAGTCATGGCGATACCCAGGGGGAAAACCGTGCCCCCGAATACCCCGATCGCGGTCATCCGGAGCAAGAGATGGGACCTCATCAAGTGCCTGGATCCCGCCGATAGCACCAGGAATTTCGGTGCACCCATAGGGTACGGTAGCGCATATGGGGCCAGCCCCCTCCCCTGACACCCCTCCCCCGGTGCGATAGCCGTCACGGTCCCCCTGACCCGGATAGTTCCACAGAAGACCGGAACCCGGGGAAACCGACTTTGCATCCTGCAGACGAGTTTAGAGCAGATCCTTCTGTTACGCCCCCGGTATCTCGGCAAGCGCCACCACCGGCACCCCCTCGATGTCGTCGAAGAGCACCGGGTAGAGGCGGAGGATCCACGCTTCATCGATGAGCCTCCCGTACGAGAGATCGACGTCCTCCATGACGAAGATGCGCGGCGTGGTGCAGAGGAAGCCGGCATGGGTGGCACGGCTCTCCTCCGGATGGGCGGGTGATGCGATCGAGATGGTGTCGATCCCGAAGACGTGGAGGTCCGGGCATTCGGTGCGGAGGAGGGCGGGGACGTCCGGGTGCACCCAGGGGTGCGCCGATGCGTAGACGTCCGGATTGATGTCGCGGAGACTGGAGGCGCCGGTCCTGACAAAGAGCGCTTTTCCGTCCCGGACCGCCGGGAGGTGCGGTGCGAGGTCCGCCGCACGGAGCGGCACCGCTCCCTCTGTCGGAACGTCGATGCAGTACGCGGGCGCGAAGACCGGCTCGGGTGCGAGGAGGTCGGCGACCGATCCGCCGCCTGTGCAGACGTGTTTCGGGAGGTCGATATGCGTCCCTGCGTGGCTGGAGAGGGTGATGATGCTGGTCGTCTCCGGATCGCCGTCCGCGATTGAGGTCTGCTCCCGGATGGTGATAGGAGGCGATCCGGGATAGAGCGGCGCCTGTCGGTTCAGGGGGTACGAGATCGGGATGAGCATAGTTCGTCCCGTATGTAGGATTGGAGTTCATGAAGGTTACCCACGACCGCCTCGACCCCGGGCCTCCCGGAGAAGCGATCGGGGTCGCCCGGTTTGACCCGGGCAACGAACCGGACGCCGGTCTCCCGCGCCGCCTGCCAGTCCTGCGGGGCGTCGCCGACGAAGAGGGTCTCTGTCGGGGATGAGCCCGTCTCTGCCAGGATCTCCCGGACGCATTCGGCCTTCGTCTTCGGCGAGCCGTAGACCCGGACGAAGTACTGATCGAGGTTGCGGTGGCGGGTGATCTCCCGCATCTCGCCTTGCGGGGTTGCGGAAACGATGTAGAGCGGGAGCAGGCGCGAGCACTCCCGGAGGAGTTCCTCCGCTCCGGGGACGAAGGGGATCGTGAGCATCTTCTCAAAGATCTGCCCGGCGTAGCGGTCGGCGAGCCGCTTCTCCTGCTCGGGCGTGAGGTCCTCGTGCAGGATATTCTCGTAGATGTGACGGAACTTGTCGTAGCGTGACATGCCGCCGTTTTCGAGGTGGTAGGCGACGATCTCGTCCTGGTGTTCGGGGATGAACGAGAAGGTCTCCCGGAAGGCCTCCGCCTTCATGGCGATGGACTCGGCGACGACGCCGTCGAAGTCGAGGATGAGGGTGGTGATCACTGCAGCCCCTCCTCAGAGGCTGGCTCAGCCGGTCTGCCGGAGACCGGGGCCTCGCCGTTCAGGTTTCGGTACAGTGCCAGCAGCGACGTCTCCATACGGCCCCAGTTATACCGCTGCTCTATGGCGCGTCTACCGTTCTCGCCCATTTGGCGCGCCTCGTCCGGGTTTTCCAGGAGGTAGGTAACTGCATCGGCGATCGCGCCGATGTCCGTAGGGTCGACGAGGATCCCGCAGCCGGCGTCGTTAACGACGTTGCGTATCTCGGGAAAGTCGCTGGCGACGACAGGCAGCCCGACGAGCATGTAGTCGAAGAGTTTGTTTGGCAGGCCGATGGAGATGTTGTAGTAGGCAGGCTGGAAGACCAGAAGTCCGATCTCTCCCGCACCGAGCGTCTCGTACATCCGGCGGTAGGGGAGGAATCCCGTCGTATGAATCCTTTCGCGGGTATGTTCGTCGGGGACGATCGCCCCGACGTCGTCACGGACGTTTCCGACGAGCGTCAGCGAGGCGTCCGGGTGGCGTGAGAAGACCTGGGATACTGCCAGGATGCACTCGCGGATGCCGTGGAACGCCTGCATGTTCCCGGCCATGTAGAGGATCCTCTTCCCCTCTCTCCTGGGGGTGCAGGGAATCTCGAGATCGGCGATCGAGTAGTTCGCGATGATGACCGGATCGAGGCCGGCGTCCCGGAACCGTTCTGCGACGCTGTCGCTGACCGCGATGGTGCCGTCGGCGCGGCGTGCCAGAAAGAGTTCGAGCGGGTCGACGATCGCCGTCAGGACCCTCTGGAGACGGCTCCCCTGTGCGACGTGCAGGTCGAAAGGTATCTCGGTCGGCCAGTGTTCGTGGACGTCGTAGATGACACGTTTTCCCCGCAGCACCCTGAGGGCCATGCCGATCAGAAGGGCGTCGGGCTCGTGGCAGTGGTAGACGTCGGCGTCCTGCCGCCAGCACTCGCGGAAGACCCGGAGCAGGGTGATGGGGTGAAGCGCGAACGATCCGGGCTGCTGCACGGTGACGATGCGCACCTGCTCTTCGGTCGTCGTTTCTGCCGTGGCTCCCGGGGCTATCACGGTGACAGTGTGTGCCTTTGCAAGGCTCCTCGCCTCTTTCTGGAATATTCTTCCGTCAGTCGGCCGGTGCGTCGTGGAGACCATGCAGACTTTCATGCGCTGCCCCCGCAGTGAGACGCCCCGTGCGCCGGGTATCGTTTGCCGTTGGTGATCGTCACTCTTGCCCCTCTCGTTCCAGCGAGCTGAGGATGCCCGCACGGACGCTCTCTGCCCTCATGCTCCAGGTATGATCTGACCTGATGGCACATAACCTTCGTGACATCTCCTCCCGGAGAGACGGGCAGTTGTGCAGCGTGACGATCGCATCCCGCAGGGCGTCGGCCGTATAGTCGACGTACAGGATGCCGCCGTTGCTCCCGGCATCGAGGAGTGAGTCACATTTCGTGCAGAGGATCGGGATGCCGGTTCCGATATACTCGTAGAGTTTCGTCGGGGACGCGAGGTTCAGGTAAGGTTCCGCCGGGTTGTAGGGCATGACGAGGACGTCCATGCCCTTCAGGGCGGCGGGGAGCTCCGTTCGTGGGAGTTCCCGCCGGACGATCCACTCCGCGTCCTCGATCCGGTCACGGAGTTCTGCCGGAATCCCGGGCCCGTACGGGCCGTAGAGGTGGAGCCGCAGGTCGTGGTTCTCCGCGTGCACGGCCGTGCAGGCATCGACCAGCAGGTCGATACCCCGGTTTCTCGTCAGGGCGCCGATATAGCAGACGTTGAACCTGCCACGCGCGGCCCGGTAGGGCTCCGGGTAGAGGTGCAGAAAGGCGTCCTCGAATGCGTTCGGGGCGATGACGACCGGTCTCGATCCGTTCAGGCCGTAGGTGCTGCTGACACGCTCCCACATCGGCCGGTTCAGTGCGACGACCAGCGAGGCCTTTCTGAGACAGTCTGCCTCACGTCTCCTGCTCAACCGTTCATTCCCGTCGCCGACCGCCCCCGTCTGCTCCAGCGTGTCGTGCAGGTCGAGGATTGTCCTGACCCCGGTGCGCGAACAGAACGAGAAGAGGAGCCGGTTCTGCACCGTCGTCATCGAGTGCGGGTAGGCGAAGTAGACCCAGGGCCGGTCGCGCCGGATGCGGTGCGCCGACCGGATTGCGGTAAGGGTCTTTCGGAGGTTGTTTGCAAGTCTCCGCGATATGCTCCTGCCGGGCGGGAGATCGCAGGATACGGCATCGATCTCGACGTCCGCATACTCTGTAAGCCCTCTCAGCAGGAAGTGGATCCGGGTGTAGGTGGGCGAGACGCCGGTCCCGAGGCTCCCAAGAAGCGTGCCGTTGCAGGCGGCGAAGATCCGGATCATGCGATTCGTCCGTCGATTGCTTTTCTGATGGTCTGCTGCCGCTGCTCGATCGAGAACGTAGTCAGAACCCTTTCCCGGGCGTCTTTTCCTCTCCCTGACCGCAGCGCAGCCTGTATTGCCTCTGCAGTGCTCTCCGGGTCGCCATACGGCACGATGAATCCGGTGTCGCCGACGATCTCCGGCAGGGCGCCTCTGTCGGTCACCACCGGAACGCATTCGCACGACATCGCTTCCGCGAGCGCCACCCCGAATGACTCGCGATATGAGAGCTGGCAGTAAACCCGGGCTTTCCGGTACCATTGCAGGAGTTCTTTCTTTGAAGGGGATTCGATGAATGCAACATTGGAGGGTGCATCCTGCTTCAGAATATCGATGCCGTCGTCCAGCACCCGGCCGATGACGGCGAACTTCGTCTGCGGCAGAGCCCGTGCGGCACTGATGAAGGTGTCGAGCCCCTTGAGCGGTATGGCCGCCCTGGTGATCACGCATACCGTTATGACAAGGTCTTCCTTTCCTTTCTGCGGCGTGAACGCCGTGCAGTCGATCCCGTTATAGACCCGCTCTATGCGGCGGTGCCGGTCCAGCCTTTGTATCTCCTCTCTGTTGAAGTCCGAGACCGCAAAGACCTGATCGGCATTGTGGATGATGTAGCGCACTCTTCTGGAGAACTTTGCGTCGAGCAGTCCGCCGTACTGGATGTCGGGTTCGTTTGCAACCTCAAACCCTCCGACAATGACGATCGATTTTTTCCTGAATAGTCTGGACAGGATAACCGCAAGATAGGCATGGTTGTGGGCAAACCAGGAATAGGTGATGTCTGCCCACAGCACCCCCCGCAGTATCCCGGCGAATATGACCATCTTTCTCCAGCGCCCATTCGCACCGCTGCCGCTCTCCAGGATGAGTTCTCTGACCGTGTAGTCCTGCCTGAGTATCCCTGCGTCGCGCTCTGCGAATGGAGATGGAGTAGGAGTCAGTAAAAAGATCTTCGGTTTCTGCGCCATCCAACCCTCCTGCTGTGGAGTTCTCACACCTCCGAAGGTGCTTCCGGATGGTCTAATGAATATATTATTATTTATATATTCGCGGGGCGGTAATCTGCGGTGCAGGCGGTCGCAGAAATGTGGTAGATGTCGGCAGAGTTCGGGCCATATCCGTCGATAGCGATCCTGCAGGGATACCGTTACGTCCCGGAGGACCTGCGTCTCTCACTGTGTGGGAAGACGGCGCTCCTTCTTTCCGGATCGCTCACGCCACCCGGACGCCGAAGATCTTCATCCACTGCCCGAAACAGATCCATCTCCAGACCTGGGGACTTACCGGTTCCTCGCCGGAAAGCATTCGGTCCAGTCTTTCGACGGCCTCTTCCTTCAGCACGCCCTCCGAGGCGTCCACCGCCTCACGGAGCAGCTTTCGCACGATCTCGGGGCCTTCGTGCCGGATCCAGTGCTCCTCTGCGGTGTAAAATCCCATCTTATCCATCCGCATGCGGACGTTTTCAGGGAGTATTCCTTTCATCGCCTCACGGAGTACGCGTTTCGTCACGCCGGCGTCGATCCGGTACTCCTCGGGGAGGCCCATGATGAACTCCACGAGGCGGTAGTCCAGGAACGGCACCCGCGATTCGACCGAATGCGCCATCGAGTTCCTGTCTTCCCAGTGGAGCAGGCTCGGGAGACTGGTATACAGCATCTGGGCGAGCGCGATTGACTGGGTCACTCCCGGCACCGACGACGATCCGTTCGGCTGCCAGAGGTAACCGCGGGGAATTGCGAGCAGATCGGCGTTGATCCACGACGGGCGGACGCAATCTGCCTGGAAGTACTTCATTGCCGGTCTTTTGAGCGACGGCGGGAGGAGGTAATACCCCATCATCGCAAGCGACCGGGTCTCCGGTATGCCGTGCAGGGACTTAACCGCCTGCATCTCCTTCCAGAGGCGGGTCAGGTCGGCGGCACGGAAGAGGTCCGCGTACCGGCACCCGAAGAACCACAGGTAACCGCAGAGCTGCTCATCCGCCCCCTGCCCGTCGAGCAGGACTTTGACCCTCTGTTCTGCGGCGAGCCGGAAGACAAGCCACTGCGCGAAGATGCTCGTTGTCTTGAACGGTTCGTCCTGGTGCCAGATGAGGTCGTCAAGCTGGCTGAGAAGCATGTCGAAGGAGGGGTAGGTGTAGTGCGCTTGGATGTCGCGCGCGCCGATCACTTCGTCGATGAACTCCCGCTCGTCGTACTCCTTCACGTGGGAACAGGCTGAAAATGTCTTCTGAAAATCCTGTTTCTCTTCGCTCCTGAGCGTGTCGTTTACCAGGCAGACGATGGATGAAGAGTCCAGCCCTCCCGAAAGGCAGGACCCGCCCGGGACATCCGAACGCATGCGCAGGTGGACGGAGTCGTTGAGCAGCCGTCGAAACTCTGCGGCCGCCGCATCGAAGGTGCCGGAGAACTGCTGCGGCTCGAGGCGGTACCACCGGTATACCGGAAGGGTGCTCTCAACGTCTTCCACCCGGAACTCCGCGGCTTCACCGGCCGGGAGCTGGTACACCCCCTGAAAGAGGGTTTCCCGGGTATGGTCGAGGAGATTCGAGACGAGATAGTCGTATGCCCGAGGGCCGTTCAGGCGGGCCTTCCATCCGGGGAGGATGGTGAATGCCTTGATCTCGGATGCGATCGCAAGGAATCCTTCCGGGGAGAACCAGTAGTACAGGGGTTTTATTCCGTAGCGGTCGCGGGCGACGAAGACCTTCTGCTCCTCCGCATCGTAGATGACGAACGCCCACATCCCGTTGAAGCGATGCAGGCAGTCTCTGCCCCACTGTGCATAGGCGGTGACGATCACTTCGGTGTCTGTGTGGGATGCGAACCGGTGTCCGTATCCTTCGAGCTCGGCACGGAGCTCGGTGTAGTTGTAGATCTCGCCGTTGTACGCGATCCAGTAGCGCCGGTCGGGCGTGCAGATCGGCTGATGGCCGGCCGGCGAGAGGTCGAGGATCGAGAGGCGGCGGTGGCCGAGGGCGACGACGGCGTCCTCCGGGATGGTACCGCAGAAGGCCTGCTTTGGCGAATAGTGCAGACCTGCACTCATGACCTCATCCGGGGTTTCGCTCCCGCCGAAGAGGACCGCCACCTTCGGTGCCTGCGTAAAAACGGCAAACCCCTCGTCGTCCGGGCCGCGGTGCCGGATGGTTCCGGTCATCGCCGCGATCTCTGTGAGGTGCTCCGACGACCCGTTCAGGCTGATGAGTGCTGCAATCCCACACATGGTGCAATCCTGCAGTACACATTTCAGCAAAAGGGCTGAAAACAGTTTGCATCAGAGAAAATGTTTATATCTGAGAACTCCCGTTCCGGGCAAACTCGCAGAAGAGATCCTCCAGATCGGGCTTATCCGGGACCTGGAGCGCCGCGATGCCTCCTTCCGCGATCACCGCCCGGAGGAGGGAGCGGGTATGCGTCTCAGAAAAGCCGACGCCGTGCAGGTAACGGATCGCCTGCGGGTCGCAGCACCATGCCCCGGGCACATCGCCGTCGATCAGCCGCAGGTAGCGCTCCGCAACCCGCCGGGGTTCCCAGCGTTCCCGGACGTACTGCTGCGCCCGCCTCCCGAGGTCGGCACGCAGGGCGTCATCCCGGACCAGCAGTTCGATGGCCCCGGCGATCCGGTCCGGATGGCAGTAGAGGGAGGGGGGGATCAGGTCTTCCGGGATCGCCTCGCGGATCCGGTCGGCGTAGTAGCCGCCGACGACCGCAGGCCTGCCGAACGCCGCCACCTCGGTGGCGAACATCGCCATGGGTGTGTCGGAGTAGACCTGGTCGACCACAAAGTCGCACCGCCGCAGCTCCTCGAGCACCACCGCGTGCGGTCTGTTTGTGATCTCCACGTACTCGATGGCGTAGCCCTTCTCCTGCAGTTCCCGGATCGCCGAGCGGATGATCCCGCTCCCCTTTGCCTCCGGGTCGGAGGGTGAGTGGAGGATCCGGACGCTGCCTGATGCCTCCCGGCCGGGGGCGGCGTCGTCGGGAGGCGGAGAAAACGGCACGCCGACCGCAAGCCACTGCACGAACGGCCGCTCGTGCAGGTGTGCCGACGCCGGGTGGCTGACACAGAGATCGGCATACCGCTCGATCCTTCGGATCTTCTGCTTCTGCCGTGCGGTCAGCCGGATGCACTCGGAGACCGTCCGCCCCTTCCCTGGCCCCATCAGCGCCCCGTCGAGGTAGGGCGGGCGCTCGTCCGACCCGAAGAAGACGTAGATGATCCGCTTTCCAAAAAGTCTGAGGATCGGGAGATCGAAGTATCCAAGGAAGGTCGAGCCGTAGCCGAAGATGAAGACGTCGTGGGTTGCCAGCACTCTGATAAAGAGCGGGATGTTGCAGGCCTGGATGATGGCGTAGAAGAGCGCCCGCACCGGCAGGGATGTGCTGGCATCGAGGCGGGCGTTCGCCCACCGCTGCAGCCGCACCGGGAGGCAGGCCGCGTCGTCGCCCCCGAACCGGAACGGGTGCGCACGCTGGTTGAGAAACGTGCAGGGAACCCCGAGCTCCTCGAAACCGCGCTTCAGGCTCGCGTTGTAGCCCGCGATCTCGGTGAGGCCGATCAGAACTCTGCGGGGTTTCATAAGGCTATCGCCGACTGCGGAGCACCCGGGCGGGGTTGCCCGCCGCAACGCTGTACGCCGGGACGTCCTTCGTCACCACCGATCCCGCGCCGATGATGCAGCCTTCGCCGATGGTGACGCCCGGCAGGAGGATCGTGTTGACGCCGATATCGGACCCGTCGCCGACCACCACCTCGCCGAACGTGAGATCGTTGCAGATGACCGGCTGCGACGCCTCGCCCTCGGTGTGCACCGAAGTGAGGATGGTGACGCCCGGGCCGATGCCGACTGCCCGGCCGATCCTGATGCCGCCGGCGCTGTGGAGGAAGCAGGACTGGCCGATCCAGGTGTGGTCGCCGATGGTCATCCGGTTTTTGTAGTAGCCTTTCAGGATCGCCCCGTGGCCGACGTAGACGTTCTCCCCGATCTCGATCTGCTCCGGGTGGAAGACGCGTACCCCCTCCTCGAAGACGACGTGGTCTCCGATCCGGGCGAAATCCTCCCTGGAGAACACCCCGCTCCCGTGGCTCCGGTGCGGGCGGACAGCATCGACGTTCATGGTTCCTCCCCGAAGGCCGCCTACCGCAGCGCGAGATGCTGCCTGTACCACTCGATCGTCTGCGCGAGGCCGTCGTCGAACGAGACCTGCGGGGAAAACCCGATCAGGTCCTCTGCCAGGAAGACATTCGCGATATGCCGCCGGACGTCTCCGGGGCGCTCGGGCTGGTAGACGATGTTCTTCTCGCATCCCATATAGCGGGCGATAAACCGGATGATGTGCTCGATCGAGACCTCTTTTCCGCTGGCGATGTTCAGCACCCGGTTCCGGGTCGCGGAGGTGTTGTAGACGTCGATCGCCGCCCGCGCCGTATCGGTGACGTAGAGGTAGTCGCGGGTCTGCCTGCCGTCGCCGTGGATGACCGGCGCCTCGCCGTTCAGGATGCGCTTGATGGTCAGGGGGATCACGCCGGCGTAACTCCGCTCGTTCTGCCGGGGACCGTAGTTGTTGAACGGCCGGACGAGCGCCGCATCCAGTCCGAAGGTGCGGCAGTAGGAGAAGATCAGGAGGTCGCCGGCCGCCTTGCTGGCTGCATAGGGGGTCGTAGCGTTCAGGGGATGGTTCTCGTCCATCGGGGCATAGATCGACGTCCCGTAGGCCTCGGAAGACGAGAAGTGGATCAGCGTCTCGAAAGCGTCCTTACGGGCGAGCTCGCAGATCGTCGTGACCATATCGTTGTTGTGCCGGAACGTCCAGGCAGGCTCTTCGAGGGACGCCGGCAGCGGGATCACGGCGAGGTTGAAGACGACGTCGGTCCCCTCCTTCTCGATGATCGCCTGCATCGCGTCGTAGTCGGCGACGTCCTGGTGGTAGATGGAGAGCGAGGGGCAGGACTCCCGGGCCTCCCGCAGGTTCTCATCTTTGCCGAGGTAGAGGTTATCGACGACCACCAGGTTCTCCGGTCCTTCCCGGACAAGGGCGTCCACAAGGTGGCTCCCGATGAACCCTGCGCCGCCGGTGACAAGTACTGATCTGTTCTTAAGGCTCATTGTAACTCTCCAAGGGTTCTCGCAAGGATGCGTGCCGCGGCATCGATCTCCTCCTCGCGGAGCGTCACGTACAGCGGCAGCGCGATTGCGCGGCGGTAGACGTCCAGCGACCGGTCGCACCGGTCATGCGACCGGTAGACGGGCTGGATGTGAGAGGCGTATGTCCCGATCTGGGTCTGGACGCCCTCCGCCATTACCATTTCAATCAGGCGGTTCCGGTCGACCCCCCGGTCGACGAGAGCGACGTAACTCTGGTAGACCGGTTCCGCGTCCGGGTCGATGAAGGGCCGGGTGATGCCGTCGATCCGATCGAGGTGTGCGTCCCAGATGCGTGCGAGTTCGCGCCGCCGCTCGATGAACGCATCCAGCCGCCGCATCTGGGCGACGCCCACCGCCGCTGTGATGTCGCTCATCTTGTAGTTGTAGCCGATCTCGGTGAACTCGGGGATGGCAAAAGCGCTGCTCTTCTCGCGGTCCCAGGCGGCGGTCATGCCGAAGACCGCGAGGTGCCGGGCCGCCGCGGCGATCTCGTCACGGTCGGTGACGAGCATTCCGCCCTCGCCTGTGGTGATCCCCTTGCGTGCGTGGAACGAGAAGCAGCTGACGTCGCCGATCGTCCCGGCGTATCTGCCGCGGTATCGGGCGCCGAGTGCACAGGCGGCGTCCTCAACGACGGCAAGGCCGTGGTCGTCTGCGATCTCCAGGATCGAATCCATCGCTGCGGGCTGCCCGAAGGTGTGCACCGGGACGATCGCCCGCGTCTTCGGGGTGACACTCTCCTCGATCCGGCCGGGATCGAGGTTGTAGGTCAGCGGGTCGATATCAATGAAGACCGGGCGGGCACCGCAGTAGAGCACGGCATGGCCGGTTGCGGGGAATGTATAGTCCGCAACGAGCACCTCGTCGCCCGGACCGATGCCGAGGGCGAGCAGCGCGAGGTGGAGCGCTGCGGTGCAGTTCGTTACGGCGACGGCGTGCCGGACGCCGAGGTACTCTGCGACGGCTGATTCAAACTCCCGTACTTTCGGCCCCTGCGCAACCCAGCCCGAGTCGAGCACGCTCCTGATCTCGTCGAGCTCCTCCTGGTCGAAGTACGGTCGTGTAAGCGGTAGTTTATCCATGGTTGATTCCTTCGTAGGAGACGGTGGTGATTACTCGTACCGGTAGTGATGCTGCGCTCGTCGCTCTGGTTTCCTGCATGTGTTTGCGATGCGATTCGTCCGGATGTGGTCAGCACTGCCGGAGTTGTGATGCGTCTTTGGGAAACGCCCGCGCGATCAGCGACGTCATGCCCCTGCGCCGACGCAAAGACTGCCCTTTTTGGGTAACCCCTGGATGGGCCGGTCCCGGCATGGTCTCTGGAGATGATGTGATTCCTCGCCCCGGTCAGATGGTTTCGTGTTCATACCCGTTCATCGAGCGAGAAATGGAACGCTCCCGGCAGAGAGATATCTTCATGATCATTTACTATGATGTGCTGATAAGGGTTCTGGAACGGATCGTTCCGGAAGCGGGGCGGAACGGATCTTCGGCAGGGAAGCAACGGCATCGGAAGATACCGTCCCGGTTCAATGCTACACAAAGGCGTGGACGTGAAGAAATGATTATGAGTTCTGCGTTCGTTTTCTGTACCTGTGTTCAAGCCCTCCCGTTACCTCGCCCGGATCATGGGCATCGATACCGTCCAGCGGCAGAGCCTCATCAGTTTCAGTTCGACGGTAGGGATCACCGCAATTGGATTTCTCTCGACGATGTACTTTGCCCACGCGGTCGGTCCTGCGGTGCTCGGGGCGTACTTCATCTTCGTCGCATTCTTCGGCATCTTCGACCTCGTCGGTGACGGCGGGTTCGGCGGCGCCGTCATCAAGAGGATCAGCGAGGGGAAAGAGCAGAACGAATACTTCTCGGCCTTCGGGGTTCTGCGGATCCTCCTCCTGGCTGTCTCCATCGCCGTGCTCCTGCTCCTTGAGCCGTTTCTCGTCGATCTCACCTCGGCGGGGGTCTTCTCCTGGCTGATTGTTGCCCTCTTCGTCAGTGTCTTTACGAGCACGGTATCCTACAGTGTCTACGGGAGCGGGAAGGTCGGGGTTTACCAGCTGAGCGGGCTCTTCAACAACGTCCTGCGGATCGGCTTTCAGGTCATCGCGGTCTTCGTCGGGTTCGGGGTCGCAGGGCTGGTCGGCGGTTTCGTCGCCGGCCTGCTCGTCGCAGGTGTCTTCAATCTCTTCTTCCTCGATCTCCGGCCGGCGCTCTTTGGATGGCGGCATCTTTCGAGCCTTTTTTCCTTCTCGGTCTGGACGTTCTTGAGCTCGAGCGGGTATCTCGTCTTCACGTATGCCGATACCGTGCTGCTCGGCTACTTCATGACCGATGCAGATGTCGGGATCTACCGCGTTGCTCTCCAGCTCACCACGCTTGCAACCTTCATCACCATGGCGCTCCATATCACGCTCTTCCCGCGGATGAGCCACTGGGCGGCGCACGGAGAGCACGAGTATATCGCATCCTCGCTCACCCGGGCGTTCACCTACTCGCTCCTCCTCGCCGTCCCGGTGCTTGCGGGGGGGTGGCTGCTCGGCGAGCGGCTCCTCTACTTCTTCTACGGAGCGTCCTTCGCTGCCGGCACCCCGGCGCTCGCCATCCTGCTCGTCGTCCAGGTGGCGAATGTCTTTATGTTCCTCCAGACGATGACCCTGAACGCCCTCGACCGGCCGAAGGACTCCTTCCGGGTGACGGCCGTCGCCGCCGCCGTCAACATCGGCCTGAACATCGCCCTCATTCCCGTGCTCGGGATCGTCGGGGCCGCCGTCGCCACGCTCGCCACGATGGTGCTGAACGCAGGCCTTGCTTACCGGGCGCTCTCACGGTTCATGCCGGTCGGGATCGAACGGCGGCCGGTCGGCAACATCGTCGCGGCTGCACTCGTCATGGCTGCGGCTGTCGGCCTGTATATGATCGCCGTCCCGCTGACGAACGTCTTCCTTGTCCTCGGGGCCGTGCTCCTCGGCGGAGCGGTCTACGGCATCGTGCTGCTCCGGCTCGACCGCGGAATCCACGATGAGCTTCGGGATCTGACGCAGAAGATCGGGCTTCCCTGGCCGGCCGTGCTCTGAGATTGGCCGTTCCGGCGCACGCACGGGCTGCGGCGATCAGTCTGTCGATCGCATCCGGGGTCATGGTGACCTGCAGGGGGATTGCAATCCCCCGCTCCAGGATCGCCCGTGATTGCGGCCAGAGGGTGCTGATCTTCCTGCCCCGGTAGCGGGGGTACCCGCCGAGGATATGGCTCCACTCCGCGGCATAGTCCCATGCGAGCGAGTCGGGCAGGTTCTGTGTTGCGTGCCCCCGTTCCCTCCAGCACCGGGCAAATGCCGCGGCCGCCTCCCGGCTCTCGAGGAAGAAGACGGCCGTGTTCCCGGCATCGCCGGTGGGATCGGGAACCTCCCGGAATGTGAGTCCCGGAGTGTCGGAGAGGCCTTCCTGTATCTGTCGTTTGATCTCCCGCTGCCGCCGGATCACCGTATCCATCTTTGGGAGCTGTGCAAGCCCCACGGCTCCCGAAAGTTCGCTCATCCGGAAGTTGAAGCCGCCAGAGGGGTGCGGGTCGGAATCTGCCGGCGTGTGCGGATCCTGCATCTCCCGGCCGTGGTCTGCGCACGCCCGCGCCCGGGCGATGATCGCGCCGTCGTCCGTAACAATCATGCCGCCTTCGCCGGTCGTGATCACCTTCTCGAAATCGAAACTGAAACATCCGACGTTGCCGATCGTCCCGAGCAGCTCGCCGTGGTACGAGCCGCCGCACGCCTGGGCGGCGTCCTCGAGCACCGGAATGCCGTGCTCCCGCGCTATCCGCAGGATCGCATCCATACGGGCGCCGATGCCCATCGTGTGCACCGGGACGATCGCTTTTGTCCTGTCGGTGATCCGTGCTGCAAGATCATCCGGGTCCATCGTCAGCGTCGCGTCTATCTCGGTGACGACGGGGACGCCCCCGCACGCAGCAATCGCTTCAAGGGTGGCGACGAAGGTGTAACTCTGGGTGATCACCTCGTCGCCGTCGCCGACCCCGAGCGCCCGCAGGGCGACGATGAGCGCTGCGCTGCCCGAGGAGACCGCGAGTGCGTGGCGGACGCCCATCCTCCGGGAAAACGCCCGCTCGAACTCCTCGACGCGGTAGATGCCTCTCCGTTTCCGGTCATGTCCGTAGCGGGTGAGCACACCGCCGTATGTGAAGACGTCCTTGACCGCGCAGGCTTCCTCCTCCCCGATCAGTTCGTACCCCGGCATGGCGTCTCCCCCTTCGGGTGCTTCCCGGCAATAAGGGTTTGGCGGACCGGTGCAGGCGGCCAAAAAAAGTATCAGTGTTCTATCTTTCGGATGTGGTCGTATGCGTTCTCTGCCAGCTTCTCCCGCTCCTGCAGCTCGGCGATGTCGCGGATCGACTCGAGCAGGTGAACCGAGTCTTCGAGGTAACTTAAGATGTCGGCCGGGTAGAGATCGATCCCGAACTCGTCGAGCAGGTGAGCGCTGATCTGCCGGTGATCGAGCCCGAGCTCCCGCAGCTCGATGATATGCAAGGCGAACCTCCGCTCAGGACACCCGCAGAGGGGTGCATCTTTGCATCTGCAGCCGAGGAACTCCTCGAAAAAAGCGAGGAGCTGTGTCCGCAGCGTCCTGTCGAGGCGCTCGAAGTTTATCGCCGTTCCCACCGATTCGAGGAAGGCTCCGGAAAAGGCATGATCGGAAAGCCTGAACCCTGCCGCCCTCTCCAGCCGTCGTGCTGCGCGAAATCTGGCTTTGTCCGCAATCACGAGGCTTCTCCGGGTTCTTCGTCGAACTTGCTGAGGGATTTCACTGCGTTTGCCATCGTGTCTATCTCGATGAGCCACTCCTCAAAGAGGGTGGGGTTCTCCAGGTCGTCTTTGATGTACCGGGCGCAGCAGGTGGCTCCGTTGATGACGCTTGCGCCGATCTGGGCGGCGACGTCCAGAGCGTCCTCGAGGTCGTCCTCCCCGAACGCCTTGCCCTTCTTGACCAGGGCTTTGATATCGGTATCGTATTCCTCGTCCAGGTATTTCCGGCAGGAGGTAAAGAGCACCAGCAGGGTCAGTTGCAGCGAACCGATGATCTCCGCAAGTTCGCCTTCAGGCAGGCCGGTCATGACGATCATCTCCACCTCGTCGAGTCTCTCCCGCGCCTCGTCCTTTGTGAACCGGCCGTTCTGGTAGAGGCGGATGATCTTCAGCACCGAGATGGTGACGTCCTCGGTGAAGCTGTAGAGGATCTGAAGGCCTTCGGAGACCTCCTCATCCGGCTGCGGCTCGAAGCTTGCGTTCTCCAGTGACTGTATCCAGTTATTCCAGCGCTCCTGGTTGTAAAAAATATAAAAGAGCTTCATCGGCTCTGCTTCTTTGCTGCTCTTTTTCTTCGCCATACCAGTACTCATCGGTTTGCCTGCATTAAAAGTATTTTTCTCTATACCGTCGAAGGCGGCTTTTCCCGCAATTTCCCGAAGATTCATGTAGATCAAACGAGCATACAGAGAGCAGATGGTGACGGTGCAGCGGCTTGATGATGTAGTGAAATCCTCCGAGCCCATGGCGGTCGCTCTTTCGGGCGGAACCGACAGTTCGGTGCTCCTGGCATATGCCCGGAGGCTCGGCATCCGGGTGATGGGAATCAGCGTCGATACCGGTCTGAACCCGCCCGGCGAGCTTGCGGCTGCAGAAGCCCTTGCGGCCCGGCTCGGCGTGCCTTTCGCTGTTGTACGACGTGACATGCTTGCGATTCCCGATGTTCGGGAGAATACTTCCCGCCGCTGCTACGTCTGCAAGCGGGAGATGATGCGTGCCGTCATCCACGAAGCGAACCGGCGGGGCTATGCGACGGTGGCAGACGGCACCCATGCCGATGACCTGCCCGGCGATCGGCCCGGGATGGCGGCGCTCCAGGAGCTCGGCATTGTCAGCCCGTTTGCAGAAGCCGGTATGGGAAAAGGGGACGTTCTGACCCTCGCCGGTGAACTGGGCATTTCTGTCCGGCCGGCATCCTCATGCCTCGCCACCCGTATCCCGGCGGGAACGCATCTGACAGCAGAGTGCATCGGGATGGTGCGTGAGGCCGAGGAGATGCTCCGGGACGAGGTCGAGGGGATGCTCCGGGTGCGGTGCATCGACCGGCGGGCGTACATTGAGGCAGACCCTTCGGAGCACCCCCGCATCAGGCCGATGCTCGGGAAGATCCGGGAACTCGGGTTTGAGGAGGTCGTCCTCGCTCCCGGGGGATACCGGCAGGGAGGTGCCGACACATGGAAGCAGTGATGGTGCGCTACGGCGAGGTCTTTCTGAAGAGCGAGCAGGTCAAACGGCGATTCATCGCACAGATGGCCAAGAATATTCGGCTGGCGCTCGAGGCTGCGTCCCTCGGCCACCGTATCGAGACGCCGCGGGGCAGGATCCTGATCTACGGCGATGATCCGGCGTCCATCGCCGATACCGTGACCAGGATCTTCGGGGTCGTGGACGTGAGCGTTGCTACTGTCACGACCCCGGATATTGCGCATCTCTCCGGCGTGGCGGTGGAGCGTGCAAAGACCGCCCTGCAGCCCGGGATGACCTTTGCGGTGCGGGGACGGAGATCCGGTGTGGAGGGTTTCTCCAGCCAGGAACTCGCGGGAACGGTCGGCGCTGCTATCGGGCAGGCGGTGCCGGAGGCCTCGGTGAACCTCTCGAAACCCGATTACGAGGTCTTTGTCGAGGCGCGGGACTTCGGCGGGTTTGTCTACGACTCCCGCCAGCCGGGCCCCGGTGGACTGCCGTTCGGGACGCAAGGGCGGGTGCTGACCCTGCTTTCGGCGGGGATCGACTCGCCCGTCGCGTCATGGCTGATGATGCGGCGGGGCTGCGGCATGATCCACCTGCATATGCGGGGCGGCCGGTTCGCCGGCGGCGACGTGGAGGAGACGGCGCTTCGGCACCACGCGCAGATCTCGCGCTGGTGCCCGGGATATCCCCTCGACCTTTTCGTCGTGGAGATGGAACCGTTCTTCGAGGCGCTGGTGCGGCTGAAGGAGCCGCGGTACCGGTGCATTCTCTGCAAACGGTTTATGCTGAAGGTGGCGAGCGAGGTCGCCCGGCGGCATGCGGCGCACGCCATCGTAAGCGGCGACAATCTCGGGCAGGTGGCGTCGCAGACGCTCGAGAATATGGCGGTGATCGCGCCCGCCGCGACCGTTCCGGTGCTCAGACCGCTGATCGGGTTTGACAAGGAAGAGATCGTCGCCCAGGCGCGGATGATCGGGACGTTTGATCCGGTGCAGGGAGAACTCGGGTGCACCGTCGCCCCGAAGCACCCCTCGATAGCTGCACGGGCTGAGATCATCGCGGAGTACGAGAAACTCCTCGGTATGGAGGAGCTGGTCTCTGCGGCTGTGGAAAAAGTCGTGCGAAGGCGTGCCCAAAGCGGCACGCTTGTGGAGATCAGCTGACGGATAGCCCGTTCTCCCGGGCTATCTCCACGAGTGCATCGGCGACGTGCCGGGCCTGCTTTTCGGAGAGGCCGTAGGTATTGAACTTCCAGACCTTGGTGGAGCCGGGGATGACGCCGGTGATCCCCCGCTTCTTCAGCTCGCTTGAGAGGAAGTATCCCCGTTTCTTATGCTCCTGGGCAACTTTGTCGAAGGAGCCCCGGGTATCGATGCGGGTCAGGGTATGCTCCCGCGGGTAGTCGGAGCGCACTTCCGTCCCATCGATCGAGAGAAGGGCGTCGACGACCATCCGGGAGCGCTCGACCTCCGCATCCCAGTGCTGCACCCGCTCTTTCACGTGGGGGAACGAGGCCATCATCCCGATGACGGTGACGCCCATGAGGGTGCACCCCATCATCTCGACCTCCTTGATCCCGAACGTCCGCCCGGTGATATCGCCTTTGGACTGTGTCGTCCGGAAGATCCTTTCGGCGTGCTCGGCGGTTGCGGCGATGAGGCCTGAGGGGGCGGGGGAAGCCATGCTCTTGTGGCCGGAGCCGATCACGAAGTCGACGCCGAGCTCGCTGCCGTCGACCGGCATGATCCCGACCGAGTATGCCCCGTTCAGGGCGATGGGGATGTCGTACTGGCGGGCTACCCGTGCGATCGCTTTCGCGTCGTGGACGTTCCCGTACTGGTAGTCGACGTGGTCGAGGAACATCAGCGGCGGCGTGCGGTTGAATTCACGGATCACGTCCTCAATCCGGGCGGCGACGGCGTCGGGTGTGATGTGGTTCCGCTCGTCCTTCGGGACCTCCCGCGGGATGCCGCCCGCCTCCTCGACGGCCATGAACTCGGTATAGTGGGCGAGGGAGGTGAGCATGACGGGGTCTCCCTTCTCGACATAGGTGCTCGCGACCGCCTGGAACCCGCGGCGGGCTCCCGGAACGACGCGCACCTGATCCATATGCAGCCACTCTGCAAGCTCTGCATGGAACTGGGCGATCGGCGGTTTTTTGATATAGTCAAGCCTGAAGGGGCTCAGGCAGTTGTCGCAGACAGAGTAGCCGTCGCCGTAGGCGATCGCCGCCTTCATGGCATCGGCGGTCAGCCGCCCGCCTGCCTGAATCGGGTCGATGTTGATGAACATCTCTTCGACGTCACGGACATCGATATCCAGCGCGCATTTCATTCGACCAGCTCCTTCTCGATGATCGCGAGCTGCCGCTTCGCCTTCTCGATGTATTTTGCGGCGCGCTGCTTCTGCTCCTCGTCCATATCGTGATCGGGAGCGGTCTCACGCATGAGCGCCCGCAGGTCGGAGAGGTTGAAGAGTGCCTGAAAAATTGCATCTACGGCTCGTCTGGACAAATAATCACCATACTAATATCAGCTATGATATATAGATAGATCTGATCGGATTGCAGCGGAAACGTTTCCGTTACTTTCGCGCTCCGTCCGTCAGGACTTTAAGAACAGCAATCAGGTGATCCATCGGGCATGAAGATCGTTCATATCGCGGATACGCACCTCGGCCTTTCGGCATTCAACAAAATCGATCCCGAAACCGGGATGAACCTCCGGGAGAGGCTGATATACGATAATTTCCTCGCCGCCATCGACCGGATTGTATGCCTCAGACCCGACGTGCTGGTGCATGCGGGCGATCTCTTCCACCAGGTCAAACCCAAGACCCGCGCGTATACAACCGTTCTCGAGGCTCTCCGGCGGCTCGACGAGGCTGGCATACCCTTCGTCGTCATCGCCGGGAACCACAGCATGGCCAAGACGCGCTACACGACGTCGCCGCTCGAGGTGCTGGAATATCATACCGCAGACGTCCATGCGGCCTACCGGCACCGCTACCACCGCGTGGAGCTTGGCGATACGGTTTTTCACCTGATCCCGAATATGCTGCAGGTGAGCGGCTACCGGGCGGCATTCGAGGAGATCGAGCCCGGACCCGGACATAATGTCCTCGTCACTCACGGGCTTGCAAGTGCGCTCAAGGAGAAAAGGCTGCATACTGTGGCAGAGCACGAGATCGACACCACGATGCTCTCGGAGGAGTTCGATTACATTGCTCTCGGCCACTTCCACGGCCAGAGCCAGGTCGCAGACAACGCCTGGTACAGCGGTTCGGTGGAGTTCTGCACCTACGGCGAGATCCGGGATGCCAAGGGCGGGCTTCTCGTCGACCTTGCGGGCGGCAGCGTGGAGCATATCGATCTGCCGCGCACCCCCATGCATGACCTCGGCCGGGTTGCCTGCGACGGGAGGACGGCGAACGAGATTCTGGAGGGGATCCTCGATCTCGTCCCGGAGGAGGGGATCCCCGCGCGGTCGATGTGCCAGATCACCCTCGACGGCGTGCGGCGTGATACGCTCCGGGCTCTCGACCAGCGACGGCTGAACGAGGCGAGGTCACGGCTGCTCGATCTCAAGTTCCGGATTCTCGCGGCCGAGGAGTCGTCACCGATCCTCCGTGAACGGACGCTGGTCGGGGTGGACTACGTCCTCGAGTTCGAGCGGTTCGTGGAGAACCTGCACCTCGGGCAGAAGCAGGAGGAGTACGTGAAGAGAGAGGGCGCTGATGTTCTGCGTTCGGTGATCGCGCGGCACAGGGAGGTTGACGATGCTTCTCCATAAGCTGGTGATGCGCAACTTCAAACGCTACCGCGACCAGGAGATCGTCTTCTGCGACGGGATCACCGGTGTCGTCGGGAACAACGGTGCCGGAAAGAGCAGCATCATCGAAGCGATCCTCTTTGCGCTCTACGGCCTCTCGGGAACCGGACTCGACGGCGAGTATATCGTCAGCGCCTTTGCAGGCCCGCAGGACTCCTGTGAGATCCGCCTCGACTTCTCGGTCGGCGGAAACGACTACGCCGTTGTCCGCAGGTTCCGGAAGCGTGCGTCGTCGGCACTGCACGAGGCACGGATGTTCCTGAACGGCCGTCCGTTCGGGGAGTACGCCGACGGCGTGCAGAACGTCCAGCGCGGTATCCAGCGGGTAGTCGGCATGGCGCCGACCGATTTTAAGAATACCATCTATGCAGGGCAGAAAGACCTCCTCTCGCTCCTCGAGAGCCGGCCCGGGTCGCGGCGCGACTGGTTTCTGCAGGTGCTCGGGCTCGACTACCTCAAAAAGGACAGCATGGACGCACTCCGGGAGCGGATCGGCGGTTGTGAAAAGCAACTCGCCAACCTGACGGGAAGGCTCGAAGAACTCGACGATGCGGCAGTCCGCGATGAGGTGCACCGACTGAAGGAGGAGCAGAAGGCAGCGAGGCTCTCTCTCTCCCGCATCGAGGAGGTTCGCTCCGGCGCGGCGGCCCGGCGCGACGAGGCGAAGGCTGAACGCGACCGGGTGCTGGAGCAGCGGCAGCAGCACCTGCGGCTGACTGCAGACGAGGTGCGGCGCTCGGAGGAGGTGCAGGGCCTCCTGCAGGAATGCCGGGAGCTTGAGGCGGAGATTGCCGCTGCAGAGAGCCTCCGGGGCGAGATGGCAGGGCTTGCCGGCCTCGCCGCCAGGGAGGGCGACCTCGAGCGGGAAGTTGCCGGATATGCCGAAAAGAAGGCGGCCGTCGAGCGGCTTGAGGCCGATATTGCACACCTGACCGAGCAGCTGCGCCAGCAGGAAGAGCGGCGGGGCAGCCTTGAGGCGGAGCTTGCAGCCCTCCGGGAATGTGACGCAGAAAGGACTGCGCTTGAGCAGCAGCTTGCACGTTGGGATGATGTCAACGGCCGGCTTGAACGCCTGAAAGCGGCGGAACCCGGATATGCGGCGGTGAAGGACGAACTCTCGCGCCTGGATGAGCGGTTCAGGAGTGTTGAGCGGCGGGTTGCCGGTGTCCGCGTGGAGATAGACGATGCAGAGGCGCAGAGCCGGCGGCTGGAGGCTCTTGAGGCTGCGGGCGCGGAGTACGAGATACTCCGCGCCCGTGACGCTCTCCTCGCCCGGGCGGCAGGGCACGCCGACCGGCAGCAGGTCTGCCGCAGGGAGATCGACGATCTTGCCCGGCAGGTCTCCGACGCCGAAGCGCAGATCCGGGATCTTGAGGCTGCGAGCGCCGGTGCCGGCGAGATCGAGAGCCGGATCGCCTCGCTCTCCGGGCGGCGCGAGGAGCTGCGTTCGATAATCTCTCTCGCTGCTGCACGGCGGCAGGCACTGCAGCAGGACCTTGAGAAGACGGTGCGAAACCGCGAAGACCTCCTCCTCACCGGGCCCGAGGGTGCCTGCCCGACGTGCCACCGGCACCTCGGGGAGCGGTTTGACGACCTGCTCGGCGATCTGGCGGCGGGTGCCGCATCACTGCAGGAGTCGCTGGCGGCGATCGACGGCGATTACGCCTGCGCGAAGGAGGAGTCCGCAGGAGTCGATGCAAAGCTCGCGCTCCTCGAGGAGCAGCGGCGGCAGCAGGAAGACCTGCAGCGAGGTCTGGCACTCTGCAGGTCACGGCGTGACGACGTTGCCGCACGCCTGGCAAAGTGGCGGGATGAATACGGCCTCCTGGATGCCGCTATCCGGGACCTCGGGCTTGCGGGGTATGATGCCGGTGAGCACGAGAGCGTCCGGCGGAAGCTAGCGGTGCTCGAGGAGCAGCGGAGTGCTGCAGACCGGCTCCGGGGAGTCTGCAGCCGCCTGCCTGCGCTGCGCGAGGAGCGCAAGCGGCTTATTGCCGAGGTCGAGGAGTACCTCGGCCGGAAGGATTCCCTGGAGGCGGATCTCGGGGCGCTCGGGTTCGACCCGGATGAAAAGCAGCGTCTCGAGCACGAGCGGGAGGTTCTTGAGGCGGCATACCGTGAGTACACCCGGCTCGAGGCGCTGGTTGCACGGATGCCGCAGCAGCGGGAGGAATGTGTGACGGTCGGTGCGCGGATCGATGCCCTGAAGCAGGCGATCCGGGACGCTGCTGCAGAACAGGAACTGCTCGCGTTCGATCCGGCCGTGTACCTGCGGCTGCAGGAGGAGTACCGGCGTGCCGGGGAGGCGCGCCGGCGTATGACGGAACTCGAGGTCAGAACCGGAGAGATCCCCCGGCTCAGCGCGAAGCTCGGGAAGAAACAGGCCGATCTCCGGCTGCGGCAGGAGGAGTGCCTTCGCCTTCGGCAGGAGATTGCCGGTCTCGGATTCGACGAGCGGCAGGTGGCTGCCGCGGAGGAAGCCCTGGCGGCATGCGAGGCTGCCCTGCAGGTGCAGGTCGAGGAGCATCTCAGGATGACGGGTGAGGTGCACCGGATCGAGCGGGATATCGAGCGGTCAGAGCAGGCGCTCGCACGCATCAGGGAACTTGCACGGTCGTGCCATGCACTCCGCGAAGAGGCCGAGCTCCTGCGCCTGACCCGCAAAGCCATCGCCGACTATATCGTTTATCTTCTGCAGGTCGTCAGGGATCGGATAGAGGACGAGGCCGGGCGTATTCTCGGGGAGATCACCGACGGCAGGTACGACACGGTGCTGCTGGACGACGACTTCTCCGTTCTCGTCAACGATATGGGGGAGGACTATCCGGCCGACCGGTTCAGCGGCGGTGAACAGGACGATATCGCCATCGCTCTCCGGATCGCTCTCTCCCGATTCCTCGCCGAGGTGAACGAGCTCCACGACAGCACGTTCCTGATCTTCGACGAGATATTCGGGAGCCAGGACGAAGGCCGGCGCAGCAACCTGGTTCGCGCTCTGCGGACACAGGAGAGTTATTTCCCCCAGATCTTTCTTATCTCGCATATTGCGGAGGTGCAGGACGAGTTCTCCTCGACACTGCTGGTGGAGATGGGCGCTGATCGGACGAGCAGCGTGAAGGAGATCTGCTGATGGACTCTCATGATGAGTACCGTGCATCGGTACAGCGGATCGCCGGAGAGATCCGGAGGTATGCGCCCCCGGATATCGGCGAGCGGTTTGCAGCGTCCAGCGGCTTTCGCCCGGCATCGTTCCTCACTTTTCCATCCGCATTTGATGGGGCCGTATGCGCCGTCGATGGGAGCAACGCACTTCTCGCCGACGGCGGCAGTTTTGCAGTTGCCGCCATCAGGGCGTCGGCAAGTTCGTATCGCGGCGGCACGCGGCAGTGCAGGGTGACGACACCCCTGTACACCGTCGCCGTGCATCAGGGAGGGTGCAACGAGGATTTTGCGGCGCTCTTCTCCGACTGCTTCGCATCTCTCCCGAAGGCTCCGCTCGAACACGATGATCCGGTCAGAAACGCCGCCGTCATGCGGGATACCCTGGAGTACTGGGTGGCAATGGAGATGGCAGAAAACCTCGATGCCGGCGATCTCATCCTGATCGACGGGACACTCCGGGTCAGGCATGCCAGCCACGATGAAATTCTGGTCAGGCTGATGAACCTCTGCAGCCTCCGGGGCATTCTTCTTGCGGCGGTGACGAAGCGGACGGCGCTTACCTGGGGGGGCGGACATCCGATCGTGCCTGCAACCGAGGGGCTCGCTCGGAAACTCGCGGTTCCCGAGCCCTGGGCCGTCCGCATATCGGGAAGGGACGATCTCGTCGACCGGGAGGTGTCGCACCCCTGGAAGCAGCGCGGCGAGCAGTACATCACCCGGCTGCATCGCCGTTCCCCGCGTGCATTCAAGGTGGAGGTGCCCGGGCACATGAATCGCGATATGGTGGAGCAGACCTTCTCGGGGCTTGCTGCCTATGCCGACGACGGGCGGATTACGGGATACCCGTATCCACTCCTCGAGGCGCACCTGACCACGAAGATAGGGAAGGACACCGTCGATCAGGTCCGCCAGGATCTCATGCAGGGGATGGCAGAGCAGGGCATGAGCCACGTCGACTATATACAGTATTTCGGAGACTACCATGACGAGTTTGATCGATATTGATACGGAAGATACGTCCAAGTTCCGGCTGATCGGAGACCGGGTGCTCAGTTATCTGTTCGCGGTTCCGCACGACGACGAGCTGTATATCGGGGATATCCTGAAGATCACCGATCCGATCAAGGGGCTCGTCTTCTTCGCGAAAGTGAGCGACCTTGTCCACGACAGCAACTTTGCCGACCCGAAGTGGGACCGGCGCCCCCATACCGGGCACTTCTATACCTTCGGTGAGGACGTCTACATCCTTGTGGAGGCGATACCGCTCGGGTACGTCGGGACGGACGGCCGTTTCAAGAAGCCGCGGACGATCCCGGCGAAGTTCTCAAAGGTCGAGCGGCCGGGTTCGGAGGATTTTGCGTTTCTCCGGCAGGTGATGGGCGATATCGAGGTCGGTGTCATGAAGACCGGCCAGGACGTCCTGCAGGATGTGCGGGTATCGCTCCACTCCGCTGTTATGCGGCAGCATATGGGCGTCTTTGCCACCACCGGGATGGGGAAGAGCAACTTTATGAAGGTCTTCTGCGCATCCTGCATGGCCGTCCGCCGGTTCGGGCTGCTGATCGTCGACCCGCACGGCGAGTACGTTGCCGGGGGCATGTCGTCGACCGGGCAGAACACCCGGGGTCTCATCCACTACCAGGCAGGGCGGGAAGGCCTTTCGGTCTTCACCATACGTGACGAACAATTCCGGAAGAAGTATCTTCTGGACCGCCTCTGGCTCGAACATGATGACTTCCGGGCGCCGGATCTGCTCCTGCTCTATGAGCACTCGCCGCCGCAGCGTGAGGTCGTGGAGATGCTCGAGAGCACGCCGGGGTCTGCGGTGATCGACTTCTTCACCAAGACCGATTTTGGGACATTTGATGCCGAGACCTACGATGGTGAGTATCCCTATATCGCCCGCGACCTCCGAAATTTCTCGACCAGCACGCTCACCGTCATCCAGCGGCGCATCCAGGGAATGCTGAAGCGCAACGGCGCCTTCTTCCGGCGGAAGGGCTCATCGATCCCTGATATCATCCGGGCGCTTCACGACAATCAGGTCGTTCTCATCGATATCCCCCGCATGGGGGAGCAGAGTGAGCTCTTCGTCCTTTCGATCATCACCCGCAGGATTCTCCGGCAGCACCAGGGGGACGACGGGGCCGGGGACGCAGAAGACCCGGTCCAGCGGCGGCAGGTGCTCATCAGCATCGAGGAGGCACAGCGTGTACTCGGCTCCGGTACCGGGAGCACGCAGATCTTCCGCGAGTGTGCAATGGAGGGGAGAAAGTTCGGGGTCGGTCTCTGCGTCGTAACCCAGCAGCCGAAGAATATCGATGCCCGGGTGCTCGCCCAGCTCAACACGTTCGTTGTGATGGGGCTCTCCGACCATGGTGACCGCGATATCATCGCAAGCAGTGCAAAGCAGGACCTCTCGCGCCTCGATACCGAGATCCAGACGCTTGAGCCGGGTGAAGCGGTGATCAGCACCCTGAACATTCCCTTTCCGGTGAGCACCCGCATTCACCTCTTCGAGGAGTACATCGACGACCTTGGAAGGGTGCCGGTGAAAAAGCCCATCGACGAGGGGCTGGACTGGTCGTACTGAAACGATCTGCCGTGGAACGGTCCTGGCACCGTTGATCCCTCTTTTTCCGGTAGTGCCCTACGAAACACCTGCTACTACCTTTGTTGAGATCGCATCCCCGATAGGTTGCAACCCGGGGCACGGCTTTCCATTGGGTATCGCCATGACTGCCCCCGCCCTGGGGGCGGGGGAGGAGGCCGGAGGCCGGGCGAGGTGGGGAGATGAGGCGTGCGGGTCTTTGCGTAAGACAGGGGAGGGCAAGGCCCCTCCCCGTCAGCCCCACCCCCATGGCGAGAGCCACCACGGTCCGCGGCATGAGGGCATGCGTGAGAAAAAAGGCCAAACTCAGGTACAGGCCATGTCCGGCACCAATCTCGTCAGGGAAGAATGACAGCCGGAAGAGAACTTCACCAAAGCCCGATCATGGAAATCTTCTCCCCATGGTATTTTTGTCATGAACGCGGGTTGGTGGATAACGTAATTCGGTCGGATTCTCTGAGATCACGTATCAGGTATATGCTGGAGCACTACTCTTTTTCCGGTGCGGCCGGACCGCCTTCAATCCGGGATGCCTTTCACTGGCTGCACTTCAAATTGGTGTAGAGAATCTCAAAAGAGCTGTTTTCTGCGTGGGGAACAGGAAGATTGGGTGACGGACAGGGATCGGCACAGGATCCATGCGTCTGTATTCCCATTAAGTTCTTGAATCAGGATTTTTTCTTCTTCTGTTCGGGAGCACTCTCTTCGGTAATCTTCCGGATCGAGATGCAGTTTATGACCGCATCCCCGCTCAGGATATAACGCTTCACCACCGAGCCGAGCACCTCGACCTTGTCGTTCACCTTCACGTCTTCCTGAGGATTGGTGAACATCTTCACCGAGATCTCTCCGGTGCGATCGGCGACGAGGTACTGCGGGCGGTTGAGGAACTGGAAATGCACCCGCTCGACGATCCCCTGAATACGTACCGGCTCGCCGAGCATGCTCAGGTTGATCGTCCGGATCCGGACCGTTTTTGCCTCCTGCTCGTACATCGGCACAAGGGAAGCATACTGCTGCTGGCTCATGTAGTTGAGCGCCGCCGGGATGATCAGGAGCAGGGCGAGTATCGGGACTCCCCAGAGAAGGATCGACGTCTCTCCTGTGGCGATAACCGTACCGAGTAAAATAATTGTGAAGATACCAAAAACGGCCAGGGATATGGCCGATATCTTCACATTGATGGTTCCGATTCTCATCTGGTATCTCTTTACTTGAGTGCCGCGATCTCCTTCCTGAAGGCGACCCAGTAGAGGACACCGACGAAGAACAGACCGCCGACGATGTTGCCGATGGTTGCCATGATGACGTTGTTGGTCCACATCGTCACCCAGGACAGGTTCTGCAGCTTGGCACCGATGTCAGCGACCTGTTCAGGGCTCAGCATGCCGCTGGTCAAGAGACCGGTGGGGATGAAGTACATGTTCGTGACACAGTGCTCGAATCCGGTGGAGACGAAGGCCATGATCGGGAACCAGATTCCGAAGAACTTGCCGATCAGGTCGTCGGCACAGATACCCAGCAGGACTGCCAGGTTGACGAGCCAGTTACAGGCGATTGCCTTCAGGAAGAGCGACCACTGTGCAAGCGCACCGATGTAGGATACTTTGCCGATCGCGATGTTCACGGCAGTGAGACCGAACGCGTTGACGGTCGCAGCTCCCGTTGCGCTGAAGGATGTCAGCGGGCCGTAGGCCATGATATATGCGAACAGGATCGAACCGATCAGGTTGCCGATGTATACCCAGACCCATAGGTTGAGTACGCTAGCCCAGCTGATCTTGTGGATGAAGGCCGCCATCGGGGCGAGCATTGCATCGCCGGTGAAGAGTTCTGCACCGGTCAGCACGATCATAATAAGCCCAACAGGGAAAACAGCACCGAGAATCAGTTTTGCGAAACCTGCACCGAGGAATGCCGCTACACCGGTACTACAGACCGTTGCAAGGGCACCACCCATGGCGATGTAGGATCCTGCCATGAGTCCACGGAGAAGCATATTCCATGCCGGCAGGCCGGTCTTGTATTTCCCGGCATCTGCGGCTTTTGCCACAATAGCAACTGGAGGATGGAATACCATTTTTTAACACCTCTCTAAACGTCCTACCTATACCAGCGAGTAATCTTGTCTGTATAGGTTCAAATTAGAGTAATTGGAGAATGCTATTAATATCTTTCGGATTGTGCGCAGGATTCTCTGAATAATTGGCCGTATTTTATCATTTTACACGTTCCGAGTTAATGCAATCCGGTAAACAATGTCTATATGACAATTAAAATTTTTGGCGCAAATCGTCCTGCACGCATTTTACCCCGGTTCCGAGGGTGCCGGGAGGCCGGGAAACGAAGAGGCGCGCCGGGCATCTGACGGTTATCTGCAGCCTTTTACCTGCCGCTGCAGCAAAAGAAGTAAACCGGTTTACATAAGTGGTTAAATGGATATAGTGTATACATCGCCATGCAGATCGAGGAAACCGTCACTCCGTATCGGAGGATCATACTCATCGCTGTCATCGTCGGGGTGATCTCCGGCATCGGTGCCCTGCTTTTTTTTGAAGGATTGAAACTTGGAACTGCGTTTTTTATGGAAGGCATCGTCGGGTTCCATCTGCCGAAGGAAGGGCAGACCATTGCGGATATCAGCCAGTGGGCTCCTCCCGACACCCTCTGGCTGATCCTTCCTGTCATCTGCTTCGGAGGTCTCCTCTCCGGCCTTTTGGTCTATACGTTTGCTCCGGAGGCCGAAGGTCACGGAACCGATGCGGCGATCCGGGCGTTTCATGGGGAGGGACGGGTGCGCTGGCGTGTCCCCCTCCTCAAAGCGGTCACTGCGGTCCTGACCATCTCGACCGGCGGGAGTGCCGGGCGTGAAGGGCCGACCGCCCAGATGTCGGCCGGCTTCGGTTCGATCGCCGCCGACCTGCTCGGGCTCTCCGACCGTGAGCGGAGGCTTGCTCTCGCCACCGGTGTCGGTGCCGGAATCGGCACGATCTTTATGGCGCCCCTCGGCGGTGCCATCCTCGGTGCGGAGATCCTCTACAAGCAGGATTTCGAGACCGAAGCAATTGTTCCCGCTTTTCTCGCCTCCGTCATCGGATATGCCATCTTCGGTTTCATTGAAGGTTTCGAGTCGGTCTTCGGTTCCTGCCCGACCTCCTGGAACATCAGCCAGATCCCATTCTTTATCCTCCTCGGCGTGGTCTCGACGGCTGTCGGCCTCCTCTATATACATACCTTCTACGGGACACAGCGGGTTTTTAAGACCATTTTCAGCCGTTTCAACCTGCCGAACCACATAAAACCCCTTGTCGGTGCCTTTCTCACCGGGACGTTCGTTCTCGCTCTTGCAGCCATCTCTCCCGAAGCGGCAATCGTCGGGCTCGGCAGCCTCGGAACCGGATACGGCTTTGCACAGCTTGCGCTCTATAACATGCTGCCGCTCGGGGTGCTGCTCTTTCTCCCGGTTGCGAAGATCCTGACGACATCACTCACCATCGGCTCCGGAGGGAGCGGTGGCGTCTTCGCGCCGGGACTGGTGATCGGCGGGGCGACGGGAGGTGCCTTCGGGTCCCTGCTGCATATTGCGCTTCCCGGTATTGTGCCCGTCGAGTCGGTGCCGGTCTTCTTTGTCGTCGGGATGATCGCCTTCTTCGGTGCAATCTCCCACGCACCGATCGCGGTCATGATCATGGTCGTCGAGATGACCGGTGATTTCTCTCTGCTCGTGCCGGCGATGGGTGCCGTTTCGGTGGCGGTCATTCTCATCGGCCAGTCCACCATCTTCCGCGAACAGGTGCTGAACCGGTCTCTGTCCGCCGCTCACCGGGACGAGTATATGGTCGAGATCCTCCAGGATATCCGGGTGAGTGATGTGATGGTGCCCCGCGACCGGGTCGTCACGGTATCGCCCGATGATTCCATCGGGCGGGTGCTCCGCCTGATCGACGAGACGCTGCATACCGGATTTCCGGTGCTCGACGGGGAAGGGAGGCTCGTCGGCATCATCGCTCTCGACGACGTCAGGGATAATCGGGCGAATGGCGAGCATGAAGTACTGGTGAGGAATGCCATGAGCTCACGGGTATTCACCGTTCACCATGCGTGCACGCTGCGTGAAACCCTGGATCTGATGACCGAGCACGATATCCATCATCTGCCCGTCGTCCCGGCGGAAGATCCACGGATGCTCTCCGGATTCGTCAGCCGTACGGATATCATAAAGGCCTATGTCAGGAGAGCGTCGCAGTCGGCGGGAGAGCGGCGCCATACCGGGAACATTACCCTGATCGAACCCGCTAAGACTGCAGAAAGCAGCCCTGATGGAAAAAAGGAATCGATAGTTGAGGGCTGACCGCCGGTCAGCCGAAGATATCGAAGATCTGATCGCTTCCGGTCGCCTCAAGGCGCTTTCGCTCCGTCTTTTCTTCGACGAGAGCCAGCACCGGCGGCGTCATGTCTTCGCCGGGGTGGAAGCCGAAGAGTTCCTCGAGATCGACCTGCAGGGCATGCATGAAGACGGAGTTTGAGATCTCCACCGGGCAGAGCTCTTCGCACTGGCCGCAGTTGACACAGGAGTCGGAGATGTGGGCGAAACGGATCAGGTGGAACATGAACGGCGGCGGGACCTGGCCGGGCGTGACCAGATAGTCCCGCTTTGTGCTGCAGTCTTTGCAGTAGCAGATCGGGCAGTTCTCGATGCACGAGTAGCATTTGATGCAGCGGCTCGTCTCCTCCATGATCGTCCGGAGGCGCTCTTTCCCCTCGCCGAGCGCACTGAAGTAGCGCTCCCGCCACTTGTCGCCGAGTTTGAGCATGGCGTTCTCGACCTTGCCGCGGATGGCAATGCCTTTCTCCGGCGGCGCCTCTGTCTGGACGGCGCCGGCATTCTCTGCGCCGTTCAGGAGGTTTGCGCCCTTCTCGGAGCAGACTTCGACGAAGGTGGCCTTCCCGGCCTTATCGCCGATGACGCCCCAGTTTCCGCAGGCGAGATCTGCCTGGCGCGGGATCTTGATCTTGCAGCGGCGGCAGTTGCTGCGGCGGCCGAGCCCCTCGTCGCCGAGCAGGTTTTCGGCCCCCTCCTCGAGCTCGTCGATCGAGATCCCTTTGTGCTCGCCGTCTCTGGTGACGACAATAAACTTGCCCTTATCGATCTCCTCCTTGACGACATCGTCCGGGTCAAGGCCGAGCTTGTCCCTGACGACGGTTCTGGCGGTCTCGGGCCGGATGGTGCCGCCGCAGTTGAGGCCGATCATGATGACGTTATCCAGGTTGACCTGGTTGCGCTTTGCCATCTCGTACATGGCCTTGACGTCGCAGCCCTTCAGCACGGCGGCTATCTTCATGTCGGGTTCGACTGCGAGCAGGCACCGCCGCATCTGCTTGGGGAGGAGGAGCGTGCCGCAGTGGAGCGAGCCCGCGGCACCTGCTATCTCCGCCGGGTCGGTGATGAGCGTCGGCACCGCGTCATAGACATCCGCACCTTTCCTGACCGCAAAAACGCCGTCGACCATACCGCTCTCGAGAGCGTACCGGAGCAGGGCCGAGACCGCACCGCCCGTCTCCGCCTTCTCCAGCAGGGCGTCGTCGGTCGTCCACGCGTAGAGGAGATCTCCTTTTGCTGCCATGCTTAAGCCTCCGTGATCTTCTCGACCTTTATAGCACACGCCTTGTACTCCGGTATCTTGGCAACCGGGTCGAGGGCGTTGTTCGTCAGAGCATTTGCCGGATGTTCCTTGTAGTGGAAGGGAATGAACGTGACGCCCTTCTTGATCTCTGCCGTGACTTTTGCCGGGATCTCGATCGACCCGCGGCGGGTGCTCGCCTTTACGACCTCGCCGTCTTTGATCCCGAGGTCCTGTGCATCCCCGGGGTTGATCTCGATCCAGCCGATCGGTGCCTCTTTCTCAAGATCCCAGGACCGGCGGGTCATGGTGCCGGTATGCCAGTGCCAGAGGATACGGCCGGTGGTCAGGACGAGCGGGTACTCCTCGTCAGGGATCTCCGCAGGGGGTTTCCACTCTATGGGCGAGAAGATGCCGAGTCCGTCGGGGGTGGCGAACTTCTCGGTATGCAGGATCGGTGTTCCCGGGTGGTCCTCGGTCGGGCATGGCCAGTGCAGCCCGTCCGGGTCGAGGCGGGCGTAGCTCATGCCGTGGTAGGACGGGGTGACGGCGGCGATCTCGGTGAAGACCTCTTCGGGATTCGCAAAGGCGAACTGGTCGCCCATGTCCATCCTGGCGGCGAGTTCGCAGATGATCTTCCAGTCCTCTTTCGCCTCGCCGGGCGGCTCCTGGGCTTTTCTGAATCGCTGGACGCGCCGCTCGGTGTTGGTCTGGGTGCCGTCCTTCTCTGCGTAGCAGGAGGCCGGCAGCACAACGTCCGCCATCTCGGCGGTCTCGCTCATGAAGATGTCCTGGACGACCAGGAACTCGAGGTTCTCGATGGCGTGCTCGACGTGGGTGAGGTCAGGGTCGGAGAGCATGGGGTTTTCGCCCATGATGTACATCGCCTTGAGCTTGCCCGGTTCATCTGCAAGGACGTTTATCATCTCGGTGACGGTGTAGCCGACCCGTCCCTCGGCGATGCCGCAGCACCAGGCGCTTGCGAACTTCTGCTGGGCGGCCTCTTCGGTGACCTTCTGGTAGCCGGTGTAGACGTTCGGCAGGCAGCCCATGTCGCAGGCGCCCTGGACGTTGTTCTGGCCGCGGAGCGGGTTCACGCCGCCGCCGCGTTTGCCCATGTTCCCGGTGAGCATCATCAGGTTGGCGGTCGACTTGACGTTGTCGACACCGACGGTGTGCTGGGTGATGCCCATCGAGTAGATCAGCGTTGCCACCTCGGCCTTTGCGATCCACTCTGCTGCGGTTTTGAGGCTCTCGGCCGGGATGCCGGAGACTTTCGAGACATTCTCGAGACTGTAGTCGTCCTTCATGACGACCTCTTTCAGTTTCTCAAAGTCCTTCGTGCGCTTCTCGATGAACTCCGTATCCTCCCAGCCGTTTCTGATGATCTCCTGCATCAGGCCGTTGAAGATGGCGACGTCGGTTCCGGAGACGAACGGCATGTAAAGGTCGGCCTGCTTGCCGGTTGCGGTGTAGCGCGGGTCGGCGTAGATGACTTTTGCGCCCTTCTCTTTCGCACGAACGATGCTGCGTCCGATCAGGGGGTGCTGCTCGAATGTGTTGCTGCCGATGATGAAGATGCAGTTCGCGTCACCGATGTCCTTGATGGAGTTCGTCATCGCACCGGAGCCGAAGACGATGGCGAGGCCCGCGACGGTGGACGCGTGGCAGAGGCGGGCGCAGTGGTCGATGTGCGGGGTCTTCAGGACGGCCCGGGCAAACTTCTGCATCAGGTAGTTCTCTTCATTGGAGACGCGGGCTGACGAGAGGCAGGCCATCTCCTCGGGTTTGTACGACCTGAACTTTCCGGCGATCAGGTCGTATGCCTCGTCCCAGGTAGCCTCTTCAAACTTTCCGTCCTTCCTGATGAGCGGCTTTGTAAGGCGATCGGGACTGTTGACAAATTCGTGGGCGTAGCGTCCCTTCGGACAGAGTTTTCCTCCGTTCACCGGGGCACGCTGCCAGTGGGCGACGTCGACGACCCTGCCGTTCCGGACGACAAGGTTGAAGCCGCATCCCGTGCCGCAGTAGGGGCACGTGGTCGACACGTACTTGAGATCCATGGTTCTCCCTCGGACGGGAAGACCGCGCTTGGATTATTTAATACTCATGGTTACTGCAAAAAAACTGAAGAATATCGGTGGGTGCGGCAACCGGCGTCCGCAAAACCGGGACGGTGAGTCCCGGCAAGATCTGTGCCGTGATACCACAGCCTTCCTCGCGTCTCCGGGATATTCGGAGGCGGAGAAAAAATGGTTGTGGTTTTTGTGGTTTAACTGAAGATGTTGAAGATCTGGTCGTCGCCGGTATCGTTCAGGCGCTTCCTCTCGGTCTTCTCATCGACAAGTGCCAGGATCGGCAGGGTCATGTCCACACCGGGCTTCTGGCCGAACATCTCCTCGAGGTCGACCTGCAGGGCGTGCATGAAGAGCGCGTTCGGGATGTCCATCGCGCAGTTCTCCTCGCACTGACCGCAGTTGATACAGGAGTCGGAGATGTGGGCGAACCGGATCAGGTGGAACATGAAGTCCGGCGGAATCTGGCCTGGTGTGACCAGGTGCGGCTTCTTGGTGCTGCACTCCACGCAGTAGCAGATCGGGCAGTTCTCAATGCACTGGTAGCACTTGATGCAGCGGCTCGTCTCCTCCATGATCTTCTGGAGGCGTTCTTTGCCCTCGCCGAGTTCGTCGAAGTTCTTGGCGCGCCACTTGTCGCCGAGTTTGAGCATGGCGTTCTCGACCTTGCCGCGGATCTCGATACCCTTGGGGTTCGGGGCCTCGGTCGCGAGAGCGCCCGTCTTTGCGGCGCCGTTCACGAGGTCGGCGCCCTTCTCGGAGCAGACTTCGACGAAGGTTGCCTTGCCGGCTTTGTCGCCGATGACACCCCAGTTTCCGCAGGCGAGGTCTGCCTGGCGGGGGATCTTCATCTTGCAGCGGCGGCAGTTGGCGCGGCGGCCGAAGCCTTCCTCTTCGAGTTCGTCGATCGAGATGCCCTTGTGCTCACCGTCTTTGGTGACGATGATGAACTGGCCTTTGTCGATCTCCTCCTTGACGACGTCGTCGGGGTTGACGCCGAACTTCTCGGCGATCATCTTGCGGGCCGAGACGGGGCTGACGGAGCCACCGCAGTTGAGGCCGATCATGTAGACGTTGTCCAGGTTTACCTGGTTGCGCTTCGCGAGCTCGTAGAGACCCATCGCGTCGCAGCCCTTCACCGGGACGGCGATCTTCATGTCCTTCGCGCCGTCCAGGTACTTCTTGAAGAGTTTTGCAAGCAGCAGGGTTCCGCAGTGAAGCGACCCGGATGTCTCTGCGATCTCTGCGGGATCGGTGATGAGTGCCGGGACGGCATCGTAGATGTCCTGTCCCTTCTTGATGGCAAGGACTGCGTCGACTGTGCCGCTCTCGAGGGCGTACTTCAGAAGAGCGCTGACCGCTCCTCCGCATTCGCCCTTCTCCTGAACGGCTGCGTCGGCTGCCCATGCGTAGACCATGTCTCCTTTTGCTACCATGGTTAGGCCTCCGTGATCTTCTCGACCTTTACAGCACACGCCTTGAACTCAGGGATCTTGGCGATGGGGTCGAGTGCGTTGTTCGTCAGGATGTTTGCCGCGCATTCCTTGAAGTGGAACGGCATGAACATGACACCCTTCATGATGTCTTTGGTCACCCGTGCGGGGACGATGATCGATCCGCGGCGGCTGCTCGCCTTCACGGTTTCGCCGTCCTTGATGCCGAGATCCTTGGCGTCCTCGGGGTTGATCTCGATCCAGCCGGTCGGGACTTCGTTGTCGAGCGTGGCAGAGCGGCGGGTCATGGTGCCGGTGTGCCAGTGGAAGAGGATACGGCCGGTGGTGAAGACGTAGGGGTATTCTGCGTCGGGGACTTCCGCGGGCGGTTTCCAGTCGATCGCGTGCATGACGCCGAAACCGTCGGGGTGGGCGAACTTCGCTCCGTGCAGGATCGGCGTGCCGGGGTGGTCCTCTGCGGGGCAGGGCCAGTGGAGCGCCTCGGGGCGGTTCAGGCGCTCGTAGTTCATGCCGTGGTAAGACGGGGTGACGGCAGCGATCTCGTTGAAGATGTCCTCGGCAGTCTCCCACGCGAACTGGTCTGCGTAGCCCATCTTGGCGGCGATCTCTGCGATGATCTTCCAGTCGTCTTTTGCCTCGCCGGGGGGGTCCTGCGCTTTGCGCCACATCTGGACACGCCGCTCGGTGCTGGTCTGCGTGCCGTCCTTCTCTGCGTAGCAGGCTGCGGGGAGGACGACGTCGGCGAGCTCTGCGGTCTCGGTCATGAAGATGTCCTGCACGACCAGGAACTCGAGGTTCTTGATGGCGTGCTCGACGTGGGTGAGGTCCGGATCGGAGAGCATGGGGTTTTCGCCCATGATGTACATGCACTTCAGCTCACCGGGGTTGTCGGTGAGGACGTCCATCATGACGGTGACCTCGTAGCCGTTCTTGGGCTCGCTGATGCCGTCGGGGAAGCCCCATGCGTCGGCGAACTTCTTGTGGGCGGCTTCGTCGATGACCTTCTGGTAGCCGGTGAAGACGACCGGGAGCGCACCCATGTCGCAGGCGCCCTGGACGTTGTTCTGGCCACGGAGTGCGTTAACACCGGTGCCGGGCCTGCCCAGGTTGCCGGTGAGCATCTGGAGGTTGGCGATCGACTTGACGTTGTCGACACCGACGGTGTGCTGGGTGATGCCCATCGAGTAGAGGATCGCAGCCGACTCGGCGGTGCCGATCCACTCTGCTGCGGTCTTGAGCTGCTCGACCGGGATGCCGGAGATCTTGGAGACGTTCTCGAGGCTGTAGTCCTCCTTCATGACCGTCGCCTTGAGCTCCTCGTATCCCTTAACACGGTTCTTGAGGAACTCCGTATCCTCCCAGCCGTTCTTGATGATCTCCTGCATCAGGCCGTTGAGAATCGCGACGTCGCTGCCGGAGACGAACTGCATGTAGAGGTCGGCCTGCTTGCCGGTTGCGGTGTAGCGCGGGTCGGCGTAGATGATCTTGGCGCCGGCCTTCTTCGCCTGGGCAACCCTGCGCCCGATCAGGGGGTGCTGCTCGAATGTGTTGCTGCCGAGGATGAAGAGGCACTTGGACTCGGCGATGTCGCCGATGGAGTTGGTCATCGCACCTGAGCCGAAGGATGCCGCAAGGCCGGCGACGGTGGACGCGTGGCAGAGACGGGCACAGTGGTCGATGTGACGGGTTTTGAGTGCGCCGCGGGCGAACTTCATCAGCGCGTAGTTCTCCTCGTTGGAGGTACGGGCGGATGAGAGCACTGCGCACTCGTCGGGCTTATACGACTTGAACTTCTCGGCGATCAGGTCGTATGCCTCGTCCCAGGTCGCTTCCTCAAATGTGCCGTTCTTCTTGATGAGCGGCTTTGTGAGGCGGTCTTCGCGGTTCACGAATTCGTGGGCATAGGTGCCCTTCGGACATACTCTTCCCTCGTTAACGGGTGAACGCTGGTAGGGCTGCACACCGGCAACCTTGCCGTCCTTCACCACGAGGTTGAAGCTGCATCCCGTGCCGCAGTAGGGGCACGTGGTCTGTACGTACTTGAGTTCCATGGTAAAACCTCGGATACATAGATTTTCGAAGTTAGGTATATTTAATTGTACTGATTAACTGTCGCGGTTTTGGGGAATATCGGTGGGTTTTAGGTGGGGTCATTTTCCTGGAGCAGATTGAAAACATCAAATTGATGTCCTTTTATCATTTAATGTCATTATCGCTGTCTATATGCTCATGCGCACTGCATCTTCCCGTCCCGGTGCTGCTGTATGGCAGGTACGAATGGGCGCATCGATCTGTTTTCTGCGAATATATCTGCGGTAATGGTGACCGGAATACGATGGATTGTGGTGATCGTCGCCACACAGGTGGGGAACAGGCGGCCTGCAGGAGGTGCGTCGTCGGCAGGGCGGATAATCAAAAAAGATTAGTTTTTGTAGGGCGCTCTGCCCAGTTTTGGCTGGAAAGCGGCGTCTCCCTCGGATCTGATGGCGTGCGAGAAGAGTGCCAGCGGGATGTCCATCGGGCAGAGTTCTTCGCACTGACCGCAGTTGACACAGGAGTCGGAGATGTGGGCGAACCGCCTGAGATGGAACATCGGGTTTGGCGGAATCTCACCGGTGGTGACCATCCTGGAATTTCCCTTGAGGTCTTCTGAGGCCGGGAAGCAGACCGGACAGTTTTCAATGCACGAATAGCATTTTATGCACCGTGCGGTCTCCCTTTCGATAGTCCCCCAGAGGTCGGAACTGAGTGCGTTAAAGTCGTTCTTCCGCCACTTGTTGCCGAGTTTGAGCATGGCGTTCTCGACCTTGCCGCGGATCTCGATGCCTTTCGGGATTGCCGCGCTGGTCTCAAGTGCTCCTGCAGCCGCTGCTTTGTTCAGCAACTCTGCACCCTTCTCGGAGCAGACCTCGACGAAGGTGGCCTTGCCGGCCTTATCGCCGATGACACCCCAGTTGCCGGCAGCGAGATCTGCCTGGCGCGGAACCTTGTACAGGCACCTGCGGCAGTTGGAGCGGCGGCCGTAACCTTCCTCTTCGAGTTCGTCGATCGAGATGCCCTTGTGCTCACCGTCTTTGGTGACGATGATGAACTGACCCTTGTCGATCTCCTCCTTGACGACGTCGTCGGGGTTGACACCGAACTTCTCGGCGATCATCTTCCGGGCCGAGACGGGGCTGACGGACCCGCCGCAGTTGACGCCGATCAGGAGGAGTCGGTCCATATCCACTGCATCACGCTTTGCGAGTTCGATGAGGCCCATGAGATCACAGCCTTTCACGGTGACTCCGACCCTGGTGTTCTCGGTGCTTTCCAGATACTTCTTTACCACTTTTGAGAGCAGCAGAGTTCCGCAGTGGAGCGAACCTGCGGTCTCCGCCAGATCCACCGGGTCGGTGATAAGCGTCGGGACGGCATCGTAGAGATCCTGTCCCTTCTTGACGGCAAGGACGGCGTCGACCATGCCGGATTTCAGGGCGTACTGCTGCAGAGCAGTGATCGCTCCTCCGCACTCTCCCTTCTCCTGAACGGCTGCGTCGGCTGCCCATGCGTAGACCATGTCTCCTTTTGCTACCATGGTTAGGCCTCCGTGATCTTCTCGACCTTTACAGCACACGCCTTGAACTCAGGGATCTTGGCGATGGGGTCGAGTGCGTTGTTCGTCAGGATGTTTGCCGCGCATTCCTTGAAGTGGAACGGCATGAACATGACACCCTTCATGATGTCTTTGGTCACCCGTGCGGGGACGATGATCGATCCGCGGCGGCTGCTCGCCTTCACGGTTTCGCCGTCCTTGATGCCGAGATCCTTGGCGTCCTCGGGGTTGATCTCGATCCAGCCGGTCGGGACTTCGTTGTCGAGCGTGGCAGAGCGGCGGGTCATGGTGCCGGTGTGCCAGTGGAAGAGGATACGGCCGGTGGTGAAGACGTAGGGGTATTCTGCGTCGGGGACTTCCGCGGGCGGTTTCCAGTCGATCGCGTGCATGACGCCGAAACCGTCGGGGTGGGCGAACTTCGCTCCGTGCAGGATCGGCGTGCCGGGGTGGTCCTCTGCGGGGCAGGGCCAGTGGAGCGCCTCGGGGCGGTTCAGGCGCTCGTAGTTCATGCCGTGGTAAGACGGGGTGACGGCAGCGATCTCGTTGAAGATGTCCTCGGCAGTCTCCCACGCGAACTGGTCTGCGTAGCCCATCTTGGCGGCGATCTCTGCGATGATCTTCCAGTCGTCTTTTGCCTCGCCGGGGGGGTCCTGCGCTTTGCGCCACATCTGGACACGCCGCTCGGTGCTGGTCTGCGTGCCGTCCTTCTCTGCGTAGCAGGCTGCGGGGAGGACGACGTCGGCGAGCTCTGCGGTCTCGGTCATGAAGATGTCCTGCACGACCAGGAACTCGAGGTTCTTGATGGCGTGCTCGACGTGGGTGAGGTCCGGATCGGAGAGCATGGGGTTTTCGCCCATGATGTACATGCACTTCAGCTCACCGGGGTTGTCGGTGAGGACGTCCATCATGACGGTGACCTCGTAGCCGTTCTTGGGCTCGCTGATGCCGTCGGGGAAGCCCCATGCGTCGGCGAACTTCTTGTGGGCGGCTTCGTCGATGACCTTCTGGTAGCCGGTGAAGACGACCGGGAGCGCACCCATGTCGCAGGCGCCCTGGACGTTGTTCTGGCCACGGAGTGCGTTAACACCGGTGCCGGGCCTGCCCAGGTTGCCGGTGAGCATCTGGAGGTTGGCGATCGACTTGACGTTGTCGACACCGACGGTGTGCTGGGTGATGCCCATCGAGTAGAGGATCGCAGCCGACTCGGCGGTGCCGATCCACTCTGCTGCGGTCTTGAGCTGCTCGACCGGGATGCCGGAGATCTTGGAGACGTTCTCGAGGCTGTAGTCCTCCTTCATGACCGTCGCCTTGAGCTCCTCGTATCCCTTAACACGGTTCTTGAGGAACTCCGTATCCTCCCAGCCGTTCTTGATGATCTCCTGCATCAGGCCGTTGAGAATCGCGACGTCGCTGCCGGAGACGAACTGCATGTAGAGGTCGGCCTGCTTGCCGGTTGCGGTGTAGCGCGGGTCGGCGTAGATGATCTTGGCGCCGGCCTTCTTCGCCTGGGCAACCCTGCGCCCGATCAGGGGGTGCTGCTCGAATGTGTTGCTGCCGAGGATGAAGAGGCACTTGGACTCGGCGATGTCGCCGATGGAGTTGGTCATCGCACCTGAGCCGAAGGATGCCGCAAGGCCGGCGACGGTGGACGCGTGGCAGAGACGGGCACAGTGGTCGATGTGACGGGTTTTGAGTGCGCCGCGGGCGAACTTCATCAGCGCGTAGTTCTCCTCGTTGGAGGTACGGGCGGATGAGAGCACTGCGCACTCGTCGGGCTTATACGACTTGAACTTCTCGGCGATCAGGTCGTATGCCTCGTCCCAGGTCGCTTCCTCAAATGTGCCGTTCTTCTTGATGAGCGGCTTTGTGAGGCGGTCTTCGCGGTTCACGAATTCGTGGGCGTAGGTGCCCTTCGGGCACACTTTCCCCTCATTGACGGGCGAACGCTGGTAGGGTGCTGTTCCGATAACCTTGCCGTTCTGGACGACAAGATTGAAGCTACAGCCGGTTCCGCAGTACGGACATGTGGTGGCCACATACTTCATGGTCATACTTTTGATTCTCCTTATGGATATGCGGCTATATTCTGTCAAGCTACTTAAATGATGTTAGTTAACCCGTTTACCTTCCCGGGCACTCTCTGTGCTGCTGCTGTGATTCTTCTTCCCTCTGTGTTTCCAGAGCAGAAACAGAGACGTTCCGGAGCGCGGTTCGGCGGCAGGTTCAAAGGGTATATTTAATAGAAATGCTATCGGGCTGATTTCACTGGGAGTATTTTTCCGGTATGCCACATAGCAGCATACCGAACCGGTGACAGGGGTCACTTCCGGCTACCCCGATGTGCGCGGAGATGTTAATAATGGTAGAGTCATAGAGTGGGATCTGACAATGAAGAAAGTTCTGCTCCCGCCGATGCTCATCGATCTGGTCGGAAGCGCCCTCGCGTCGATGGACGGCGTGACATTCACAGAGCGCGATGCCTGCCCGTCGTGCGGGGGAGCGCTGACCGTCCATGACCTCCGGAAAAAGCGGTTCGCCGTTCTCCTGGAAGACGGAAAGCGCCGTGTGATCCACGTCTTCGTCAAGCGGTTCTACTGCACCCGTTGCGGGAGCCTCTGCTATGCGGAGGAGCCATTCTATCCTGACACCCGCCTCGGCTCGCCGGTAGTCGAGCTTTCCCTCCTCCTTGCTGCACGGATGCCGTACCACCGGGCGAGCCGTCTCCTGAAAGCGATGGGCATCGTCGTCGACCGGGGAACGATACGGAACTACGCCGCACGAGACCTGCCGCGTGTCCCCTACACCGAACTCTTCGGGGTGCCGCTCCCTCTCTCGCTCTTAAACCTCTCGCTCTCCGCCGTCGGAAGTAAGGGGCGTCGCGTCGTAGGGGCAGAAGCGCTCGCTGCCTGTGGTTTCCCAGCCGCAGACCGGGCACCGCTTCAGGAGAGGGGGCTTTCCAAAGAGCGGGATCAGCGGGATAAAGAGAAACAGAAAGAAGAAGGGAAACCCTAGCAGCAGCGAAACCGCGGTGATGACGACCGAACCGCAGAGCAGGACGAGGGTCAGGAGCCAGCGGTTCGTCGTGCCACCTCCAGAACCGCGTACGCCGGAAGGGCATCCACGACGCTGCCGAGGTTCCTGCGCAGCGTCGTGCCACAGAGCTCTTTTGCAAAGAGATCCGCACCGATCCCGGCGGTAACAACTCTCCCGGCACCGGACGTCTCCATCGCCTGCTCCACCGCTTCTGCAACCAGTCTTTTCTGGACGGCCCAGAACTGCGCTGCGATATCTGCTGCCGCAGCCTCGCCGATCTCTTCGACGTCGGCGCAGACCACCCGGGCGAGCCGCCGGAGCGCTCCTGCACGAGATCTCTCCCCCTGATCCGGTGCGGGGCAGGTATACGCTTCAGGAGCAATAGTGCCGAGGACGAGATGGGCATCCGCGCTGGCGGCAAAGTACTCTGTGCTCACCGGCGTCGCCACCCCGTCGATGACGGCCGACCCAAGCAGCGTCGCGACGTTCGTCCGCAGCATGCCGGTGTAGACGAGGTACCGGCGCTGGAGCCGCAGGATATCGGTCAGTCCCTTGAGCGACTCGAAGCAGCCGAGCGGGATGACGTCCGCGGTCGTGCTCCCGACGTCGAGGAGTACCGCGTCCGCATACTCCTCGCGGAGGTAATCGGCGGACGCGAGCCAGTTTGCCGCCGCAAGCGCGGGCACCGGTGTGGTGTGGAACGCAGCATCCGTGCCGTAGAACTGTGCTTCGGGAAGGGCCTGCCTGACCTGGTCGACGATCCAGGCGATGCCTTCCATCTTATTCGAAAAACTGTCGGCGAGCTCCCCGCTCATCACCACGGCGGCCTCTCCTGCGTATTCGCTGAGATGCGCGGCGAGCGGCGCCTCCTGCCAGAGCGGGCAGTAGTGGATATGCACGCCGTCCTCATCCACGACCTTGAGGTTCGCACCGCCGATGTCCACCCCGATCATACGGGCTGCACGCTCCCGTCCTTATCGAACCGCACGTGGCCGGTGAGATGCACCGCCTCGGGCCCGCCGCCATGGGATGCCGCCACCAGGATCCCGGCGATCTCTTCTTCCATGACCGCGGCGATGCCGACCAGGCTCGTCGTCGGACGGGGGTTGACGTCGACGACGTAGATGCTGTCTGCGACGACCACGTCGATGCCGGCGTACCCCTGGCAGCCGAGGACGTTCATCGCATTCGTCGCAACCTCGACGATCTCCCTCTCCCGGGGTGGGTGGACCGGTGTCTCCCCGCCGAGATACATGAGCGCTCCGTCCTCGCCGACTACGATCTCCTGCCTGTTTACGGTGAGCAGGAGCGGCGGCCGTCCGGTATAGTTCTCGCAGACGTTGCCGGTGACCCGGCTCCCGACGAGGCTTACGCTGTAGTGTTCGCCCTCGATGTACCGCTGTCCGAATTCACCCTCCCCGGGCTCGTCAGCGGAGAGCCGAACACCCATCGCACCGCATCCGGTGATCGGTTTGATGATCTTCCTCCCTGCCGTCACCTCTTCAGGGACAGCGATGCCGTTGCGCATCAGGATATCTGTCGTACGGCGTTTGTTCGCGCAGACTGCTGCGTTCATGCTGCCGCAGCCGATGTTGTGGGTGAACTGTTCGAGCAGATGGGTGAACCTGAAGAGAAGATGATCGGGAGCGATGACGAGACCGAGATCGCACTCCGGTGCACGTCTCCGGATCTCGGCCGCAAAATCGCTGCCTTCGGGAGATACGACCGCATATCCGGAGGCTTCGAAGCTCTGCTGCAGGACGGAGAGCATGGCGGCCCCTTCGGCAGCCAGCTGTGGCTCGTTGCAGACGGTATACTCAGCGAGGAACGCCTTCATCACGTATATGTTGGCAGGAGGATGACTTCACCCTGACGATTGGTCAGGTATTATCTCTCCTGCGGCCAGATGTACCTGGCGACGATGAAGCCGAAGATACTGCTTACCAATGACGACGGTGTTACGTCTGCCGGGCTCTGGGCTGCCTACGAGGCCCTCTCTGCCATTGCGGACGTCACTGTCGTAGCCCCCGCGACGCAGCAGAGCGCGGTGGGGAGGTCGATCTCAATCTTCGAACCTATCCGCACCTACGAGATCACCCTGAACGGGGTGCCTGCCTACTCGGTCGGCGGAAAACCGACCGATGCGGTCATCATCGGGCTGTACTCCCTCAACCTGAAACCCGATCTCGTTGTCAGCGGCGTCAATATCGGTGAAAATCTCTCATATGAGTCTATTATGACGTCCGGCACGGTCGGCGCCGCGCTGGAGGCCTCAAACCAGGGAGTCCGGTCGATCGCGTTTTCATTGCAGGTGGAAGACCAGGGCGATAAGTTCGACGACCCGTCGCGGGCGACCCAGAAGTTCGAGGAGACGCGGCGCATCGTGCGCGATGTCTGTGAACGGATCTTTGAGCACGGCTTCCCCGAAGACGCGGACGTCATCAACGTGAACATCCCGTCGCGCGTGACGGGCGGATACGAGGTGACCCGGCTCGGCGAGAAGCTCTTCCATACCGGTGTCGAGAAGAGGCTCGATCCGCGCGGCCGCCCCTATTACTGGATCGACGGTCCGCTCTACGCGGATGCCGAAGAAGGGACAGACGTGCACGCCGTGCGGAAGGGGAATGTCTCGATCACCCCGATAACCCTCGACTGCACGGCGTTTCGTGCCGCCGCCAGGCTGAACGATATATTCCCCTGATTTTTCGGCGATGCGAACGGATCTCGTGCCGGGCTGCGGGTACTGTGTCGCTGTTTTCTCTGCACCTTCCTGAGATGCCGGTTTTCCGGCGGGAAGCGGCATTCCCCATCGCCGCTCGCAACCGAAGATGAGGATTGATATGATGGGAGGTGCCACCTGTCCTGCATGGATGCATCCCTTCTTGCTGAATCGAAACGCACTGCCGGGTACCGGGCTGCAGAGATGGTCGAGGACGGCACGGTTATCGGGCTCGGCACCGGGTCGACGGTCTTTTTCGCCATGGAACGGCTCGGTGAGCGGATCGGTGACGGCCTCTCTATCGCGGGCGTTCCGACGTCGTATCAGGCGGCGCAGCGGGCGCGGGAGTACGGTATCCCGCTCACCACGCTGGACGAACACCCGGAGATTGCACTCGCCATCGACGGTGCCGACCAGGTCGATCCCGGGCTCTGCCTGATCAAGGGGCGCGGCGCCGCGCATCTCCGGGAAAAGTGCGTAGCGGATGCGGCGGATGCGGTGATCATCGTCATCGATGCTGCAAAGATGACCGGCAGGCTGGATGCCGTCGTGCCGGTCGAGGTGCTGCCGTTTGCGTGCGGGCTTGTTTCGAGGAGACTGAAAGATCTTGGAGGGCTGCCGGCCCTGCGGGAAGGGGTGAAAAAAGATGGCCCCATCATCACGGACAACGGCAATTTCGTCATCGATTCTGATTTCGGAGAGATTCCCGACCCCGTGTCGCTCGAACGGCAGATCGCCGGTATACCCGGCGTGCTCGGTTCCGGACTCTTTACCACCTTTTCAGGAAAGATACGCGTCGTGGTGGGTGAAGGGCGGGAGTTCCGTATTGTCTCACTGCAGTGAGATCGTTTCGCGCATCTTCTGGATAAGGTCGAGCTGGTGCCGGGCTTCCTGTTTCTTCTCTTTTTCTATTGTATCCATAATTTCGGTTATCGGACGGGATAGCGTATAGATCTTGACCGGTCTGCCCTTGCTCTCGGATTTGCTCTCCCGGGTCTCTATCCATTTGCATTCTTTGAGGTAGCGCATCGCAATGCTGACCTCGGGCTGACGAAGGTCGGTACCCCGTTCGATGTCACGCGACGTTGCCTCGTCGGTGCTTGCCAGGTAGACGAGAACTTTGGAGACGTTGCGCTTGATTCCGATGCCCATGAGCAACTCGGCGAGTTCTTCCTCTTTTGGCGTGAAATATTTTACCTTATCTGACCTCATCCGTTCACCCTTTATTGTTGCATGTAGTGTTTTAAATCTGACTATAAAAATATTATTATTCCTATACGAGATTTTGCAATAATGAATCTTTACACGTGCGGTATAGGAAAACGCGAAATTCTGGGCAATCCTTTAGCTGTTGTGTGTTGCCGGCGACACGCGGCGGATCGGACAGGGTCTCCGGAAAAGATCGGCCGAAAAAAGATTTTGTGAGTGAAGCAAGATCGGGAAATAGTTTCTGCTTAAATGAGCCCGAGGTTCGATAGTTCGGAGAGGATCCGCTGCACTGCCCGCCTGGCGTCTTCAGGCACTTTGCCTCCGGTGATGATCAGCTTGCCTGAACCGAAGAGCAGGACGACGACCTTCGGATCGTCGAGCCGGTAGACGAGACCCGGGAACTGTTCCGGTTCGTACTCGATCTTGTCGAGGTTGAAACCGACGGCTATCTTGTTCAGGTTGATCGGGGTGCCGAGATCCGCTGAGGTTACGATATTCTGGATCTTGTAGCTGAGTTCTTCGGGGATGTCGATATTCAGTGCACGGAGCTGGTCGCCGAGTATCTGGAGGCCTTTGTTAAGGCTGTCGATGCTCTTTGCACCGGTGAGCACGACTTTGCCGGAGCCGAAGACGAGGGCTGCGATCTTCGGATCCTGCATTCGGAGGACGACACCGGGAAACCGCTTCTTATTATACTCGGCGTCTTTGAGTTGTGAGGCAAGTGAGGGCAGATCGAGGAAATCCGTCACTTTTGCGGAAGCAACGATATTTTCTATCTTGAGAGACTCTTCCGGTCTGCGTTCATTCATATTTATAAAATGCTTAAAACAGTATATAAATGGTTGGGTGTTCAGTCCTCGAGGGTGGAGATATCCCCGGGATCCATGCCCATTTCCTTCGCTTTCAGGACACGACGCATTATTTTTCCGCTACGCGTCTTCGGGAGGGATTCTACGAACTCCAGCTCGGACGGGATCGCGATGGGGCCGAGCGTCATCCGCACGTGGTACACGAGCTCGTTTCTCAGTTTTTCGGTCGGCTGATGACCCTGAATGAGGATGACGAACGCTTTGATGGTATTGCCCTTCAGCGGGTCGGGTTTCCCGATGACCGCCGCCTCTGCCACCGCCTTGTGGGAGACGAGAGCGCTTTCGACCTCTGCGGTACCGATGTTGTGTCCGGCGACGACGATCAGGTCGTCGGAGCGGCCGATGACCATGATGTAGCCGTTCTCATCCTTTACCGCAAGGTCGGCTGCGGTGTAGCAGCCGGGGATGGTCTCCCAGTACTTCCGGTAGCGCTCATCGTTCTCCCAGATCGTCCGCATCATGGACGGCCAGGGTCCCTTCACCACCAGAAGCCCGCCGGTACCCGGGGGCACCGAATTCCCATCAGAATCAACCACGTCGGCAACGATACCCGGGACGGGTTTACCGGCAAAACCGGGGCGCATCGGCTCGCCGATCATGGTGGTGATCATATGCATCCCGGTCTCGGTCTGCCACCAGGTATCCGCAATCGGGCACTTCGCACCCCCGATCACATGATAGAACCACTCGAAGGCTTCGGGGTTGAGGGGTTCGCCGACCGATCCGAGAACCCGGAGCGACGAGAGGTTATACTTCTTCGGCCACTCTTCGCCGACGCGCATGAACATCCTGATGGCGGTCGGGGCGGTGTAGAAGATCGTCACGCCGTACTCTTCGATCAGATTCCACCAGATCCCGGCATCGGGATAGTCCGGTGTCGTCTCGGTGATGAGGCAGGTAGCCCCGGTCAGGAGCGGGCCATACACGCCGTAGCTGTGCCCGGTGATCCAGCCGGGGTCGGCGGTGCACCAGTAGACATCGTTGTCCTTGACGTCGAAGACGTGCTTGGTCGTATAGTAGGTGCCGACCATATAGCCGCCGCAGGCATGGACGATGCCCTTGGGCTCACCGGTCGTACCGCTGGTAAAGAGAATGAACAGGGGATCTTCCGCATCCATCGGCTCAGCAGGGCATTCCCGGGGCTGGTTCTCCATCAGGTCCTCAAAGTCGATCTCCATCTCGGGATGCAGCTCGACCGGCTTCGTCTCTTCCCGGCGCAGCACGACGATGCGCTCGACACTCGGGGCGTTCACGACCGCATCTTCAACGATGGTCTTGAGCGGTATCGCCTTGCCGCGCCGGACGGTAACATCTGCGGCAACAACGATCTTGGCTCCGACAGCCCGGATGCGCTGGTTGAGTGCGCTCACGCCGAAACCACCGAAGACTACCGTGTGAACCGCCCCGATACGGGCGCATGCGAGCATGGCGATGAGCTGTTCGGGTACGACCGGCATGTAGATGCAGACACGGTCGCCTTTCTGAACCCCGAGGCTCTTGAGGCCGTTTGCAAAGCGGCAGACCGCATGGTAGAGCTGCTTGTAGGTGTAGATCCGCTCCTCGTCGTCGGTCTCGCCCCGCCACATGAGGGCGACTTTGTTCCGGCGCTGGTTGAAGACATGGCGGTCGAGGCAGTTCGTGGTGACGTTCAGTTTTCCGTTCAGGAACCATTTTGCGTACGGATAGTTCCACTCAAGAGCCTCATCCCAGTCCTGGTACCACTCGAGTTCACGGGCAATATCTTCCCAGAACCCGGTCGGATCTGCCAGGAACTCCTGATATCGCTGGCTATAGTCTCCTGCCCAGGCATTTTCCGTGCATTTGGCGCTTGGGGTGTAATACTTCGGAGTATCGAGGTTAACATCAAAATCTTCAGCCATCGTATCCCCTATTCTACATTATTAATAATGAGGATTGCTATATCAACATTCTGGTAGGGTTTCGGGGATATTTTGTGGTTCTCCGTGAGTATATATAAAGGAATCGTTTGTAGTGCTCCGTGATCGCCCGGAGGTTATCAGGGTGGCGTGCATGCCGGATGCGCCCGCGTCGGCAGAACGGGATGAGCGGCGTCTTCTGCCTGACGCATTGGAGAAAAGAGGTATTCTGGGCGGCTCTCCGCCCGCTCTGGGATGACAAAACTGTTCAGTCGTATTCCCGCCAGGTCTTACCGCAGGCGGTGCAGCGGAAAAATCGCACCTCACTCTCATCTGCAGCCCGCAGCTGCCGTAGCCACCAGTATGCCGTCGTGTTGTCGCAGTCCGGACATTTGATGGTTGCCGTCGGCAGCGTTGCGACCTTTGTTTCATCTTCTACGATGGTGATCTCCTTCTCGAGGCGCTTGTCCGTTTTTTTGAGCTTGTGCTCATCTGTGATCTCGCGGATGCAGCCACACTTTCTGCATTTCATCTGCCCCCCGGACGATATCATCAGACCCTTGCACTGTGGACAAAACATCATTCATAAACGTTCGTCTGCAGGTATGATTAACCCTTGGATGCTGCGGTGCACCGGGAGATTGAGAGCCGATCGAGCGGAAACGCCGCAATATTTTATGACCTCCGGTGGAGATATGTATGGTAATGAAAGAGTACCTGGTGCTGATATCCTGCATCGCGTTTCTTGCTTTCCTCATCCCCAATACCCGATTCCGCAAATATTTTGCTGTCGTTGGCTGGGTGAGCATCGTTGGATTCCTTTTTGCGGAGCTGCCGTATTACTTTTCCATCAATAACTTCATGTACCCGACGATAGCTCTTCTATCGCTGCCGTTCCTGTACGTGACGTTGCGGGCTCTCCTGCGCGAGGACTCCAGGGTCTTCCAGCTCTCGACTATCGCGGCCGTTGCGTTTTTAATCTACGCTCCGTTTGCATATGTCGTGCCGCTCGGCGACTGGCTCATCGCCACGGTCGTTGGACAGACCTCGTGGATGCTGAGTTCTGTCGGCTATCCCGTCTCCCACGTCACCTGGAATATCATCTCCCGGAACGGTTTCCAGACCGAGATAATCCTCGCCTGCACCGGCATCCAGAGCATCGCCATCATGCTGGGGGTTGCCGCCGGCGTCAAGACGACGCTGCGGCAGAAGGTGCTTGCATTTCTCCTCGTCTTCCCGACAATATACGTCCTGAACATCCTCCGGAACGTCTTCGTCGTCACGGCGTACACGCAGCAGTGGTTTCCGTATCTTCCGGAGATTGCAGGAAACGGGGAGCTCGGGTACGAGAGCTTCTTCTGGGCGCACAACGTGCTCTGCGAGCTCGGGGCGCTCATACTGCTGATTGCAATTGCATATGGTCTTTTTATGATCATCCCCGGGCTCGGGGCGTTTGCAGACGATCTCTTCAGGCTCTATCGCAATGACCTTGCCGATCTCGTGGGGTGGAAGCGGGAGAGCTCATCCGCCCGGTAAATCCATCCTCTGCCATGCACCCTGCTCCGGAACGTTGGGTGATCCGCCCGTATGCGCCGGAAGACCTCGACGCTGTTCTCCGAATCTTCGTTGCAACAGTCCATACCGTGAACCGTCGTGACTACACCGAGGAGCAGCTTGATGCCTGGGCGCCCGAGACGCCCGACCGGGAACGGTGGCAAAGGTTCCTGGCAGAGAACAGTGTATATGGTGCAGAGATCGAAGGTTCGGCCGTCGGATTCGGCGACCTGACCCGTGAAGGATACCTGCACATGCTGTATGTGCGGGCGGACTGTCAGGGATGGGGAATCGGTTCAGGCCTCCTGGCGGTCCTCGAGAAGGAGGCGCAGGGCCGTGGCCTTGCGGTACTGCGGACATATGCGAGCATCACGGCACGGCCGTTCTTCGAGCGTCGTAGCTACCGGTGCCTGGGAGAAGATACGGTGACGCTCCACGGCGTCGAGCTGCTCAGGTTCCGGATGGAGAAGTGGCTCTTCTGAGAGCCCGTATCGCGGCAAAGAGCGCAAAATTATTGGGGAAGACCCTTACGCATATCTGCGATAGAGGTAGACAACCCGCTGCACCGCAGAGAGGTTGGTGCAGACGGCAACGATGAGCACGGCGACCCAGATGTAGCCGGTGACCGCGCCGAGCACCAGAAAGAGCACGGTCTCGGGCCTTCCGAAGAATCCGATCCCCTCAAGGGGATCTTCGATCTTCCCTGCAACGCGTTCGCTGTATCCGATCTCCGCATACACGACCGGCTTGATGAAGGTATTGATCATGGAGCCGAAGAGTGCCAGGGCAACCACGCCGAAGTCCCAGAGCGGCGGCACGGCGATCAGATGACTGATGATCGGAACGCCCGAGAATCCTACGCCGAGGATTGCTGCGGCATCGACGTATTTGTCTGCGATCCAGTCAAAGACCGCCCCGAAGTCGCTCTCGGTGTTGTTTCTCCGGGCGACATTCCCGTCCACCAGATCGAGCACCGCCGAGATGAACAGCAGAAGGCCGCCGGCGAGGAAAAAGCGCTCTGCAAATGCGATGGCGCAGAGCAGCCCGAAGAGCAGGGAGAGCAGGGAGACCTGGTTTGCCGTAACCCCGAATCTGATAAAAAGAGATGCAAGCGGCTCGGTGTACTGCATCATCCGAGGCCGCAGAGAGGTTATATTCATATCTCATACTCAATCGGTCAGGATAGAGTTTAACTTTTACTCATACGCCGGAATGCCGGATAAAACGCAAAAGCATCGAAAATACCTCTCTCCATCCCTGAAAAAGCACTTCGAAAGCGCGGCGGGGGTTCCTGGTGCAGCACCAACTTCTTTAATGTGCTGCCCTGAATAGTTAATGAAGGATGTTCATGTCAGAATGCAGCAGGCCCCATGTGCTCATGATGTCGGAGATCACCGCCGACGGGAAGCTTACCCTGAAAAAGGGCGCTTCAAGCAAAATTCTCATGAAATACATGGCTCATGAGACCGAGATACTGCTCCACAAGACACGTGCGGAGTACGACGCCATTATGGTCGGGCCGAACACCATACGCATCGATAATTCCTTTCTCACCGTTCGCCTCGTCGAAGGAGAAAGCCCGCTGCGCGTCATACCCAGCAGCCGCGGCGATATTCCGCTCGATGCCAACGTGCTCGGCGGCGACGCCCCGACGGTGATCGCCGTGAGCGAAGCGGCATCCGCCGATCAGATTGCCGCGCTTCGGGAGAAGGGCGTCGATGTTGTTGTTGCCGGGAAAAATCAGGTGGATCTGACCCGGCTCCTGCAGGTCCTCCGTGAGGAGTACGGCGTCCGCCGCCTGATGATCGAGGGCGGCCCGACCCTGAACTGGGCGATGCTCAGGCAGTGCCTCGTCGACGAGATCCGATTGATCCACCTGCCGTTCATCGTCGGCGGCGCCGATACCCCCTCGCTCGTCGGGGGCATGCACATCGAGTCTGAGGAGGAGATGATCCGGCTCACCCTCAAGCAGCATTACTTGTGCGGGAGCAATCTGGTCACCGAGTGGCGTGTCCGGTACGGCGACGAACCGGATACGGATGACTGACCGGCCCGGTCAGATCATCCGCAGGGGTTCGGCTTTCATGTACTCCCTGCAGACCGTCGTTGCGTAGTGCCCGGGCGGCAGTGTGAACCGGAGGGTGACGGTGTCGTCCGAAACGCCGGCGTCGACCTCGGTGGAGAGCGCGATCGGGCGGAGCGCCCCCGAATAGCGCATCTGCACGAACCGGGACGCTTCCTTGAAGCTCTCTCTGTTGATCTCTCTTCTCGCCAGGATCTCCTGGAGGATCTCATCCATCCGGCCGTGCACCGCCGCCGGCTCTGCACCGGGGATGAAGAGGGCGATCCGGCACCGGCCGCGGCTGAGGTGCTGCACTGCCGTCCGCAGGTTTCGTTCGGTTGCGATGTCCTCCCGGCCGTTCGCAAAGAGCAGGCGGTCGCCCGGTATGGGGTCGGAGAGGGTATGGCCTTCGTCGAGCCGCCGTGAGAGAGCGCAGTTGAAGAGGTACGACTGGAAAGCACTCACCAGAAGTGAGAGCAGTTTTGGGGGGAGCTGCTGCAGCGCTCCGGCATAATCGTCCGGGTGCGCCGCGAGGTGATGGAGCATGGCGCGCTCGTAGGTCATCTGTACGGGGTACGTCGCAAGCGCTTCGTGCACGTCGCCCGTCTCGGTGAACCGGCTTCTGACGCGCTGTGCGGCTTCCGCCTCTCCCGGGCAGGCGGCTCCGACGTACAGCGTCACTGCTCCCGCATAATCACCCTGCAGAATATGTTCCCCGACGCGGTGCGTCACCGGACGGGCGACCCCGAACCGCTGAACGCCGTAGTAGTTCGGAATGCCCTCCGCCACAGTTCCGGTGACCCGCTCGACCCGTTCTGCAAGGCAGGTCCGGTCGCAGTCACGGATGACGATGGCAAACCGGTTTCCTTCGAGTGCGCCGAGTGCGAGGGGTTCGGGAGCCCTGCCGACGACGGTGAGCGTGATGTCGGTCAGGCGCACCGCCTCGACCGCCTCGGGCGTGACGTTGTAGATCGAGATGATCTGGCTCGTCACGGCGTTCTTATCCTTTGTCCCCGCCCATCCGATCCGCCGGTGGCTGATCCCGAGGCGTTTTGCGATCTCCTTGACCGCCCGCTGGAGCTCCCAGTTCTTCTTGGTCAGCCGCACGAGCAGGTGCGACCCTGCGTCCCCGTACTCGCGCGGGATCTCCTCGACGATGAAGTCTTCGGGCTCCGCCCTGAGCCGGCCGCCGATCGGGGGCGTATCGCTGCCGTAGTAGCGCATACCGAGCTCGACTTCCAGAGGGTAGGGGGACTGCATCATAGGAGTGAGAGATCGCTGGTTATCCGGTCGAGCGCCTCGCTTCTGGCAGGCCCAAGCCCGAGCGCGGTGACCGTGCCGGGGGGGATCTCGGTCAGCCCGGCGTCCTGGATGATCGATGCCGGAATGCCGGCCTGTTCTGCTATCGTCTTGAGTTCGAAGAGTTGCCGCTCAGAGATCGCTTTCAGCACCACTTTCTTCTGCCCTTCGTCGAGCCAGTGCTTCTTCGCGATCTTATCGGCTTTCTCATAGGCTCCGACGGCTGCGTGGGCAATCTGGGCGCACTTCTTGCCGCAACTCATCTTGATGTCGTTTCTCACGATCAGACACTGTTTCCACGTAAAATCGGGTATCTCCGGCATCTCGTATGTACCTCTGAGGTTATCCGTCAAATATGCTTTTACCTGATGGATAGTGATGCCGGTGCAGTTCCTGGATGGTTTTTGGCATTCTCAAATACCGGATCCGGGGTGAGGGCGGGCGGGGAGCGTGCCCCCTCCTCCATGCGATTGCCGCTCTTGTTCCCGGTATCGGGGAGATGGGGCTGCGGCGGCACGACCTCTCAATCACCTGCACAAGGAGTCCGCTGGAGCACTACCCGGCGATGGGTAGTGCTCCAGCATATACCTGATACGTGATCTCAGAGAATCCGACCGAAATTCCGCTATCCACCAACCCGCGCTCATGAAAAAATGCCATGGGGAGAAGATTTCCATTATCGGGCTCTGGTGAAGCCCTATTCCGGCTGTCATGCTTCCCTGACGAGATCGGTGCCGAACCGGGCTGGTGCCGGGGACGACCGTTTTCCCGGGCGTCTCCCCATGCCGTGGACCGTGGTGGCTAACCGCCCCCGGGTGGGGCTGACGGCGAGGGGTTTTCTCCTCCCCTGTCTCCTGCGAAGATCCCCAGACATCGTCAACCCCACTCCGCCCGGCCTCCGGCCTCCTCCCCCGGCCCAGGGGCGGGGGCAGTCATGGCGATACCCAGGGGGAAGCCGTGCCCCCGGGGTGCAATCAATCGGGAACACCCGGACGCGATCGCAACAAAGGGAGTATCAGTTGTTTCGTAGGGCACTACCGCTGATTGTTCTGACGTTCATCTTCATCGTCCTGCTGATGCGTGAGGCGGGCAGATCGCTCCGGCACCATATGGGCGGATAAGCGGGTTTACCTGTCCCCGTTTGGTCCGGTCGTTGCGGCCCGGCAACCGCCCTTTTATGCCTCACCCCGTCACAGTACTACCGTGATACGGGACGGTTGATTCCGCCCCGAGAACTGCTACGGTGGGGTGCTGGTTCTGGTCTACGATGTTGTGGTGGTGGGGGCAGGCCCGTGCGGGAGTGCTGCGGCACGGTCATGTGCCGGGCTCGGGCTGAAGACGATGCTTGTTGAGGAGCATGCCGCAGTCGGCAACCCGGTCCAGTGCGCCGGGCTCCTGAGCGCATCGGCCTTCGAGGTCTGCAGCGTCTCCCGCCGATCGGTGCTGAACGAGGTCCGCGGTGCCCGGATGGTGTCGGACCTCGGCGCAGAGCTCTGTTTCGATGCCGGGCGGACGAAAGCCTATGTCGTCGACCGGGCGGTGCTCGACCGGGAGATGGCCGAAGCGGCCGTCCGTGCCGGGGCGGAGCTGCGGCTCCGGACCTATGTCTCCGCAGTCCGTGACGGTCGCCTCCTGACCCGCGGGGTAGACGGCCGCGGCGAGATCCCCTTCAGGCTCCTCATCGCCGCGGACGGGCCTAGAAGTTCCATCGCCCGCATGCTCGGGATGGAGCGCTCGCCCATCTACCTCTCCGGTGTGCAGGCCGACGTACCGTGCGAGGTCGACACCAGGTACGTCGAACTCCACCCGAACGCCGCTCCGGACTTCTTCGGGTGGGTGATTCCGGTTACGAATCGGCGGGCACGGATCGGCCTCTGCAGCGGCCGGTACACGAAGGAGCGGTTCGATGCGTTCATCGCGAAGTTCCCTCCGGGCTGCGTTCATCTCGTCTCGGGCACCATCCCGCTCGGGGTGATGCCCCGGACGTACGGGCAGAAGACGCTCTTTGTGGGGGATGCGGCCGGATTCGCCAAGCCCACCTCGGGTGGCGGCATCTACACTGGTGTCCGGTCGGCCCGGCATGCCGCTGCCGTGGCGGCCCGCTGCTGCGAGCGCGGAGCGTTCGGTGACGACGCTCTCCGGCAGTACGAGACGCTCTGGCGGGAGGATTTCGGCCACGAACTCTCTATGGGTCTCAAACTCCTCAGAATGCGGCAGAAGATGACGCCTGAGGATATCGACCATCTCTGCAGGGTCTTAAACGATCCCGACGTCCTCGAGACGATCGTGCGGTACGGGGATATGGATCGCCCGAGCACTCTGGTGCGGAAACTGGCCTTAAAACCGGCAGTGATCAGAGCAATGGGGATAGTTTTTGCGTCGGGGCTCCGTGATGTTCTGAAGAATGAAACGAAACGTGTTCCTCAGTAATACTTTTATACCAACAGGTGTTACTCTCTGTCTGGTGCTACAATGCATATACCGGATGCCTTTATTCCGTTTCCCCAGGCGATCGTCTACTGGGTTATCGCCCTGATCTTCATTGCACTCGCCCTGCGGTGGGCGCGACGATCGATGGGCGAGGAGAGAGTCCCGCTCGTGGCCGTGCTGGCTGCGGGGATCTTTGCTATTCAGGCGCTGAACATTCCCATCCCGTGGGGTACGAGCGGGCATATGGTCGGAGCTGCCCTCGCCGCCATCGTCCTCGGGTCGCCGTATGCCGGAGTCTTTGTCCTGACGCTGGTGCTGCTGGTGCAGGGCTTCATCTTCGGGGACGGCGGTATCACCGTGATGGGTGCGAATATCATCAACATGGGCGTCGTCGGCGGGTTCGTCGGGTTCTACGGCTATCAGGCGGTGAGCCGGCTCATCGGGAACATGTACGTCGCCGCATTCGTTGCAGGATGGGCGTCGCTCTTCATCTCCGCAGTCCTCTGCGCCGTCGAACTTGCCATTGCCGGAACCTTCCCGCTCGACCTCGGCCTGCTCTTTATGGGCGGTTACCACGCCATCATCGGTGTGATCGAGGGAGGCATCACTGCGATAGCACTCTACCTGATAACGTCCGCACGCCCTGACATCCTTGAGCGGCCGCAGGGGGTGACCGGCTGATGGACCGGATGACATTCATCATCGCCGGCATCGCCGTCGCTCTCATCATCGCCGTCGCCGCGCCGTTCCTCGCGTCCGGGAACCCTGACGGCCTCGAGAGCGCCTTCTTCAGCATCTATGATGCCAAATCCTACACCGGCGACGAGCTCGATGAGGAGGCGGCCGGAGCGGCGGAGGAACGGGTGGTCGAGGTGACCGGCAACGACTTCGCATACGAATCTCCTCTCCCTGACTATACGGTCCCGGGTATGGATACGCTGGGCGAAGTTCTCGCCGTCGTCATCGGGACCCTGTTGATCTTCGGGATAGCCTTCGGCATCTCACGGATCTCGGCACGCCCCGATAAGTAGAATACCTATCTCTGTTCATTTTTTGTAATGCACCTGATCGAGACGCGAAATCTCTCGTACGTCTACCGCGGGAGTGTTGCCGCTCTCTCCAATGTCAACTTTATTGCGGAGAGGGCGTCCCGTATTGCCGTTATCGGGGCGAACGGCGCCGGGAAGAGCACGCTCTTCAAGCATTTCAACGGGATTCTCAAGCCCACCTCGGGAGAGGTGCTGATCCGGGGAGAGGCCGTGACCCGTGAGAACATCCGGGAGATCCGAAAATCGGTCGGTCTTGTTTTCCAGAACCCGGACGACCAGATATTCTCGCCGACGGTGGAGCAGGATATCGCTTTCGGACCGATGAACCTCGGGCTTGACGAGGAGACCGTTGCCCACCGGGTCGATGCGGCGCTCTCCCTTCTCGGTATCGAGCACCTGCGCGAGCGGGTGCCCCACCACCTCTCCGGCGGGGAGAAGAAGCGTGTCGCCATCGCCGGCGTGCTCGCGATGGAGCCGCAGGTGCTGGTGCTCGACGAGCCGACCGCCGGGCTCGATCCGCAGGGTGTCGCGAGCCTTGTCGAGTTTGTCAACACTCTGCCGCAGAAGTACGGTATGACCGTGATCTTCTCGACGCACCATGTCGAGCTCGTCCCCGAGATAGCTGACTCTGTCTACGTCATGGACCAGGGGGAGATCGTCGCGCAGGGGAGCGTCGCCGAGATATTCGTCAAGGACGACCTGCTTGCCCGCACCCGGCTGGACGTCCCGGTGATCCCGAAACTGCTCCGTTCTCTGCGGGACGACGGGGTCGACGTCGAGATGGCGTATACCTTCGGCGACGCCCGCCGGGCGCTCACGGACGCGTACGAGAGGAGACGATGATCGACGATCTCTTCTCGATCGAGAAGTACGCGTACCGCACAAGCCCGATCCACCGGCTCGACGCCCGGGTCAAGCTCCTGCTGACCCTCGCCGTCATCATCGCTGCCGTCGCCGTTCCGTACTCGCCGAAGGTCATCGATCTCGCGGTCGTATTCTTCCTCTTCTTTGCGGCACTCTGGGCGGTCTCACAGCTCCCGGTGCAGGTTTATGCACAGAGGCTCGTGCTGATCCTTCCGTTCGGTATCTTCCTCATCATCTTCCAGATCTTTGTCAAGAACCGCTACTATGACATCTTCCACCCGATCGTCTCCCTCCCGTTCGGTATCGAGATCTATGCGGAATCGGTCGAGTTCGCTTCGATCCTCTTTGCCAAGTTCATCGTCTGCATATCGTTTATCATCCTGCTCTCATCCACGACGAGGATGCAGGACCTCGTCGAGGCGTCGGGACGGCTCGGCCTTCCGAAAGAGTTCACGCTGCCGCTTGGGATGATGATCCGCTACCTCTTCGTCTTTGCAGAGATGTTCCTGAAGATCCGCTCCGCTCTGGAGACACGCTGTTTCGATCCGCTCGATCGCCGTCTCCCGTACCGCTACCGGCTCCTCCAGATAGGCTACACCATCGGCATGATCTTCGTCCGGTCGTACGAGCAGGGGGAGCGCACGTATACGAGCATGCTCTGCCGCGGCTATGGCAATGACTCCGGGATGCACCTCCGGAGAAGGCCGCTGCACCTGCGGGAGGCTGCCTTCCTCGCCTGCTCGATCCTCTTCATCGTCACGGTCACGATTGTCATCTATCTGGCTCCGTGACCGCGGCCCGGGGGGTTTGGGTCGCCCCCTCTCCGTTCCGAAAAAGGGTCATATCGGCGTATTTTTCGATTTTACCGCCGGCTTCGGATCCCGGCACCGCAAATGACCCGGGAATTGCACTCCGATCCTTGAAAACCGGCAGGATTCGAGGGCCATATCGGCGATATGCGGGCAGGTAATTTCCGCAGGGTGGTTACTATGGCCCGCCCCGGGATCGGCCGTCTACGGGCTTCTGTGGGGGTCGGAAATCGGCCGAATTCGGCCAGGATTGCTGATATTTAAGCGTTACTTGACCATGAAGCGGCACAGGCCGCCGCGGACCTCACTTCCGGTCCTGCACCGGCAGGGCCTCCGGCCGTGTTGGCCACGGAGAGGGTCGATCACTACCTTTTTTTGTCCCCGGCGTCCATCTTTTGCCTATGACGAGCGAATTCGGGAGAGGGTTTGTGGTCAACCTGATGCTGCTTTCCAAACACTTCGGGCTGCCACCCGAGAAGGCATTCTACGGCGCTTCTGATCACCTCGACGACCTGATTGTACCCGAAGTGTTCCGGGGCACCGAGATCGATCTGCTGGTGGAGCGGCTCCGCAAACAGGTGATCTGGCATCAACCGGGCACCATGGACAAGGAGGACGCTGCAGACGTCCGAAGGCTGATCAACCGGATTGCCGTTGCGATCGACAAGCACCTCGGAGTCCCCGATCCCGACGTCGGAAAGTACGACTGATACCGCCGTTTCCGATCGGCGGACACCTATAAGTGCTTATAAAACTAATATATAGTGTGAATTACGGTTGCGATTCAGGACGCTTCTCTTTTAGTGGAGGTCATGGATGACTGAGACGTATGATGCATCTCATATTACAGTACTCGAAGGTTTAAAACCCGTCCGCGAGCGTCCCGCGATGTACATCGGGAGCACGGATTCCCGCGGTCTTCACCATCTCGTCTATGAGGTTGTCGACAACTCCATCGACGAGGCACTCGCCGGTATCTGTGACCATATCATGGTGACCATCAATAGGGACGGCTCGGTTGCGGTCGACGACAACGGGCGCGGCATACCGGTGGATATGATGCCGCGGTACGGGAAGAGCGCCCTTGAGATCGTCCTGACCGTGCTCCACGCCGGCGGAAAATTCGACAAGAATACCTACCAGGTCTCCGGCGGTCTGCATGGTGTCGGTGTCTCCGTCGTCAACGCACTTGCAAGCTGGCTCCGGGTGAGTGTCTACCGGGACGGCAAGGTATACGATATGGCGTTTGAGCGGGGGCAGGTCACCTCGCCGCTGACGGAGCGGGAGGAGACCAGCCACGAACGCCGGCAGCGCTACTTCCAGCGCTACGGCGAGACGCCGGGGGAGGAGGTCCCCTCCGAGCGCCTCCGGGGCACCCGCATCTCGTTCATGCCCGACCCGGCCATCTTCGAGACGGTCAAATTCGACTTCGATGTGCTCGATCATCGGCTCCGGGAACTGGCATTCTTAAACAGCGGCATCACCATCTCCCTCCGCGACGAACGGACGGGAGATGCTGCGGCCTACACCTATGCAGGCGGGATCCGGGAGTTCGTCTCCTACATCAATGACGGGAAGGAGACACTGCACGACGACGTGATCGCGTTCCGCAAAAGTGACCCCGAGAGCATGGTCGAGGTCGAGGTCGCCCTGCAGTACAACATGTCGTACGGCGAGACACTCTATACCTACGTTAACAGCGTCAACACCCGCGAGGGCGGGACACACCTCGAGGGGTTCCGCAGCGCCATCACCCGGGCGATCAACGCCGCCGCCCGCCGCAACAACCTCCTGAAGAGCGCAGACGCCCAGGTCAGGGGCGAGGACGTCCGCGAAGGGCTTGCAGCGGTCATCAGCACGAAGGTCGCAAATCCCCAGTTCGAGGGGCAGACCAAGATGCGCCTCGGGAACAGCAACGTCCGCGGCATCGTCGACTCCCTCGTGTACCAGTCGCTCACCGAGTACTTCGACGAGCACCCGAAGGTCATCCAGACCATCTTCGATAAAGCGATGGCGGCCGCCCGTGCCCGTGAGGCGGCACGCAGCGCCCGCGAACTCGCCCGCAGAAAGAGTACGCTCGAGAGTTCCGGTCTCCCCGGAAAGCTTGCCGACTGCTCCGAGCGCGACCCTGCAAAGTCCGAGCTCTACATCGTGGAGGGAGATTCTGCAGGGGGCTCCGCAAAACAGGGGCGGGATCGGAAGTTCCAGGCGATCCTCCCGCTGCGGGGGAAGATCCTGAACGTCGAGAAGGCCGCCCAGCATAAGATCCTGAAGAATGCCGAGATTCAGGCACTGATATCGGCGATCGGCACCGGTGTCGGCGAATCCTTCGACCCGGAACGTGCCCGCTACCACCGCATCATCCTGATGACCGATGCGGATGTGGACGGTGCGCATATCCGGACGCTCCTCCTGACATTCCTGTACCGGTATATGGCGGATCTGATTGCGAACGGATACGTGTACATCGCCCAGCCCCCGCTCTACCGGATTGCCCGGGGCAAAGAGGAGCGGTATGTCTACCGCGAGGACGAGATGCGGGTTGTCCTCAAGGAATGGGGTGAGCGGGGCGTCTCCATCCAGCGCTACAAGGGTCTTGGCGAGATGAATGCCGGCCAGCTCTGGGAGACGACGATGGACCCGGCACACCGTGTGCTGAAGATGGTGAAGATCGAGGATGCCGTCTATGCAAACGAGATCTTCGAGAAACTGATGGGCGAGGATGTCGGCGCACGCCGGGATTTCATCCGCAGGCACGCAAAGGAGGTGACCAACCTTGATATCTGAACGGACCGGCCAGGTCATCCCGATCAACATCGAGGAGGAGATGAAGTCATGCTACATCGACTACGCGATGAGCGTGATCATCGGGCGAGCCATTCCCGACGCCCGCGACGGCCTCAAGCCCGTCCACCGTCGGACACTCTTTGCGATGCGGGAGATGGGCAACACCAGCGACAAGCCCTACAAGAAGAGTGCCCGTATCGTCGGAGACGTCATGGGTAAGTACCACCCGCACGGTGATGCCGCCATCTACGATACGCTGGTCAAGATGGCTCAGCCCTTCAGCTACCGCTACATGCTGGTGGACGGGCAGGGCAACTTCGGCTCCATCGACGGCGATGCGGCAGCAGCCATGCGTTACACCGAGGCACGCCTCACCAAGGTCGCCGAGGAGCTCCTGGAGGACATCGACAAGGAGACGGTCGACTTCGTCCCGAACTTTGATGAGTCGCTGCAGGAGCCGGAGGTGCTCCCGGCACGCCTGCCGAACCTCCTCCTCAACGGGTCGAGCGGTATCGCCGTCGGCATGGCGACAAATATGCCGCCGCACAACCTTCGTGAGGTCTGCAACGCCGTCTGCCGGATCATCGATGAGCCCACAACCTCCGTCGACGAACTGATGCGGATTATGCCGGCCCCCGATTTTCCCACCGGCGGCATTATCATGGGTACCGAGGGAATCCGCGATGCGTATCTCACCGGCCGCGGCAAGTGCGTCGTCCGCGGTGTCGCCGAGATCGAGGAGGAGGGCAGAAACCCCCGGATCATCATCTCCGAGATCCCCTACCAGGTCAACAAGGCCCGGCTGATCGAGCATATCGCAGGGCTCGTCCGCGACAAAAAGCTGGACGGGATCTCCGACATCCGCGACGAGTCTGACCGTGACGGCCTCCGGGTCGTCATCGAGCTCAAGAAAGGCGCCATGCCGCAGGTGATCTTAAACTTCCTCTACAAGCACACGGCGCTCGAGTCTTCTTTCGGCATCATCAACCTCGCCATCGTCGAGAAGCAGCCGCACGTCCTGAACCTCAAGGAGATCATCTCGGAGTTTCTCAAGCACCGGACCGAGGTCGTCCGGCGGCGCAGTGAGTTCGACCTCCGAAAGGCGGAAGAGCGGATTCACATCCTCCGCGGTCTCCTCATCGCGCTCGACAATATCGACGCCGTAATAGCGACGATCCGGGGCTCGCAGACGACCGACGAGGCGAAAAACGCACTCATATCGCGGTTCGCCCTCGATGAGGCGCAGGTGGATGCCATCCTGAAGATGCAGCTGCGCCGCCTGGCGGCGCTCGAGCACCAGAAGATTGTGGACGAGCGTGACGGCCTCGCGCGGGAGATCGAGCGGCTGCAGGCGATCCTTGCGAGTGAAGCGGCAATGTTCGCCGAGATCCGGAAAGAGATCGGCGAGATCGCAGACCGCTACGGCGAGGAGCGGCGTAGCGGCATCCAGTACTCCATCGGGAGCATCGAGAAGGAAGACCTCATCGAGGACAAGCCCATGCTGGTCTCGCTGACGCTATCGAACTATATCAAGCGGATCGACCTCGATACCTACCGCGGACAGCGGCGCGGCGGCCGCGGCGTCATCGGCATGGCCACCAAGGAGGACGATATGGTGGAGAGGGTCTTCGTCGCCAATATGCACGACTACCTGCTCTGCGTCACCAACAAGGGACGGGCGTACTGGGTGAAGGTCTACGACATTCCGGAGAGCAACCGGACGAGCAAGGGCAAAGCGCTCGTCAACCTCCTGAACCTGAACGAGGAGCGCGTCACAGCGGTGATCCCGGTCCGGGAGTTTAGCCCCGACCGGTTCCTCTTCTTCGCTACACGGGCAGGCACCGTGGCGAAGATTCCGCTGGACGAATTCTCCAGGCCGCGCCAGAGTGGCATCAACGCCATCACCCTCCGTGAAGGGGACGACCTTGTGGACGTCATGCTCACCGACGGCAGCCGGGATCTTGTCCTGACGACGCAGTACGGTCAGAGCCTCCGTTTCTCCGAGGAGACGGTCCGGTCGCTCCACCGGAATGCCATGGGCGTCCGCGGTATCAGACTGCGGGACGACGATACCCTCCAGTCTGCCACCGTTGCCGAGAAGGATCACCTTCTTACCATCACCGAGAAGGGATACGGCAAGCGTACCGACTTCGATGAGTTCCGGGGGCACGGACGCGGGACGATGGGTGTCAAGAACATCGTCACCGACCTGCGGTCGGGTGTCGTCGTCGCCTCGACGGCGGTCTCGGACGATGATGAGATCATCGTGATGAGCGCATCCGGCATTGTCATACGGACGAAGGTCTCCGAGATATCGATACAGAAGCGCAGCACCCGCGGTGTCCGGGTGATGAAGCTCGGTGCCGGCGACCGGGTGGTCGGCGTCGCAATCCTCCGTTCCGACGAGGATGCCGAAGAGGACGCTGTTTGAACGCTTCCTTTCTGTTCTCTTTTTTCAGGTGCGTCGCCACGGCGCTTCTGTGAGAAAAATAGATTAGTAGGTCGGTTTCTGGAAGTATATGAGCGCCTGCGGCCGGTGCCGCTCAATCTCCCGGAAGAAGTACTGTGACAGTTCGGGCGGGGAGTCGTTGACGGCCTGCTGTATGGTCCGCGTCAGCCACCCTTTAATCTCCTGATTCTGATCCATTGTGTTCATGACGACGACGATCGCCTCATCCACATCTGTTTTGTCATTCCATCGGTAGGGCATCCCTGGCCACCTCTATGGGGTATGTGGCGGACTCTGCTATTAAATATTTGTGCGGATGCTCCTGACTGCCGAAACCCGGGTTCCTCATCCGGTTCCGGGCAGGAATACTCTCTATTGCACGGATTTTCTCTCTGATAGGCTTTGGAAAATCAATGGTGGGTTCATAGGGGTGACACGCATGCCGGCTGAACATACATGTTCCGGTAGCTTGTCGCTGAAGGCATGTCGATCGCAGGTTCGACCGATGAAAAGTGACTCTGTCCAGAACGCTTCCTCCTCTCACCCCCGCTACCTGCATGCGGTTTTCCGCTCCTGCTCTTGGGGTTCGGGGGTGGCAGGTGCCGGATCCGCGAGGTTTTTGTAGCATGCAGAAGAAGGAGAGTGCATCCGCAGTGCCGGGTCCGGGTGACGAGCAGATGTTTCGAAGAACCATTCGTATCGAGACGCAGGGTGAGGGTGAGATCGTCGATCTCACACCGCATGTGGCGCGTAGTGTACATGAGAGCGGTGTTGTGGATGGTCTGGTGAACGTGTTCGTTCCCGGCTCCACCGCTGCCGTGACGACGATAGAGTACGAGGCGGGAGTTCTTGCCGATCTGAAGCGTGCGCTCTCGGTGATTGCTCCCGACACTGCTTCCTATGCGCACGACCGGGCATGGGGCGACGGCAACGGCCGCTCCCATGTGAAAGCCGCCGTCGTCGGACCTTCGGTCACCGTCCCGGTGATCGACGGCGATCTCGGGTGCGGGACATGGCAGCAGATCGTCCTTCTGGAGCTGGATGTCCGTCCGAGCAGAAACCGGTCGATCATCGTCACGGTTACGGGCTAAAGATGCCCCGACTGCTGCGGCGGAAAATGAAGGTATGGGAGTTGACCCGTCCTTGAGCGCGTGCTCTTCCCGCACGCATCAATCCTGTACAAAAGATGGTCAGGCTATTTAGTCGAGCGGGACTGTCTCGAGCTGTGACACAAGTTCCCAGATGCGGGTCCGGGCGTGGACGGGCATGTTGGGGTCGTTGCTGATCTCGTCGATCATGGAGATGGCCGTTGCGGCGCGAAGGCCGATGCTCTTTGAGTCGTCCTGAAGAACGGATTTCGTTTCGTCCGCCACACGACGGATGTTGCGTGGAATGGTGCTATCTTCGTTGATATTTTGTAACATCTGGATACAAATTCGTATTGTCTCATCGGGATTTGGCATTGTATCACCCCTTTATTATTAATTCCATCCCGACATAAATAAGTTGATAAAGGAAGTTTATCGCCATGACTGCAGAGAAGGCTGATGAGATAATGGCCGAATACCTCCTGAAAGGAGGTAAAATGCTCTCAAAGAGCTGTAAAAAGTGCGGCTTTCCTCTCTTTGAATATAAAGGGGAAACGATCTGTGTCGTCTGTCCCATAGAACCCGAAACGGCAGAATCCGCGTCTGCTGCTCCTGATATGCCCGTAAAGCATGCCGCTCCTGCTGCTCCGCAGGTGTCGCACGATTCACTCTCCGGTGCGGTGGAACAGACTCTGATCGCTCTCTGTGACCGCATACGGAACGAACCGCGCCCCGACGAATGCCTCTGCCTGATGCAGGCCGTTAAAACCGGTGCCGAGGCACTCGCGATCCTGCGTCACCGGTAGGGACGCCGTGCGAGGTCCCAGATCGCCTCTGCGGTTTTTGCCCCGATTCCCCGCACCGCCATGAGGTCGTCGAGATCCGCCTCGATCACCGCTTTCAGCGATCCGAACTCTTCGAGGAGCAGGCGGGCATGTTTCAGCCCGATATTCGGGAATGCCGCCATAACGTACTCCTGCTCCTCATGGTGAGAGCGGTATGATTTGCGAGGGTGGATCTTCCGCTCCCGGCGCTCCCCTTCTTCCCGCTGCGCCAGGACATAGAGCATGTTCGCCGTATCCTCCGCATCGCGTGAGAAGAGCAGCGTTACTCCCATGTCGACCGTTATTGCGGCGAGCGTGCCACGGATGGCGTTCGGCTGAATGTTCCGGGCAGTGTAGAGATCGTCCCCCTCGACGATCAGGACCGGGCGGGGAACGGCCTCGGCAAGTGCTTTGATCTGGCCGAAGAGATCCCGTTCCACCAGGGTGTCGACGAAGTCGCGGACGGTCTTTCGCTCGACCAGGATGCGATCGCCGATGGCGTAGTCCCCCTGGTCGAGCCGCCGGAGGTCGATTGCGGCGCCGAGATTGTGCAGCACCTCCACCACCCGTGAGGCCGTTTCCCGATCGTCGACGGTGACGGCAGGGCCTGCCGGTGCACGTGCAGGAAATGCAGTGAAGTCTGTCTGTCTCGTTGCCGACGGGAGGGGGGGGACGGCCGGTGCCTGGCCGTCGCGCAGCGGGGAGCGGAGGTTCTGGATGCCTGAGATCATCGCTTTCTCCCTGTTCTGGCTGACGTACCGGAACGCTTCGTCGCTGGTTCCTTTCGTCACCAGGACGATGATCTTCCCGGCACCGCTCCGGCCGGTCCGCCCCTTCCTCTGGATGCTCCGGATCTCGGAGGGAACCGCCTCGTAGAAGATGACCATGTCGGTCGAGGGGACGTCGAGCCCCTCTTCCCCGACGGACGTGGCGACGAGCACCTTGAACTCCCCGGCGCGGAACCGGGTGAGCGTCTCGATCTGCTGCTTCTGGGAGAGCCCTTTTTCGGCATCCTTCGTTGCCTGGCCGACGAACCGCTCGCAGGCAACGCCTCCGGCGGAGAGGTGATCGACAAGGCTCTGCACGGTGTCGCGGTAGGTGGCAAAGACGATGATCCTGCTCTCCGGGTATGCTGTGAGCTGGGCGCGGACGAGTTCGAGCGTAATGCCCGCCTTCGGGTGGAGCTCGGCAGTCCACGCCCGTGACCGTTTCACGATTTCCAGAAATGCCGCGTCGTTCGCCAGCCGTTTGGCTGCCTTGCTCCCGGCAGTCGATCGGCCCTCCGCCCCGAGGCGATCGAGATAGAGGCGCAGGGCGACGCTGCCCTGTGTCTCGGCAAGGGAGACGGCGTGACGGAGCTTCATGCACTCCGCATAAAGCGAGGCGGCCATGAACGCTGTCGGCTCGCGCGTCCGAATCCGCTCCTGGATCTGGACATTCAGCTGGTTGAGCGCTCGCATGGAGAGGCTCTGCGGTTTCGGGACGCGAAAGCCGAAGCCGGCAAGTTTCTGCAGCCGCGACTCAACGAGTTTTCGCAGAAGTGTGAGCACCTCCTGCAGTTCTTCCGGCAGGAGGACGTCGATATACTGTACGTCGCGCTCGTGGATGTAGGGGCGGACGTCCTCGTCGGACTCGACCCGTGACTCCACGGCAGCGATGCCGAGATTGGTGCAGACCTCCTGCACTTTGGCCGCATCACCGCCGGGCGAGGCGGTCATCGCCAGCAGGAGGGGGTCGGCGGCGTTCGTGATGTAGTGCTGTGCCAGGAAGACGTAGGCGTAGTTGCCGACCGCCCGGTGGCACTCGTCCACCACCAAAAGTGAGACGTCGGCGAGCGAGTACCTGCCTGCGATACAGTCGTTCTTGATCACCTGGGGCGTGGCAAAGCAGATCCGGCACCGCTCCCACGCCGCTGCACGCTCTTCGGGCGGTGTTTCACCGGTAAACATCGCATAATCCGCGTCATCCGGTTCGCTCTCCGCAGAGACGAGGAGAAATTTCCTGAAGAAGCGCCAGTGCTGCTCCACAAGCGGTTTTGTGGGAGCCAGCATCAGCACCCGCCCGTCGTGCGAGTAGAGGCGCGATGCGGCGACGAGGAGCGCCACGGCAGTCTTTCCAAGCCCCGTCGGGAGAACGACCATCGTGTTGCCGTCGAGCGCCCGCAGAGCTATCGAGAGCTGGTAGCGGCGTTCCTCGAGGCTCTCGGGCCGGATCAGCGGGTGGGAGATGCAGGTCATGCAGCAAGGTCACGGAACGTCATGGTGCCGGCGATGAGTGAGCAGACGACGTCTGCGACCTGGTCGACCGGGATCCGGACCTGCTCCATGCTGTCGCGGTCGCGGATGGTGACGGTGTCGTCCTCTTTGGTGTCGTAGTCGACCGTGACGGCGAAGGGCGTCCCTATCTCGTCCTGCCGGCGGTAACGCCTGCCGATTGCCCCGGAATCGTCGTACTGGGCAACGATCTGGCGGCGTGCGAGGGTGTCCGCGATCTGCCTGGCTATCAGGTCGAGTCCGTCGCGGTTCATCAGCGGGAAGACCGCTGCCTGCACCGGGGCGACGGCGGGCGGCAGGCGGAGCACCCTGCGCACCTCCTCCTCGACCTCCTCTTCGGCGTAGGCATGTTCGAGGACGACGTACATCATCCGGTCGATCCCGTACGAGGGTTCGATGACGTGCGGCATGACCTCCTCGCCCCGCACCTCTACCTCTTCCTCCCGGATCTGGTACTGCTCTGCGGGGATGAAGATCTCCTCGCCGTCGACCTCGACGGTGACGCCGGCCTCGCCGGGTGTGGCCTCTGCCATGGTATCGGCGATCGCCTTTGCCCTGCCGCGGTACCGGGGGCCCAGGACGCCCATGTCCGGCACGATCCTCTTTCTGGAGACCTTCCGCGCCTCTTCGAAGGGGATGAAGACGGTGAAGGACGATCCGCTGTTTGCAGCATGTGCCCGGAGGTCGTAGTCGGTGCGGTCGGCGATGCCGACGATCTCCACCCACCCAAAGCGCCCGGAGAAGACCTCCGCGTCCCAGCAGTCCATTGCGTAGTGGGCACGCTCGTCCGGCATATGCTGGCGGAACCGCAGTTTTTCCGGGTCGACACCGATCGTCACCAGGAGTTCGTGGGTAAGGGCGATGTAGTATGCGACGTACTCGTTCGCCACGATGCCTTCGTCCACGGCATCTCGCATCGTCTTCTGCACCGGGGGCTTTCCTGTCTCCTGCAGGCCGTAGGTGAGCAGCGGGACCTGGTACTCCGCATACCGGTGGAAGACGGGGTGCTTTTTCTCCTCGGGGTGGACGAAGATCTCGGCTTCCGCCTGCGAGAACTCACGCAGCCGGATCATGCCCTGGCGGGGTGAGATCTCGTTCCTGTACGACTTGCCGATCTGGACGGCGCCGAAGGGAAGTTTGTCGCGGTAGAAACGCAGCAGACGTGCGAAATCGGTGAAGATGCCCTGTGCCGTCTCGGGCCTGAGATATCCTCTCCGCTGCGACCCGGGGCCGATAGTGGTCTCGAACATCAGGTTGAAGTTGAAGACATCGGTCTCGCCCATCGTCTCCCCGCATGCGGGGCAGGGGAGTTCGTAGATCCTGCTTTTGAGCATCTCGGCGGAGAGGGCGCCCGCCCCTTCGACCCCGTGCTCCTCTGCGATATGGTCCGCCCGCAGGTATTCTCCGCAGTGGGGGCACTGGCACATCTTATCGGCAAACTCTTTTACATGACCCGATGCGACGAAGATCGCCTCCGCCCCGACGGTGGGGCACTCGATCTCGTAGTAGCCCTCCTGAATGATGTAGAAGTTTCGCCAGACGTTCTCGACGTTTCTCTTCATCATCGCTCCGAGAGGGCCGTAGTCGATGAATCCGGCGACGGATCCGTAGATCTCGGAGGACGGCCAGACGAAGCCGCGGCGCCTTGCCACCTCCATGACGTTTTCGTAAATATCGCTCATCGTGGTCATAGTTCTGCAGTATAGTTGACTGCAGATGATTATAAGGGTAATTCCATCTGCCCGGCCGGAAATTTCTTCCTTTAGATTGGATATTTCCTCCCTGATTTCCCTAAAAATCATGCCAAACCCGATCAGATTCCTCTCATCGACGGAAACCGGGTTTCACTCCTGGTGCAGGATATGGAAAGTTATATATCTGATGAGTTGTAATGTAGGGAACGTTACGTCCCGGAAATGGGATAAACTTAAATACGATAGGCAGCAGTGAAAGCCACTCGAAATGCCTGAACGGATCAAGAGAAGAGAGAAGGGTCATGCCAGAAGACACCCGCAAGAAACAGCTCCTTGAGCTGTTCACAAACATCACGAGCAAGACGAAGATCGTTGAGCCGATGAAAAAGATTCACGGTACGCTCCGGGATCAGGAGGCCATTGAGCGGGAGATCGCCCTGATTATGCGAGAGATCCTCGATCAGGGACAGTTCAAGACGAAACTCTCCCCGCGGCAGCTGGCGAATCTGGTCGTTGCGTACTATGACGGCAAGAACGATACTGAGATTGCGAGGGCTCTCGGCGACGAAAAGCTGAGCAAAACGATGGCACGTGCCCGGGTTCGTCTCAAGCTCTTCAGGGACCTTGACTTTAAGATGCCCTTTGACCGGTACGGTATGGAGGAGCTCCTGGAGTCAGGGAAGACCATGAAGGAGGTTAGTGAAGAGCTCGACGTGAGTCCCTCCACGCTTCGTGAGTACCGTCACGTGATTGAACAGGAGGCAGACACCACGCTGGATCCCTACCTCGAGCGGATCAGGGATGTCATGGAGGATCGCGATCTCTCCGAGCAGATGACACGCGGTGTCGCGAACGACGGCCTGAGCGAGGCCATTGATATCGCCGAAGCCATTGACATGTCAGAGCTCTGACTGCTTCGGGATTCCCTATCAAATTTTCTTTTCCTGGTTGCTCATCCGAATATTCGGTAGAGCCCTGCGAAACAACTGATACTCCCTTTGTTGCGATCGCGTCCGGGCGTTCCCGATTGATTGCACCCCGGAGCACGGCTTTCCCCTGGGTATCGCCATGACTGCCCCCACCCCTGGGGGCGGGGGAGGAGGCCGGAGGCCGGGTGGGGTTGATAATGTCTGTGGATCTTCGGGGAGATACGGGGGGACCCCTCCCAGTCAGCCCCACCCCCATGGCGATAGCCACCACGGTTCACGGCATGAGGGCATGCTCTGAGGTAACGTATCAGGTATATGCTGGAGCACTACCCGCTAATCGGTATCGATGCCGGTTCTGAAGATAGCATACACCGGATAGTGATCCGAGACTGCCCACGTTTCGTTCTCGGTCGGCCCATATTCCGAATTAAACCGGAAAACGCCCGCAGCCCCGGAAAAGTCGGCTATGGCGCCTTCGGTTATGACGATCCTGTCGTAGGTGTACTCGGTGGCTTTTGTAGTGGTGTCGAGGTCGTTTACCGATGAGCCACATGGAGTCCTCGTGCCGGAGCGTCGATGCTCCGTCTTCATCGAAGCATGAGCCGTCGGCATTCAGGTCTCCCATGATGATGAAGTCCTCCTCGGCGCGATACGTCGTCCCGGCGATGGGCACCATGTTGGTGAGGGCATCGGTCTCTTCGGTCGCTTCGTCGGGATCGGTGTGGATGACGATCAGCACGGCATCAAACGTGCCGTTTGTGACCCTGAACGGCATGATGCAGGGTTCCCGGTGGAAGGGGTCGAACCCGTCGGGTTCGGGGTAGGTGATTGCGCTCCCCGCCGGTTCGGTGGTGCGAGTATCATAGAGATAGACGTACTGCTCCTTGCTGCTCGTCCTTCCGAGCCTCGGTCCTTCGAGACAGGCGTACCGCGAGCCTTCGGCGTTCACCGCATCGATGAGAGCAGGCAGCGCAGTTCCGGACCCGTCGCGGATCTCCTGCACGGCAACGATGTCGTAGGTGCGGACGATCCGTGCAAGCACTTCCATGGCCTCCGGCTTTGCAGCCCTGGTCTCTCCGAAGACCTGGACGTTAAACGCCCCGATGCGAACGGTTTCGGTGTCGGCAGGGGGGTCGTGCGGCGGTGCAGGCTCGGAAAAACTGATGGCGAACCCGGAGTCGCCGACGGAAAAATCGTACATCCTGCTGCAAAAATGAGGATTGTGAGGCATGCAGCGATTCCCATGCCTGGAAGAGGGCTATATGGCGATGAAATCTCCAGTACCGGGGATTGCGCTCTGAACTGAAAATATCTTTGCATTCCTACGAGAATTCACCGGCAATCCTGCGGTAGCAGGTTTCTGCCGCCGGAATCAAACATTTTATGTATCCGCCGCCGACAATAGTTTCCGATGAAGCTGACCTGGCTAGGCCACGCCTGTGTCCTCCTTGAGGGTTCGAAGAAGATTCTTATCGATCCGTTCGTGCCGTCGGGAGACCTCGCCGTGCAGCCCGATATCGTCGCCGTTACCCACGCACACGCCGACCACCTGGGGGTGACGGTGCAGCTTGGGGTAAAGACCGTCGCCATAAATGAGATTGCGAAGTACCTTGCCCGGCATGACATCCCGGCAGAGCCGATGAACATCGGCGGTACCATCATCGTGGACGGCATCCGGTTCACCATGACGCCGGCACTCCATTCATCATGGCTCGAGGATGAAGAGCCGGGCTTCTACGGCGGCGTCGCTGCAGGCTACGTCATCGGGATGGACGGCATACGGGTCTACCATGCCGGCGATACCGGGCTCTTCTCGGACATGCAGCTGATCCGCGATCTCTACCGGCCCGACGTGGCGCTGCTGCCTGTCGGCGGGCGCTATACGATGGGGCCTGAGGAGGCGATGCTCGCGGCGCAGTACATCGGCGCGAAGGTGGTGGTTCCGATCCATTACGATACATTCCCGTACATCGAGCAGGACCTTGATCCGTTTAAGCATGCTATCGAACGGACGACATCGATCCGGGTGGAGGTTCTCGATCCGGGGGCGTCTCTCGACCTCGATCCGGCACAGCTTGGCAGGTAATCCGCCCCGCCCCGGCGACCTGGGCGGATCTCGCAGTTCCGGGCGGATCCCGGATCATCTTTTTGTTTCCTCCCTGCGATACCGGCTTCATCCTCCATCGGGATGCGGGATGATCGTGCATGGATCTCAAATCGCTTGTCAAATCCCCCAAACGAAAGGTGCGGGGCGGGATTCTGGCAACGATAGGCTATATTCTCTCACCCCTGTCGTGGTGGAACGATCTCTTCGTCAACATCCCGCTTGCCTATGTATTTGCCATCCCGTTCGGGATGGTCTCAGAGGATCTTTTTCTCCCCGCTATGATCGTCGGCTACTGGATCACGAATATCGCCGGGTTCATCCTCCTGCACAAGGGCGTCGTCGATATTGCAACCAGTGAGGAGAAGGAGTATACCCGAAAGGATTTTCTGAAAGATCTCCTCATCTCCATTCTGTATACGGCGGTCATCGGGGCGCTGATCGCAGTCGGGGTTGTACGGTTTCCGACGGAGTACTTTCAGCAGTGAGACTCGATCACTCTCCGGGCGTGATTTTGCGGGCTAGCCCCAGGGTGCCGATAACAATGGCGTTTTTGTATGCCGGCGATGCGATGCATTCCAGCGGCACGGTCTCGCCGTTCTTTCCGACAAGGTTCAGCTGAAGCTGGAGCAGTTCTTCACCCTCGAGTGCTCTCTTCCGCGCCCGGTATGCTTTTGGGATGTCGGATTCGAGGATGTAGTCCATGTAGTTCTTTCCGATCAGTTCCGTCGGGGTATGCCCGGTGATCCGCTCGATGGACGGTGATACGTAGGTGATCCGCCCCTCGCGATCCAGGGTGTAGAGAATATCGGGGCTGTGCTCGGCAATATACCTGAACCGCTCCTCACTCTCGCGCAGCGCTTCTTCGGCTTTTTTGCGGTCGGTGATGTCCCGTGCGATGACCTGAATCAATCGCTTTCCCTGGCTTTCCATGGGGTGGGCTGTAACCTCGACGTCGACGATCGACCCGTCGAGGGCGATCAGCTTTTCTTCGACCCGCGGAACGTCGGAGGCCATACTCTCGATCTGGTCGCTACGGGTCTTTACCATCTTGCGGAAGTCCGGGTGAAGGAATGTCATGACGGACTTTCCGACGATCTCGTCGGGATTTTGCGCACGCAGGAGGCGCAGCCCTGCAGGGTTGATGTAGTGATACCGGTCTCCGTCGTGCAGGGCGATCATGTCGGGAGCATGCTCGATGAGGTAGCGGTACTGCTCCCTGCTCTCCTCGAGTTGCTGATTGAGTCTTTCAAGCTCTTCGGTGCGCTGCCGGAGTGCTTCTTCGGCCTGTTTCTGGAGTGTAACATCACGGACGATCGCTTCAACCGCACGGAGATTTCCCTCTGCGTCATAGAATGGAGTATGGTAGTGCTCGATCCAGACCATCTGTCCGTCGGTCCGGGTCCAGCGGAGAGTGAGAGGTCTGGAGGGGTTGGTTTCACCCCGTCTCATTTTATCGAATGCAGCCCTGTCCTCGGGGTGGATCAGCCGAAACGCGATGGAGGGATCCGCAGCAAACTCTTCGGCACTGATTCCTGTGATCGTCGCAACTTCCGGGTCGATGTAGGTGAACGCCGGTTCCGGGGTGAACTCAATTCTGAAGAGGAACTCACGTGCACTCTTCACTGCCCGCCGGAGCCTTTCTTCGCTCTCCTGCAGCGCCGCTTCCGCCTTTTTCTCTTCAGTGATGTCCTCTGCCAGGCTCAGAATTGCAGGTTTATCGTCCCAGGTGACCGTCTGGGCGTGCACACGGAGCGGGAACGCAGTCCCGTCCTTGTGCCGGTGTGCGACCTCGAAGACTGCTTCGCCGGTCTCGCAGATCTGCTGCGTCCGAAGCTCGATGAGCTCGGCGGATTCCGGGACGCTAAGTTCGTGCAGGCTGATGGCGAAGAACTCCTCCGGGGAGTAGCCGTGCAGATCGTATGTCCGCTGGTTGGCGTACAGGAACCTGCCCTCCAGATCCTTCACGGTGATGGAGCACGGTGCTGCGTCGATGATCCGGGTCAGGATGGTTTTTTCGTTGTCTGCGCGTTTCTGCTCGCTGATGTCCCGTGCCGCTGCAAAGACGCCGGCAACGTTCCCGTCTTCGTCCCGGTAGACGGTGGCGGTGTAGATCACCGGGGTGATTGTCCCATCCCGGTGCCGGATCTCAAGTGGGTAGTTCCGGACCTGGCCGTCCCTGAAGACCTGTTGGTATCCGGCGCGTGCCATCGCAGGATCGGTGAAGTAATCGGAGAAATCGGTCCCGATCAGCACGTCGCGGGAATAGCCGGTAACGGCCTCGGTGGCTGCGTTCACGTCGGTTATCCGCCCGTCGGGGCTGATGGTGACGAGCGGGTCGAGGCTCGCCTCGATGAGGCTGCGGGTGTAGGCGCCCGCTTCCCTGAGGGCATCCTCCATCTGTTTTCGTTTGGATATGTCGCGGTTGCTCCCGCGCACGCCGATGTACTGCCCTGCAGCGTTGTAGACCGGCCGGCAGGAGTGTCCGATCCAGCGCACCTCGCCGCTGCGGGTGATGATGCGAAAATCGATCGCGCAGTCGTTGCTGTCCGGCACGCCCCGTTCCAGATGGTCGGCAACAAGCGCGCGGTCGTCGGGGTGAGTAATGCGCATCATCAGGCCGGGATCTTCCAGGAACTCGTCTGCCCGGTAGCCGGTGATCCGTTCGCACGAGGGCGAGACATAGAGGTACCTGCCGTCCGGCCCGAGCCAGTACTCCCAGTCGTAGGTGAAAGCGGCGATGGTGCGGAATTTTTCTTCGCTCTTGAGGAGCGTCTCTTCTGTCTGCTTGCGTTTTGTGATGTCGTAGCAGAACTCTATCAGGTTAACGACGTTTCCCGTTTCGTCCAGGATAGGTTGTCCCCTGCAGAACCAGATCCGACCATCGGGCGCTTCAAACTCGGTTTCCTGTGCTTCTCCGGTCGCGAGCGCCTTCATCACCGGACAGCCTTCGCAGGGTTCGCTCCGCTGGTGCCGGAGGCGGTAGCAGTACTCTCCTCTGATACCCTCTTCCGGTTGGCCGATTGCATCGGCCATTGCCTGGTTGCACCAGAGCACCCGCAAGTCGGTATCAAAATATGCAAACTGCTCGACGGACGAGTCGAGAATGAGCCGTTGTTCTGCCTCGGATCTGGCGAGCGCTTCTTCCGCCTGCTTGCGTTCTGTGATGTCCTGAACGGTGCCGACGAGCCGGATCGCCCGGCCTCTCTCGAAGAAGGCCTGTCCCGTTGATGCAACCCAACGGGTACTGCCGTCTGCACGACTGATCACGCGGTATTCTGTGAAATACTTCCCTTCTCCGGCCGGATCGAGTGCTATGTCCGTTGCCTGTTGGACTGCTTCACAGTCGTCCGGGTGAATGCCGGCCTGGAACGTTTCATAGGTGATGGGCTCATCCCGTCCGACGCCCCAGAGTTCTCGCACCCGCGCATCCCACTGGAGGGCGCCGGTTCGGAGATTGTAATCGTAAATGCCAAGCCGGGATGCGTCTTTCGCTAACACAAGGCGCTCTTCGCTCTCGCGCAGCGTTTTTTCTGACTGGTTGCGGTAGATGAGATCGGCGGCCTGCCGCGCCAGCAGATCGAAGGACCGCAGTTCGGTCTCGGTGGGCTCGTGCGGCTGGCGCCAGTGCGTGGAGAGCATCCCAAGGAGCGTGCCGGATCGGGATACCAGCGGGGTGGTCTGAACGGCCCGGATGCCTGTCTCACGGTAGGCCTTCAGATCCGGGCTGTCGGTCATGAATTCGCATTGCCGGATATCCGGGATCATGACCCGTTGCCTGGTGCGGAAAGCGATTCCGCAGGCGCTCTCGGAATCCGGATGCACCCACTCCCAGATCCGCGCGGCCTCCTCGGCAAACCCGCGGTGGCCCAGGAGCCGGAGTTCCCCTGCGGTTCCGCGTTCCGGGTAGAGCATCTGGATACTCGCGAAATCGGCGTGCGTGATCGCCACTGCGGTATCCAGGATCTGGTCATACAGCGTCTGGATGTTTTCGGCCTCGATCATCTGCGTGCTGACGTGCTGGAGGTGCCTTGCGGTATCGAGCTCGGCCGCGAGGGTCATTTCGCTCTCCCGCAGCGCCTCTTCGGCCTGCTTTCGCTCGGTGAGATCAACGACGAAGAGAATGCCCGTACCTCTGCTTTCATCAAAGTCTCCCCCTCCGATAATTATCGGGATGAGATGGCCGCCTTTGTGGCGAAAGCATTTTTCATAGGGTGAGCAGAATCCCTTTGCTTCAACCTCGGCGACGGCCTCCAGATCGCGTTCGGAGTAGTCGGATGGCGTTATCTCGTTCCAGCGGATCTGTCCGGCTTCGAGTTCTGCACGCGTATAGCCAAGAAGGTCCAGGAACGCATCGTTCGCGTTGACGATCTCACCTGATTTCGCCCAAATGGCCATCGCGACCATATTGTTCAAGAATATGCGGCTCAACTGCGTTTCTGACTGTCGCAGCGCCTCTTCTGCCTGCTTTTGCTCGGTGATATCCGTATGGGTGCCGACGACCCGGAGCGGCTTTCCCTCCGGGCTTCTCTCCACCACTCTGCCCCGGCTGAGAATCCAGCGATATTCGCCGGATTTCGAGCGCATCCGGAATATTTTTCGGTAGTACGGCTTCTCTCCGGCTTTGTGTTTTTCCATCTCCTCCAGGGCGGCAGCGAGGTCGTCGGGGTGTACAAGGCTCTTCCATACGTCGTAGTCTGGAGGAAATTCGCCCGGTTCGTATCCGAGCAGGGTATAGTACCGAGGACTGAAATAGACTCTTCCGGTATCAATCTCCCTGTCCCACAGTCCTTCGTTTGCTCCTTCAAGAGCCATCCGGAGCCGTTCTTCACTCTGCTGCAGTTCGGCCGTCCGCTCCGCGACCAGGTGTTCAAGGTGTTCGCGGTGCCGTTCAAGCTCTATCTCGTTTCTCTTTCGCAGGGTGATGTCCCTTGAGAGGCCCATGATATACGGTGCTGCATTGCCGTCACCGTCGATCGGTATTAGGCGGTGCTCAAACCAGTAATCGGTCCCGGCGAGGATGTGGCGTGCTTCATGGGATACCGGTTCGGATATCCGTATGGCCTGCAGGACCTCATCAATGCAGTCCTTGTCCTCGTCGCAGGGAAAGATCTCCGTGATGGAGCGCCCCCTGAGCGAGTCCGGATCGCTCTTCAGGATTTCTGCACCGTATGCGTTCATATAGAGAATTCTTCCCTCGTGACTCGCCAGGAAGATGATGTCCTGTGCTGATTCTGCAAGGATGCGGTACCGCTCCTCGGTCTCCTCTAGCCTTCTGGCGAGGTTTTTCTGGTCGGTGATGTCGGTCAGCATCACGGCAACGGCAGATTCCCCGTCGTCAAAAGTCGTCGGGACGTAGTGCACCCGGAGATGTCGGCATACTCCCTCCTTCATGAGGCTGTCCTCTTCCCTGATCTTCTTGCCGTTAAGCGCGCTCTTCAGATGCGTCAGCATTCTGCCGGCGTTCAGTGGGAGGTCCGCAATCTCGAGGATGTACCGGTCTTCAATCTCTTCCCGCTCGATACCCGTCAGATAACAGAAATTGTCGTTTACCTGGGCGACCCTGAGTGCCTGATCGACGACGAGAACGCCGTCGTTGGAGATGCCCAGCAGGTTCGAGAGCGGGATCCGCTGGGTGAGGTAGAAGACCTTTGCGGCTGCGTGCGTCCGCATCTCCACCTGCCCGGAGACGAGGAGCATATTGACATACTTTGCCACCGAGTTCCTGTTCAGGTCTATCGCTGCTGCAATCTCGGTGATGCTCATCCCCCGGGGATTATTTCCCAGTACCTCCTTGATCCGGTCAAGCAGTTCGCCGGTCTGTGACATCAGTACGCCTCGCTCTGGTATACATCTGCATTCCAGATGTGGTTATCACTTTTGTAATGCATAAACCCTTGCATAGATTGTGCGCCCTGAAATATCCAGTGGTGCCGAATCGTCGCTGTACGCGAGCGCCCCTCTCTCTGAAAACCGGTGGGGTGGGTCGTCGCCTCCCTGGTTGTGATTACTCTTTCCGGGCGAAGATATCTCCAATTGCAGTGGTGAAATCTTCCATCCTGATGGGTTTGACGAGGTAGCCGCTCGGATTGGTACCCTGTGCACGCTCGACTACGGATTGATCCGAGTGGGCGGTTATAAAAATGATCGGTGTATTGAACCGGCTTCGTATCGCTTCGGCAGCAGCGATGCCGTCCTCTTCGCCTTTCAATCTGATGTCCATCAGGACAAGGTCCGGTTCTGTCTCTTCGACAATCCGGAGGGCATCTGCCGCGGTCGCAGCCACGCCGGCGACACTGTGGCCCAGCTTTTCCAGCCGTTTCCCGATGTCAAGGGCGATGATGGCATTATCTTCGACGATGGCGACCTGTCTGCCCGTCATGCGCTCCCCCCTGCCGGTGCCGGGTATGGGAAGGTGATGGTGTATGCCGTTCCGCCCGATCGGTCGACGGTAATCTCTCCCTCAAGCTGGTGGGTGACGAGTGCCCGCACCAGGGACAGGCCGAGTGATTCTGCGGTATGGATATCGATACTGCCCGGTAGGCCCACGCCGGTATCGGAGACTGCGAGGACGCACCTTTCCTCGGCGTTGCGGATCGCGATGCGGATCTCTCCGCTCCTCCCGCCCGGGAAGGCGTGGGAGAGTGCGTTCTGGACAAGCTCGGTGATAATAAGGCCGCAGGCAATTGCCTGCTCGATATCCAGTGTGGTTTCGTCTGCCGTCACGTTCATGTGAATCCTCTCCTGTGCGCCCTCATGATCTGCGAGGAGATCTGCTGCCGCCCTCGTCAGGTACCGGCCGGGATCGATCCGGGAGAGGTCGCGGGACTGATAGAGCGTCTCATATACCAGCGAGAGGGCACGGATGCGGTTCTGCATATCCTGGATGATCGTGCGGCTCTCATCGTTGGCTATGGTAAAATTCTGCAGGTGCAGCAGACTGGAGATGAGTTGCAGGCTGTTGTTGACGCGCTGATGCACCTCCTGTAGCAGGATCTCCTTTTCCTTAAGCGACCGTTTGAGGTCGGTGATGTCGCGCCCGACAGCCTGGTATTCGAGCCGGTTTCCCTGCTCGTCAAAGAGTCCGCGCACGACCCACTGGTGCCAGTGCTCTTCGCCGGCAGGGGTGTCTGCGCAGGCCTCCCATGTCGTCATAGGGGATGCACTGTTTACGGCGCGGATCTTCTCCTGCAGTCCGCTCTGTCCGTCATCCGGAATGATTGCCCGGGCATCCCTTCCCCTGAGCTCGCTGCGGGGAATGCCGAGGTGCCGCGCGTATGCTTCGTTGATGAATGTAATCTTCCCCTCCGGTGTGAAGCGGGCGATGTACTCGGTCTGATCTTCAACGATGGCGCGGTAGCGCGCCTCACTCTGCTGCAGCGCCTCCTGCGCCCCCCTCTCGTCAGTAATATCCTCCAGCAGGATCGTCAGGCCCGAATTTCCTTCTTCAAAGGCAGTCGGGACGATTTTAATGCGATAGTGACGCCTCGTGCCGCCCATCTCCGCGGTTATCTCGCGCGTCTGCTCGCTGCCCTGCATCGCTCTGCCGATCGCCTCCTGCAGTTCCGGGTCGGAGAGGGGGCCGGGCGGCAGGGAGCGGGGCGATCTGCCGATGACAGTGTCCCGTTCCGCCTGCATGCATTTCAGGAGGCTGTCGTTGGCCTGGATGATCTGGAGGTTGCTGTCCAGGACGAGGATGCAGTCGGATGAAAAGTCCAGCATTGCTGAGATTGGCACTCTCCGGGAGGGGTAGTAGACTTTGGCCGCGGCAACCGTCCTCATTTCCGCATGACCTCCCACGAGAAGCATGTTGAGGTACTTGGCCACGGAGTTTCTGTTGAGACCCATCTCCTCGGAGATATCGCTGATACTCATCCCCCGCGGGTTGCTGGTGAGAATGTTTCTGATGCGTGAAAGTTCTTTCCGGGTGGTGTCGTCCATGACTCTTTCCCGGTACTTTTTGCGGTGCGGATGTATGTATATTCTTCTAAACTGCATTGCAAATGTGTCATGCATTTCCACAATCTTTAAGTGTCATTGAGGATATTTCCTCTCTATGGGATTTGCCTTGCAGATATGCTAGGCGTTCCTACGGTGGTTTGTATGGAAAGAACGCATGGATTGGTTCTGGCAGCGGAACCGAGAGAAAGCCGGAGTGATATCGACGCGCTCATGCATCTCTCTGAGGTTACCCGGGAGGTTCTGGCGGATATGACATCGTACTTTGAGAAACCGAAACTGCGGACGGCGTCATCGTGGGTGAAAGGTGATCTGCAATGAATGCGCAGCAGATCCGTATCAGCAGAACGCACGCCCTGGAGCACGGGGCCGCGGAAAAAAAGCCTGCAGTGACGTTTGAGGATCTCCTGGTGGAGATCAGAGCACGACAGAGGACGTCACGGATGTCCTGGTGAGGTGAACTACATGGCAGACAATGGCGATGCAGTTGGCTCGCACGAGCCTTCATTTGAATCGGTGCAGGATACGGGATCAGGACAGGACGATATGCAGCTCCTGGTACAGGGGCTGGATGCTGTCTCTCTTCCGATGCACCTCATAGACAAGGATTACCGGATCACATTCATCAACCAGGCAGCGGCCGATCTGCTGGGAATGAAAAAAGAACAGGCGATCGGCAGGAAGTGCCACGAGCTCTATAAAACCGCAAACTGCAACACGCACGAGTGCCCGTGCCGGGTTGCGATGGAGAAGAACACCACGTACCGGTGCGACAATACCTGCGGGGATCTTATTATCGATTGTACGGGCGCCCCCCTGAAGGACGAGTATGGGATGATCATCGGCGCAATCGAATACTTCCCTGACGTGACCGGGCAGAAGAATGCTGTGAAAGATATCCTGCGGGTCGCCGGCGAGGCGGAGAAGGGGAACCTCTCGGCGCGCACCGATCTCGCCCTCCACGAAGGCGACTTCCTGGAGATGGCAAAGGGTATCAACACTATCCTGGACGCGGTCATCGGTCCGCTGAACGTCGCCGCCGACTACGTCGACCGGTTCAGCAATGGCGATGTCCCGGAGAAGATCACCGATGAGTATCATGGTGACTTCAACGTCATCAAGAACAACCTCAACCAGTGCATCGACGGCCTCCAGGGGCTTGTCGAGGCAAACCGGTCGCTCCAGCGCATGGCGGTCAACGACCACACGCTCCGCATGACCGGGAAGTACCGGGGAGTCTTCGCCGAGGTGGCGACCGCCGTCAATGCGGTGCAGGACCGTGTAAATCATGTCGCAGGTTCGATCGACAAGATCAGCCACGGCGACCTCTCGGAACTGGAGGAATACCGGCAGGTAAAGCGCCGTTCAGAACAGGACAGAATTGTGCCCGGATTCATTCGGACCCTGGAGGCTCTCCAGGGCCTCACCAGCGACGCGAATATGCTGGCGAAAGCCGGTGTTGAGGGGCGTCTGCAGACCCGTGCGGATGCAAGCAAGCATGAAGGTGAATACCGCACGATCGTCGCGGGTGTCAACGATACGCTGGATGCGGTCATCGGTCCGCTGAACGTCGCCGCCGACTACGTCGACCGGATCAGCAACGGAAACATTCCGCCGAAGATCACGGATTCGTACAACGGCGACTTCAACGCCATCAAGAACAACCTGAACGCCTGCATCGATGCGGTGAACCTGCTGGTCGCGGACGCGAATATGCTGGCGAAAGCCGGCGTTGAAGGACGTCTGAACACCCGTGCAGACGCCTCAAAGCACAAAGGTGACTTTGCAAAGATTGTGGAAGGCGTCAACGACACGCTTGACGCGGTCATCGGCCCGCTGAATATTGCAGCAGACTTCATCGGCGATGTTGCGATGGGTAAGGATATCGAGAAGATTACCGGTGAATATCACGGTGATTACGCCCGCATTAAGGACAGCATCAATAAATGCCATGAAGTCCTCTATGGGCTGCTGGGTGAGGTTGCCACGCTCACGCAGGCGGCCGTAAACGGCAAACTTGAGATCCGTGGAAATGTTGAGAAGTTTGATGGTGCGTGGACGCAGCTTGTCGGGGGTGTCAACGACACGCTTGACGCGGTTGTCGGCCCGATCAACGAGGCAATGCGGGTATCCGAAGCATATGCAGATGGCAACTTCGCGGCCCGCGTCGATGAGAAACTGCATGTCGCCGGCGACTTCATAGCGTTCAAGGAGGCACTCAACAACATCGGCATCCAGGTTTCAAAGACCGTGCTTGAGATCAACAGGGCGATCGAGCAGGTCGAGGAGGGCACAAACGAGGCGAGCAAAGGCTCTGACGAGATTGCCAAAGCCGCAGAGCAGGTGGCGATCACCAGCCAGCGGTGTGCCGATCTCTCCAAGCAGCTCCTCGGACAGATCGAGACGATCGACCGGCAGGTCGCGGATCTCTCCGCCTCGAACGAAGAGATTGCCAGTACCTCGCAGGATGTGCTGGACCGTGCCCGGAATGCTGCACAGCGCGGCCAGGAAGCACAGAAGTTAGGCCAGGACGCGAAGAATAAGATGAGCCTCGTCGAGCGTATCGCCGAGCAGAGTGTTGCCGAGATCGAGCAGCTCAACGGCCAGATGCGCGAGATCAACAACATCGTCAAGCTCATCACCGATATCGCCAACCAGGTCAACCTGCTGGCGCTGAACGCGGCGATTGAAGCGGCCCGGGCGGGCGAGCACGGCCGCGGGTTTGCGGTCGTCGCCGGTGAAGTGCGCAACCTCGCCGGGGAAGCGAAGAGCGCGACCGGCCACATCGAGAAGGCGATCGGCGGCATCCAGGTGAGCAGCGAGAAGACCGCAGCCGCCATAAAGTCGGCGCATGACGAGATCGGTTCCGGTGTCGCCAGCGTCAACAATGCAATTGAGTCTCTGGACGGCATTATCACCGAGGCAGAGGTCGTCGCACACGGTATCGGTGAAATTGCCAAGGCCACAGAGGATCAGGCCAATGTCACCAACCAGGTCGGGCAGGGAATGGCCGAGGGCACGAAGGTGACCAAGGAGAACCAGGCGCAGGTCGAAGATCTTGCAGCGCTTGCCGAAGAGGCGAGTGCTTCGACCGAGGAGATCGGCAGCGCAGCCCACGAACTCAATGCGATGGCACGCAGTCTCAAGCAGACCATGGGCAAGTTCAGGGTCTAAAGCCGGGGTGCACTATGGTCACAACCATTGATGTGGTGGAGTTCGAGATCGGTAGCGCCCGGTATGCACTTGATATTCAAATAGCACGTGAAATCGTGGAGATGATCCCAATCACGCGGGTGCCCCGGGCACCCGCGTATATCGCCGGGATCATAAACCTGCGGGGCGAGATCACCAACATCATCGATCTCAAGACGCTCCTCGGGCTGGAGTCCCGGGGTGAATCCGAGGTTCAGAAGATCATCGTACTCGTATCGGAGGCTGCAAACGGATCCAACGTCGGCATCATCGTCGATGACGTGAACAGCGTTATCCAGGTGCCTGAGACCGATATCGAGCAGATCGACGACGCGGTTTCAAACGAGGCATATGTCAAGGGAATCATCAAGATTGGTGAGCAGGAGTCTTCCGATGGAAAATCAAAGAGCGATCTGATCATCTGGATCGACATCCAGAAGATCATGAGGGAGGTTGTCAGTAACGCTGACATGTGAGCGGATCGGGGCCGGCAAGGTGCGGTGAGGATGGACACCTTCTCTTCCCGATCTGCTTTATTTGATCTGCATTTCAGGATGCAACGGCACATCCTGTGCCGGTTTGCAACTTCCGCCCCGGCCTGGTCGCGGTGCTGTCGGATCTGCATGGCGCAGGTCAACTCACGCCTGATATTGTGAGGGAGGCGGGAGGTACCTTCTGCGAAAGCCGATCCGGCTTCTTGCCGGGGTAGTGGAAGTGCGCATTGCAGGCGATCTATCTGTCTACCTGCTTATGGATGAGATACGTTGGAGAAAGGATGAACCATGCCGGATGATACGCGTCAATCGCAGCTCTGCAGAATAGGCCGGCGTGTCGTTCGCATTTCGTTCTTTGATTATCTTATCGTTGTCACGGTTCTGGCGAGCATACTCGTAAATCTCGTCGCTCTCATCGGGGGCGTCACGATTGTAGCGCCCCATCTCTTCTACGTTCCGATCATTCTTGTCTCCTATCGCTATCCAAAGAGCGGCGTCCCGTTTGCCGTTGCTGTGAGTGCTCTCTACCTTGGCATGCATGCCGCATTGGTGCCCGGATTCGACGCACTTGCGGCGGCGGCCATCAGGGTGAGCATCTTTCTGGGGATCGCCGTCACCGTCTCGTTTCTCTCCTGGACCCTGAACCGGGAGAAACGCCGCTACCGCAGCATCTTCGATACGTCGGGAGCGGGCATCTTCCTTATCAGAAGAGATACCTTCACAATCCTCCAGGCGAACCGGCACTTTGAGGATCAGCTCGGGTTTGCACCCGGTGAAGTGGAGGGGATGGAGATCGGCCGTATCTGGCAGGATGCACCGGCGGCGCGGGAACATCTCTCCGCCGTGCAGGAGGGCGAACCGGTTGCGGATCTCAAGGCTGCTTTTACCGGAAAGAACGGAGATGTCCGCTGTGTCCTGCTCTCCGCCGCGGTGATGGACGACGATCTGATCGTCTGCACCACCATCGACATCACGGACCAGAGACGCGCCGAAGCGAAGGTGCAGGAACGTGAGGCCACGCTGCAGGCCCTCTTTGAGGGTGCGGGGATCGGCATGGCGCGGTATGATCTCGACAGCAGGATCGTCGAGTGCAATCCCATGCTGCAGGAGGTTCTGGGCTACACCCGGGAAGAACTCATCGGGCTGCACTTCGGCGAGGCGACGCATCCTGATGATACCGAACCGGAGATGGTGCTCTACCGCGATCTCGTCGGAGGGCGACTGGATCGCTACCAGGTGGACAAGCGCAACATCAGAAAGGACGGGGGGGCGATCTGGGTGCGTAAGACCGTTTCGCTCGTGCGGGACGCCGCGGGCGCCCCGCAGTTTGCGATCGGTATGGTGGAAGACGTCACCGAACGCACCCGGGCGGAATGGGCGCTCCGTGAGAGCGAAGACCGCTACCGGACGCTCTTTGAGAACGTGGCCGACGCAGTCTTCATTCACGATCTCGGGGGAAGGTTCCTTGAGGTGAACGATGCTGCGATCAATCGTCTCGGCTGCTCCCGCGACGAGCTGCTCGGCATGTCGATTCAGGATATCGATTCGCCTGAGTATGCATCGGAAGTTCCGGCGAGGATCCGCGAGCTTAAGGAGAACGGACATGCCATCTTCGAATCGGCTCACGTCAGGGCCGACGGTTCGGTCTTTCCGATCGAGCTCTCGAGCCGTATTATCCATTTCCAGGGAATGCCCGCAGTCCTCTCCGTAGCGCGGGACATCTCTGTACGGAAGGCGGCCGAGGAGAAGATTCGCATCCAGCGCGACTTCGGGCTGCACCTGGCGGCGGTCTCCTCCCGGGATGATGCGATGGCGCTCTGCCTGAAGACGGCGATCCAGGTTCTGGGCGTCGATTCCGGGATGATTTACCGGAAAGACGAAGGAACTGGCATGTATCTGCTCGTCACAAACGTGAATCTTTCCGAGGAGTATCTTCAGATGGTATCAGACCTCCCGGGGGAGTGTGAATGTGCGCAGCGGTTTGAGAACCGGACGCCCATCTATGGCACGTCGCTGGATGTCAGCCCGTCGATGCTGGATGTGACCCTGCGTGAAGGGATCCGCTCGTTTGCACTGCTCCCGATACTCAGCCGGAATGACGTTGTCGGAGGCTGCTTCATTGCTTCGCACACCCTTGACGAGGTGCCGCAGTCCGTGCGCGACGATCTTGAAACGATGGTTGCACAGATGGGGAATGCGCTCCACCGGATTCTTGCCGAGGAGGATCTTCGTAAGAGCGAAGAGCGGTTCCGCCTCCTTGCGGAGAACGCACGCGATCTTATCTACCGGATCGATTTTGTACCGGAGCGCCGGTTCACCTACGTCAGTCCTGCGGCCACCGCCGTCACCGGCTACTCTCCGGAAGAGCACTACGCCGATCCTGACCTCGGGTGGAAGATGGTGCACACGGACGACCGCCACCTGCTCACGGCGCTTGCTGACGGCAGGCTATCGTGGGACGAGCCGCTGGCGCTCCGCTGGGTGAAGAAAGACGGTTCAGTCATCTGGACGGAGCAGCAGAATGTACCCATCTATGATGATGCTGGCAGACTCGTTGCCCTGGAGGGCATCGCCAGGGATATCAGCGAGTTGAAGCGATACAGCGAGCAGCTGGAGCGATCCCTCCGGGAGAAAGAGATTCTCCTGAAGGAGGTTCACCACCGCGTGAAGAACAATATGCAGGTGATCTCAAGCCTGATGAGCCTGCAGGCATATGCCACCGGCGACGATGAGATCGTCGATGCTCTCAGGGAGAGCGAGATGCGGGTAAAGTCGATGGCTCTCGTTCACGAGACCCTGTATCAGTCGGCTGATTTTGCCCGGATTTATGCCGCCGAGTACGTCCGGATGCTGGTCGGGGAGCTGGTCGCTTCCTATACACTGTCGGCAGATATCGATCTGCAGGTTGACGTCGAAGATCTGTCGCTGGAACTGGATGCTGCCATCCCATGCGGCCTCATCATCAACGAGCTCGTTTCGAACGCTCTCAAGCACGCATTCAGAGGTCGAAAGAAGGGAACGCTGGAGGTTGGAATGCACCGTATTGTAGACGGCCGGATCGTCCTCAGCGTCCGTGATGACGGTGTCGGGCTGCCGGAAGATCTGGATCCGCTTGCGCCCCGGTCGGAGTCGCTCGGACTTGAACTGGTGACCATCCTCTCCCGGCAGCTCGGGGGGACGCTCACCTGTGAGCGGAAAGCGGGTACGTCGTTTGAGATTGCATTTCCCGAATGGTATCAGCAGGGTAGGAGGAAGAAAGAATGACATCATCGATCCTGGTCGTGGAAGACGAAGCGATCGTGGCCAGGGTGATCGAGAAAAAACTGATGGGAGCGGGATACAGCGTCCCTGCTGTTGTCCAGTCCGGCGAGGATGCAATCAGCGTGGCGGCAGCCACGCGCCCCGACCTCGTCCTGATGGACATACGGTTGCAGGGGGTCATGGACGGTATCGAGGCAGCGCAGCAGATCCGGGATCAGCATGATATACCCGTTGTATATCTGACCGCGTTTGCCGACGAAGCAACGTTTGACCGGGCAAAACGAACCGGGCCGTTCGGCTACCTGATCAAACCGTTCGGAGAGCGCGATCTCCTCCTCACTATCGAGCTTGCCCTGTACCGGCACAGGCTCGAGAACGCCGTTAGCGAGAGCAGAGAGTGGTATTCGACGACGCTCCGGAGCATCGGCGACGGTGTCATCGCCACCGATCGGGATGGCATTGTAAAGTTCATGAATCCCGCTGCTGAGATGCTGACCGGCTGGCAGCAGGACGAGGTGCGTGGAAAGCACCTCCGTGAAATCTTCCGGATCAGCGCTGACGAGGCTGGAGAGCGGCAGTTTGACCTGTTCTCGTTGGTGATGCAGAATCATGGCTCTGCCATGTTCCCGGGCAGAACGGTGCTGCTGCCACGGGAGGGAACGAAACGCGATGTAGCGGTGAACGGAGCACCGATCCGGAACAGGTGGGGCACTGTACAGGGTGCTGTCTTTGTGTTTCAGGATATCACCGAGCGAAGGCGCATCGAGCGTGAGCTGGACGAATACCGAAACGGCCTTGAGGAGGTCGTACGGGAACGGACCGCCGAGCTTCTTGCAGCCAACAGGAGACTCCAGTGCGAGATATCCGATCGAAAGAAGGCAGAGGCCGATCTCTTTGCCGAGAAAGATTTCCTCAACGTTGTCCTCCGCTCCATCACCGACGGTATTATCGTGATCGATCCCTCCGGGAGGATCGTCCTGATGAACCCGGGTGCCGAAATCCTGACCGGGTGCAGGCAGTATCAGGCCCTCGGCAGATTAGTCGAGGACGTGCTGGCGGTAACGGGAGCGCACGGGTCGATGAACCTTGCTGACTATCTCGATCGCGCCGACCGCGAGACCGCGGATGAAGAACTTGTCCTTGTCGCGCGCGAAGGTGCCAGGCGAACGATCGCGCTCACGGTATCCACGATCTGCAAAGGTGACGATGTCCCTCTCGGCATCCTTCTGATCCTGCAGGATGTCACGGAGAGGCGCAGGCATGAAGAGGAGCTCCTCAAATCGCAGAAACTCGAATCTATCGGAACCCTTGCCGGGGGTATCGCTCACGAATTTAACAATGTCCTCACGTCGGTCATGGGAAACATCACCGTTGCCGGAATGGATATCCCTCCGGGCACGGCCGCGGATCGCCTTAACGAGGCGGAGAAGGACCTCTTCCGGGCACAACGACTGACCCAACGGCTGCTGACATTTTCACAGGGTGGAATGCCCGTCAAAGAAGTTCTCCCTCTCGCCGATATCATCCGGAATGCCGCGGAGAGTACCCTCCGGGAGTCCTATATCCACGGTTCGTATCAGATCCCGGAGGGTCTCTGGGATGTGGAGATCGATGAAGGCCAGATCAGCCAGGCGCTTGCGAACATCCTCATCAATGCACGGGAGGCCATGCCGGGTGGCGGCACGGTTACAATCCGGGCGGGCAACCGGATTGTGGAGGACGGGGACCTGCCGTCCGTGAAGCCGGGACGGTATGTCTGCACAACGATCGAGGATCAGGGTGCCGGTATACCGGCGGAGCAGGTATCCAAAATCTTTGATCCCTTTTTCACCACAAAGGAGCAGGGGACTGGTCTGGGCCTCACTTCAGCTCGATCGATCATCAGAAAACACAATGGCCATATCGAGATCGAATCAAAGGCAGGTTGTGGGACAACAGTCTCGTTCTACCTGCCTGCGAGCGTCAAAGAAACCGAAGGCACCGGCTGCACCGATGAAGCCCTGCAGTCCGGGTCAGGGAGAGTCCTTCTCATGGATGACGAGGAGGCGCTGCTCGATGTAACCGCTCTCATGCTCGGGCGCCTGGGGTACAAAGCGGTGCCGACAAAGAGTGGGACGGAGGCAATCGAGCAGTACCGGAAAGCCATGCAGGAGGGGTGCCCGTTTGATGCCGTCATTCTGGATCTCACTATTCCTGGCGGTCTTGGGGGGAAAGAGACCCTGGTAAACCTCAAATCGCTTGATACGGGTGTCAGGGCTATTGTGTCCAGCGGCTATTCGCATGATCCCGTGATGTCGGAGTACCACTCGTATGGGTTCCGGGGCGTGCTCCCGAAGCCCTACACGATGACAATGCTGCAACGGGTCCTGCAGCAGGTGGTTGGAAAGGGCTGAAAACCACCCCCATGTGCGGCATTTTCGGAGCACCTTTCCGCTCCATTTGATCTGCGGCGTCATGTTCCCGAAGCAGATGCCTGCCTGCAACATGGACACCTCCATTTTCGATGTTGAGCAGGAAAGTGGGCGTCGGCCTTTTTTCACATCCGGGAGCCTCCTCTGCAGCATTCCAGCAGTGCAGGCTCGGTGCCCCTCTGTTTCTGTGCGGATCCCCGGTGCCGCATAAGTATATATGCAGTGAATGTTCAGGGGGGACGCGTACAGAACGATGAATCGGAGGAAATGCGTATGAGAAAGGAATTTACCACACCCGGCGGCGAGGAGCGGCTGCAGTCGGCGACGGCCCGGCAGAGTCCGCCGTACCCTCCCGGGGACGGAAAGGTCAAACTGGTCACCACGGACTGGCTCGAGGACCATCTCCAGGAGAGGGGCATGACGGTACTCGATGTCCAGCCGAATGTCCACGACTATATTAAGGAGCACGTTCCCGGCGCGATCTACTTAAACGAGGGTTTCCTGCGCGTGCCCGCCCACGGGTTCCCGACATCGTACGGGCCGCAGGCCTGCATGCAGGAGTCGTTCCGCCGCGTCGGCCTTGCTGCCGACTCTCCGGTCGTCGTCTATACCGGAAAGGGGGCGTTCTCCGGTATAGGTGACGGCCTTGCACAGACCATGATGGCCTACTCCCTTGCAAAATTCGGCCACAACACCGTCTATGTCCTTGACGGCGGCATCGACAAGTGGAAGGACGAGGGGCGGACGCTCTCCCAGGAGTTTCCGGCCGTCGATCCCTCGCAGTTCACCGTCGAGGTGCGTGGCGAGTATCCGATCGGCTACGAGGATTTTAAGCAGGTGAAAGACCGCGACGATGTCGTTGTTCTCGACGCGCGCCCGGCGAAGGTCTACGAGGGGCAGGGGCCGTGGAGGAAACCGGGACATATACCCGGCGCGATCAGCCTGCCGTGGCGAAGCCTGATGGACGACGGCAACCCCATGCTTCTCAAGCCGAACGACGCGGTGATCGATATTCTGGAGCAGCACAACATCGACCGCAGCAAGACGATCATCTGCTCCTGCGGAACCGGCCGGGAGGCGACGAACGAGTTCCTCCTCTTCAAGTGGTACTTCGAGTACCCGGATGTCAGGCTGTATGAAGGCTCGTACACCGAATGGACCGCATACCCGGAGAATGAAACCGTTGAGGGCAGAGAGGCGAGAAAGAAGCCTGTTGCAGCTGCGCCGTCCCGGTGAGATGTTTCGGCCCCGATAAGCGGATCAAACCATTCCGTTTCTCTTTTTCGCTGGATGAGAATATTTTTATACTGGATGTGTCTAAACCTATGACTTAGAGAGAATACTGGATCCCTGTAAGACACTTCCCCCCTTGACGTCGTCTTCTTGCGAATCCGATTCTCTCTATACCCGGCATTGTTCTGTTTCTCTGAAATTCTTTGGTCTTTATCGGTGCATGCTGCCGATCTGGTGTAATGCGCACGATCTCTCTCACCCGCGCTCGGCCGGGAGTCTGCCCTGTATGCCGTTCTGCACCGGGGGAGCTTTGTGTGAACCGGGGCGTGGCAGAAGCCGGTGCTCGTCCTGCGCACGGTTCCCCGTTCACCCAAACCATTATGGAATTCAGAGAAAAATACCACAGTATACGTGATACGGCGTGTCGGTTCATCCAGCGGACGAGGCTGCGCAGGATGCCCGGATCGACTTTCGGATACCGTTTGCCGTCCGGCTCGGTGTCGTCGGGCATTTTGCATCTCCTGGCGAGGAGCATGTACGGGCGGGGGTACGGACGGTGCTGCACCGGCTGGACGAGATCCTGCGTCGGACACCACACTCGTTCACCGTAGTATCATCCTGCATCGACGAGGCTTTCGAGCCGGTTGTTGAGGAGATTCTCGCAGAGTCTGTCGAGATGCACCGGCAGCAGTCCCGGTACACGGCAGTCCTCTCCGTCTCTCCGGCCGAGTGCATCGCACAGCTCGAGACCGACCGGGAGCGCGAGTGCCTGACGCGCCTCCTCAACCGGGCTGCATCGGTCGATGTGTTTGAGGGCCAGAAGGAGGTTCCTGCCCCTCACGAGGAGATCGGCAAGCATATCATTAATTCCTGTGACGTGCTCCTCGCCGTATGGGACGGCGTGAACAGCCCTGAACCGGGCGGCACCGCACGTCTCGTCCGGTACGCACGGACGATCGGGCGGACGCTCTTCTGGATCCACTCCGTGACCGGAAACGTGGTGGAGGAGCGGCACGGAGACGGGATCCTCGAATCGTTCGAGGACCTCAACGCATACAACAGCGAGAAAGTTGCCGATGCGCAGATGGCGCGTGCCCTTGCCGAGCGGGAACGCTGGCTCGCCGGGAAGATGCAGATCTCCGGTCTTCCCGCCGAGCTCGTAAAACCTCTCGCCCGGACGATGCTCCCTGATTACACCCGTGCACGGCTCCTCTCCGCGCGATACCAGAAAAGGTATATGCGTGCGGGGACTGCGGTCTACGCCCTCGCCGCTCTTGCCGTCGCTACGGTCACCACGCAGACGCTCTTCTTCCCTGAATACCCCTGGCTGCTCTGGTTTGAGGTTGCTGAGATCAGCATTATCCTGCTCCTGCTGATGGCATCACGGATCGGCGAGTGGCACCGCAAATGGATCGACTACCGGTTCCTGACGGAGCGGATCAGGGCGGGGTTCTTTATGAGCATCCTCTGCGTCCGATGCGAAAAGCCGGCGACACCGCGCCACCTGAGCCTTTCGCACCGTTCGAACGACTGGATGCTGCTGGCGTTCGAGGGAATTTTAGACCGGCGCCCGCTCGAATACTGCTCCATCCAGATACCCTTCGAGCCGCTGAAGACGTTCCTCCTGGCCGCCTGGATCGACAACAGGCTCGCCTGCTTTATGAGGCACAGTGAACGGAACCGGCAGCGCTACATCATTATTTCAGAGATCGGCGAGATCCTCTTTGCCGTCACGCTCGTCGCGGCTGCAATCCACGCTGCAGGGCTCCACCCTCCGTCGGCGGTGCCGGTGCTGGACCACCCCTATTCCCTGGTGGCGATTACCATCATCCTGCCCGCCCTTGGTGCCGCTCTTGCGGGTATTCGGGTGCAGCGTGAGTATCTCCGAAATGCGGAACGATATGCGCATATGGTGCAGCACCTCTCCACCATCAGCAGCCAGATCAAGCGGGCAGAGACGAGAGTCGAGCTCGATGCCCTTCTCAAGGAAGCGAACGAGGTGACGCTGCGGGAGCAGCAGGACTGGCGGATCATATTTCTCTTCCGGGATCTCGAAACGCCGTAGGCTACGGCGGCAGCAGTCCCCCGGCGCAGTATGGTATTTGATCATCTGCCGCGGCGTTCTGCGTGCGCGGAATCTTCAGGCCGGGTGCATCCTGACCGATCTATAGTGTGGCATGTTTATATAGAGTGATATGGTAACTTATCATAGTCTCTGATCGTGTGACGGGCGGTATGATTACTATGGAGATTCGGAAGGTCCAGATAACCGGTGGCTCATCCTATGTCATCTCTCTTCCCAAAGATTGGGCAAGATCGCTGAACATTCAGAAGAACAACCCGCTGGGGTTGATCCGGCAGAGTGACGGGACGCTGCTCATCACGCCGAAGATCTCGGGCGAGATGGTTCAGCGCATCAAGACGTTTGACGTCAGCCGCTCAAGCGACCCTGATTTCCTCTTCCGCTGCCTGATCGCTGCGTATATTATGGGATACACGACCATTATGGTAACATCGTCCGGCCGCATTGCCCCGGCAGTGCGTGTAGTCGTACGTGATTTCACTCAGATTGCCATCGGGCAGGAGGTCGCCGAGGAGAGCGATGCATCCATCACCATCAAGGATCTCCTCAACCCGGTGGAGATGCCGTTTGACAATACACTGAAACGGATGTACATTCTTGCCCGGGGAATGCACGAGGACGCGATCAGTACCCTTCGCACCCGGAACCGGGCACTTGCAGAGGACGTCATCGCCAGGGACGATGAAATCGACCGCCTGCAGTGGCTGCTCGCCCGGCAGTATCACCTGATTGTAACCGATGGAAACCTCTCGAAGCGGATGGGGATGTCTGTCGGGACGGCAACCAACTACTTGATGATCAGCAGGATCGTCGAACGTATCGGGGATCATGCCGTCAATATCGCGACCAATGCGCTTGCGCTGATGGAGCAAGATCTGGATGATTTGCTGATCACGGATATCGAGAGCGCGAGCGCGAGCGCCCTCTCCATCTTTAATGCAAGCATCAGGTCGTTCTTCAAAAAGGACATACTGGAATCAAACGATAATATCCGGGCTGTCGCCGGGCTTGTTTCCTGCTGCGAGGAGATCAGCCACAACGTGCTTCAACAGCGGAGCCCTGTTGCAATTCCCGTCGGGTACATCATCGAGAGCGTACGACGACTCGGCGAGTACTCCAAAGACATCTCCGAGAATGTGATAAACTATCTCGTGAGCGAGGAGCAGTAGGACAGATAGTTCCCGGAAAGTATCAAATATCTCTCCCGGTATATGTGGCACTGGAAGGTGTTGGTGATGAGCGCAGAGATCGTCGAGGCAACGGATGCCACCTGGGAGACGATGATTGAAAAAGGAGAAATGCCGGCAGTTGTTATGTTTTACAGCCCTGAATGCCCCCACTGCCGCACGATGGAGCCGTATTTTCAAACGCTGGCGGAACGCTACGGCAAGGTAATCGTTTTCGCCCGGTTAAACTCTGCCGCAAACCTGTGGACGGCGGAGCGCTATGGAATCCGGGGGACGCCGACGTTTAAATTCTTCTGCAAAGGCCGCCCTGTTGCGGAGCTCGTAGGGGCAGTCTACCCCGCCATGCTGGAAAAACGCATTGAAGACCTCCTCGAACATGGCGAGGAGTGTATCCGGAGCTCGACCGCCATCGACTACGAGATCACCGGATACGGATAACCTCCTGCAGATGCCCGACGGCTGGCGTTCCGGTAGTGCTGCAGCGCGGAACTGAAGATCACTGTGGAAGAGTCCGACCGAACTCACGCGGTCGTGATCGACTTTGCGTTCGTCACGGATACGCTGCTCTGTCCGGATGGCGCACCCTTTGTCCGCTGTCCGAGTCCCGGCACGCCCTCCCCCACGCGATTGCCGCTGTAGCTCCCGGGTTAGGGGGGCGATTGTTCGTGTATGCTCTTTTCAAAGGTGTGCCGTCACCGTTGCTTTCGCCAAAAGCATTATGCTCTATCAGCCTGTGATACACTGCCGGCAGCATGAAAAAGATCCTTGTTCATGTGAGGGACGAAGACTACGATGCCCTTGTGAATACCCTCGAGGGGCTGTACTACGTCACCGACCACGTAGGTGACGTCAACGAGTTCATCCTCTTCGCCCCCGACGAGGATGTCAATGACCTCGTTGAGAAGATCCGCGATGCTCTCGATCTCCGGTATAATGAGAACATGATCGAGGTCTCACGCCCCGAGTTTGTGGTATCGACGTACCTGCAGCGTGCCGAGAAGAAGGCAGAAGAGAAGGAGGAGAACGCGCCGGTCGAGAAGCTCCTGAATTCGGTGAAACCGTATACGGAGCTCGACCTTGAAAAAGTCTCACTGACGTCCATCGCCGGGCTCGTTGCCCTGTTCGGGCTCTTCCTGAACAACTCGGTCATCATCATCGGTGCGATGCTTCTCTCGCCGATCATCGGGCCGATCTACAGTTTTTCCGTCAACATAGCCCTCGGCAAACCGGGGGACGCTCTGCGGAGCGTCGGTGTCCTTCTGGCGTTGCTTGGAGCCGTTTTTCTCCTTTCGGCTATCGCCACCTTCGTCATCAATCCGTTCATACCGCTTCCCATCACTGAGGAGATCACCGGCCGTATCGTCACAAATCCGATCTATATCATCATGGCGGTGCTGCTCGGATTCGCTGCCGTGCTGGCGTACACCCTGGAGACGCCCGAGGTCATAGCCGGTGTGGCCATTGCGGCCGCCCTGCTTCCGCCGGTGGTGGTCAGCGGTATCGTTCTGGTGCTTCAGCCGGTCAGCCTCCTCTCCTCCGCCGTTCTGGTCGTCGACGAGATCGTCGGTCTGATCGCCGGGGCGCTCCTTGCCGTCCTGGTGCTGAAGATCGGGCCGCGAGAGTCGCGGGATCAGATTGCGGCCGGGAAGTACGTCTTCAGATCGGCGATGATACTCGCTGTTCTCATCGGTCTTCTGGTCGCAGTCACCCTGTTCGTCGGCCCTGGCGGGCCGCTCGTATGAAGGAATGGTAATGGGCGAGCAGGAAGAAAGGGTGTCGGGTTGGGAGCGTTATTTGATCTCCTGGCGCTCCCCGGTGACCATATAATAGATCTTTTCGGCCATGTCGCAGGCATGGTCGCCGGAACGTTCCAGATACCGCGCTATCATCACGTAGTCGATACAGCGGGTGATGCTCCTCGGGTCTTCCATCATGTAGGTGACGCTCTCGCGGAAGATGGAGTAGCGCATGTTGTCGACGATGTCGTCCCGCTCCGTGAAATCCTTAAGCGGCGCGATATCCTCGTAGCGGTATGCTTTCAGGGCGTCGTCGATCATGGAAAAGACCAGATCCGCCATGTGGGGGAGATTCATCATATTGGCGAGATGCGGGGCGCCTGCAAACCCGTCCACCATATTGGCGATGTCTTTGCCGAACCTGCCGATCCGGTAGAGCGAGTCGTTCATGCCGATGGCACAGGAGATTGCCCGGAGATCCTGTGCCATCGGCTGATACAGGGCGATAACCTTGAGTGCCTGCTCTTCAATATCATTATTCCTGTCTGCAAGTTCCGCCTTCTTTGCGTGTACCCGCTCCGCCAGGTCGGGATCCTGGTTTTTCAGAGCGAGCATTGCGTTATGGAGCATATCCGTTGCAAGCGTGCCCAGGTCGAGAACCGATGTCCTGAGGGCTTTGAGATCGTCGCGGTATTTTTCGGTCACGTTTTCCCACCTACCCAAAGCGTCCTGTGATATAGTTGTTCGTCATCTCTTCCTGCGGTGACTCAAATATCTGAACGGTCTCGCCGAACTCGATCATCTTTCCGAGGTACATGAAACCGGTATAGTCGCTGACACGGGCGGCCTGCTGCATGTTGTGCGTCACGATGATGACGGTGTAGTTCTTTTTGAGCTCGTCGATAAGGTCCTCGATCTTCGCGGTCGCAATCGGGTCGAGTGCGGAGCAGGGCTCGTCCATGAGGATGATCTCCGGTTCGACGGCAAGTGTCCTGGCGATGCAGAGGCGTTGCTGCTGCCCGCCTGAAAGCCCCATGGCCGATTCATGGAGGCGGTCTTTGACCTCATCCCAGAGTGCTGCCTTCTTCAGGCTGCCTTCGACGATCGCATCAAGTTTTTTACGATCTCTCGTTCCGTGGACGCGCGGGCCGTAGGCGATGTTGTCGTAGATCGACGCAGGGAAGGGGTTCGGTTTCTGGAAGACCATCCCGATCTTTTTGCGCAGCTCGACGACGTCGGTCTCCGGGCCGGTGATGTTCGTTCCTTCAAAGAGGATCTCGCCGGTGATCCTGGCGTTGGCTACGAGGTCGTTCATGCGGTTGAAGCAGCGCAGGAGCGTTGATTTGCCGCATCCCGATGGGCCGATGAGAGCGGTGACCCTGTTTTTGGGTATGCTGATCGAGACATCGATGAGCGCCTGACTTTCACCGTAGTGAAGGTTTACGTCTCTGGTAGTGAGGATATTGCCGTTGTTCTGCATGATTCACCACGTGATGGCCTTCTGATAGTGGTTTCTGATGACGATTGCGATGAGGTAGATGCCCATCACCAGCAGCAGGAGCACGAGGGCTGTTCCGTACTGGTTCTGGCTGGCCCCCGGCACATTGGTTGCGAGGATGAAGAGGTGGTAGGGGAGTGCCATCACCGGTTCGGTGACGGAGGTCGGAAGGAAGCGTTTTGAGAAAACGACCGCTGTAAAGAGGATCGGCGCGGTCTCGCCAGCGGCCCGGCCGATACTCAGGATGGCGCCGGTCAGGATGCCGGGCACCGCCGGCGGGAGCACGCATCTCCAGATGGTCTGCCACTTGGTTGCTCCGAGCGCGAAGCTTCCTTCACGCAGGGAGTCCGGGATGCTCTTTAAGGCCTCCTCGGTTGTACGGATGACCGTCGGCAGGATCATCAGGCCGAGGGTTATCATGCCGGCAAGGAGCGACACTCCGAAGTTGAGGTAGAGAACCAGGAATGCAAAGCCGAAGAGACCGAAGACGATTGAAGGCGTTCCGTTCAGAAGATCGGCTCCCGCACGGATGAGTTCGGGGATCCTGCCTCCTTTTGTGTATTCATTCAGGTATATTGCAGCACCGATGCCGATGGGGAGCGCTGTCAGGATTGCGCCGGCGACGAGGTAGAGCGTACCGACGATCGCCGGGCCGATCCCTCCCTCCCGGCCGAGGTTGCGGGGAGGTTCGGTCAGAAACTCCCAGCTGAGCGCCGGAATGCCGTTCGTGATGATGTCGAAGAGGATGATCCCGAGAAAGATCATGACCATGGTGATTGAGGCGTATACGAGCCCGAACGCCACCTTCTGCCCGGTCTTTGCGGATATTTTTCTCTTGACGAGAGCAAGGGCCAGGACGATGGCAATGGTGGTGGCGGTTGCTGCCGCGCCGACAGTGAGGAGCAGAAGGGCGGCAAGAGCGGCCCCCATACCTGCATAGGCATACGGTCTGATTGCGTCTTTTGTTGCAGGGCGCAGCCACTGCCGCCTCGTTCCTGTTGCTGTCTGCTTCTCCTGGATCTTTTTGAGGATGACCCGTGCACCCAGGTTGACGATGAGCGCGATGGCGAGCAGCACGACCGCGACACCGAAGAGGGCGTGATAGTGAGCGCTCCCGACAGCCACTTCACCCATCTCGATGCCCAGCGTGCCGGTGAGCGTCCGCACCGGAGAGAGGACGTTCCAGATCGGGTCAGGGATGATGGCTGCGTTTCCGGCCACCATGATGACAGCCATCGTCTCTCCGATAGCCCTCCCCATCCCGAGTATGACGGCTGCGGTGATGCCCGAGAACGCAGCCGGAACGATGACCCTCTGGATTGTCTGCCAGTGTGTCGCTCCCATCGCAAGCGACCCCTCTTTGTAGCCGCGCGGGACAGCGGCGATCGCATCCTCCGAGACGCTGACGATTGTGGGGAGAGCCATGATCCCGAGAAGAATGGATCCTGCAAGCCAGCTCTCGCCGGAAGGAACGTTACAGGTGACCCGAAGCCAGCTCGTCAGGACGATCAGGCCGAAGAAACCATACACGACGGAGGGGATGGCGGCAAGCAATTCTATCGCGGGTTTTGCAATGTTTTTCACCCGCGGGGACGCGAGTTCGGCGATGAAGATGGCACTGCCGATCCCGAGGGGGATGGCAATCGCCATTGCCCCTATGGTCACCAGGAGCGTACCGATGATGAGGGTGAAGACGCCGTAGGCAGGCGAGGCGCCGCTCGGATTCCAGGTCTCTCCGGCAAGGAACTCATAGATGCTGACGCTGTCGGTGATCGGGTACGCGTTCAGAACGAGGAAGAAGAGGATAAAAAATATGGCGAGAACCGCGAAGATGGCGGTGATGAACCAGAGGGAGCGCATGCCATTCTCCCGCAGGTTCCTGTATTTTCTGCCGGTAATACTATTGTGCAGAGCGTCGAATCCGTCTCCGATGACGGAGGGGAGTTCCGGGATAGTCGATCCTGTCCGGGTCTTCCCGTTCCCATTCGGTACTGCGGCCTGTCTCTTCTGCATGGATCGGTCACCGTCCCTCCGGTTCATGCTTCAGACACGCCTTTCCCCGCATCAGCATGGTGCCTGTCGGAGCGGGTAGGAAGGAGACATATATTCCAGAGCATACGCAGTTCTGTGGCAGAGTTCATAAACGATCGTTCACCTGCTAAAACAAGGGGAGAAAGTGGTAAATTCGTTCTCGAAAGAAAATATATGGGTATATGTATCCCCAATATACGCTATTGCCGTATATACTCCTACGGAATGTATATATCCTCTCTGAACCCACCGTACAGGAGTCTATGGAAATCAGGAAAGTTCAGATCACCGGTGGCTCCTCATATATTGTCTCTCTCCCGAAAACGTGGGTTAAAGCTGCAAGTATTCAGAAGAACGACCCGGTCGGCCTGATTACCCAGCCGGACGGTTCGCTCCTGATCACGCCCAAGATCCGCGGCGAGCAGGTCCAGCGCGTCAAAGAGTTTGAGGCGAATGCAGGGACGGATCCTGCATTTCTGCTTCGGTATCTCGTGGGTGCGTATATCGCCGGCTACACCTCGATCCGGATTACGTCGAAAGGCCGTCTCCCGCCATTGATCCGCAAGCTCGTGCGTGACTTTACGCAGATGGCGGTCGGTCAGGAAGTGGTGAATGAGACGGACGATTCGATCACCATAAAAGATCTCCTCAATCCCTCGGAGATGCCGTTTGCCAACACCCTCCGCAGGATGTCGGTCATCGTCAGAGCGATGCAGGAGGATGCCATTGTGGCTCTGCGGAATCGCGACTCACCCCTTGCCGAGGACGTGATCGCCAGGGATAATGAGGTCGATCGCCTGCACTGGCTGATAGCGCGCCAGAACCAGCTCATCCTCCTCGATATGACGCTTTCGCGGAAGATGAATATCCCGATTGGCACAGCGCTCCATTACTTCCTCATCAGCAGGATCATTGAGCGTATCGGGGATCACGCAACGCAGGTCGCGAAGAACGCCCTGCTTCTTGCCGATAGGGAGGTCGACGATGAGCTGCTCTCCCTGATCGAGGCAGCCAGCACGTACGCTCTTGATGTCTTCCAGAAGAGCATGCAAGCGTTTTACAGCGGTGATATTGCGAAAGCAAACGAGATCCTGGCACTGATCCCCAACCTTGAGGAACAGTCCCGGAAGATCAGCGGCCGGACGTTGCGGTACGAAGCGGTCACCGCCATACCTCTCGGCTCGATATCCGACAGCACCCGGAGGATCGGTGAATACTCCGGCGACATCTGTGAAAACATCATCAACCACCTGATCGGAAACGAGTCCTGATTCGGCCATCTGCCGCCCGCACCCTCCTCCTTTTTCTCCGGAGCAGTCTACCTGATAGCAGCACTGATGCGGGCGGCTGCCCGCCTGCTGCCGGTGATACGTCTTCATGGGCTCGGTCGTTCCTCTTGCTGTTCTTCTTGCGGTTCTCTTTCTGATCGCCGTCCGGAAGGTGGGCGCGGTCCGCCTTCAGATATGGCAGATTGTCGTGGGAGGAGCCCTTGCCGTTCTGCTCACCGGGCAGATCTCCGCTCAGAACGCGCTGGCAGCGATCAATACCGATCTCCTGGTCTTTCTCTTCGGGACATTCGTCATCGGCGAGGCTCTCTCACGAAGCGGCTACCTCTTTCACGTCGCATACCGCATCTTCGGGCGGGCGACAACCGTCCGGCGGCTGGTCCTTCTGATCATCATCGCAACAGGCCTCCTCTCTGCGCTCCTGATGAACGACACCCTCGCCATCGTTGCAACGCCGCTGATGCTCTACTATGCGGCCAGGTTCGGCATCTCGGAGAAACTTCTGCTGCTCGCGCTGGCATTCGGCGTGACCACCGGCAGTGTCGCAAGCCCCATCGGGAACCCGCAGAACCTCCTGATCGCCCTCGACGGCGGGCTCGAAAATCCGTTCGTCACATTCTTTGTCTACCTTGCGGTCCCGACCGTCCTCTGCCTGCTGCTGGCATATGCCGTTCTCATACTCAGGTTTCGGCATGAGATCCCCGAAATTCCGCTTGTCCACCTTTGCGAGGAGATTACGGACGCCCGGCTTGCCTTTCTCGCACGCATCTCGCTCACGACGCTCGTGCTGCTGATCGGCATCAAGGTCGTCGCCGTGCTGCTCGGGGTGCAGATTGCGATTCCCCTCCCCTACGTCGCGCTCATCGCAGCGCTTCCCGTGCTCATTGGAAGTGAAAAACGGCTAGACGTGCTGCGTTCGATCGACTGGCGCACACTGCTCTTCTTTGCCGCCCTCTTCGTCCTGCTGGGAAGCGTCTGGCAGTCGGGCTTCTTCCAGCCTCTTATCGACAATGCGAGATTTGATCTCACCGCCGTCCCCGTAATACTTGCAGCGAGCGTTATTCTCTCGCAGTTCGTCTCGAATGTCCCGTTCGTTGCCCTCTATCTCCCGATTCTCACGCAGATCGGTGTATCCTCCCGGGAGCTCGCTGCTCTTGCAGCAGGGAGCACCATTGCGGGGAACATGCTGATCATGGGGGCGGCGAGCAACGTGATCATCATTCAGAACGCCGAACGGCACGGCATGACATTGACGTTTCGGGAGTTTGCGGAAGTGGGCATTCCACTGACGCTCCTGCAGGCTGCGGTGTACTGGCTCTTTCTGGCGGTCATCCCCTGGTAGCCTCGAAGGGGGAGTACGACTCCATCTCGCCCGGCGGTGCTGCGAGGTCGAGATAGAGTGATCCGAACTGGATCGAGGCAGCTCTGCTCCGATCGACAGGCGGCATGAGGACCTGCATCCGGCGCGTTTCGGGATCGGCGGATCCGATCACCCCCAGTGCGATGGCAAAGTTCCACCGGTCGCAGAGGGCGACGAGGCGGCGGTGTACCTGTACCGGTTTTCGAAGGTCGGGAACTCTCCCGTGCAGACCGAGACGGCGGAGCGATACTTCGTGCACCTCTGCACCGACGAAGTAGGCGCGGAACTTTTCTTCGCGGTATCGGCGCCGCTCTGCCGGGGGGCGCGTGATGACCGCCGGCGAGATCCCGAGGCGATGGATCCGGATCCCGGGATGGCGGCGGAAATTGGCGAGCAGCCGCTCAAGTTCCCGCCCACGCTGCAGGGCGACGATATGGTCCGGCTGCAGAAGGTCTATCATCTGGAACTGGAACTCAAAGGCCGCATCCCCTGAGATGTAGCCCGGTGAATCGAGGATGACGGCGGATGCGCCTGCCGAAACCGCCGTCTCGAGCAGCCTTTTTGCACCGGTCAGGGTCTGGAGCAGATGGCCGCGGGGTGAGGTGGCGCCGACAAAGCGGAGGAGAGAAGTGGCGGGCACATTCCTGTCCGTGATCGCGAGGCCTACCGTCGTCGGCGGTCCGATCGCCGACTGTCCCGTGTCGCAGTCGATATACGCTGTGGTGCCGTATGCATTCAGTTCCCGGGTGAGATACCGGCAGAGGGTGCTCTTGCCGCTGTCTGTTCCCCCGATGATATATGTCCGCTGCGGCGCTGGTTCTGATGCGAGCACCGTGACGAGATCCTGCCATCCTTCGCCGATGGAAAGCCCGGGATCGTTCATTTATCGGATCATGCCGCTTGGTTCAGATGAACCTTCGCATATGGCGACTGAGCAGAGTATTTATCATCTCCCTCTCCCACTGCAGGGGCATGGCTGGAAGAACTGGCTCCACTGAACCGATCTTCGCGGTTGAAAACCGGCCGTTCCCGCATCTCTCGGCAACGTCGCTCGATGGAACGGCAGTGACGCTGCCTGACGATCTCCGGGGAAGCCTCGCGTTCATCGTTGTTGCCTTTCCCCGGTGGGTGCAGCCGGTCCAGGAGACCTGGACAGGACCGTTCGAAAAGGCTTTTGCCGGCAACCCCCGCGTGAAAGCGTACATGGTCGTCGCCGTCGCCGGGAGGCTGGAGGCATCACTCGCCGACCGGGTCGATGAAGCTCTTCGCGGCGTTCTGCCGCCGGAGAGGCACGGTCGGGTGCTGACGTATGCCGGAGATCTGGACGAATACGCCGGGCAGCTCGGGCTCGACGACATATCGCTTGCCTATCTCTACCTCGTCGACGGAGAAGGGGTGATCCGATGGGCGGAGAAGGGCGCGGCAACCCCTGAAGGGTTCGACAGACTCCTGGAGATTGCACGGACGATCCTTGCGGAGTACCGGTAGGAAGATCGTATGAACGGGATGCTGCGTGGTGATGCTGGCGCGGCGATCGTCGGGCGACGGTTTCCGACGATCGCCGCCAACTCGCTTGCGGGCGATATGGTGACGCTCCCGGATGCAGCGAAAGGGTTGGTCGCGCTCGTCGCCGTTGCGTTTGTCAGGCGGGCGCAGGAGCAGATCGACTCGTGGACGGATCGTTTTACGGCGGCATTCGGTGACAATCCCCGGTGCACTGTCTACGAGGTTCCCATGATGGACGGACTGATGGCGAGGGTCTTCTCCGGCAGCATCGATGCCGGGATGCGAGGCGGGATTCCCCCGGCGCAGCACAGTCACGTCATCACCTACTATGGCGACCTCGATCCGTACCTGCGTGATCTCGGTATCGATGACCGGAATCTGGCCTTCGTGTATCTCCTGGACCGCGAGGGGATCATCCGGTGGTCGGGAAGGGGTTTTGCGACGCCCGAGCGGCTTGAGGATATGGTGGAGGTGGCCCGCGCCCTCCTCGTCCCCGGGTGACCGGGGTCTTACGTCTTCCCTTTCCTGCTCGCCGGCAGCACCGCAGCGATGACGGCGAGCACCGGCCCGGCGAGTACGCCCGCCCAGGTGGCGAGACCGAGGACTCCCAGCACAGCCACGATGATGCGATCCGTTCTGCTGCCGGCGCTGCGCCGGAGTCCAACCGCCAGCATGAGGGCGCCGAGCAGGATGGGGATGAGAGCGGCGATCAGAGTCACCAGTGCCGCCGCCGTCAGGGGAGGGCCCATCAGGGCGATGACGAGCTGGGTCAGGGTCATCGCCCCGCTGCCGATGTACAGGAGACCGGCGAGCGCAGCCGTCCATCCGAAGGCGGAGAGCGCGCCTCTCCGCTGCCAGGCTATAAGTGCGACGCCGAGAGCGACCACTGCAGCGAGCGGTGAGAGGATGAACGCGAGTGACTGGCCTTCCCAGAGGTGGATAGCGATGACGTCGAGAGGTATGGTCAGCCACTCCGTGAGCGTGTACTGCTCGCGGGTGCCGACGGCGAGCGCGTACGGCCCCGAGCCTTCTGTGGCGTAGACCGCGACGACGTAGTCGCCGGTTTCGGGCGCGGCAAGGGAGACCTCGGCAGTTCTGTAGGACTTTGCCGGTGTGAAGGGTTCGAAGAAGGGCTGGTCGGGTCTCGTTCCGGGAATGGCCGTCGCCCCTGCGCCGCCGGGAACCGTAACGGCCGGCGGTGCTGCACCGGCTTCAGTGATCCCGGCCCCCATCAGCACCATGCCGGGCGCGAATGCTCCCTCCTCGGGCGTCTGGAGAGAGAGCCGGATCAGGTCACCTTCTTCCATCCGGAAGCGGTAGTAGTCGACGGTGTCGTTTCCACTGAGACGTGCATAGACCACCCAGGACTTGGTGGGGTCTTCGATGATGGTCGCAGCAGACAACCGGTCGGTGTCGCCCTCCACCATAATGGGGACGTGTGCAGACACTGCGGGCAGCAGGATGCAGCAGCAGATGATGATACCAAGGATACCGCTCCGGGTGGTCATAGCCCTTGCCGGGCCGGGCGAGTATATATACATGGCGGCATCGCCGCGGACTCTTCATGCGCGGCGGTCTCTCCGGCTCCTGCAGGCGGCAAAAAAAGGTGCGAGATGGTTACAGGTTTTTCAGGGCGACGATGTCGGTGACGCCGGTCAGCTTCCAGATGTTCGAACGTTCCTCGGATGCAATCGACTCGATCGGCTCTTCCGGTTTGTGGCCGAGCGCTGCGAGGATATTCTGCGAGAGGTTCTTGCTTTTGATCATATCGACGAACTTCTGCCTGATGATCTTCTTCTCTATCGCATCCTCCAGCTGAACGAGATACCCCTGCATGGTGACGAATGTGTACGAGGAGAGATCGCTTGTATAGCGTTCGACTTCAACCGAGACATAGGGGTGCTGGCGGAAGAGGTCGTTCTTTCTTCCGTACTTGGTGGCCAGGAAGTAGAGAAACTTCCCGTCGAAGACATACAGAAACGGTGCGATATACGGATACTTATTCCCCTGGAATGCAATCCTGGAGAGATATCCTTCTTCGATGAGGTTGTCGTATTCGGCTTTGTCCATCTGGGGAATTTTTACAATCTCCATAGAGCATCCCTCACTGTGAGGGATTGCCGGAGGGCATATTAAAGGTTTCTTTTATAGCGCCGACGCGCCCATCTTCTCATCAGCGGGCTTTCCGGGAGTGCTCCTGGAGGGAACTTGAAAAAGCAGTCTCCGGGATAACCCGATCTGTTCTGTGCGATCATGATGCACCAGGCGTATATCCCCAAAAGCCGACGATGCAGCCATATCGGCTATAGTCCCGATCGGCTGTGATTCCCGGGAATCCGGGTGTGTCTATGGAGGCGCACAACCTATCCGTCCACCGGCACGAGGCTTATCTGGTGTTTCCTGGAGGACTATCCGGTTTCACGGAGAACTTTCACGCCCCGCCAGAAGGCAATCCGGTTCTGGATGTTCTGCGCTGCCGGTTTTGGCTCCGGATAGTACCATGCTGCATCGTCATTGACCTCTCCATTCACGATGATGTCATAGTACTGTGCAACACCTTTCCAGTCGCATATCGTCTGTGTCCGGCTCTCCCGGAGATATTCATGGTTTACGTCGTCCGACGGAAAGTAATGATTCCCTTCAATGACGATCGTATTGTTGCTCGCGGCGATGACCTTCCCGTTCCATGCGGCAGTAACTCGCGGCATCGGTGCCGGTGTCGGACTTTGGAACAGATGAATCTTCTGTGTGGTCCAACACCGATTTGCGGTACCCTGATCCCGAACGTGCCGGCCAGACACGGTTTGTATCCCTGAGCATTCGGTTACATGTCCGGTTTGGCTGAATGCCGGTATTAATTCGGTTATTTTTATTGTAATACTTTTATATACTAATGTGAAAAATAATCTGGTATGCGCGTTCACCTGGTATCTGCACTGTTGATCGTAGGAATTCTTGGACTTTCGGGATTCCTGCTTTCTGCATCGGCGCTTGTTGTTTCCGCCAATGCAACCAATGTTTCGTACGAACGGGACGGCGTGGCGCTCCAGGGTATGGGGGCGCTCCCTGTGGTCGGCATGCTCTCGACGTACCTTTCGCCTGAAATCCCGGTCAACGTCTCCGCCGGGACAGAGGAGAACCTATCCGGACCTGCAGACGCCGGCCCTGTCGGGGATACAATCGCCGGGAACACCTCCGTTTCTGAAATGGATCTCGATCTCGATGCCGCCGGTACGTCCGGCGAAGCGTATGGAAACGGCTTTTCCGCTGACGAAAGGATGCGTTCCCTTATCAGCGATGCAGCCATGCCGCTTATGATACTTGCCGTGCAGAGCATGGCTGCCGAGCGATGCAACGACACCCTCGGGATGCAGACCGCTGCCGCGGAGATGCACGAACTCGCCGCGCATGCACGCACTGAAGCGGCATCGCTGGAGGTATCGGGAGAGCTGCAGCCCACGCAGGCGAATTTTCTGCTGGCGCTGGATCAGTACGAGAAAGCCGGCGCTCTTCTGACGGCAGAGAACGCCAGCGGTGTATCCTCCGCACTCGTCAGTATCGCTGAAGGCTGCTCTTCTCTTGAGGTGGCAATGCAGGGGCCGGGGCAGGAGGCGCTCCTCATGCAGACGGGGAGTGGATCTGCCGCTCCGGTGGTCGGGATGACCGCCCCTGTCCAGAAGGAGAATGCATCAAAAGAGCACCTTGCACTGCTTGAGCGGTTCTGCTACGACGATCCCGAAGGTGAGAACATGCTCTCATTCATCGCCGAATCAACCGGCAAGGTACATTCCTTCACCTGCGCATCCGGTGATGAGAAGGAGACCGTCGCAGCCGGAAATGACCGGCAGTTCCTTCTGGTCGTCGTGAAGGCCACGAACCTCGGACATAAGGGGAACGGCGACCTCTATCAGGTGGACACACCGGAGACCGCGGCGATAACGCTCCACTGCCACGACAGGGAGTACCTGCCGCTCGATCTCCCAGCCAAGACCTCGCTCGGTGAATCATACGCCGGATCCAGCCTTGAGCGGTATGCGTCCAAGGAGGGGTATCTCGTCTTCGACGTTCCGGCGTCGCTGAATGTCTCCGAGGCGAGTCTGCATCTCGACCTCGGCCAAAACGGGGCGCCCGCCTGGAGCCTGGCCGAGCCCACCCCGTAACTTTTTTGCTCCCACTCCTGCCCGGGCATGCACAGTGCGCCGGTTCCGGGAGGCTGTTCCCCTGTGAACGCACATCCGGATGCCTCTTCGGATCTGTAAGGTTTATCTGGCATGACGGATCATGTACCCCTCCATGGAGCGCTGGGACTCTGCCGCCAAAATTGCCGGCATCTCTTTCCTCGTAGGGCTTCTGCTCATCTCATACGCGGTAAGCCCGCCGCCTTTGGTATCCGGGGGGGCGATTGCAGAGCCGGGGCCTGATGAGCCGTCTCTCAGCGGCAACGTATCGTCTCCTCTCTCTGACATGAGCCGCCGGCTGGATGCGGGAACCGCATTTACCATTTCGCAGCCGCCGCCGGTGGAGAATGAATCCCTGAATACGACGCCGCTTCCCGTCGAGAACACGACCGTCACGCTACCCGAGTATGACGACGAGGTTCTGCGGGGAGTGATTGCAAACAATAGTGTCTCTCTGATGATGCTCGCGGTTCAGGGCATCTATTCGTTGTACTACTGGGACGAGGCCGCCGTGCATGCAGATGGTGCCAGACTCCACGCCGCCGCCTCGGCGCTGCTGCCGGAGGTCCGGTCGCTTCACATCTCACCCGACCAGGAGCACCTGCAAGCGACATTTGTCGCTGCGCTCAATGCATATGTCTCAGCCGGTGCGGTCATGAAAGATGGAGCCACCCTGAATGCATCCGAGGTGGACGCGGCTTTTGACGGCATCATAAACGGGACAGAGCACCTGCGCCTCGCGGTCGGTAATCTCTCCGATGACCTGCAGATCCCGGAGGAGATCGATGCTATCGGAGCGTTCACGCTGCGATCAAAGTCTGCTCCCATATTCAAGAACGCGCTCCCGCTCAGGCAGCGGTACACCTTCACCGACCGGACGGGTGCAAACATGCTCTCGCTCATCCTCGAGTCAGCCCGGGAAACAGGGGTCTATTATGTCCTTGGAGGAGACGGTGCCGCCGTCGCCGCCGAACCGGGACGCGCGTTCGTCGTGGTCACCCTGCAGGTCACCAATATCGGGCACCAGGGTGAGAGCAGAACCTATACCGTTCGGACACCCGATCCGGGAGCGTTTACTCTCCAGTATTTCGACGCCACATACACTCCTCTGAAGATCCCGTCGCGGATCTCTTTCGGCGACGCCTACGGAGCAGGCACGCTTGATCGGTATGAGTCGAAGGAAGGAGTGATTCTCTTTGATGTTCCGGCGTCTTTCGAGAGTGCCGACGCATATGTCCGGGTTAATCTCGGCGATCAGGGAACTCCTGTCTGGGCGCTCGGAAGGACACTGTAAGAGCATTTCTGCGGGATAGATCCGCATCTCCACTTTTAAATTCATGGAATTAACCTATTTCTGTCGCACGTTTATTCTGCACCCCCGGCACGCCTGGAGGTGAGCCTGGAACTTTGGCGGCGGCAACTGCAGACCGGTGCTGCCTCACTGACCGACGCAAATATTATATATTGTCTCCAAACATTGTGCGGTATGCGCATCGGATACGTTCTTCTGATCGTTCTCACCGTTGCCGGGCTTCTGGGAGGGGCGACGGTTGCCCTGTTCGCGCCGCACGGCGCCGATCAGGGAGCCCGGCAGATCCAGAATGCCTCCGCAGGGGCATCCGATGCCGATCTGCTTGAGCTGCCGTTCCCGGTCAATCTGTTCACCGCAGTTTTGCCTCCCGGTGACGAACCGGCAGACAACGTGACGTTCATTCCGGAGGAAAACTCCTCTCTTCCACTTTCCGGTGACGATGCACTGGCTGCACTGATATCGGATACCGGTATCTCTCTCCCGGCGCTCTCTGTTCAGACCATCCACGCTGTCTATTACGGGGATGCAGGTTCCCTCGCCGACAGTGCAGAAGAACTCTCTGCTCTCTCCGCCTCGGCCCTGTCGGATGCCGAAGACTGTGACGTCTCGCCCGGGAACGAATCGGTCAGGGAGGAGTACATGGCTGCAATGGAGGAGTTCCTCGCCGCTGGCGATCTGCTCGCGGGTATGGCGTCTCCTGACCGGGCTGCCATCGAAACGGCGTTCGACCACATCGCACTCGGGACGGAACGTCTCCGTGAGGCGATGCGTCTCTACAACGAGGAGCTGATTGCCATTCCCGCCGAACCGTCTCTCCTGCTGGTCGAACCGGAGCCTTCGCCGACGCCGGCATACCCGGATGCGCTCGGCCTGATGGAGCGGCACTGCCATGAGTATCCGAGCGGGAAAGGCAGCAACGTCCTCTCGCTCATTGTTGATTCAACAGAGGAACGCCATGTGTTTACGGCAAAAGACGGTTCACGGAAACGATTCGAAGCGGAGAGCGGGCGGACGTATCTGCTCGTCGTCATCAGGTCTGCTCATATCGGCTTTCGGGGGGACGGAAAGAGCTCGTCGATCCGGCTGCCGGCACCATCTGCATTCACGCTGCTGTATGGCGGCGAGTCATACACCCTGATGACCGGTATCCCGACGGCGACGTCCGAGGGCGAGACGTATACGGGCGGGGTGCTTGCTATCGAAGAGACCGATACAGGTTACCTCTTCTTCGACGTTCCCGACTCGCTGAATACTTCAGAGGCATACCTCAAGGCGAATCTTGGCACCGCCGCTCCCGTCTGGCGCCTTGAACCGTTGCGGTGAGGGTACCCCCCATTCCCCTTCCGCCTGCCGGCCGCCGTCCCGTCCATCAACCCTTAAATAATAGCAATCCTGGCAGAATTCCACCGCATTTCGACCTTCACAGAAGCCTTCAGACGGCCGATCTCACCGTGAGCTCTGGTCTCCATCCTCTAAAAATCACTCTGCTGCCTATCTCCAATACGGTCCTGGGATTATGCCGTATTTCTCCAATCCGGGCAAAATTCTCCGTGGAATCGGTTTGGCGAAATCCGGCCTTCGGGACAACCGGGAACATCGGTAAACAACCCCAATGTGCCCTCCGTCCTGGACGGTGTGGGGGCGGCTTCACCTTCAGGCCGCAGATCGGCAAAGGGGAGCCCAGTTCAGGAAAAGACGCGAAATATTGGTAAAATCTCCCTTTTGAGGCTGATATTGGAGATATTTTGAAATGCACCCGTGCAGAGGTGAAAAAGAGAATGGACTAGAGGGAGATGCTGTCCGATGTCTCGCGGTTGGCGGACGGGGTGTAGACCCAACCGTCTTTGGCAACCGCATCGACCGTGAAGACGAAGGGCTCGCTGGTCTTCCGGGCGAGGTTCGACGTGAACGTAACTGACCCGTCCGCGCCGGTCAGTCCTCGTTCGGTGCCCCGGCCAAGGCCGCTCCAGTGGCCGGAGACCTCTGCGCCGCTGACGGGATTCCCGTCTGCATCGGCGATGGTGACCGCGGCCAGGCCCCGGATCCGGAACCAGAAGTTCTGGATGCCCATATCGATCCGCTCCACGTGCATCTCGGGTTCGCTTGCCACCTCCGTTACCGTCACCGAGAACGTGTCGGTGTCGGATGCTCCGCCATCATCGACGACGGTGAGCGTTGCGGTGTAGGTGCCGGATGCTGTGTAGGTGTGCATCACCGTCGACCCTGCGCCGCCCGTTCCGTCGCCGAAGTCCCAGACGAAATCTATAATCGTGCCGTCGCTGTCGTAGGATGCGGAACCGTCGAATGAGACCGCTGCGTCCACGGCAGCAGCGACATTGCCGCCTGCGTCTGCAACCGGCGGCCTGTTGGGTTCGACCGTCACCGTCACCGTATCGGTTGCAGAGGCGCCGTCGGTATCGGTGACCTGCAGGATGACGGTATGCGTGCCCACCGTATAGTCGCCGGTCAGGGTTTCCCCGTCGCCGAGGAGCACCTCTCCCTCTGTCCATTGCCAGGCGGCAATGGAGCCGTCGGGGTCGTAGGACCCGGAACCGTCGAGGGTGATCGATTCGACCCCGTCGCCATCGGCATCGCTCGCCGTTCTGTCTTCTCCCGCGTCTGCGACGGGCGGGTCATTCGCCGGAGTCGAGAAGAGATAGGGCACGCCTCCCTCAGGATCGGTCGCGGCGTTCCCGGAAGCGTCCGTGGATGTGACACGGAAGTAATACGTCGTCTCCTTCAGGAGTTCCGGTACCTGCAGGGTGTGCGACGTAACCGGAGCTGAGTCCGATACACTCCGGCTCAGATCCGAGGCGGATACGCCGTAGTGCACGGCGCTATCTGCCGCCTCGTCCGTCTGCCAGGTGATCACGGCACTGCTGCCGGTGACCTCTGCCACATCCACATCCGAGATGAGAGGCGGGGTGGTATCCGCATCGGGAATGCCGACGGCTTCGACGGCATTCACCAGTCCGTTGCCATACCAGGTTGACCTTCCGAGCGCGTCGGCCGTCTCTGCGAGGTGTTCGCGCACCTGGGCATTCCCCCACCCCGGCTGCGCCTCCATCAGCAGCGCTGCAACACCGGCCACGTGCGGGCATGCCATGGATGTGCCGCTGATCGTCTTATACCCGCCAGGGTAGGTGGAGTAGATATCGACGCCCGGTGCCGCGAGTTCGACGTCGGGCCCCGTACTTGACCAGGATGCCCGGCGGTCGCTCCGATCGGTGGCCGCGACCGCGATGACCGAATCATAGCGGGCAGGGTAGTCGACCGTGTCCCCGTATCCGCTGTAACGGCCGTCGTTTCCGGCTGCCGCTACAATGAGCACCCCCGCATCATACGCGGCGTCGCATGCCGACCGGAAGGCGTAGGAGTCGGAGTTGCCCCCAAGGCTCATGGAGATGATCTGTATGTCGTTCTCGATCGCCCACTCGATACCGGCGACGACATCGCTGATATAGCCGCCGCCGCTTTTGTCAAGAACCTTGACCGCATAGACCTCCGCTCCCGGTGCAACGCCGACGATGCCGGAACCATCATCTTCGGCGGCGATGATGCCTGCACAGTGGGTTCCATGGCCGTTATCGTCCATGGGATCGGCATCGTGTCCGACAAAATCGTACCCTCCCCGGTAGTTTTCGTCGAGATCCGGGTGGGTGTAGTCGATACCCGTATCGAGGACGGCGATCCGCACACCGTCTCCGTTCACGGAGGTGTGCACTCTCGGAGCCCCTATCCGGGAAACGCCCCAGGGGACGGTTTCGGCAAGTGCAGAAACCCGGTAATCGGGTTCGATGAATGCGATCCTGGGATCTCGTCCCATCTTTTCTACGACGGATCCGGGCAGGTCCGCCGTGACTGCCGAGATCTCACGATGAACGTGTTGTATGGTGCCCTGGTGGAGCATCGACTGGTCAGGATCGTCCCGAAAGCCGATAATGACCCTTTCCGCTCCTGCTCCCGTGATGAGCGTGCTGCAGATCACGAAAAGAGTTATCAGGCACACGAGAAGTGTCCGTTTCATTGGCGTGCCGTATGTATTGAACTCCTATATAAGGATATCCACTACACGAAGTATATTTTTGTTATTATTAATCGACAGTAAATAAAAAGGGGCGGTCGGACAGGCAGTTATTGTATTTAAGCAAACCTCATTCGTGACCCTCCTTGGCAAACTTATAAATATAACATACGTCTATGCGCAGGTAACATCGTTGAGGCGATGGGTATGAAATTCGGTAAAGTAAACACGACTACGGCTAAAACAGGCGACTCAAACGGGTTGCTTCTCTGGTCGGTGCTTGCACTGGCCATTGCGGCGCTGCTGTTTGCGCCTGTCAGTGCGGCAGATGTGGGAAGTGTCCCGACTGCCGACCCGGCCCTGACCATCGAGGCGACTACGCCGCCCTGCGAGGTCTGGGTCTGTCCGACATACACTGAAGATGCGACACACTTCAAGACCATCCAGGATGGTGTTGATGCGGTAGCAGAATACGGTACTGTTCACGTCGGTAAAGCGACGTATGAAGAGTCCGTTAAGATCACGAAGGACGGCATTACCGTCGAAGCTAAGGACGGCGCGACCGTCGATGCTGACGGAGAAGACTACGGCTTTGAGATCTGCAATGCAAAGGATGTCACCGTCAGTGGTTTCTGCATCATCAATGCCGACTTAGGGGGGATTTTTGCCGAGTATGCCGATAATCTGCAGATCCTCGACAACAGCATAGATCTCGACCTTGTGTGTGGTGTGGGTATCGAGATTTATGACTCTGAGAACGTTGTTGTCTGTGGAAACGAGATCTGCATCGATGCAGTTTCACGGTATACCGACGGCATCTGGATTCAGGGTGAATCCGCAAATCCCCAGGTAACATCTAACTGCATTGATATTAATCTCTTCTGCGAACAGGTCGTCACGGTCACGGACACCGACGCTCCCCTCCGGGAGGCTTCGGTCGGTGTGTCCAACGTCAAGAACCTTGAGGCCGCCAATGGGCCTGATGTATTCGGCATCTTTGTGGAGGCCGATAACGCCTGTATCAAGGACAACGTGGTCGACATCTGCGAAACCTGCGAGTATGAGGATGACGGCTACACCGCTGCCTGGCTTGTCGGCATCGGAGCCTACGGTGATTACAACGAGGTTTGCTGCAACGATGTCACCGTCTGCGTTCCCTGCGAAGACGAGAACGACTCTCTCTTCAGCGTGGCCTATGTCATCGGCATTGATGCCTGCGGCGACTACGTCGTCGTGTCGTGCAACGAAGTCGATGTCTGCGCCGTTGCTGCATTCTATGCCTACGCCGATGGCATCTACGCATCCGGTCTGAAGGTTCTGGTCGAGGGCAACTCGATCTGCTCGTACACCGAGGCCTTTGGGGTCAACCCGTGGGGTATCTGGGTAGAATACTCCGAGAAGGGCCAGATCCTCGACAACACCGTCTGCATTGAGGTCTACGGCTGTGAGGCATTCGGTGATGGCATCATTGTAATGTCCTCCGAGAAGGTGCAGGTGCTCTGCAACACCGTCGACATCGACGCGTGCCTTGAGTGCATCGGGGGCATCAATTCCATCAATGAGGGCTGCGGTGCGGCATTCTGGATGGAAGGTATCTATGTCTACGACAGCTACCAGCCCCAGATAGCAGACAACTGCGTCGACATGGACGCCTGTGTCTGTGCTGCGGAGATCGACGGCGCGATCGATGCTGCGACCTCCGAGCGGGCTGCGGCCATCTCAGAGATGCACAACAACGTGGCCGGCACCACTGTCGAAGCGCTGTCGGGTGCGACCGGTCTTGACATCGGCTGCACCGAAGAGGCGGACGTCCACGGCAACGAGATCTGCGTCGATGTCTGCATTGAGGCTGTCGACGAAGACAACTGCTTCGCTCTTGCCCTTGCCGACATCTTCGTCGAGGGTATCGCTGTCTGGAACACCTACTGCGGTGACGTCTACGACAACACCGTCTGCGTGAACCTCGACGCCGAGGTTGCCGCGGCTGCCGGCGATAATGTGGAGTACGCCCTGGCGATCGGCCTTGCAGAGACATGGGTCTCCGGTATCACGCTCTACGACACCTACGACGTCTCTGTCTTCGCAAACTGCGTCACCGCTGCGGGCGGCAATGCTCTCTGTAGTTTCGCGACCGCGACCGAGGAGATCAACGACGCTTCCGTGCTGGCACAGCTCGCCGTGCAGGGTGCATTCGTGCAGGAGCAGGCAGTTCTTACAGACGAATCGCTCTGGTCGATCATCGGTTCCGCAGATGCACTCGCTGCCGCGCTCTCGGCAAACGTCGTCGCCGGTATCGTTGCGGACACGGACGGATGCGCCGACATCTACGACAACTGCGTCGACGTCTGTGTCGACAGCGAGATCACCGCAATTGCCTGCTCTGAAGAAGAGATCGAGATCGAAGATTCCCTGGCAGCTGAGGCAGGGCTTGGTGTCGGGCTTGGTATTATCGGTCCGCACGGCGAGTTCGCCGCAATCACCGGGAACGACGTCTCTGTGAACAGCATCCTTGAAGCGGCAGCATACGCGGAAGAGGATATCGGCGCCAATTACGCAATCGCCGCAGGCCTTGACGGCGTCGCCGGTGTCGGTATCGTCGCTCTTGCCTATGCAAACGATGTCTCCGACAACACGGTCTGCGTCGACATCTGCAGCTCCCTTGAGGCGGCCGCTATCGAGGGCGTACCTGATGAGTTTGCCGGTTCGTTCGGCCTCCTTGGCTCGGCCGGTGTCGGTATCGTGACGCTGAATCTCTTCGACGACATCGGCAACTTCGACGAAACAACGATGGAGTCCTACATCCACGGCAACCTTGTTGAGTGCAACGATGTGAACGTTACAAACTGCATCTGCCTTGACCTCTACGCAGAGGGTATCGGCGATCCGATCGCCCTTGCCGGCGGTCTCGGCGTGAGTGCAGGCATCATCGCACCCTATGCGTGCATTAACGGCAACGACGTCTGCGTCGACGCCTGTGTCGACGGTGCGGTTGCGGAGACCTACGAAGCATCCTCGCTCTACGTTGGATCCGCCAGCGGCGCCGCCGGTCTCGCCGTCGGTATCTTCTCGCTCGACTCTTTCGTCACCTGCAACGACGTCTCTGCCACGGGAGGCGCCGAAGCGGTCGCCATTGCGGAGACCGACGCGCTCCTTGAGAACGCCGACGGCTATGCACTCGCTGCCGGCGTCGGTATCGGCATCCTGGAGATCGACTCCTGGATCACCCAGAACAACGTCGAAGGCCACGGATGTGCCGTTGCCGAAGCGGACGTTGATGGCTACCGCACTGAAGAGGCTACGCTCGCGTTCTCCGCCGGTATCGGCGTCCTCGCCATCGGCGGCGACGTCACCTTCAACAACCTGGTCGGCAGCGACGACGCAGGCCTGATTGCCATCGACTTCTACGTTCCCATGGGTCAGACCGAGGCCGAGTACTTCGGCTTCATTGACGCGACCTACAACTACTGGGGCGCCATCAGCGGCCCGTCCGGCCTCGGACCGGGTATCGGCGATGCCGTCTACGGCACCTGCAACTACGAGCCCTGGCTGACCGAGCCCTTCGAGGTCGTTGTCGGCGAGAAGAAGGCTTCCTTCGGGTTCGAGCTCCCCTGCTGCTTCGACAACATTAACGGCGCAGGCTACGACGGCTACCAGTGCTATGCCCTGGAAGCAGGCTGGAACACCTTCTCCACGCCGATCTCGCTCGTGAACAGCACCTGGGAATCGATCAGCAACATCGGCGACGGCCTTGACTTCTGCATCGCCTACACCTGGGACGCAGAGTGCCAGGAGTGGGTGCAGGTGCTCGGCTCTACCGAGATTGACCCGCTCGACGCCATCTACGTCAAGATGTACAAGTCTGACCGGGTGCCGCTTGCAATCAACCCCGAGATCACAAACCCGCCCGTGAAGTCCCTCCAGCCCGGCTGGAACCTGATCGGTCCGGCGTACTGCCTTGACCAGGACTCCAACACGGTTATCCGGGACTCCTGCCTCGGCGGCCTCTACTGGGAGACCAAACCGGTTGATGAGACGCTCATCTCTGTTGCGGAGACTCCGGAAGGCCTGACCGGCTACACGCTGGTCGTCAGCCCGCCGGTGAACTGCGACGGCTGCTGGGTCTACACCATCGGGGAGGAGTATGCACCGACGATGCAGGTAGGAGAGGGCTACTGGGTCTTCATGGAGAACTGTGACTCCCTTGGAGGTTTCAGTTCGACACCCCTGAAGATCCCGGCATGCGATCTCTGCAACTACTGCTGAGTTCTCAGGAACACTCGAATCGACAGCTGAACACAAGAGCAGAGAAGCGGGAACTCTTTAGTTCCCGCTTTTTTGTTATTTAAGGATGGAGCATGATGAAAAGCGGATATAGTATTCTGATATGCCTTCTGGTATCCTTTGCCCTCGTTGCCGGTGCCACAGCACAGGATGTATCGGATCCCCTCCTCCCGCACGCGTTCAACGGCTCGGTGTCCGATAACCTCGGTAGCCCTGCCCCTGCGGGAACGGAGATCGCTGCGTACATCAACGGCGGGGAGCGAGGGAATGTTATCACAACGGAGCCCGGGTCATACGGGTGCTCCGATGCCCGGATTTACGAGCCGATGCTCGTTGTGCAGGGCGAAAAGAACGGCGATACGATCACATTCTTTGTCAACGGCATCCGGGCGAACGAGCAGGCGACCTTTCTGAGTGCTGCGATCTCGCGCCACAGCCTGACCACGAAGGAACCCATCCCGGCATTCCCGCCGGATTCACTCGAGGTTCTGTCCGTGAACGCGAAAGCTGGCCAGGAAGTGCCGTTATCGTTCCCGAACGCCGGCCTCTCGATCGGCCTTGTGACAGGAATCGACGTGACCGGTGACGTGAGCGTCGCCGGGTACGCGAACGACAAGAACCCTGCCGGCACCGGAATCGTTGGCATGAGCGGCATGAAGTACGTCACGATCTCATCGACGGTCCCGAACGATGCGATCACGAAAGCAACGCTCCGGCTCTACTATACCGACGAGATGCTCGCTGCGCTTGGCATCTCAGAGGCGAGCCTGACCGTCGACTGGTGGGACGGTTCGGCCTGGCAGGACATCACGACCGCACGCAATACCGACGCAAACTACGTTGAAGGCGTTGTCGATCACTTCAGCATCTTCGGCCTCTTCGGCGTGCCCGGCGTGTCGCCCACCCCGACCCAGACCGGTGGCGGTGGTGGCGGCGGAGGCGGTGGCGGAGGCGGCACCGGTGGTGGCAGCACCAGTGGTGGCTCATCCGGCAGCGGCACGTCTGTGACCGACACGACGAACGTGACCACGACCACGCCGGCCACGCCGGCCATCCCGACGGAAGAGGGAACCACCTCCGTGCCGACGGCGACCCACACGACGACTCCGTCCGACGTTGGGACGTCTTCGCCCGAGGGAGAAGTTCCGATGCTTGCGATCATCGGTGTGGTCATTCTGGCAGTAGCAGCCGTCGGTGGAATATTCTACCTGCGGAGACGCTGAAAGGATAGCATTCCTACTTTTTCTGCCCGGTTCCGATCTTGGGGATCCAGCGCGGGCGCAAAAAGCGTTTTTTGCGCCTGCGACCACATCATGACGCATACGGTAACGTATGGACGTTTGGCAGCCCGCAAAAAAAACGAATGCCGGGGCTGTCTGCCTGACCGGTTCAGATTCCTGTCATGTTTCCCGACACATTCACCTCGAGCGCGAACCTGTCTGCAGCGGCGGTAGCGTTCTCCCACGGCCGGGCATAGACCGCCGAGATTGTCTGGTTTCCCTCTTCGATTGTCCTGAAGAACCATTCGTGGATACCGCCGGCGCCGATCAGACCTGTTTCATTCTGCAGGAAGAGATCGCCGGTGATCAGAAGGCCTTCCGTCGCCGAGACGTTCCAGGAAAAACCGGTCGTCGGGTTCTCGGCGAGCCTGACGGTGCCGTACGTCTCGGGCGGGATCGTCACAGTGGTGCCGTTATCAGCTGCGGAATAGAGATGTGTTCGGTTGTCCTCGACCAGCGCCGTGATCTGGAACCGCTCTTCGCTCCCGGTTCTATTCTCCCACGCCCGTTCGTAGACTGCCGTGAACTGCTGCAATCCCGTTCTGTTCGCTATCAGGCGCCATTCATGGATGCCGCCCGCACCGACGATCGTCTCGTTCGTTGTCGTCGGGATGAATGCATCGCCGGCAATCACAAATCCACGGGTAGTCGTCACGTTCCAGGAATATCCCGTCGAGGGGTTTTCCCCGAGCCGGACGGTTGCGTTCGCATTGAGTGGAAGCACCACCGTCTCGTTATTGTCCTCGTCGGTGAACGTGTAGTTCGGCACGGGCGGTGCACGCCCTTCGGGCATCAGGACCGCGTCGATACTGTGGACGATGCCGTTGCGTGCGTTCAGATCCGCCTGGACGACGGAGGCGTTGTTCACCATTACCTGCCCGTTCTCCTGTGTGATCGTCAGGTTCTGCCCAAGCAGCGTCTGCAGCATGACCGGCCGGGTCGTATTCTGTGTCCGGTTGCCGGTCGTGGTCTCTGCGGTCATGTTCAGCAGCTGCTCGGCGGTGTAATTGCCCTCCACGGCGTGGTACTGCAGAACCGCGGTGAGGTTCCCGGTGTCGTTGCCGAGCGCCCCGAAGGCCTCGTCGGTCGGTGCGAAGATGGTGTACGGCCCGCCGATCGAGAGCGCCCCGGTCAGGTTGGTGGCGTTGATCGCGTCATAGAACACTGTCAGGTTCTCCTGCTGCCCGATCACGTCGGGAACGCTCATGTTCGCAGTCTGGTTGCCTGCCTGCCGATCGGCGGTCATGTTCTCCTGCGTTCCGTTCTCTTCTGCCATGGGAACTGCCGTTGCAGCGGCGGTTATCATCAGGCAGATGAGCAGTATGCTCAAGGCCGTAATGTGTCTCATACTCCTTCCCCCCTTGATGCGGTTCGAAAAGAGGGTGCTGTTTTATAAAAATATTATTATGTTCCAAAGTGTCCGATCTCGTGCAGGGACGGCCGGTAGAATCCTCGCCGCACCCCGCAAACCCTTTCGTAGAGACACGGCGAGATTCTGTCCGGGGGAGTTGGTAATCTATCGCCACAGGTGATCGTTCATGTGGATATCCGTCCCGGGGGTGTTTTGCCGGTTCAGAGGTGCAGGATCGTCACGTTGTTGGTGTCGGTGTCGAGGAGAGCGGCAGTCGCCTGTCCGGAAAGGTAGCCGCAGACCTCGCCCGGATTGACGACGAGAGTCGCTTTGCCCTCTGAGACCCTGGCCTTGTGGGTATGGCCGTGGACAATGACATCGAATGCTTCCCGTTCGATAAGGCCCTGCAGGAGCTCGCCTTCGTCGCCGTGCAGCAGACCTATGGTCGTATCATCCGCAGTCACACAGGCGAACCTGCCGCGGAGCTCCATGCCGGCATTCTTGGCAAACCGCGCCTGCAGCAGTGGCAGGTCTCCGTCGTTGTTCCCGAGGACGCCGATGAGCGGTGCATCAAGATCAGCCAGAACCGGGATGACGAACGGAGCAACGTAATCCCCGGCGTGCAGCACAAGGTCGACGCAGGCATCGTTGAGTGCTGTGACCGCCCGTCTGGTGAGGGGCAGATTATCATGGGTATCAGAGATCAATCCGACGAGCATCGTCTCACTCGATCCCGGATCGGAACCCGGGATAAATAAATGTTGGTTCTGTGCGTGTCGGTGAGACCTTCATAGCAGCAACGCCCTGGAGCACATGTACACCTCTTCACCGTATCCGGGGACGCTGCACCTGACCGATCGGTTCAATACGATGCGCCTGTTTCGGATCCCCATCCGTTCAACGATCGGGCTGATGCCAGCCCTGTCGGTGAGGTTATCCTAATACTCGCTAGCAGGAGGGGGCAGGGCCCCCCCTCCCGCACCCTCCCCCCACGCGACATCCCAGGAATATCCGTGCTTGCAGGTGCGCCTCCGATGCACCTTTTTTGCTGATATACCAGAGAGGAGTAGTGTCAATCTAGATCGATCGTTCCATCCATGAGTACTTTTGGAATGTGCTCGGTATATCCGTCGGACGCATCAATGCCGATAACCGTGTCGTCCAGACGTATGGCGCAGGCTCTGGTGCTTCTGCATCGCCACTCCTGATCCTGCGGGGGGGCTTTTGCCTGGCGCAGCTTCTGTTTCGAGGGTCAATCACAATGCGCTTTTTCTCTGCCGCCACACGTCAGTCTCGGCGGCTCCCGCGCTCACCTGGTTATTTTTCGGTATTATTCCCGGCAGAACACCTGGTGGCTTTTAAACATATGATATGCGCGGTGAATTGTTGCGCCGAAGATCGCAAAGTCCTTATCCATCATCCAGCTGATACAAGAATATAGCATCGCGCTACGGCTCTGATTGCCAGCCTGCGATACGGAGGTAGCATATGTGGCTGCTCGTCAAACAATCGAACGGAAAGATGGAAGAACGGGAGTATCCGACCGGCCTGTACTTTGAGATCGGGGACGTCCTCGAAGACGGTGCAGTCGTCGTCGATGTTCCGTATCCCGATGATTTCGAAGACGATTTTGAAGCGATGGATCTTTACGAGGACTGATCCGGCCGGATCACCGGTATCCCTGATACGCGTGCCCTTGCCTGCTGGGGGGAGGCGTGCCGTGTCGATCCGCAACCGGTCTGTCTTCAGGTTCTGTTTTCACCGTGAAAGCCTGATTTCGTATCGATATTCTCATCTTCCCGCCCCGATGCCAATGTATTTCTTCTCTTCCTGCATGGGGTAGCCCGATGCATGATGGGTGAAGCGCAGTACGTCTATCCGAACGTCACCGAAACGGAGCAGCGGGGCGGCCTCCTTGACCGCTGGGGTCCGGCAACGGCTCTCTCCTGCAGTGTCGTTGAAGTGCCGGCCGATCGTATCAAGAATAGAACTGAAGTGGAACGCACCGGACAGGAGATCGGGGATTTTCTCACCCGGTCGTCTATCGAATGTCTCTACCGGCAGGATATATCGCTTCCTGCAGATCTGCGCTACAGCCTCCATACCGATCCCGCTATTCCCAGGGTTGACCGGCATGGACGGCGGATTACGCCCCCGCTCCGGTGGTATGACGGTGCCTGGGCGGGTGAGTACACGGATATGCTCCTTGCCGTTGCCGACCGTCTCGGTACGCCGCCGTATGCGATCGAGATCTACCCTGGGGACCGGAAGAATACCGGGTCGGTTCTCCTTCGGGCGATGATTCTCCTCTCCGGTGTCTTTGAGAGTGCGTTCGGTGCCGCTCCGCTGCTGCTCCTGGTGAACCGGGCCGACCAGAGCATCTCCACCGGCAGCCAGCTCCGGTCGTTCTGGACGCTTCTTGCCGCAACCTGTCCGGAGATCGTCGATACTGCAGGCGTTGCCCTGAATCTGCGGGAACTCCATGCAGCTGCGCGAGGCGATCTCATCAACGACCTTGAGATCATACCGGCGGAATCGCTCCGGGGGTTTCATATCAGGAACGGCCGTGAGCTGCACGAGGCGGCGGAAATCCCCTGGGAGAGGGTGTTCGTCTCTATCCGTGCACTACCCCGCGAGTATCTCATCAAACCCGATGTCTATCAGCGAAGCCGCGTAGAGAGTGTCATCGGGTTCTGCCGTGGAATGCTGCATCGTGCAGAGAGAGAACTGTTTCCGCGATGAAACGCCATGCAGCTATGCCTTCGCCGAACGACGGATCGGGTCTGTACCGTCTCGGGAGGAGCAGGTGGCGGGATGGCGGCCATCCTCGGCCATCCTGTCTGCAATGAATGCCCGGGCTCTCTCATCTGCACGCTGCGTGCCGACCCAACATTCATATAATCCTTTGCCTGTAGAGACTCCCCATGAACCTCTTGTCTGCCCCTGAATTTGCCGGCGATCTCGAGTGGCTCAATACTGACCGGCCGCTCCATCTGCGGGATCTGCAGGGTAAGATTGTGCTTCTCGGTTTCTGGACATTCAGCTGTGTCAGCTGCATCCAGATGATGCCTGATCTCCACCGGCTTGTAGAACACTATCCCGAGCTGGTCGTTATCGGCGTGCATTCCACGCGGTATGAGAGTGAGAAGGTGACCGCAAACATCGGCGAGGCGATTCTCCATGCGCATTTTGAGCACCCGGTGGTTGTCGACCGCAATCTGACCCTCTGGCGGCAGTTCGGGATATCGTCATGGCCTACATTTATTCTGATCGATCCGGAGGGAAACGTCGTCGGCAAGATGGTCGGGGAGGGCGTCTATGAGCGGCTCGGCCCGATGGTCGAGAAGGTGAGCAGGGAATCTGCACAGCGGGGAATCCTGAATACGGAACGGATGAAGTTCGGGCTTATAAAGGACGTGGCAGCGGGGGGGACGCTGTACTATCCGGGAAAGATTGCAGCGGATCTGGGGGGTGGCAGACTCTTTATTGCCGATTCGAATCATCACCGTATCCTTGCCGTCAGGCCGGATGGAAGAATCCTCGCAGCTGCCGGTTCGGGCAGGCCCGGGAGACAGGACGGCAGTTTCACCGACGCGGCGATGTACATGCCTCAGGGTCTGGTCTACGATGCCGGTGAGGACGCCCTGTATGTTGCGGATGCCGGCAACCACCTCATCAGAAAGGTGTCCCTGCAGGAAGAGACGGTGGAGACCGTTGCCGGTACCGGTCTTCAGGCGGCGGAGAGAAGTGACGGGGGGTGGGGCACCGATGCTGCGCTGAACTCCCCCTGGGATCTGACGCTGCTCGGGGAGTATCTCTATATCGCTATGGCCGGTGCGGATCAGATCTGGCGGATGCATCTTGCAACGCGCGAGATCCGGCCGTATGCCGGCACGGGAGTGGAAGCCCTTCGGGACGGTCCGCTCGTGGACGCTGCTTTTGCCATGCCGACCGGAATCACCACCGACGGTGTCGGCACGCTCTATGTTGCAGACAGCAATGCGTCGGCGGTCCGGCATATCTGCAGAGGAATGGTAACCACACTCATCGGTCACGCCCTCTCCGACTTCGGAGACTTCGACACCGTCGCCCCGATGGCCCGGATCAACCACCCGGTCGGCATCTCCTACACCGATGGCATAGTCTATATTGCCGATACAAAAAACCACAAGGTGAAGTGGCTCAATACGCGGACATCATGGGTTCTTTCGATGGCGGGCAGCGGTACGCAGGGATACCGCGACGGGCTCGCCGGTGACGTACGGTTGAACGAGCCGGGCGATCTCGTCTTCCTGCAGGGACTCTGGTACATCGTCGACACCGGCAACCATGCCGTCCGGGTATACGATCCCGATCAACGCGTTGTCTCCACGCTGTCGATCTGGAAATAGATGGTATTCGTCCGGATGTTGGGCAGTGCCCTGCGAAACAACTGATACTCCCTTTGTTGCGATCGCATCCGGGTGTTCCCGATTGATTGCACCCCGGGGCACGGCTTTCCCCTGGGTATCGCCATGACTGCCCCCGCCCCCTGGGGAGGGGGGAGGAGGCCGGAGGCCGGGCGAGGTGGGGGGTGAGGCGTGAGGATCTTTGCGTAAGACAGGGGAGGGGAAAACCCCTCCCCGTCAGCCCCACCCCTATGGCGATAGCCACCACGGTCCACGGCATGCGGGCATGCGTGAGAAAAAAGGCCTGGTCCGGCATCAATCTCGTCAGGGAAGAATGACAGCCGGAATAGGGCTTCACCAGAGCCCGATAATGGAAATCTTTCCCCCAGGTTATTTTTTGTCATGAACGCGGGTTGGTGGATAGCGTAATTTCGGTCGGATTCTCTGAGATCACGTATCAGGTATATGCTGGAGCACTACCGGATTTTGATATCGATGATCCGGCTGCACAACGGCAGGGCATCGTGGGTGTGACGGTGCCGGGAAGCAACCATTCCCCGCTTTCGGAGGAGTCACCCTTTTATATGAGGAGCGCATGGTAGCGCAGTGTATATCCGTTTGATACGGAGGGGGGTAGAAATGAAGTATTCTATGGTGGTGCTGGTAGCCCTGATTGTCGGGCTGCTGGTTCTATGCTGCGGGTGTACTACGGAGCAGCCCGCAAACGAAACCGGAAATGAAACCACTGGCCAGACGATCGTTGAGATCGCTGCCGCAGATCCTCAGTTTTCGACGCTGGTTGCAGCGGTTCAGGCTGCAAACCTGACCGACGCTCTCAGCCAGGAAGGGCCGTATACTGTCTTTGCACCGACGGACGCCGCATTCGAGGCTTTGCCGGCGGGCACGCTCGACCAGCTGATGCAGGACCCTGAAGGCGATCTGCAGCAGATCCTGCTCTACCACGTCGTACCCGGCCGGTATATGGCATCGGATCTTGCACAGTTGAATTCGCTCGAGACCCTTGAGGGCAGCACGCTCTCGGTGAACGCCACGGACGGTGCTGTTACCATCGACGATGCGATTGTTATCCAGAGTGACATCGAGGCAAGCAATGGAGTCATTCACGTCATCGACGCGGTGATGGTTCCGCCGACGGTCGATCTCGGTGCCGGGAATATGACGGCGAACGAGACGATGGGTGCCGCGAATACGAGCTGATACGCGGTTTGTGAACGGCCGGCACGGGTGGTTTCGGTGAGGGCAGCCTTCTGCCATTCCCACACCCCCGTGCTGCAGCACTCACTGCAGTGGCCGCTCCTTTTTGGTCCGTGCTGTTTTCGGGAGTATTTTCCCTGCTATACCGGTGTATCCGGTGGTTTGTCCCTGCACCGTGCACCGGGTCGTCGTGGAGCAACCCGCCTTCCAGGCCACTTGAACGTTTAAGTATAGTGAGTGCGGTAAGGGTGTGTGTGTCCGGGAGAGGTTGATGTACGGCAGGGTCGGCATGCAACAGCGGGCGCGGACAGGGTGGGGGAGCCCTGCTCCGGAAGGTGCATGCCGGCAGGCCGCCGGAAGCCTGATGAGAGCGATGAAATGCGGGGGCTCTTTTTGGGTTTTGCGGAAGCGAGCAGCATCTCCTGTTCCCGGGCACACGATAGAATACGGCTCATGCCCATACTGTTCTGATGGGCGGTGGGCATGAGTCTGAGCGAGGGGGATGCCCTCCTCCCTCGTTTTTTATGCTGTGCAGTCGTACACGTTCGGGTTCTCGATCTGGAAATCCCCGACGAGTTGGTGCAGGACGATCGGATGTTCACCTGCCTTCTTGACCTGGTGCAGCACCACTGCAGCGAGGAGCACCGTTATATCAGGTGCTTATAGGTGGTGCATACGATAGAACCCAAACTCCTCACCTATTAGGGAATATGCCGAGGTTGAGCTTCTCGGCGATTCCCCGCACCTGTCTTGGCACCTCGGTCATCCGTCTCTCCTTCTCGTAGATCACTGCATACACCTTTGAGAGTTTCAGGAGCAGTCCCTGTGGTGAGAGGTGGGCTGACAGCCCTGCCTGCTTGATCCGGTTCAGGATCCGGCAGTAGAGATAGAGACAGAGGAATCCAATGAAGACATGGCCGAAGACTGCCGTGGCATCCCGGAGATAGAGTTTGTCTGCCTGAATCAGGCTCTTGAACGCAGCGAAATGGTTCTCGACCATATTTCGGGACTTATACAGTTCATAGATCTCCTGCGGCGGTGCCGTGATCGAGGAGAGGATCAGGACCCTGCCGGCACGCTTCAGCCGCTGGTTCAACGTCTCCCGATCGATCTCTCCTTCCTCCAGCAGGCGGTAGAGGGTCTTCTGCTCTTCCACCGCGAGATCGGCATCTTCGTAGAGGTAGAGTGTCAAGCCATCAACCTCGCATCTTCCGGCATGAATGAGCCGTTTGTGGTAGAAGAAGTGGTCGGTGAGATGGATCCGCGTTGCATACCGGACACTGTTGCGCCGCTGGGGGAGGACGAACGGGATCTTTGCCTCGGTCAGGATCTGTTCGTTTTTCTCCGAGACGAAACCCCGGTCGAGGACGAGGGTCGTCCTGGCGGTATCGATCTTGGCGAGGGATCCGACGAGGGTGGCGACATCCCTGACCGAGCCCGGCAGGGCACGGATCATCACGGGAAGGCCGGTGTCCGTCGCGCTGAAGAGTGCGATGTTGACCTGCGGCAACCAGACGCCTTCGGCGTTGTAGCCGAACTCGGCGAGGTTCACGGTATCGGAGTGAGAGAAGATGAACGAGAGGTCGTAGACGAGCTGCTGCGCCTGCGAGGAGAGATGTTGGAACACCCTCTGCTGGGCGGCGCGGTCGCCGCCGACTTCGGTGAGAACCCGGGCGAGGGTGCGGGGGTCGCAGTCCGCGGAGAGGGCAAGGGTGTTGTCGAGTTTCTCCCAGGCATCCCCCACTCGCGAGAGTGGGGTATACCCGGCGATCCGGGTGAAGGTGAGAGCAACGATCTCCTGCCAGCAGGTCGGGAACGCTTCCCGGAGAACCGGGAGCACCTCCCCGAACTCCTCGGCCATCAGAGCGGCATTCCCGTATTCACGAACGCTGCGGGGAGACATCGGGATGCTCTGCCCTCTTTTTCCTTTGGCGAGGAGACCCTGATCTTTCGTGAGCCTGCCAAGGTATGTGCTGACCTTCTTCGGCGATTTGGTTGTCTTGTCGTAAACGCTCGTCGACCGGTAGACGTAGGGTTTGCCCTGGATCTCCTTGATCTCAAGGCACCTCTCCCCTTGCCGCCGCTGCTCCTCCAGCCATGCCCGGACCCACGCATCCATATGATATAATATTAGGGATTATGAATATATAGATCTTTCCTTCTGCATCAGGGAATGCCGAAAAAGAACGCGAAGAAGGAAGTATATGCCCTAAATCATGCGGAGTTCGGGTCAAAAGGGACTTCTTCAGTTTCAAACGAATTGTGGGGAAGGGGTGCGCGCAAAGTTCCGGGAGAGAATGTTCCGTGAGATTAGGATGAAAGTAAACTTTTACACCACGCTGTTTGCTACGGTGGCTCGAGCGAAGCCGCCGCAGGAATATCTGTTGAGGAACCCTTGGGGGATTGTGCAACAAAGCAGCCGAGATTATATAGGGCACGCATTTCGTAATTATTAAATACAGAGTTTCCGTTTTTTTTCTATGAACAGATTAAAATTGAAAAAGCAGCTGAACTCATCAGATCAGTGCGTTAAATTCATCTGGGAGACGTCAGATAGTCATCAAATTGAGAGTTTAGTTGTAATATGGGATGACTTTATGAGTCACTTTTGCTCGTCAACCCATGTTGGGTGCAATTTAAACTGCAAGATGTGTGCTACATCCAATTACCCATATGTCCGACCCCTTCAATGGAGTGAAATTGCTGATCAGTACATTCAAATGTTTGATTTACTGACTCCCACTACTCTTGATAATCAGTGGCATTTTGATTCCATTGGTGAACCACTAAATAACTACGAAGAATTAGTTAAAGCCATGAATTTTGTTAGGGATACGATTGATGAGGATTTGTATTGCTCCATATCAACAGTTGGAGTGGCACCAAAAATTCGACAACTGGCAGATAATAAGCTGCATATTAAACTTCAAGTATCGCTGCATGCAGCTGATAATGAGACAAGAAATGCACTTATTCCAATAAATAGAATCTATCCATTAGAAGAACTTATGAGTTCTCTCGACTACTTTTCAGAAGTGACCGGAACGTGGGTACGTCTAAACTACACTATGATAAAAGGGGTGAATGATGAGAGAACAGATTTGGAAAATTTAATTAATCTGTTGCGTGACAGGGATATTATCCTCACTCTTGCCTCATACAATCCAATTCCGAATATTAATCTTTCAAAGAGTCCAATTGAAAAAAGAGATCTATTTAAAGAAGAATTGGAAAACAACGGGATAATAACAGTTGTATTTGATAGCCTTGGACTGAATATTGAGGCTGGCTGTGGTCAACTGCTATCTCCATACTAGGTGATTCTATGAAGTGGTATGATTGCTACATCTGTGGGACAAGAAACTACATTGAATGTCAAACATGCTCAAATTGTAAGGCGACAAATCATTTAAAGGGAAGTGAAAATCGAAAAGAAAATTTAAAAAAGGGGCTAGAAGATGATAATCCAGCAATTAGATATGCAGCTTCAAGGATACTGAAAGAAATATTGGCTTTGTAGAAATCGTACTTGGGCTTGCCCGGTGAGTTCAGCGAAGTTGTTATGAGAATGGGAGCTCCTTGTTTATCCGACCAAAGACAAAAGCAAGGAGCTACTCTTAGTGTCATCGTCCCAGTATATCAGATTAACCGAGGCAGCTCTGTCTGCCGTCAAGGCGTCCCACATTCCGCTCTATTCCTGCAAATACTCGAAGAAAACCTACACCCAGCACCAACTGCTGGTTCTCTTGCTGCTTAAAGAAGATCTGGAACTGGACTATCGCAGTTTCGTCGACCTACTTGCAGTCATGGATACGATCCGTGAGATCCTGCAGCCCAACTTTGCCAGTTGGCAAGACATAAGAGTGTTCTCAGTGATGTTTGATCGACTAAAATGCAAACACGACTAAGAACCAATGACATTGAGCCGACTGACAATATATCCTTTCCTATCGGCACCATTTTCCTCGTTGAACGGCTGTATGACGTCCTGAACTTTCATGATGTTTTCGGGAAACACAAGACGCGGGGTATCGATATCAATAGTTTGCTTCGCGCCCTGATCAGCTACAAACTGACGGATAACTTCAGCATCAAGCGATCCCACGACTGGATCACCCGACCGGAAGTTCGTGCCGAATTCAACCTCCCATCCTTCAGCGAACGAACCCTCTACCATGTCCTTGAAACCCTGGGTGCCAACCGGGATGAGATCATCTCCGACATCCAGGACGTCCTTTTTGCGCGGTATGACTTTGAGCATACCGACATCAACATGGACTGGACCAGCATCGTCCTCCACGGCACTGCGGCGAAGCTCGGAAAGTATGGCTACAGCCGGGATCACCGGCCGGATAAGAAACAGATCACCGTCGGCGTCACAGAACTTGCCGACCCGATCAATGTCCCGATCGGGATGACGATCGAACCCGGCAATCTCAATGACCAGACCCACTTCAAGAAGACCTATCGGCAGTCACGCGACCGGCTCAGAGAGGGTTCTCTGGTCATATGTAAACGCTCACTAAGAATTGATCCACTTTTCGCGAAAACGCTCACTAAAAAGTGATCCACCTCAGTACCACCGGCAGTAACTGAAACTGCCTGCAAAACATACTCACGGAGGTGAAAACAATGGAAGATGTTGACCGCATTCGTCAGCTCTATCAGGAAACCGGGTCATGCAGAAAAGTGGCAAATATCATGGGAATTTCCCGAAATACCGTCACCAAATATCTGAATAAACTTGAAGATTGTCAGAACGACACTGGCAACAGGATCTTTCCCTCACCGAGAAATCTGCACAGAACAAAACCGGCACTGTCTGATGCTGTCGTCACTAAAATACATAGGTATCTTGAAGAAAATCAGAAAAAACCCAAGAAACAGCGACTGAATGCACACCAGATATTTCAGCTACTCACGTATGCCGGCACAGAGATCAGCTACTCCACCGTAAAGCGGGAGGTTCGGCGATGGAAACAGCATACCGTCTTCAGGGACGTCTGTATTGCCCAGGAGGTAGCGTAACGAAATTTCTGTAAAACCCTTACGAGGCAGGGAGCCTCAGGCTTAACTGATGAAAAACCACAAGAACCCCCGTACACATACTCCCTTTCCGGGCAGAGCAGGTTGCTTTACTTTGGGAGCATGACTCCGTCTGTAAAACTAACCGTTGAATTGCTTCGAAGGCTGAACTGCGACCAGGATCGCGTATGGAAAAGGGACCTTCAAGGAAATTCATCTGCCCAGACATTCTCCGTGGAGGAATAAAACGTGACACCACGCGACTATCATGTCGCCGCTGGCCTTGATATCCATAAGAAGTTCATCGTAGCTACACTTTCTGGGCAAATGGAACCAAGATCCAGCAGCGGTTTGAACGAACTGTGCAAGACTCACTTGCACTGAAGGCTTGGATCCTCGAACATAAATGCGATGTGGTTGCCTGTGAGTCCACATCCGACTACTGGGTTCATATCTATGACCTCTTGATCGATCACGTTCCGGTGCTTGTCGGAAATGCTCACGACATCAAAGTTCTCTCCCACAAGAAGACCGACAAGATCGACTCCGAGATGATCGCGCAGCTTGCCCTCAAAGGGATGATCTCCCCCTCTCGGGTGATGCCTCGCTACCATCGCGATTTCCGGAAGATGGTTCGGCTGAGACATTTTCTTGTAGAAAAACGGACAGATATCAAAAATCGGATCCACAGTATTCTTGACGGTGAACTCTTTCCTCTGGCAACGATTCTCACCGACATCTTTGGTGTTTCGGGACAGCGCATTCTGCATGGCATCCTTCGTGGTGCATCTGCTGACGAGATTCTCAAGTCCATTCCACTGCGGACACGGTTAAAGAAGGAAAATGAGATTCGTGCACTGATCGATCAGAACATGTCACGCGGTGCTCTCCTGCAGCTGCGTCACTGCCTCCGTGTCATCAAACACCTTGATGAAGAAATTGGCCAGATTACCGAAGAGGTTCAAGCATATACGCTTCAAAACTATCCCCGAGAGTATGCAATTCTCCGAACGGTTCCCGGAGTCGGGGATATCACTGCTATCACTCTTATCGCTGAGATCGGAAATTTCAGGGATTTCATCTCCGGTGAGAAACTTGCCAGCTGGATTGGCATTGTACCGAGAGTCCATCAATCCGCAAACCATATCGTGAAGCGATCCATTACGAAACGAGGTTCTCGCCATGCACGGGGGATGATCACCCAGGCCGCTCACGCTGCTGCAAAATCACGGAAGAATCTCCTCCGTGAATGGTATGAAACGAAAAAACGCGTGATCGGAGCAGGGAAAGCAACCATTGCATTGGCACGTAAAATGATCGTCATCATCTGGCATCTCATCGTCAATGATGAGGAGTATGTCGATAGGTATAGTGATCCCAGCCAGACAGAAACCAAAACGGTCCACACGATTCGTATTCCTGTCTCACCACACTACACGCTCGAAGAGGTGCTCGGCATGGTAGCAGAGGCAGTACATCTCCTCAATAAGCGAGATCCGGATCCAGCCTGACAAAGTTTTATCCGGGAGTCTTGAGGAGAAACCTCAATCCGGTTGCCTGCTTGAGTGAAGGCTCTCTCCTAGAACAACTGTTTCCAGGAGAAATGATAGTCGTGCTCGTCAGTGCCAGCTCTATCCACATAAGTTTCACCCAGGAACAACGTAAGATCATGGCCAACACAAGCAGATGAGAGAGTTCACCGATGTACCGGGTTTTTCATGGAAAGTAAAGATGCCCTGAATCCAACCTTGAATTGCAGAAAGGAGAAACAGGGCAATGATACCGTTAGCATTCATAGAAGATTATCTTTCCGATGAGCAGGCCGGCATGCTGAGTGTCCTCACGTGGTTCCTGAACCAGGTGCTGCGGCATGAGGCCGACCAGCAGGTCGGAGCAGGGCAATATGAACGATCCGAGACGCGGAAGGCTCACCGCAACGGCTACAAAGAACGGTCTCTAAAGACCCGGTATGGGAATGCAACGCTGAAAAAGCCGCAGTTTCGTGAATTTCCGTTTGAGACGCAGGTCTTCGGGCGCTACGCCCGGGTGGAGAAGGCACTGGTGAATGCTGTTGTCGAATCCTATCTGCAGGGTGTCTCGACCCGGCGCGTTCAGGCTATCGTCCAGCATCTTGGCATTGAACAGCTCTCGTCTGCCTCCGTCTCCCGGATGGCAAAAGAACTCGACGACCAAGTCAGCGAATTTCTCATGCGCCCGATCGAGCAGGCGATCCCCTACCTCTACGTGGACGCGTCCTACTTCAAAGTCCGCGACGGAGCGCGATACGTCACCAAAGCAGTTCTGGTGGTTGCCGGCGTCCGTGACGACGGCTACCGGGAGATCCTGGGAGCCCGGATCACCGACTGCGAGAATGAGGAATTCTGGTCGGGACTGTTCGAAGACCTGAAAGACCGGGGACTCACCGGCGTCCAGCTGATCATCTCCGACGGCCATGCCGGCATCCAGAAAGCGGCCGAGGCCGCCTTCCTCGGGGCGTCCTGGCAGATGTGTGAAGTCCACTGCACGCGGGCGGTTCTGAAGAATATTCCCAGGAAAGGCCAGAAAGAGGTGGTTGAACGTCTGCGGGAAGCATACGGTGATGAGCAGAAACTCCAGGACGCCGCCGATGATCTGAACGAACGCGGATACCGGAAGGCGGCCAATACCATCGAGCGGTTCCTCCCGGGACTCATCAGTTATACCGCATTCCCCAAACGGCATTGGAAACGGATCCGAACCACGAACATGATGGAACGGACAAACCGGGAACTGAAACGCAGAACAAAGGTCGTCGGGGTATTTCCCAATGAAGAATCACTCTTTCGACTGGTAGGCTCGATCCTCATGGACGTCAATGAGGACTGGGTCACCGGCAAAAAGTATTTGCAAATGGACGAGGAATGATCAGAGGCGATTCAAGGCACAGGGCAAATTACAGAAAATTTGAGACGCTACCGACTGGCACGAGCGAGGTAGTGCCTCACGGTTTTGCGATCGAATCCGGTCTCACGGGAGAGTTCGCTAATGTTGATCCGTCCTGTCGTCTGTTCCTGTTCACGAGCGAGATCCTTGAGCATGAAATAATCCTCCGCGTCGACCATGCGGCTTCAACCCGGTACTCTGTGGTACCGGACGGGGCAATGCTGTTCCGCTGAAACTGGGGAATCTTATTCCGACGCAAGTGGGGAATCTTACACCGACGAAACTGGGGAATCTTATCCCGACGGTGACACGTTCGCCGATGGGGAGAAATCTTCCAGGATCATGTCATCGCCGCGGCACTGCTCGATCGGATCCTGCATCGCTGTACCACCGTGAATATCCGGGGAGAGTTATCGCATGAAAGACCGGAAAAAGCACAAATTATGGACAGAGCAGGAGAAACTGGCAGATATGAGGTTTCCAAATGGTTAGCAGAAAATTGACGATGCATTTAAGTGGGGCGAGGAATGATATTCCGACGTTGACAGGAGGGTAGCGCAAACGGAGGGTAAAATAAATAAACTTATTGCTACTTTACGTCAAAAAAATTTTGATGATAGTTAAAGATTTACTAAAGATATTTAAGAACATACGACAATTTCAATATCCGCCGCGCTCTAGAGATAACAACATTCGTAATGAAGGTGTAATACAACATATTGGACAGCTATGGCCAGGTACTAATTATTATCACTTATATGTCTCATACAAGTACGATAGTGAAGCCGAGGAAGATAATGAGAGTTCTTAAAGTGACAATCTTCTGGTTGAGATCAGTTACCTCTTATTTAAGTGACATATCATCTGCAATCCATTGATTAATCATTTTAGTGTATAATTGGGTGTCCTTGGCTAAAAGTACCAAATTTTCATATGCTTTTTCGCATATCTGCGCATAAAATTCGGTATCGCTTAGTAACTTTTTTCCCAATGTAATTGCCTGCGCTATATCAAATTCATTGATTGATATATCTGGCCAGCAATATTCTTGCATATCTGCATTCCTCGTTCCAATCATAGGTGTGCCAACAACAGCACTTTCAGCGCACGGTCTTCCTGCTACCGCGCGTGTCCCCATCTGAATGATCAGTTTGTATGATTTCAACGTTTGATAATAATCTTCCTTTAGATATCCCAAAATTTCAATGTCTGGGCATATCGATGCAAACAAGTTTAGATCAGCGATTTTGTAGTCCTTTACCCCAATGAATTCGCCTTTTAATGGACTTGGATAGTCTTTGCGGAGATTTTTTAAGACAACAATATTAGATAAAAAGTTCGTGTGATCATAGTTCCAGTTGGTGATGCCTAGGCATATTCGATCTTGTTTATGAATGGATGCCGTTTTATCCCGGATTTGCTCGATGTACTGTTTTGTTATCGGATGGTGACAGAGGACTGTGTTAGTGTCAAAGCCCTCCATCCAGCTCTTCATCTGCGTGTTATATGCAATGAACCCATCGAGAGAGCAGAGTGCGTCATGGACTACAATTTTTGCTTTCGTATCAAAAAGCTGCAATTCCTGAAGAGAATCATCTTGAATTCCAATGATTATTTTATTAGGGTACCTTGAGCGGATATATCGGATATATCCATAAAGTGCCGATTGACATATGATGAAAATAATATCATAGTCATCCAAAGAAACAATTTTTCCCCCAAACCTTTCACACAACATTATATCGGGCGTATAGTTCTCTTCTCTGTTTAGGACATGATCTTGAAATACGCTTCCAGATAGATGACAGTAACCTGTACACGATAGTGAATATTTGGAATATTGTGAAAACCATGAATCCAGCGATTTTCTCCAATTTTCAAATAACGAAGTACCGTTAATGTCTAAAGGAACACCCATATGACAATTCATTATTGTACTCCAAAGAGTGCTGTCATATATATCAGGTGAACCAGTGAAGTCATGGCAAAGAAAAATCATCTTCATGGTTACCTTTCCCCACTGTAAAACAAATAGATTCTTATTGGCATTTTGTCTTCATGATCTCATGTATAGGGATAAGTCTATTACATTTCCCTGTTCAGCCATGTCTTTGGCATATGTTCAGTAATTTCATATGTCTTATTGCTCAAATACTTGAATTTTGGTTTTGGGAGCGTTTTTGCCCAAGCAACCATTTCACTTATGCCTTCCTCAAGGTTTTTGCTTTCTTTATATCCAAGAATTTTTTCACTTTTTTCAGTAGTGCAATAAGCATTCTTTACTTCCATTGGTCGTGGAGGATAGAACAGTGGTTCGATATCTAATTTGAAAGCATCGATAACTGAATAACAAACATCAACAATTCTATAGGGCTTAGCTCCTCCAAGATTTATTATTTCACCAAATGAATCCTCAATAAATACACTCTCCGCCATACAAGAAGCAACATCCTGAATATAACTGAAAGCGCGAAGTTGTTCTCCATCTCCATATATTATAGGATTTTTCCCATTTAAAATCCGGTTAATCCAGATGCCGATGACGTTTCTGTAAGGGTCATTCAGGTTTTGCCGAATGCCATATACATTATGGGGTCTGATTATGTTATAGTTAAAATTATATTCGACCCCATATATCTCTAGATAGCGCTCACACGAAGCCTTGCAGATTCCGTAAGGATCAGTTGGATTTCGCGGATGGGTTTCATCAAAAGGACAATTCGGATTGTTTCCGTATACCGACATGCTTGACGCAAAGGAAAATGTTTTTACCTGATTATTAATGGATGCGGTAAGTAGTTTTATAAATGCGGTTAAATTACGTTGGGTCACATATTCTGGCGTAAAAACGCTTAGTCCTTCAGCAGGAAATGCAGCCAAGTGGTATATAATTTCAATGTCCTTAAGAATTGGGTCATCTGCTTTTAGGGCTGTCAGATCCTTTTGGATGAGTTTTGCTTTCTCATTGATATTACTCAGATAGCCCCCAGATAAATCATCTATTACTGTAACTGAATGACCACTTCCAATTAATTGATCAACAATGTGGCTACCGATAAAGCCGGCCCCACCAGTAACAAGACAATTCACTTGATTCACCTGGAGGTTAAGTGCTCACTGAGAGCTTTTGCCTCTTGAACTATGTCTCTCATCCAAGTATATTTATAACTGCCTATTCTTCCAATGAAAGAAATATTTGAAAAATCTTGAAAATATTCTTCTATTGCATTAAACTTCCTTATTTCACTGATGGAGGGAATCGGGTAAGCTTTTTCTATTCGTTGAACACTGCACTCAATGAGTTCAAACACCACGTTTTGATTAGCTAAAAAAAGTGTTACGTAACTTTGAAACCAATCGTCAGGTTTTCCCCACAAACCGTCCCGAAAAAAGCATGGGAATTCAAAGGATACAAGAGTTAAGTCACTCTTATGAATCTGAGCTATATGGGCATAATTGGTTAATCGTGTGAAGTGGTAGTGATTAGGAAAGTATCCCCATAATACATTTTCATTAAATATTTTGTCTGACTTAATACTAACTAAAATTGCAACAATTATCATTGAGCGATACTCAGGGATATGGAATCTATCATTTACAAGGATGCTTGGTTCGACCGTTGATACAAAAATATCGCCTTTTAATTCCTTTTTTTCTTTTGTTGCAACTGACACAATCTTACCTTGTGAAGTTTTAATTTTGTCAACTTCATTGTATATTATGTTGCAGTCCTGTATCATATTGCTCAATATATTTTCATATTTTTCCTTTGGATAAAAGACCTCATCTTCGCCGAAAAAAGGTGTAGCCCCTCTTGGAAACTTGATTTTTTTTCCAATCCAATCTCCAACAACGTCAGCAGGATCCATTCCCCAGAACTTTTTCGTATAGTTTTGAAAATACCGCGAGTATAGTGTCATACCGCATTGTTGTACCACGAAATCCTTGAAATTGGCAAAATTTGATGAATTAGGGGTGGGATTAATTTCTTTTTTTATTTGCTCTTTATCGATCCATCTCTCAATGTTTGAATGTGATATTGGATAATCATGAGGTTCTGTTAAATTACCCGTGGGAAACGTGCATGCGTAAGGTTCTACCTTGATTAATTCTGAATATTGCGAAAATAACTTTCTTACATCATCAATGTCTTTGTCTAAAAATAAAAAATGAGGGCCCAAATCACAATAACATTCTGAATTTTGGAAATGAATTTGGTTTAAAAGGCCTCCAATTCTATTTTTTTCAACTATGGTAACTTCATTCCCCATTTGTTTAAGGTAATATGCTGTACTACAACCTGCCAGTCCCCCCCCAAGAATTATTACATCCATATGGTTAGTTGGAGATATCAAAATATAAATAAGTAGGAATTACGATGAACCCATTACTCTCCCTATTATGAGCCGTGAGCAACTTGCCGCCATTATTACAAGGGCATTTGAGAGAGAATTGCGAATCCTGGATTCCCGTCACACATAACAATGTAAAAGTAGGGGGGCACAATAGGGATTTAATCGCGATTTAGTTGCCAAATATCGGATATTTGAAACAAGCCCTTCATCGTTACGTGTTTGAGCGACACATAACGAGGACTTTTTTTATCAATCAGATGAGAATTGCGATTAACCCTCTCTTCCATCAAGGATTTGCTCTTTCGTTCCGCCACTGCTGAGCCGCTTTCTTCCTGAACTCTTGCCTTTAGGGGTTCTTTTGGATTTTCTCGAGAGCTACCGCTCGG
>NZ_VCYH01000001.1 GCF_030464345.1 Methanoculleus frigidifontis | reverse complement strand
GATCGCGGATCATTAAGAATTCCTCCATCGTTAGCATTGCCACAACCCTCAAGCACGTGCATGAAGGTTGTCGGGTGGGGAAATGTATCCCGCCGATAGTGGGGAATTTTACACCGCCGTTTACACCTGGCCAAAACCGGGAACGCCTGGCCAAAACCGGGAACGCCTGGCCAAAACCGGGAAGGAGACTGCGATCTGGGATGAGTTCCAGCGGCAGCTCGAGGAGCAGGGTCTCACGATCAAGCGGGGTGTCATGCAGGACGCCTCGTTCATCACCGCCGACCCCGGACACGCCTCTGCCGACACACCCCGGGGCGAGCAGGCACCCTGGATTCCCGCTGACACATAACGATGCCGAGTAATCCCCTGCATTTCTGCCTCTAAAATTTCAAAAGGCTCCCCTGTATAACTTAAATCGATAGATTCATCTCCCGTTATGGGTTATAGACACGTAACGAGGCAGGAACTCGCATGGTGGCAATAGTCTACCAAACGGACAAACGATCCGGGATCACCTACGCCTATCACTCCGTCTCATACTGGGACAAAGAAAAGAAACAGTCACGGGCTCGCCGCACCCTGATCGGGCGGTTGGACAGTGCAACCGGCGAGATCGTGCCTACTGACGGAAGAAACCGAAAGAAGCACGAGGATACGGTATCCGTGAACGATAGACCCGATGCACCTGCAATGAGCCATCGATCCTTTTACGGTGCCACGTACCTGCTCGATGCCATCGGTGAGAAGCTGGGGATCGCGCAGGACGTACACCGGTGTTTCCCCGACACCTACCAGCAGATCCTGTCCATTGCCTACTATCTTATCCTTGAAGACAGCACGCCCTTGTACCGCTTTGAGAAATGGAGCACTCTCCACAAGCATCCGTACGGCAAAAGCATCACCTCGCAGCGCAGCAGTGAGGTCTTCGCCACTATCACCGAGGAGGCCAAACAGCGATTCTTCACCCTCCAGGGAAAACGAAGGCTGGAACAGGAGTTCTGGGCCTATGACACGACATCCCTGTCCAGTTACTCGGAAACACTCCGCCAGGTACAGTATGGCTACAACAAAGAGCACGATCTCCTGCCTCAATTGAAGTTGGCGCTGGTCTTCGGGCAAGAGTCCAACCTCCCGTTCTATTACCGGAAACTCGCAGGCAATATCCTTGATTCCAAGACCATCCGGCATCTGCTCACCGACCTGGATCTTCTCGGCTGTTCGAGGATAAAACTGGTCATGGACCGCGGCTTTTACAGTGAAGCCAACATCAACTGCCTGTACAGGGATCATGTGAAGTTTCTCATGTCGGTGAAGATGTCCCTATCATTTGTCCGAAACGAACTGGACGGGATCTACGACACGTTTCGCAGTTTCGAGCAGTACAACGAGGATTACGAGCTCTACTGCCGAACCGTCCGAACCACCTGGAAGTACGCCCAGAAGCGCCCATACAAGGGAGACACGCTCCAGGAACCGCGTCGCCTCTACATCCACTACTATTACAATATCGCCAAAGCGGCTGAGGACGAGCAGGCCTTTGACCGCCGGTTGCTCGCACTGAAGCAGGAACTGGAAACCGGGGAGCGTGTTCCGGAACACGAAAAACTCTACCAGAAGTATTTCCTCATCAGGACGACGCCCAAACGGGGGACGCACGTAACGATCAGGGAAGAGGTTATCAGCAAAGCCAGGCGCTATTATGGATTCTTTGCCCTGATCACCAATGAGACGATGGATGCGGTGACGGCTCTTGAACTCTACCGCACCAAGGATGTTGTCGAGAAGGCCTTCGGCAACCTCAAGGAACGGTTGAGCATGCGACGGGCTCTGGTGTCGTCCGAGCAGAGCCTTGACGGAAAGCTCTTCGTCCAGTTTGTGGCACTGATCTACCTCTCCTACATCAAAAAACAGATGCAGGTGAAAGGGCTGCTCAAAGACTACACGCTGTCGGGCGTACTGGACAAACTGGATCTCATCGAATGTTTCGAACAGCCGGGAAAAGCACTGCGGGTGGGCGAGATGCTGGATGCGCAACGGCAGCTGTATCTGGATCTGGGGATAGACCCGCCGACCTCGTTATGAGTGGCCGGGAATATAGGAGGCACGGACGCGGCGCAGCCGCGACGGCACCTGGGCCAAGAAGGGCTCGAAATCCCAGTTCGGCTACAAACTCCATATTCTGATGGACAAAGATCACCAGCTCATCCGCCGGATCGAGACCACCACCGCGTCGCTCCATGACAGCAGGATCGATCTCTCCCGGAAAGGCGAAACGGTCTATCGCGACAAAGGCTACTTCGGGGTGAAACCGAAGGCGTCCATGGACAAGACCATGCATCGGGCGACTCGCGGTCATCCGTTGTCGATCAAGGAGAACCGGCGAAATAAAGCCATCAGCAGAACCCGATCACTGGTGGAACGGCCGTTCGCCTGGATGAAACGGGTGCTTAAGGCAGGGCATCTCATGGTCACGACGGTCGCCAGAGTCCATGTCAAGAACACTTTCTCCTGCATAGATTTCAATCTCCGCCAACTTCTTACCCTCAAAGCGCAAGCTGCCGAGCGGTAGCTCTCGAGAAAATCCAAAAGAACCCCTAAAAGCAAGAGTTCAGGAAGGAAGCGGCTCAGCAGTGACGGAACGAAAGAGCAAATCCTTGATGGAAGAGAGGGTTAATCGCAATTCTCTTTTGTCACTGACAGTAGAGATAAACACTCCGACCCTTCATGAGGACGCGAAATAGATCATCCCGCTCGGCAGCATCTCCAGTTCGCTCTCGTCCATCAGTCTCTCGATCTCCCTTTCGATGACGTCCAGCGTCCCTGACCGCGTCACCCTGAACCCCAGCAGCCGGGAGGCCTGCACCGCCAGATCTCTCTTTTCAGTCGAGTGCTGTTTTTCAAGGACGTAGATGATGGCCTCTGCGATCTCTTCGGGGCAGATCCAGGCGATGTTCGGTGCGGAATCGCCGTTGCGTTTTCTCAGCACGGACCTGCATTCCCTATCCCCGTTCGGCCAGAGGAAATCGCCCTTTGCATGAATCTTCTGATCGTATTCCGCACACGAGATGAGATGATCGATATGCTCGCGGATACGGGGGGTCACCCGTTTCATATCGCACTCGGTTCGGAAACGCTGGATCACGGCCTCTTTATGGATCGGCCCCTCAACCTCGACCAGCCTCATGATCGCCTGGATTTTTGTCTCATCGTCGATCTCCATCAGATCGTCCAGGGCAAGGAGGTCGACCAGGGGGCATTTCTCATACTCGGGAATGTCATCGTCGATCGAGCCCGGAAGCAGCAACGATTCAGACTCCGGAAGGTCCGAGGCCAGTTCCTCGGCATCGAGAACGTCGGGGAACGGATCGCTCTCGGGCTCCGGCTCCACCCGGCATCGTGCTGCCTCGACTGCGCCGATGAGAGACGCCCTGGCTTCAGGCGTGTGCCTGTACCAGTCCGTCGACCAGATCCGGTAGATCGTCCAGCCAAGTCCTTCCAGAACCTCCTGCCGCAGCCGGTCACGGTCGCGGGCCACCTTCGACGCATGGTACTGTGCGCCATCGCATTCAATTCCCAGCAGATAACGGCCCGGGCGGTCCGGGTCCGCCACCGCAAGATCGATCCGGTAGCCCGCACATCCCACCTGTTTCTGTACATCGTAACCGCTGTCGCGGAGGAACTCGTACACCGCATCCTCGAAGGGCGAATCGCTCTCACCGCCGGGAAGGTCCCGGGTCTCGAGACTGCCGGTCTCCGCATACTCAAGGAACGCCTTCAGCGCCCGCAGCCCAAACGCTGAGGTTGCGCCTACCGCCAGATCCCGCGCGGTGAAATTGGAGACAATCACGCACTTCTCCCGTGCACGGGTCATGAGAACGTTCAGCCTCCTCTCCCCACCCTCCTGGTTGATGGGGCCGAAATTGTGGGAGAGCTTGTGGTTCTCGTCGAATCCAAAGCCAACACTTACAATGATGACGTCGCGCTCGTCGCCCTGGATCGTCTCGATATTCTTGACGAAAAGGTTCTCGCCTTTTTCACTCCTGAACCGCTGCTCGATGAAGGGGTGCTGGCTCACCAGCACCTCAATCTCTTCCAGCACCGCTTCCTGCTGCCGTACGTTGAGTGTTCCGACGCCGAGCGTCTTCTCCGGGCATCTCTGGAAATGCTCAATGACCATCGCTGCGATGTGGCGTGCCTCCTCCCGGTTCACCCCGCTTCGCCCGCGATCATAGACGGTATCCGGGAGATGGACGAATTTCAGCCCGTGCGTCTCGGCGTCGCAGTTCGGTGAGGGGTAGACGTACAGCTGGTTGTCGTAGAACAGCCGGTTCGAGACCGCGATGAGCGATTCGTGGCGTGACCGGTAATGCCACCGGAGTGTCCGGGTCATGAAACTCTGCCGGCAGAGATTGAGGATGCTCTCCATATCGCTTGCCACGGCGATCTCGTCGAGATCCTCTTCATCGGAGGTCTCGCCTATCGTGTCGAAGAACCGGGTGGGAGGCAGCTGGCGGGTGTCCCCCATCACTACGAGCTGCTTTCCGCGCAGCAGGGCGCCCAGTGCGTCTTCGGGCCGCACCTGGCTCGCCTCGTCGAATAGGATCACGTCAAAATCGGCGGTCCTCGAATCTAAAAACTGGGCAATGGAGATCGGGCTCATCATAAAGCAGGGTTTGATCGCCTGTATCAACCGGCCTGCCCGGGACATCAACTTCCGGATGGGCATGATGTTGCGCTTCTTGTTGAATTCCCCGAGTAAAATGCCTGCTTCAGAGTTCCGTGACGCTCCGGCGGGAATCCGGGGCATGCATGCGTGCGCTCTCGTGTAGAGGCGTTTCTTATTCAGATCAATGAATCGCCTGTCAAGCTCCCTGAACCGTCCGACTCTCTGGTCCTGAAGTTCCTTCATACATTCGGCGAGGATTGGTTCCTCTTCAAAGACTGCTTTCAGCATCCCGTCAGCGTAGGTCCCTTCGAACGTCGGTAGAATATCGCGCCAGTCGATCGCTTCATCCTCGATAGGTTTGATGAACGGTCCTGCAACCGTCCGGAGCGCTCTGCTGCGGTGATGGAGATACTCGCTCCAGTACACGAGTGTCGGCATCGCCGCCTTCCAGACGTCCAGCCGATCGCCGATCGCCCGGTACTCGATGGATCCGAGCTCGCTGCCGAATATCGCCCCAAGATCCGCATTCAGCCGATCTGTGAGCCTGATAAACGAATCGCGGAAGATCGCATCGGCTCGTTCGAGCTCCTGCACCCGGTGCACCAGATCGTCTGCGTAGCCGCCATCGCAGAGAATCGCTATCGTGGTCTCGTTGATGCGTCCGGTAGCGAGCAGCTCCCTGAATGTCAGAATCCAGTCGCGGTAGGTGGCGAGCAGCACGGGATCGGATGCAACGCCCTTCCAGTGAACCCCGAAGAGCTCCGGGCCGGCCTGATCCGCAGCAACTGCAGCAGCCAGCTGATTCGCCTCTGCAACACTCCGGAGATGGCCGAGCACGGTGTCGACGTCCGGAATGACATCGAGTAGATACTGCGGCCCGATTTCGTTATGGATCTTCTGCTTGAAAAGAGAGAACGCATTGAAGTATGTGTCATAGTCGGTCTCGTCGTATGGCTCCGCGAAGATGTCCCTGAGGCTCCGGCGGATGGCCTGGTACTCCCGGAGCGATTCAATCGCTGCCCGCACTTCAGTATAGTGAGATGCAAATTCCGGGTTTAACAGCACTGCAGAGGAGATACCGGGTTCAAGAATCCGGCACGAGCGATCGCCGAGCGGGCCGTCGTGGATCTGCTCCGAGAACAACCTGGCAAGTTCGATCGTGTCCTCCAGCACCGCCGGATCTGACGAGGTGCCGTTCCACAGACTTCCGAAAAACGCCCGGCAGTCTTTATCTGCCTCCTGAAGGGTTTTGGAGATCTCGCGGTACTTCCGAACCCGGGAGAGGTCATGGAGCAGCCGGGCGTCCTCCCCAGGAGGAGATCGGTAGTATGCACAGATCTCGCCCTTCAGCCTTCGATAGCCCGGCAGAATCGATCGGTAAAACTTCCGTGAAAGGGCGTCGAAATCCGCGTGCAGGACTTCGATATCTGCAGTCGTGATCTCCGGGAGAAATGTCGAGTCGATGGCCGCCTTGAGGCTCTGATACTCCCGCAGCAGCCGGAGAACCTCGCGGATACTATCACCCTGCCCGGCCTGGTACGCACCCTTCAGAACCGGCGCAGGGATCCCGGTTTCAAGAATAGCAACCGAATGTTTCGGCAATCTGCCGTTCTTATGCCATTCCTGAAAGAGAAGCGCAAGGGTGAAGAGTTCCTCCAAGAAGTCCGGATCGCTCCCGGTGCCGCTCCAGCGCTGCCCGAAGAGAGCGTATCCGGGCTGATCGAATGCAGTGATCGCATCTTTCAGCTCGTTCTCTTTCATCAGAGAGCCAAGGTGCTGGTGGAATACCGTGAAGCCCTCCGGGAGAGGCATACCACCGTATGCCGGAAGGAATTCGGTGCGGGCCTTTTTCAGGAGCGTGTCGTGCTCGGTGATGAAGCGATCCACATCGGCGCCATAGAGAGAATCCCTGAAAATGCCTGAGTTTGTCTCCCGTAGCGACTGGTACTTCTCGATCTTTCCGATGAGTTCGTCTGCCGATGAGACCTCTAAATCCCATATCTCGGCTCGCAGCATCTCTTCGGTGACCGCTGGCGGATCGATAAGGTGATCGGCGATGTTCCGGACAGCAGCGATATCGTTCCCGCTTGCCGGGGGAGCGATTCCACTCTCCTCAAAGAGAGCCGCCGCAGTTTCCATGCATCGGTCGTATTTCTCGATTGTTTCACGCAAAACACTCTCGATTACCTCACGGTCGGGAGGGAGGATTCGCCCCGGGCTGCAACCGTTCCAGGGATTACCCTTCACGGTGGACAGCAGCGGCAGTATCTCCTGTATTTTTTCAAGGGTGCTGAGTGCCTCCGACCACTGGTCGGTCGAACACCATTCAGCATCCGGAAACGGGACGATCTCCATTTTGCGCCCATGCTGCTGGAAGTACTGATCGGCCTTTGCCTTCAGGGAGAAGAGCTGGAACGGGGTCTGGTTTCGCTCGCCGAAGGGCGTGTGTAGAACCGTTACGTATTCGTTCAGTTGATCTTTGAGGGCCTCGAGTTCCCGGATCTCGTGAGCGAGATCAATGGAACGTGGCACCGGTGAACAGATTGTCCTCTGGAGTTCGTTCAGGACCTCTTTCTTCTTTGCCTTGTGGCTGTGGAGTTCGATACAGAACGTGCCCAGCCCGACGGCGTCAAGGCGGCTCTTCACGACGTCGAGCGCGGCCATCTTCTCGCTCACAAACAGAATCGATCTGCCCATTGCCAGGAGCTCGGCGATAACATTCGCAATGGTCTGTGATTTCCCGGTGCCGGGAGGCCCCTGGACAACCAGGTTCTTCCCTGCTTTGACGCACTCTATCGCTGCAATCTGGGATGAATCCGCGTCTAAAACGATGAATGAGTTTTCGATGTCGACTTTCGTATCGACCTCGTCTTCGGAGATCACAGGGTCATCCGGATCCGACGGCTGCGGTTCGAAGATGGCCTTCACAAGGAGATGATCGGCAGGCGGCTGGTCGTCCGGCCAGGTGGCGGGATCGAGGTCTTTGTACATCACGAATTTTCTGAAGTTAAAGAAATCCAGCACAGTCTCGGTGAGTAGGTTCCAGTCTTTCTGGTCCGCGACTGCCAGTTTTACCGCTGCGAAATAGTCGTCGATCCCCGCCTTCTCTTCCGGCATCTCAAACTCCGGAAGCTCGATCCCCATTTCACCAAGTTTTGCCTGCAACGTAAGCGATGTGGTGATATCCTCGCCCGTCCATGCAAGTGAAAATGCCCTCTTCTTTCCCACCCGTGTCAGTTCAACGGGTATGAGGATGAGGGGCGCTTTGATGATCCTTTTGGGGTCTCGCGGCTCTTTCCACGCGAGGAACCCGAGCGCGATATACAGAACCGAATACCCCTGCTCTTCAAAGACCGAACGTGATTGATTGAATGCGTAAAAAAGGCGGTCCATCAGGTTTTCATAGACATATGGCGTGTTGAGATTGATATCAAAGAAGTGCTCCGGGAACTCGCTGCTGTCGTCGGGCTCTTTCCAGATCGTGGATGGTCGTTCATAAGCTCCGTCAAGGGTTTCTCGGGCGTCCTCGATCACTCTTGCCGGTGAAAAACGCATTGATTTTTCCTGCAGCACCAGGATGTCATAGATCTCCCGGGGGCTTTCGTCAATAACTTCAACAGTTCTCCGTTTCGATGGACGATAGTTCAGCAACTTATTTTTCAGTGTTAAATCAAGCAGATTTTGTCGAAGTATATCTAATTCTCTTGCTGTATTGGTCATGTTATCACGTTCGTCTGGAGCACAATCAATGATTCTTAAAACCTCATGAGGGCGTTGCTGATGTGCAGTTAAATGCTCTCTAGCATGTAAGTTTGCATAAACATTTCTAATTCAGATTATGGTGTTCCGCGCCCGATTGTGCCGGGATCGCCTCCCGCACCTCGCCATGTAATTGTATCAGCTGTTCATCCATGCAGATGACAGGATGAGTCGGGTCAATGGGCTGCTGATAGACCTCTAGCACGTCTTCCATCGCGGCGACAAAGTTCCCATTTTCGTCGGGGGGAATAACACACTGCTTTTTGGCATGTGGCTGGATCACGTTTTTTAACGTCTGTTCGACGGTATCGAGCGAGATCGTATCGACAATCTTCAGTTCTACGAGGCGATCGGCAAGTAACTGTAACATCCACCGGGAACAGCCTTCCGGGGGGGCTGACTACAGGCAATCTGGATCAGGTGAGCCTCTCCGTTGCCATCAAACTTTCGAGGGCGGGAGGATCGTCACGGAGCTTCCGATGGAGCGCTGCCTCGAGGCCCTGGGTGACGAACGCTTTCCGGACGTTGAACACAGACCGGGGGTGACATCGGACGAGGTCAGCAACCTCGTTATCCGATTTGTCGGCATGGAGCAGGATGTAGGCATGCCGGATTGTGGCCGCGGCGGATTTACCGCGGTGGATGATAGATTCAAGGAATGATTTTTGTTCTTCTGAAAGAGAAACGGCATATTCGCTCTTCCCTATGATAATTATATTTGATTCATAATAATACTGCAGTTGTTATAATAATGGGGAACAAAGAGCACTAGGGATAAAATCTACCGTAAACCGGTGCAGCTCTTTGAACTGATTTACCGAATATTACATCAAGAACTTGACTATTATAAGAGATATTACAATACGAATTTCCGTTATCCTGTCCATAGGATTCTCTATCCTGCGGAAAGCTAGCATAAGCAGTATCGGGTAATATACGGCCGTTAATTACTGGTGGAAATAATTGTATATTTCCCCCTGGCATTTTGGACAATTCAAAATCATCACGACCAAAAAATTCGAAAAAAGAATATATGCTAGCGTCAATATGCAGACCTTTGTTTTCAAAACGGAGTGCTCCAGAATAATATTCTTCAACGTTTTGGTGATCAAAAAGAAATAAACCAATCCATGTCCCCTTATTATTCATAAAATGTTCTGTATCCAGTTTTATAAGTTTCAATGTGTATTTTCCTCTATTCCATTTGAATTTCCGGCGGGTACTTATAAAATCACCCTCATATGTAGCAGTTTCCCACCAAGAAAATTCTGTTCTTCTGATATCAGCTGGGTTTGTGGAGTGCCAACGTGAAAAAATCAGACCTTTCCCTTGTGAACCAACATTAGGATTGCTGACATCTGATTGTATTCCACAATAAAAATCAATATCTCCGAGTCTACCACCCAGAAGTGCAAGGTAAAAGCGTGAACCTTCTGGAACATCTTTGATTACATTGAATGTAATTGCAATTGACTCCATTTCTTTTATCTTTGGATAGTTCCAGAATATGTCGACCATATGGAAGGGACATTTTATCATAAAAATGGATTTTTCAGAATTCTAATTAAATGTTTCTCAAGAAGACGCTGAAAGGAAGGACATCAAAATCATTTGACTATTTTATAAGCTCTAAATCAGAAAAAATCCTAAATTCGAGGTTAAATCCACCTTTCGCAGTAAATTCCACCCCAGGTAGAATAATCAAACCGCAAGATCTTTGTAATTTTCCGAAAAATCTCTTTTTTTGTTATACTGTTGTGATATCACTCAGAGTAAAATCATCACACTTATAGCAACCGAATAACAATACGAGGATATCGGTCTATCGTACAGCACATCCATGAGCAGTTTCAGATATCACGGCCGGTATCCAGCGTTTCAGAAAACGCAACGGAGGAACGTAATACATGCCGAGAACAATTGAGGGAAAAACTGCTGTGGAGTGGTGTAGCGAGGGCTCTGATCTTCACCATCTGGACTGCTATGACGAGGCGTTCGAGTGCTACGAAAGGGCACTCATTATTGACCCGAAAAATGCATACGCCCGCATTGGCAAATGCGTGCTGCTCGAAGCACTTGCCCGGTCCGATGAGGCGATCGAATGCCTCGACTGCGACAGTGGGGTGTTCGAACGCATCGACCAGGCAGTTCAGGTAAATTCGAATGATGCATACGCATGGTACTGGAAAGGCACTGCGACTAAAATTGTTCATCTCCTTGACTATGACGAATTTGACTGGGACGATGAACAGTTGCTGCAAGAACTCGACGACGAGCAGAGCCAGTGCTATAACCGGGTGCTCCAGATCAACCCGAATGACCCGTACTTATGGCACAGCGTCGGCAGGGAATTCTACGTTCTCGAACGACCCAATCCCGAGGTGCTCAAGTGTTACGACCGTGCACTTGAGATCGATCCAAGCTATGCATACGCATGGTACAGTAAGGGCGACCTGTTCTACAACGGTGGTTGGTATGATAAAGCGGCCACCTGCTATGACCAGGCAACCCGGTTCATGCCAAAATTTGCAGAAGCATGGTACTGGAAAGGCGGAGCGCTTGGATACCTGAAACGCTATGCTCAAGCAGTCGAGTGCTATGATCGGGTGCTCCAGATCGAGCCGGACAATGATGGAGCATGGTACTGGAAAGGCAACGCGCTCTACAACCTCGGGTGCCGCAGCGAGGCGCTCACCTGCTTTAACCGGGCACGTGAGATTAACCCCAATTTTCCCATGGAGATCCCCCCTTGCTGAATTTCATACTGCTGTGGAGTGGAATACGAAAGGTTCTGATAGCAGTAAGCAGGGTCGTTATACAGCGGCGCTCGAGTGCTATGACAAGGCGCTCGAGGTCGACCCGAGATATGCTGCTGCATGGTTTGATAAAGGTGTCACGCTCGGAAAGCTCAAGCGCTACGACGAGGCGATACAGTGCTTTGAGCAGGCGCTCGAAAATGACCCGAAGAATGGAGAAGCATGGATCTGGCGCGGTTTTATGCTCGACAACCTCGACCGTTACAAAGAGGCGATCGACTGCTACGCCCGAGCACTCAAGATCGAACCGAACAACGCAGTCGCATGGTTTAGCAAAGGGATTGCGCTCACCAATCTCAACCGCTACAAAGAGGCCCTTACCTGCTTTGACCGGACACTCGAAATTGACCCGTATCACCCTCTCGCAAAAGACAACCGGGAAGCTGCGTTGAGAAATATCAACACGAGACGATGAGGACAGGCCGGCAACACCTTGTCTCTGAAGTACGCCGCTGCACTTGAGGTGCTGGAGGATGCCCTCGCCAGGGTCGAGATAGCCCTCACGTTCTGCAGGGATTTTCCCGGCGCACGGGAGTTGAAATGGGAGATTCTGGAGAAACTCGGTCGATAAACTGGATTATCACCGGCGTCTGTCCGGTAGGGTTTTCCCCCACAGCCGGATGGGTATCTCATCCGGTAACGTTAGCAGCCGAAAGACACCCAATACCGTTACCCATAAAGAAAAATGCCCGGGTAACGTTACCCGGCCGGCTGCATGCCCTGACTGGGGAACACTACCTTAATGTAGGATGACGTCCCACCTCGGTTCTAGAACCCTACGGAGGTTCATTGTATGAACAGAGGTTGGAGAAGACTAGAATCCGACCTCAGTCAGGGACGCTCCTTAGCAGCATGCTGTTTTTGCATTCCCATCGCCTACCAAGAGGATGATCTGGAACCTCCCCTCCTATCGCTCCAAAATAACCCCAAATCCCCGCCGGTTTCCGATTTTACCGAAAGCCCCCGATCCCAAATCCCTTCACGAAAAGTTACCGCAGCATATCACTCCGATTCCCGAAAAACGGCAGGATCAGAGGGCAATCGCGGCGATATGAGGGCGAGTAATTCCCGGACGATGTTGGGTATGGCCCGCCCCGAGATCGTCCATCTGAGGGCTTCTGTGAGGGTCGTTTTCTCGAAGGATTCAGCCCGGATTGCTGATATATAAACGTTACTGAACCAATTCTGTATCGTACCCATTCACCTGAGACTCCCCACCCGCAATTACCGGGGTGCATTCGTTCCGGCCATCATACCATCCGCCATCCTCTCTTCCGATCGAACGGCCGGACGCAATTCAGCACCATTCCTCCCGCCCGGGAGCGAAGCCCTTGATACTCATCTAGATGAGTACGAACCACGATGAGGGAGTTCGTCGACCGCGAGACCGGGCGTGCTCTCCTCGAGGAGGAGTGGCGATGGGCCGGGGAGCGGCCGCGAACCTGACGGAAGAAGAACTGCAGGAATCGCTGCAGACGGATCCGGCTGCGTTCAACGATGCCATGGTACACGATACCGTCACGCTCACTGCTCCTCGCCGATCTTCGTGCGTCGCCCCTCGAGATCGTGATAGAGGCTATGGCCGTTCATGATGCAGAGCACGACACCTCCTCGTGCCGGCTCACGTGCCGTGAACTGTCCGGCGAGATCTCCTCCGGTCACGTTCCGCCATGCTGCAGTCAGGATCACTACCGTTTTCTCGTGCTCTTTCGCATGTACCGTTTCTCCGGAGTATGCCCTCCGGCATGAGCGGCTCGAGCATGCACGTCGGCCTGCTGTACTGGCATATCGGCGACCGAATCGGCAGGGACGTTCTCAAGAAAGAACGAGCGCCATACGGGAAGAGAATTCTTTCGACAGTATCGAAAGAATTGATAGCCGGGTATGGGTCCGGATACCGTCAGCCGAGTTTGAGGAGTTTGTCGGCGATCACATGCGCCTCGATGCCGCCGTGCCGAGGCTCATCACCATCGGAGAAGCGGTGAAGTATATTTCTGTCGCGGCAGAGGCGATGATCCGGGAAGAGGCGGCGTAGCCTGGTCGCATCGCGCACCGTTACCATCTCGGCCGCCGATGATAGATCTGCTCTTTACAATTGCTCATAGATCCGCAGGAACTCTTCGCACGCAATTCCCGCCTGCGTACAGATGGTTCGCAGGGTAGAACCTTTGAGTTTCGGATGATTCGGCATTGTGAGCGGCGTCGTTGTGCCGTCCGGATTGCTGCGGGCGAGTGCGATGTGGGCGCCTGACCTTCCACTTCTCCCGCATCCACTCACCCCGGTTCGTGACGGTAATCCCGGTGCTGTCAACGGCAATGATCACGTCCTCGGCAAGGAGCTCGGGAGTGACCTTCAGGGAAGGTCTATCTGCTGGATCCGGCGGTAGGGCATCAGGAGAAAGGTGTGGATGCAGGCCATCCATGCGATGAACGGTTCCGGATACTGATACGGACGGCCGCGCTTCCCGGCATTCATCTCCGCAAGCAGGTCGTCCCACCGACCGATGAAGTCAAGCGCGATGGAGAGTTCACCCCGCCGAACCAGCCGCTCATTATATACTCCAGTCGCGAGTGTCAGGGCACGGTCGTCCCCAGCGTTCGTTCTGAGCCATGGAGGGGCAGCAGGGGCGGCCGTCACCTTCACTTTTGTGGTCGAGTGACCGGAGTTAGTCAACACGGCAGGAACTTCGGAACGCATTAATAGGATATCCCGATGTAATCATGCTACTCCTGCCGCGGCACGCAGGCGGTGCCTCCCGCTCTTCCCCGGTCAGGTTCTCTCGAGAGTGGTGGATGTCCATGGGATCGTATCGAACGTCGCTCATCGTCGGCTCTATTCTCCTGGTCATAGTGGGTCTTCTCTGTGCCCCCGCTGCAGCGCGGGTCGGGCTGAAGGGCATTCAGAGCGGCGATACCATCTACGTCGGTGAGGAGAGCCTCGATCTGACCGGGCTTGACCCGGCGGTCGCCCGCCTCGTCCACCCCGACAACAGCATCACTGTGACGGACCCGGACAACTTCGGCCTCCGTGCGGCGGACGTCGGCACGGTCACCGGCACCTATGCGGCGCAGGATGCGGCCGGCCCGGTTCCCGGCAGCCCGTTCGTCGTTGTCGACGTTCCGTCCGTGACCCTTGACATCGTCCTGAACGATACCGCAAACTCCGTGGACGGCATCTCCGTTACCCGCGACCGTCCGCTTGCATTCAGGCTCGAGAATAACCTGAACGGACTCCACGGCGGGCCGCCGTCTGCCTCGGTGGCCATCGAGACCACCCTGCCGAACGGCACAACGGTGACCTCCTTCGGCGGCCGCAACCTCTCGTCGGTTCCCGTCCGTGCGTCGATGCTCTTTATCCCCGGCATCGACCTTGCCGGTGCCGAACCGGGCACCTACACCGCCCGGGCGGTCTGGACGGACGGAACCGGCCTTGCGGGCAAGGAGTATGACTCGAACACCGTCAGGTTCGAGGTCCTCGACCCCGCCCGGATCACCATCACGGTGAACGTCTCGGGTTCCGGCACCTATGCTCTCGGTGACGAAATCGTGCTCAACGGGACATGCGACGGCGGCACTGCCCTGTATCTCTTCCTGACCGGGCCGAACCTCGGGAACGGTGAACGGCTCGATATGGGCTGTCCAGTGACGGACGGCAATGCAACGACCTTCACCAGGGTCTTCGTCGAGGCCAACGATACCTGGGAGTACCGGTGGGACACCGCCGCACTCCACGCGGTGATCGATCCCGGCATCTATGCAGTTCATGCCACGCCGGAACCCCGGGATGCCGCAAACCGTGCGCAGCACGCCGTGGTGGGCGTCATCTTTGCGATGCCGACGGTGACCGCGTCGGTCGCCCCGGGCGATCCGCTCGTCATCTCCGGCAACGCCTCGGGAAACCCGGGGAACGTCTATGTCTGGATATTCGGGCAGAACCTCCGCGTCTTCAGCGATCCTGCGGGCGTCGCGGCGAACGGCACCTTTGCCTACACCCTCAGCCCGCCCGAGACCGCCCGTCTGGCTCCCGGTCGGTATGACGCCGTCATCCAGCACCCGATGATGGACAGCGAGCAGAGTGTCCGCTTCGTGCCCCCGGGTTCCATCAGCGAGCCCGGCAGGGCGCCGGTCAGCCTGGAGGGTCTGACCCCGTCCGATGCGGAGGCTGCGCTGAAGGATGCCTTCAACGCACCCGCTGTCGACGACACCTTTGCAGAGGTCACGTTCCGGATCGCCGACTCCCCGGATACGGCCGATCGGTGAGATCCTGTTCCTTGCCGTCAGAAAAGCGGTCTTCGCGAAGTTGCAGATACGGGAATAGTCCGGTGCCGGGTATGCTACCCTTCGTCGGTTTGTATGCACTCCGTTTCCGCAGCCGGATCGTACTTGGAAATTCTCCCGGCTCCTCTGCGCCCGCGGGGATTTCAAAAAGGAAGGTTAATCCATCTCGACTATATTTTCTTTATTTTATGCGATACTCGTCAAGTATCACCCTTCTGGTCGTATCCGCTCTTCTCCTCACCCTCACGGCGGGATGCACCGGGACACCGTCCGCCACAGCCGCGGCTTCGCCGGCCGATCAGGCATACGCCCGCGGCCTGGACGAATATGCGGCCGGCAACTACCGCATCGCCGAGAAGACCTTCTCCGAAGCCTCCGCCCTCTACGCAGCCGCCGGCGATGCCGAGGGGGCAAAGAAAGCCCGCGACGCCATGTTCCGGGCGTTCAGGACTTACGTGGAGTACTCGCTGAACCGGTCTGCTGCGGCAGCGGCCATGCGGGAGGCATTTCCCGACCTGGCGGAGCAGGCAATCAGGGACTGGCTGGAGACCGGCGTCCAGACGATCGTTTCTGAGAACGAGACCCTGTACTACGACGCTGTCCAGAACTACCTCTCCGCACATCCCGGGCTGAGGCGGGAGGTTGAAGGCACGTCGGTCGACATGGATGTCGTCGGCAGATGGGCGCTTTCCGGGAACCGGTCGGAGACCGGGCCTTACGGAAGCCCGGTGCGCTACCAGGGTACCGAGACCCTTGCGATCCCGCACGAATACCTCCCGTCGACCGGGATCATACGGATCTGGTTCCCGCTTCCGGTCGAGACCGGGTCGCAGCAAAACGTCACCGTCACGAGCCTTTCGTATCCGGAATACATCGTGAAGGGGCCGTTCACCACCGGTGATGTCGGCTACGTCTATTATGAGATCCCGGGCGGGAAGGTCGGCGGCGACCTGGTGCTCACCGCCGATATCGGCTTTACCTCCTACGAGCAGTACTTCACCGTCGACCCGGCAGCGGTCGGCGAGTACAATACGAGCGATCCCGAATACCTGCTGTATACGGCATCCGAACGGAACATCGAGATCACGGACGCGATCCGGGCGAAGGCACGCGAGATCGTCGGAAACGAGACGAACCCGTACCGCATGGCGCAGAGGATCTACGCCTACGTACTATCGACCTATACCTACAGCCACGTACCGCATGTCTCGCTCGACGTCCGCGAACCGCATGTGGCGGAGTCCACCTACATGTTCGAGACCGGTCACGGCGACTGCGGCACGCAGAGCATGCTCTTCGCTGCACTCTGCCGGGCGGTCGGGATTCCCGCACGCGCCATCGGCGGGTACCAGATGCTGGTAACGGAGACGCCGAGCTGCCATTTCTGGGCGCAGTATTTCGTGCCTGGCTACGGATGGGTACCAACCGATCTGACGCTGGCCGAGGCCGGGGAATGGTTCGCCATCCCCGACGAGAAGCGGGCACAGCTGCAGGAGTACTACGGCCATAACCTCGATCCCGCCCGCTTCGTCATCCAGAAGCGGGTCGATGTGCCGATGGATCCGGCTCTTCCGGACGATGCCGTCGCCACGAGGGTGGTCATGCAGCGTCCGGCGGTCGTCTCGGATACGGCGGCGTATGATATTGACCTGTTCAGTGCCGTATATTTCAGCGTCGACCTGATTGCCGTCGACACGTAAGGCTCGTGCATGCGGAGCGGGTTTGAAGGGGAACACCCCCCTCTCCGTCGGCCGTTCTCCTGTATATTACGTGCAGAACGCCACCACCCGGACCCTCATCCTGCACGGCGAGGAGGCTATCCGCGTGCCGCTCGACCAGGCGCAGGAGTTCTACGACGCCCTCTGGAAACGGGGCGTCCCGGTCGAGCGGGTCGTCTACCCGCGGGCCGGCCACTTCCCGGGCGAACCCGGGCAGGTGCTCGACCTCTTCAACCGCGAGATCACCTGGTGCGGGAGATACGTGTGGTGAGAGATACGCTTCTTTTTTCGGATGCGATCGCCGCTTTCGGCGATCGGTCACCGCTGCTCCGCAAGCATTGAACGGTGTTAAGAGCCCTGTATCGAACGGAGGATCGTATTTGGAGACTCCCTGACCGATTGTGCTGGAGGGCTGCAACGTGGATCCCGGGTGCTGTTCCGCCGGAAATACCAGAAGACGGGGGCAAGAGCGGCGCAAGACCGCCCGACCTCCCCGGCATCATCTCTCCCGAAGGGGTCGCAACGGTAACGGTCATGGAGGCGGCCGTGAAAGAGAAGGGTGCCGACGTTATCGGGAGGTATTTCTGCAAAGGTCAGGTGGCCCTGCTCTTCAGCCACGGCCACCCGGACAGCGCCGATATCGATGCCGCCAGGAAGTTTGCCAGGGAGATGGGCGGTAGCAGTCCCGGTTAAAAGCTCCCCTGTCCGTGCAACGGATGCAGTTCCCCTCATCGCCGATCTCTCCCGGCGGAGAGATGCAGCCCGGAGGGGAAAAGGAGTGTGAAATATCCCGTGCGGAATCACCGCCACGTCACCTTTGCCCCATCCCTCACCGGGATGCGCCGGAACCGGCATCCATTACCCTTATGACCCGGGGGGGATCAATCACTCTTCTACCCACGAGAGAGGGGAGGATCCAGATGAAGACACTCGTCGTCTATGCAAGCAAGTACGGGTCGACCCGGGAGATTGCAGAGTTCATCGCCGAAAAACTCCGGCACCAGGGGATGGAAGCGGAGGCCGCAAGCGTCGGTGCGGCGCCGCGGGCTAGAGACTACGACGCCGTCGTGGTAGGGAGCGGCGTCTATATGGGGCACTGGCTGCGGGAGGCAACGGAGTTTGTGCGGCAGAACCGTGCCGTTCTCGCGGACCGGCCGGTCTGGCTTTTTTCGAGCGGGCCGCTACACCTTCCGGCCGGGACAGAATCGCTCGACGATCCCGAGCTCCAGCCCGAGGAGATCGGCGAGCTCCGTGAGGCGGTCCGCCCCCGGGACACCCGCGTCTTCTTCGGGGCGCTCGACCCGGCACAGCTCGGGTTCGGGCACCGGATGATCCGAAAACTTCCCGCCGGCCGCGACCTCCTTCCTGAAGGGGACTTTCGGGACTGGGACGATATTGCGGCGTGGGCGGACGGCATCGCCCGGGCGCTGGCGGTTCCTGCGGCGTAACGACCGGGGATCGTCCCGATGACGAAACCCTCACCTGCGAAACTGCTCGCCAGAGAGGACGCGGGTGATACGTGGGTTCCCGCCGCGAAAGTCCCGATCCCGGAGGCGACCTGCAGTCAGTGAGCGTGCAAAAGCAACTGCCGGAGTTTCTCTCCCACGATCCCGGCATTTTTCGGTGCTTCAGCCCGCCCGTCACCCCGCAAGCGCCGTCCGCCTCCGCCGGATCCCCTCGCCCAGGATCATCGCCGTCACGGCTGATATGGTCAGGAGCAGGAGCATGGTGATATCGGCCGTGCCCACGGCCGCGACCAGGAGAATGGCCGTCAGCGGTGCACCCAGGGCAAGGGCGAAGACTGATGCCTCGATACAGAGGACGGCGATCGAGACCGGCAGGAAGGGAAAGAGCAGGTTGAGGGCAAGCCCGATCATGGTGGAGGAAAAGAGGATGGGGAAGAGGGGGCCGCCGATGAACCCGCTCTGGAACGCGAGCGCGAGCAGGAGGATCTTTGCGATCGCCATGGCAATGAGCATCGCAGCCCCGAACGCCGCCGGGTCGGCGATGATTGCGTGGATCTGCTTCTCGCCCGAAAAGAGGAGGTTCGGGACGAAGGAGCCGACAAGTGCGGTGACGGCGCCCGCTGCAAGGAGAGGCAGGATGATGCGGCCCCTGAAAATCCTCTCCATGATCTTCGCGATCCCCTGCATGGAAAGACCGGTGAAGACCGCGAGCAGCGATCCGACAAGGCCGAGGAGGACCGCATATACAACGTATACAGGATGCAGTTCGCCGATCGGGGCGAACGGGATGCTCCGGGCGAACGCCGGCAGGCCGAGGGACAGGTAGAAGAGGTAGCCGATGGTGCCTGCGAGCAGGTTCCAGGTCAGGAACTTCAGGGCGTTTCTGTTGCCGCCCACCTGGAACTCCGTCGCGAAGATCCCGGTAAAGAGCGGGTTGCCGACGATGCCGTTGAACGCCGAGGCGAGGGCGGCGATGTTGACCCCGAACGAGGCGTCGGCGGATTCGTGTGCGATCTTGAGCCTCTTCTGCACGTAGGCGGTGATGTCGCCGACGAGGATGACGATTCCTCCCTCCGGGCCGACGCTCACCCCGGAGAGGAGCGAGAAGAGCGAGGAGAGGAGTGCGCCGGGAAATGTCCGGTAGTCGGTCTTTTGCCCGCCGCCCTTCATCGAATCGATGAACCCGCCTTCCATCACCGTCGGCGCATGCAGGTACTTCCGGGAGAGGCCGACGAGCAGCGAAAAGAAGAGCGCTCCAACCGGGATCAGCCAGCGGTTGGCCCCTGCATGGTCGTTGTCGAACCAGATGGCGTTGATCAAAATTCCGTAGAGAACGATGTACCCGGCAGTAAACGCGACGGCGACAAGTGCGATGAAGATGATCTCCCGCAGTTTCGGGTCCGCCCCGCCGCTCGGGCATGCGGCCGGTTCTGCCTGATCGTATGCGGCCCCGGTCATCTCCGGCATGGCATCGCGCCTTCCTCTGCAGATCGTTCTCCCATTGGAGCTTGGGAGGCGGTTTTGGTATAAATAAGCACCGTGCGGCACGGGGCATCAGCCGCAGCGGGAATGCGCCTGCCGGTGCCCGGCCAGGTCCGGGTGGACCGAGAGAAGCGGCGCCGGCACCGTCGCCGCATTCAGCACGGCGTCCCAGCTCCGCAAACACTCGAAGAACTCCCGGCGGGACGGGATGCAGTCGGCGCAGCAGAGGCCGCAGGGAGGTTCCCGGAGAACGAAGAACGCCTGCAGAATATATCACGAAAAGGGCATCCGGCGCATTTCCGACAGGCATTGGCCTTTCGGTATCGAAGATTGCCCCCGCCTGTCACTCTGGAGAGAGGCGGTTTCGGAGCATCGCCCGGACGAGGTCTCTGAACCGGTTCACGGTCGGAAGGTCTTCCTGCAACACTCCATACACCTCGTCGAGGTTCAGCCTCCAGTACACGTGGACCAGAACATTCCTGAATCCTGCAAGGTCCGAGAGCTGATCGGCGAGGTCTTCCTGGATAAGGCCCTCGCCGCAGAGGATTGCGAAACTCTCCCGGTAGGTTTCGGGCCTTCGGGCGCTGTGGGCCGCGACCAGATGGTTGGCAATGTCAATCGATGCCTGGATGCTGACGAGGAGCGCGTGCAGCACCATATGCTGCTTGTCCCGGTCAGCCTTCAGATCTGCAAGTGAGATTGACTGGTACCGCTTCCAGTCTTCGGCTGCCTCGTCAAGTTCCCTCAGGTGACTGGTAATCCCGTCGTACTGCGTCATATCAGGCCCTCGTCAGCAGGACTCTGTCGAACCATTCGAGCGTGTCTCTGTAGTCGAGGTATCGGGAGAGGAGATCGGCCTCGTACCGGATCTGCCTGCCTCGGTCACGGAAGAATACTGGTCTGCCGCTTTTGACGACCTCGTGCTGGAATGCGATGGGAGCGGTGTTGAGGACTTTTGCGTCGACCTCGAAGCGGTGGGAGAGTGCCCGCTCAAGCTCCCGCTCGATCATCCTCGCAAACCGCATCGCCTGGTACGGGGAGGGCTCCCCGGCGACGAGGACCGCAACATCCACGTCTGCAAACTCCCCTCTGCAGAACGAGCCGAAGACGTATCCTACCTCGACGCCGTCAAGACCTGCGAGAACCGAACGGATGGCAGCGATGACCTCCTCTCGCTCACCGGCCCCGATTACGTGGCGCCGCCGCATCTCTCCCTCCATCGTCTTCTCCTGGTCTTACCTCTTCCTGCATCGCATATCATTCTTTCCCGGTCGGCCCGGAGGTCATACTGTTTTCTCCAGTACCCACTCAACCAGTCCCGCACTCACGACCGTCCCGGAGAGTTGCCGGGGAGGAACACCACCCGGGAATCCGGATGTTTCCTATATGATACTGCCACAGTACGGCACCCCGGCTCAGAAGGAAGTCGTGATCCGGGAGACGACTGCCGAAACCGGAACGCTATCGAGGTAATGGCCTGACCGAAGTGTTGGCGTATCGCGTTACTCCTGCTCCCTCTCCCCGCGCACCGGGAACACTCCCTGAGGCCGGGTCGCGGGTTCGGTGAGGTATTCAAGAATCCGCTCGATCACCTCCGGGTTTCCCGGCAGGCGGAGGTGGCAGTAGGTCTCCGGCTCTCCGTGCAGCATTCCGGGGTCGAGCGGGAGAATATCGTAGCCCGCCCCCGGCAGGTGCGAGTCGGCGTGGGGGATGATTCCGTCCCCGGCGTACGTGGTCTGCCAGGTCCCATCCGGGGTAAAGACCCAGGTCTTCCCGTCGAACAGGGGAAAAAAGCCGGTCGTCTCCGTCCGGTTGGCGCTCATGATCACCCGGTAGCGGATGTCGTCCCGCGGGCCGGCGGCGCGGAGGGCGGCCATAACGCTGCTGCCGGGGCGGAGGTCCTGGACGATCCCGTCCTCCGCCGGCCGGTAGCTGCGGGGCACGAAGGTTCCGGCGAGCAGCCGGATGATATCCTGGCCGTGGACGGGGTCGTTGAAGAGCTCGGCCATCGATGATCCGTTGTTCGGCGGCCCGATGCCGATCAGGTGCCTGACATGCTCTTCGCGTGCCGTGCCGTCCACCAGCTCGAAGAGGTAGCGGGCGGCGAGCGTCCCCATCGAGTGGCAGACGACGTCGACCGCTCCCGGATACCTGCTCTCTTCCCGCATCCGGCCGATGTAGCCCTGCAGCGCGGCGGCTACGGCCGGCGCCGACTCGTCCCGCATCCCGGAGTGGTCGAATCTCCAGGCAGGGATCCCCCGCTCTTCGAGCCGGCCGGCCAAGCGTTTCCAGACGCCGGGGTGGCTCTTCCACCCGTGCACAAGGACGACCGGACAGTTCTCCGGGTTCATGCTGCAGTCGTGTATGCAGATCTGCGCCGCCGAAAGATGTAGTTTTTGCGGAGCGGGGATGCTCGCGGACGATATGCCGTCTGCATGACCCTTCTCCCGGCGCCGATGCCCGCACGTATCCGTACCTCACCCTGAGAATCTCCTCCGTTCAGGAAATTACACGGCTGAGACAGCCAGTTTTCCGATTCAGCCCTCCAGGATTGTTTCGTTACCTTAAAGCAGGTGTACGGGAAGCCAGAGTATAGAATATCCATGCCAATGCTCTGTCCCGCGTGCGGGACGCCGGTCTTCGACGACGAGTGCGTAGCGGACGCCGGCGGGCCCGGGCAGAACCCGGCGGCGGTCGTCGGTGCGATCTACCGGGCTGAGGGCTACGCGACCGAAATACCCGGGCGGGATGACCCGGCGGCCGGGTTCACTCTCGTCGCCCGGAGAGGGGCAGAGCAGGTCGCCGTCGCGTGCATGTATCCTCCTTCCGCCGTCGGCATCGCCGAAGTCCGGGACCTCGCCGCGAAGATCGACGACCTCGGGCCCGGCTGGCGGGGCGTCTTCGTTGCCGCAGGCGGGGTTGCGCCCGACGCCCGGAACTTCGCGGAGAGCAGGAACATCGAAGTTCTCGGCCACGACGATATCGTAGAGCGGCAGCGGATCGCCTCCGCGCCTCCGTGCGACCGGCTGACGCTCTCGTCCACCCTGCCCGTCAGGGTCGACTATCCTGCGGTAACGGCGCTGCCGCTGCAGAACGGCCATCTGGTAACGGTAAGCACCGCCCGGCTCATCTTCCATCCCTATGCCAGGGTGCCGTACCGTTTCAGGGCTAGGAAAGACGGCCCTGCCTGGCGGCCTCCCTGGTTCTCCGACGACGGCACCGTCGTGGTCGACCTGCTCGACGGCACGGTGCTCACCGGGGAAGGCGCTTCGGAACCGGGCGGCGATCGCGCCCGGAGTCCCGGACTCCTCACTGAAGTGCTGAACGCTTCCCCCGTGCCCGAATACGCCGCGACAGGCGATGCGACGTACCAGATCGTCGAGCTGAAGCCGGGGATCAGCCTGCAGGCGGCAGAAGAGGCGGCTGTTGCGTATATCACGGCAAAAAACACTCGGGATCTGGGATATACCCCCGTAATGGACGACCCGCAGAGCCGGATGTATGTCCCGAAGAGGAGCGATATCGAGCTTTCTGCAAGCGACGTCGTCTCCATTCCCAGGTGGACGGTTCGGTTCGAGGCGCGCGGCACGGTCTACACAAAAGAAGTGTTTGCCCACTCCGGAACGGTCCTGAAGAATACCCTCCAGTACTGCCCGCAGCACTTCAAGCTCGGGTTCGTCAACGTCAGGAAAGAGACCGTCGCCGTCTGCGAGGTCTGCGGCAGGGCATACTGCGGCGAGCATATCGGCCGGTGCCCCGTCTGCGGGAAATGGGTCTGCACCGATCACGCCGCGATCTGCTGTTCGTGCGGGAAGACGTTCTGCCGGGAACATGCGGGCAGGACCTGCCCGGTCTGTTCCCTGCCGCTCTGTTCCGACTGCGAGGTCGAATGCCCGATCTGCAGCAGGATCTACGGCTCTGACCATACCCTGGTATGCGATGCGTGCGGGACGGCGGCCTGCCCGGCGTGCGTCACGACGTCCGGGCTGCTGCGGAAGACGACGATCTGCAGCAACTGCCGATAAAACCTTCAGCCGTCCGGCTGCCGCATCACTGCGGGATCAGGCCGCAGTCCAGTTCCCGTCCAGGTGCCGCATCTTCAGCCGGAGGATCCGGGTGCATGACTCGTCGATCCGCTCCTCGGAGATCTTCCCCTCTGCGACAAGGCTTTTCACGATCCCGACCGCTTTTTCGGCGACCGCTTCGTCGTAGACGAGGTTGTTCGCAAACAGGAAGATGTCGCACCCGGCGTTGATCGAGAGGCGCAGCGACTCTTCAAGATCGTAATTGTCGTGGATGGCGCCCATGTCCATTGCGTCCGTGACGACCACACCGTCATATCCGAGCCGTTCGCGGAGGATGCCGGTGACCGTCGCGTGGGAGAGCGTGGCCGGGTAGTCGGGGTCGAGGTTTGCGTTGTAGACGTGGGCGGTCATGACCATGTCGGGGAGGTTCCGGTCGATGAGCGTCCGGTAGGGCAGCAGCTCCTCCTCGGTCCAGGTCGCGGTGACGTCGGTGAAGCCGGCGTGGGTGTCGGCCAGGGCGCTGCCGTGGCCCGGGAAGTGCTTGATCGCCGTCATCACGCCCTCCGCGTGGTGCTCATCGATGATCCAGCCGGCGTTCGCGGCGACAACGTCCGGGTCAGCCGAAAAGCTCCTGCCGAGTTTGCCGATGGCGGGCGAATCGGCCGTGACATTCAGGTCGACGACGGGAGCGAAGTTGAGGTTGCAGCCGCTCTCCCGGACCATCGCTGCAAGGCTCCGGCCCGCCGCCCGGGTGGCGGTCTCGTTGTTCTGCCCGCCGAGCACCGCGGCGGCGACGGTCGGGGGGTAGCCGTACGCCTCCTTCAGCCGGCAGACCTTCCCGCCCTCCTGGTCGACAGCGATGAAGAGCGGGATCGTCGCGGCATAGCCCTGGAGTTCGGCGGTCAGGGCACGGACCTGGCCTGGATCTTTGATATTCCGCTCGTTGCTGCCGAGCGCCACATCGCGGTCGAAGAGGATCACCCCGCCGATCCGCCCGGCAGCGATGTCGCGGGCGATCTGTGAGTCGGCGTCGACGGTGGAGCCGCGAAACCCGACCATCAGCATCTGCCCGATCTTCTCCTCGAGGGTGAGCGCATCCAGCGTCCGGTTGAAAGCGTCCGGCTCTGCAGGTGCGGCGGTGCAGCCGGCAGCAGCGATCGCGAGGACGAGCACGACGATACAGACTCCCGGGAGAGAGCGGTATGGCATAGTATTCTCTGCAACCCGCCGGGATAAATGGCTGTCTTTCGGTTCTGCGGCCGCTGCTCTCCCTCCCGCTCCCGGAGACGGCTGCCGCATACGCATCTATATATGCTTTCCTGAAAAATATCCTGTATCGTACCCCGGTATCCCTGATAGTGCGCCCTTTCGGAGACCTGGATCCCGGCCGGCGCACGGTGATGGCGATCCGGTCTTCCGCGATTTTTTGCGCCGCCACATGCGCCCGGAGCAGCATGCGGCTCTCGTATCAGGGCGTATCCGATTCACGGGTGATTCCGATGAAGTCTGTCTATCTTGCTCTTGCTCTTCTCCTTCTCCTCTGCAGCGGCGCCGCTGCGATGCTGCCGGGGGAGAACGAAACAGTTGCCGAACCGTCTCCGACCATGGCGGCCGGGGACAACTCCTCTGCCGCACCGGATCTCCCTGGCTCTCCGGAAGACCCGTACGCGGAACCGGAGCAGCTCCCGCAGCCTGGAGACACGTCGGCCGCCGTCCCCTCCTGCACAAAAGCCGCCTGGGAGAGCGCCCTTCTCCCGACGGATGCGGCAGGCCGCCCCCTCTATGCCCCGGACAGCATCATCGTCCAGTTCCAGCCCGGAGTGGCGGAGGATATCTCTCTGATGGCAACGGCCGATGATTGGATCCATACCCGCCATCGGACGTCGCTCCGGCACGACTTCTCGGAGGACGGCCTTGCCGGCCTGCAGGTGGTCGGCCTTCCCGATGACCTCTCCGTATCCGATGCGGTCGAGGCCTACCGGCAGGACCCGGCCGTCCTCTACGCCGAGCCGAACTACTACTGCTACCCGGACAGGATACCAAACGACCTGTACTTCTCCTACCTCTGGGGCCTTCGGAACACCGGACAGACCGTCGGCGGCCAGACCGGCACCGCCGGCGCCGATATCGCCGCACCGGGCGCCTGGGATATCACCACGGGCTCACGCGACGTCGTCGTCGCGGTCATCGACTCCGGGGTGTACCAGCGGCACCTGGATCTCGTCGACAACCTCTGGCGGAACCCGGGTGAGACGGCGGACGGCACCGATACCGACGGCAACGGCTACGTCGACGACCTCTACGGTTGGGACTTCTATGACAACGACAACGACCCGGACGATCTGAACGGGCACGGCACGCACTGTGCGGGGACGATCGCCGCGATCGGGAACAACGACCTGGGCGTCGCCGGCGTGATATGGACGGCAACGATCATGCCGCTGCGGTTCAGCGGCCCGGACGGTACCGGCACCATCTCGGGCGCGATCAGCGCGATCGCCTACGCAAAGAATAACGGCGCCGATATCATCAGCAACTCGTGGGGGACAGCGAGTTACTCGGCGTCGCTGAAGCAGGCGATCGACTCGTTCGACGGCGTCATCACCTGCTCGGCCGGAAACGACGCTGCAAACACCGACAGTTCCCCGAATTATCCCGCGTCCTTCAACAGCTCGCATATCATCGCGGTCGCCTCGACCGACAACAGAAATGCCCTCTCCACCTTCTCAAACTACGGCGCAACCACGGTCGACCTCGCCGCGCCCGGCACTGGAATCTACAGTACCAGCATCTACTTCGACCGGCAGGAGCGCTTCTCCGATGCGATGGCCACCCTGAACAACTGGTCGGTATCAGGCGCATGGGGGCTGAATACGACCGTCTACCGGTCATCGCCCGCGTCGGCATCCGACAACCCCTTCGGGAATGCGACATCGGCCGGAGAGTTCTGGCTGAAAATGAAGAATAACGTGACGCTCGGCGACTACTGCCTCCCGGAGGTTTCGTTCTGGTGCAACTACTCTCTCACCGCCGCGAACAACACCCTCGGCATCTACGCCTCGTCCCCGACGGTGGCCGGTACGTATTACCCCATCGGAGGACTCAGAGGGAGTTCGAACGGTGCCTGGAGAGAGAACACCATCTCCGCAGCCTCCATACTCTCGACGTACAAGAAAAAAGGCTTTGCAAAGGTCCCGAAAGACCTGAAGTTTGTATTCATCCTTGAGCGGGGCAACACCACGGCGCCAGACTACGTCTTCATCGACGACGTCTCGGTCACCGAGGTGACGCAGGTCCTTCCTGATTATGGGTACAAGAGTGGCACCTCGATGGCCACTCCGCACGTCGCCGGGCTTGCGGGCCTCCTGAAGGCCTATAATGCCTCCCTCACGACGTCGCAGGTCTGTGGGATCATCCTCGGAACCGTCGACCCGCTCCCCGCTCTTGCGAACAAGACCGTGACCGGCGGGCGGATCAACGCTACGGAGGCACTCTCGGTGGTATACCTGAACGCCAGCCTCACTGCAAACCGGACGAGCGGCACCGCGCCGCTGACGGTCGCGTTCAACGACACCTCCACCGGGGTGAACTATACGTGCCTCTGGTCGTTTGGGGACGGGAACACCTCGGTCGAGCGGCACCCGGTCTTCACCTACACGACGAACGGAACCTTCACCGTGAACCTGACGATCACGAACGCCTACGGGGGGAACACGACCTCGCAGACGGACATCGTCACCGTCACTGCACCGGCCGAACCGACACCGACCGCCACGCCGACGACAACCCCCACCGCGACGCCGAACGTCACCCCGACGGTCACACCCACCCCAACGCCGACTCACGGCCCGCCGCACAGCTGGGTCACCTATCTCGGCACCGAAACCGTCCGCCTTGCCTGGCCGGACAGCAGTCCGCTGAAGGGCACCCCGCACGACGGGGGATACTCCGTCTATCGTGACGGGGCCGGGAGGGTCTGGAAGGATGCCGGCACCAGTCTTGTTGATTATAAAGTGCCCGGCAGCCAGCACACCTATGAGGTCTTCTGCTACAACAAGACTGCACAAACACTGGAGTGTCCGTTCGGCGGTCCGGTGACGGTTGACTTCGGCCGGATGGTCGGCGGGGATCTGCCGGCCGGCATCTTCGATGTCTGGGACGCAGACGGCGGCACGCTGACGCTCTTTAAGGATACCCGGCTGAGCGATCAGGCTGGCTCCCGGCTTCAGATACGGGACGCCACCCTCGTGGCCGAGAACGGCACCGGGATCACCGGTTCAGGATCGCTCATCCTGGATGATGCCGCTCTTTCGGGCGTACTCGTGGATATCTCGCGGGGAGGCTCAGACAATAAAGCGCTGAGCACCTACGGCACCGTCGAAACGGACAGCCCGATCGTCGTAGAGGACAGCGACCTCCTGCTTGAGAATATCGCCTCGACCTCCTCGCTCGACGTGACCGGGGAGAGAACCCAGATCAGGTCCTGCACCGGCATGATCGCGGTGACCGGGAACGGCACCTCTATCAGCGGCTGCGGTGGGGAGGGATACGCCGGGATCTCCGTGAAAGGAGAGAATGCCGTTATCGAGGATAATGTGCTCGAGAACATCTGGCACACCCTGTACGACGAGCGCTACGGCATCTGGCTCAGCGACGGGTCAGGGAGCATCATCCGGAACAACACCATCACGAACGTCACGGCGTGGTCGACCTGGGGCGACGGCATCAGGATCGGCACGGTGAGGGGGAACCCGGTCGAGAATATCACCCTCGAGGATAACCGGATAGACGGGGTTACAGGCGTCGGAGTACGGATGCACGTCGATACCCCGCTCCTCACAATCCGGGGCAATGCGATCCGGAACACGACGCACCACGGGATCTATGCGGATCGTGAATCCACCGTGCCGGCCACCCCCCGCTTCTTCGAGATCTGTGACAACACGATAGATACCACGGGAACGTACGGTATCTACCTCGCCGGGAGCAACGGCTACATCGAGAACAACACCCTCACGAACGTCAACGCTGCGATCCGGCTGCACGGAGACGGATGTGCCGTCTGCAACAACAGCATCACCGCGATCAGCGGTGCATACGGGCTCTCCGGCGCGGAAGCTGCGATAGCGGTCTATGGAGACGACGCGGTCATCGGCGGAAATGCGGTAGCGGAGTACACCGGCGTCAAAGACTACGGGCTGCAGTATGGTATCCGGATCGACGGTGCGGACGGCATCCTCCGGAACAACACGGTGGAGCGGTACTTCTCGGGGTTGGATGTCATCGGTGCCAACCACACCGTGACCGGAAACGTCCTTGACACGATCGCCGGCACGACGATGTATCACCACGTCGTCAACTTCGCGGCCGATGCCTCGCTCTTCGCCGAGAACACCATCATCAACACCACCCAGCCGTCCTGGGCGCGTGGGGTGGTCTACGTCGCCGGGGTGGGAGAGAGCACCTTCCGGAGCAACACGATCGACTCCGGCAAACTCGGGTTTTACTGCGCGAAGGTCGGGAACGGCACGGTCATCGAGGAGAACGTCCTCACGAACATGACGAGCGGGGTCTATCTCTACCAGGTGGACGGCGGCGATGCGATCACCGGCGAGGGGCCGTCCGACCTGCAGATCTGCAACAACACCATCGCCGGCAAAAACGAGCAGTGGAGCAGCGGCATCTCGATCGACCGGGTCGATGGTGTCCGGATATCGGGCAACGCCATCAGCGACTTCGCTTCCGGCATCGAGACGTATCAGCTGACGAAGGACACTCTGATCGCGGAGAACACCGTCGAGCGGGGATCGCAGGCCCTCTCCCTGAAGGGGGCGGGCGATCGGGTGATCGAGAATTCCTTCTGCAACTACACCAGCCAGGGGGTGTATCTCGAAAACCCCGCCGGCACGCTTCTAGAAAACAACACCATTCTGAACGCCGGGGAGACTGCTCTCCCCGCCATCCGGGTGAACACCTACGCAGCGGACGCATTTATGATCGAGCGCAACACCGTCGGCAATATGACGAACCGGACGACCTTCTCCATCACGGAGAGCAGCAACGGTCTCGTGATCAAGCCGGTCCTCGCCCCCCCGGCGCCCCCGAAGTACCCCGATTATTCCGTCAACCGGGCTCCGATAGGCCAGTGGCTCGATATCAACACCTACAACGCTGTCCGGAGCGAGGACTTCCGGTTCAACCTCACCTTCCACTACGCACCGGAGGACCTCATCGGAGTAGGCGCCGAAAGCCTCTCGGTGTGGCGGCATAACACCAGCCGCTGGGATGCCGGGGGCGGCGACGCCGCATGGAACGGCACCCGGTGGCTCGACACCACTGCCTGCGAGGTCGGCGTGCAGGTGACCGGTCTGCCGCCGTATACCATGACAGATCCGGTCGTCTTCGCCCCGCTCGGGAACATGCCGGTGCACAACCTCGACCTCGCGCGCGACTACGAGACGATCACCGAGGCGCTCGCCGACGGGGACCTCGGAAGCGGCCACACCATCGTCGTCGACTCCGGGTATGCCGGACGGGAGAACCTGCAGATCGGAAAGTCCGTCAACCTGCTCGCGACCTCAAATCTTCCTTCGGACGTACGGGTGACGGCACAGGACCCGGCAAAACCGGTCGTCGAGGTGATCGGCGAGAGTACGGTGATCGCCGGGTTCGTCTTCGAGGGCGCGACGTCGGCGGAGGGCGTCCTCGTCGACGGCGGCACGAGTATTACGATCCGGGACTGCACCGTCCGGGGCAACCGGGAGGGCGTAGTCATCCAGCCGTTCAGCGCCTATACCGCGCTCAAATCGGCGAACTGCAGCATACTCGGGACAACCGTCACCGAAAACACCCTGGGCGGTGTCCTGATCGTCGAGGGCTCCGGGCATACCGTTCAGAACTGTATCCTCTCGGATCCCCGTCTCGGGATTGGGCTCGAGAACACGACAGAGAGTCGGATCTCCGGAAACACCCTCGCCGGCTGCGATGAGAAGGGCATATGGATCCTCGGCGGTTCGGGGAACACCGTCGCCGGTAACAGCCTCACCGGCGGAGATCAGGGGATCGTGCTCGACCGGACCGACGCGAGCCGCCTGCAGGAGAACACGGTCTCCTCTGCGGCCGAAGCCGGGATCACCATCCTCGGATCACACCGGGCGGCCCTCACCACCGAGAACGTCTCGGCCTCACCGGTCGGCATTCTCCTCGACGGCGCGGACGACGCCACCCTCACCGGCTGCCGGGTCACCGGGGCGGCGGCCGGGAGCGAGACGACCGGCATTCTGATCCGCGACTCCGACCGGACGAGCCTTGTCGGCTGCCGGATCGCAGAGATCACCTCGCAGAACCACGCGGTGACGGGGATCCGCCTTGCCGGAGGTTCGACGGCGGCCGCGATCACCGATACGGTCATCGCATCGGTCACCGCCCCGAAGATCGCCGGCGCCGTCGTCGGGTCCGGGAGCCAGGGGACCGGCATCGCCGACCTGACGGTGAGCGACCTTGCCGGCGGTGGATCCGGGGTGGTCGGTGTCGCCGTCGAGCCGAATTCGGGAGAGACCCGGATCGCCCGCTCGACGATGGCTGATCTCAGCGCTACCGGGAACGTCACGGCGGTGCTCGTCGACCGTGCCGCCAGCGCCGCCATCACGAAGACCGCGATCGACCGGATCAACGCGACCGGCGGGGCGGCGTGCGGGGTCGTCGTCAACGCCAGCAGTGGGATAACCCTTGAGAACCTCACCGTCACCCGGGTAGCCGGCACCGCGGACACTGCCGCGGTCGCGCTCCTGTCGAGCGACGGGGCTGCCGTCGGGTTCCTCGAAGTCGGCGATGCCCATCCTGTCCTCTGCAACGTCACGGCGACCGGATCGGTCCGGATCGACGGCGTGGAGACACCGCCGACGCCCCCCGAAGGGCTGCAGGCGATCGGCAGGTTCCTTGCGATCGGCAATGCGACCCCCGCGGAGGCTGCGGTCAGGGTCTACTACACCGCTGCAGACCTCGGCGGCGCCAGTCCGTCGTCGCTCCGTATCTGGCGGCACGCGGATGTCTGGTCGCGGGTAGAGGGAGCAACCGGGGTCGATACAGCGAACCAATTCGTCTACGCGACGACGGATGAGTTCGGCGTCTTCGGCCCGCTCGCCGAGCCGCTCAGCGTCGATTTCAGCGCGAACCGGACAAGCGGCGCCACGCCGCTTGCGGTGCAGTTCAGCGATGCCTCCACCGGCAGCCCGACGGCATGGTCGTGGTCGTTCGGCGACGGCGCGACGTCGACCGAGCAGCACCCGGTTCACACCTACGCGGCTGCGGGCAACTACACTGTCACGCTCACGATAAACGGCGGCGGCGAGACCTGCACACGGCCGGCATACGTCAGGGTCACGCCGGTGCTCTTCGGCGACGCGAACGGGGACGATGCGGTCAACCAGGCTGACACCCTCCGGGTGCTCAAAGAGGTCGTCGGCCTTGTGGCGAAGCCGGTGAGCGGCACCGGGCAGTTCCAAAAGACCGATGTCCACGCAAACGGCGTCGTCGAGGTCGGGGACGCCCTCTTCATCGCCCAGTACAATGCCGGGCTCCGGGATGTCTGGTTTGCGATCGCCTGAAGAGAATTCCCTCCTCTCTTTTGCGCAGAGGTGTCTGCGCTGCACGACGGCGACAATATCACAAATCTCACCTTGCCGAAGGGATCGCTGCGCTCGAGTGCGCCCGTCTCCTTTGCCGGCCGGCAAACGCTGAAAATCGTACCGTCATCGCCAGAACTTCGCAGTTCGACGCCTTGACCGCGGCAGATACGGGGCAGGCTCCGGGCTCTCCGGGAGGTTTTCATCCCGAAGGGTATACGATAGTTTTGCCGCCTTTTCTCTGCTCGATTCCGTTAGAAGATCTGGAAATCCTCTTTTCCGGGAAAGTCCGTGCATCTGCCTCTGGGAAGGTCGATACCTATATACCTCCCTGAATAGTTTAGTAAATTATCCCGGAGCAGGCAAGTGCCCGGCACTTGTTCTTTCTGCCAACCGGGAGTAAAGGCGGGCATTGAGAGGCATACGTCGTGATACGTGGAAGAAGGCTGCCTGCTCTGCCTGCGCCGGACGCCGGAGAGTGAACGAAGTGCCTTTCCTCGCTTCTCTCTTTCAGTTTGTGGGTGGTGTTTACCGTGAAGATTCGCGTTGCAATGGTGGTTTTCCTTCTTTTCTTCTCCTGCGGCATCGTCCCGGGGGCTCTGGCAGAAGAGGAGAACCGCTCTCTTACGCAGTATGAGAACAGTACAGCAGATGATCCTCCTGTCGGCACGGACGGCCATCCGGATGGTGAGAGGCCGGTTATCGAGGACCGGGACGCCGGTCTCACAATTGAACCGGACACCCCGTACTTGGGTCCTCTTGACGTCCGCTATGTCGGTGCCGATCGGATTGTTTTCAGGTGGAGTCCGCTGACCGGATGCTGGTATCGCATATATCGATCCGGAGACTACATCGGGATGATCGGAGAATCCGGCGAGTGCAAATATACCTACGCCTGCCCTGCCGCCGATCGCAATGTTGCGGCTGAGTACACGGTTGTTGCCCTCGACGTACTGTACCAGGAAATCGGATACTACGCACAGGAGATCACTTCCGGCAGGGCCTTTGGAGACCTCGCTGAACTAGAAGCCGACGATTCCTGGACAGGCGGGTCCGTCGTGCTGATCGACGACGTTGACCTCGGGGGCTATTCGCTCAAGATCGGGAGTACGGCAGTGACGGGCAGCGTGGATGCCGATACCGGTATGGCGACGGCGATCCGCGGCAACGGTGAGATCCAGGCGAACAACACTGTGTTTCGGGACGCAGACCTGCTTGTGCAGACCCCGGCGGATAATGCTTCCTGTCTGGACAACATCAGCGCATCGAACTGCTATATCTCCATAACCGGAAACCAGACGTGCGTTACGGACAGCCTGTTCACCGGCGAGAGAGGGATCCTGCGCCTGAACGGGGATCTCATCTTCGTCAGGGGCAATAGCTTCACGGATATCGGCAACGGGCTTGAGCTGGAAGGTTTTTGTTGCGCAGTATCGGAGAACCGGTTTTCCAGATTGAACGGCACTGCATCGGCGGCCGGTGTTGCAATCACCATGAACGGTGTCGGAGGAGGCGTCTTCGGAGGAGGCGTCTCCAACAACACCATCGAGGAGTTCAAGAGGGCGATGGAGATCACCGGGAGCGTCCGTGTTTCCGACAACGTTATCAGAAATATCACCAGCGCTAAGACGGGAGCCTCGGTCGTCTGGTTCTATAACGCGGAGGGATCTGTTTTTGAGAGGAATATCATCGTCGATACCGATCAGCCGAAAGCACAGGCGGTTCTCTATCTGACGGACACCGGGAAGGTCACTATCCAGAATAACACCATCACCGGCGGCATCCAGGGGGTGAAACTCTGGAATACGAAAGGCGAGAATGTCATCGAGAATAATACGCTCGCGGATATGACATATTACGGTATCAGCCTGCAAAATGCCGCTCCCGCCGAGAACGGTATCGAGCAGGCCAACGCGATCGCGGACAACGTCATCACGGGCGCAGGTCTCATCGCCGAGACGGCCGGATACGGGATACTGATCGACGATTATCATGAAACGATCATATCGGACAACTTCGTTATGGATTTCTGCGACGGGATTGTCATTCGGGCGTCCGACGACACCTGGGTCTTCTCCAATACGCTTATCCCGACCACCGGACACGGCGTCGCCATCTACAAAGAGCAGACCGTCTATCCCTTCTTGGAAGGGGCAGAGAGTAATTACGTGTGGGAGAATATGATCGCGGGCGGGAGCACCGGGATCCTGGTCGAAGGGAGCGGCTCTCAGATCAGCACCAATACGGTAACCGGGTATACCGGCACCGGGATTCAGATCGAATACGGCGATCAGAACCTCGTCCGGGATAACCTCCTCATGAGCAGAGCGCAGGAGAATCCGGTTGATATCCGGATCGGTACGCGGCCGGACGCGTTCCCCGACAACCTCGTTCTGGAGAGCAACACCCTGGCCAGGGACGTGCTCGGGAAGAACATGACGACGTTCTCCCTCTCCGCCCTCACCGAAGGAGTCACTATCAGGGCGGTCAATGCCCCCCCGCAGCCCCCGGAAACACCGGATTACTCCTGTGAAAGGGCTGATATCGGCCAGTGGCTCTCTATCCGGAGCGGCAATTTCACCAATCAGGAGGATGTCTCACTGAACCTGACCTTCCACTACAAGCCGGGCGAGCTCAAAGGTGTCGGCGAAGAGAGCCTTCTGGTCTGGCAATACAACGGCACCCGCTGGGATGCCGGGGACGGGGATCCGTCATGGAACGGCACCCGGTGGCTTGATAATGCCACCCACGAGGTAGGGGTGCAGGTGACGCACCTCCGCCCGTGGGACGCCGGTACGGCCGTCTTCGCCCCGCTCGGCGAACCGCTCCGGGCCGACTTCACTGCGGACCCGGCACGGGGTCAGGCACCACTCACGGTGCGGTTCACCGACCTCTCGGAGGGTGGACCGACCGGCTGGTCGTGGTCGTTCGGCGACGGTGCGACCTCGACGGAGCAGCACCCGGTCCACACCTACACCGCCGCCGGGAGCTATACGGTGAACCTGACAGTCACCGCCTCCGGCGACAGCGACACGCTGGTACGGGCGGACTGCATCACCGTCACTCCCAGGCCGCTCAGCGCCAACTTTACCGCGAACCGGACCTGCGGCGTGGCACCGCTTGCGGTGCAGTTCACCGACCTCTCTGAGGGCGATCCGACTTCCTGGTCGTGGACGTTCGGCGACGACGCGACCTCGACCGAGCAGCACCCGGTTCACACCTACGCGGCCGCCGGCAACTACACTGTCGCGCTCACGATAAACGGCGGCGGCGAGACCTGCACGCGCCCGGCGTACGTCAGGGTCACGCCGGTGCTCTTCGGGGATGCAAACGGGGACGACGCGGTCAACCAGGCCGATACCCTCCGGGTGCTCAAAGAGGTCGTCGGCCTTGTGGCGAAGCCGGCGAGCGGCACCGAGCAGTTCCAAAAGACCGACGTCCACGCAAACGGGATCATCGAGGTCGGCGACGCCCTCTTCATCGCCCAGTACAACGCCGGGCTCCGGGATGTCTGGTTTGGGATCGCCTGAAGAAGTTTTTCAATTCCCTTTTTCTCTCCGATCGTCTGGGCAGCCAGAGTTCTGCAGCAGTCCGGAGACGGTCATGCGCACAGCCATAACAGAGCGGCATGCTCAACCTTCCTCCTGCCCGCATCTGCCGCCGCAATCTCGAAGAGATCTTCGGATGAGCGACCAGGGGATATGCGTTCACCCCGGCGACCTCATCGTCATGCTCTCCTGCGGAGAGCGCAGCGGGTCCATGCCCGACGATACAGACTCCCGTGACGGCATGAGAAGCGTCCGGTCGAAGAGGGTAGAATCCCGTGGTGCTTTCCCGGGGACTGCAGCACGATACAAGTGGTGGCGGAGCCGGATGCCTATCCGCGAGACCCTGCCCCTTCGGTGTCCTCGCGCACGCTGAAACTCTCACCGCTGATGAGCTCCCGGATCGTCGTCAGGATATCCCCGAAGATATCGCCGATAGAGAACCAGGAGGACTTCACGGAATCCGGGAGGGCATCCTCAAGCACGGTGCTGCATTCCTCCGCGTCTGCAGTGCCGGAGTAGTGCTCGATGACGACGACCGTCCCGTCGGTTCCGCCGCTCAGCAGTGTCTCATCGAGCCGGTCAACGAGTTTGAGATTGGCAAATTTCCCGGGCTGCACCGAGACAAGATCCCCGTCCAGGAGTGTTTCTCCGACCGTTGCAGGAATAACACGCATATCCCTGGTAATATACGCCGCTCCACCGGCCTCGACGTACGTGACCCGGCCAAGCACGGCACCGTCGCTCTGCACCTGCAATACCGTGCGGGACGCGTCCACCCGGTACGAAACGTCCTGTTCCGCGGCGCATGCTGCAGGTACGGCAACACCTGACACAATGACCACCGCGATGAGAAGGCAGAGGTATCTGCTCATATTCATTATTTTTATGCGATAGAGTAAATGACTCTTTCTCAGAAACGGTAATACATGCAGTCTGGGTTTGCAGGATGCATTGGATCTCATTCCTCTTTTCCGGTTCGGTGACCCCGTGGGCTTTTGTCCGGGCGGCCAGAGATCGCAGTGGCACGTATACCGGTGTTCCCCCACCGATCCTGCTATCACCACTCCCGCCGATACACGGGATCGTGAGGTGACGAAGCGATGCCCAGAGGAAAGTTTTCGGCGACGCTGGATCGGATCGAGGACGGCCGGGCGGTGCTCCTGCCCGCGGGCGGCGAGTCCGTCGAGATCTCCCTGCCGGTGCGCTTCTTGCCGGAGGGGGCGAAGGAAGGCGAGGTCTTCATCGTCGCTATCAGACGGGAGAGCGGGGACGCCGAGGAGGAGGCACAGCGGCTCATCGAGTCGCTCGGGCGGCACCGGCGCATACCATAACCCCGGGCCGGCAAACGCAAAGGCAGATTACCCTGGCGGGCGAGACGTATAGAGAATGCCTGCCACGCCCGTCCGCCACCCGGCGCCCGCCTTCGACGTCTTCAACGTCCTCTTCGAGCGTATCTATGACCCGACGATCCACCTCCTCTTCACCCTCGACGGCGAGGTCGACGAGGCGGCGATGCGGGAAGCGACACAGCGGTTGATCGCCGCGAATCCCTATCTTGGCTCCCGGTTTGCGGTTGTGGACGGCCTTCCCGTCTGGGAGGAGATCCCGCCGGAGCAGTGGGAGGGTGCGTTCGTCATCGTAGCGGGCACGGCGGACGACCCGCCGGCGCCGCTCGACGTCTGGCACGGGCCGCAGGTCAGGGTCACCCTCTACCGGGACGGCGGAAGAGACCGGATCGCCGTCACCTGCCATCACGGCTTCTGCGACGCTCACGGCGCCGCCACTCTTGCAGAGCAGGTCTTTGCGGCCTACCGCGGCATCATGGACGACCCGGCGTTCCGGCCCGATCCCACGGGCGCCTACGACCGGAGCACCGACCGGATCCTCGCCCTATACTCGGAGGAGGAGCGGCGGCAGGCGCGGGACGCGGAGGAGCCCTTCGTCGACCGGTGGCGCTTCCCGAACGAAACGACCGGCCGGGGAACGCCCCGGGTCGTGCACCGGACGCTCCCGCCCGAGCGGCTCGCCCGCGCAAAGGAGCTTGGCAGGCGGCACGGCGCCACCGTCAACGACGTCCTTATCGGCGCGTTCTTCCTCGCTCTTATGCGGATCCGCCGCGATCCCTCCGACCCGGGCTCTCCCCGCTCGATCCTGACTTCGGCAGATCTCCGCCGCCATCTCGGCGACCTCGACGCCTGCCCGCCGATGAACCTCTCGGTCGCCTTCGACCTCCCCCTCGTGCTGCCGGGCGAGGGGGCAGGCCTTGCCGATATCATCGGCGACGTGGCGGCGGCGACCGCCCGCCGGAAGGCGGAAAACCTGGGTCTTGGGTGCATTCTCTTCTACGAGGACCTCATGGCGGGCGGGATGCCGGCGGTGGAGGCGTTCTTCGATACGATGCTGGAGCGCTACCAGTCGTCCGGCCAGAAGAACCCGGTCTTCTCGAACCTCGGCATCATCGACCCGGACGAGTACCTGCCGGTGCCTGGAAAAGCCGGCGCAGACCTCGGCCTCTGCGACGTCCGCTATCTCCCGTGCGTCTGCCGGCCGTACGGGTTTCTGATGACGGCCGCAACCTTCCGCGGCCGCATGACGCTCACGGCGGCCTACGAGGAAGGGCCGTATGCGGCGGCAACCGTGGAGCGGTTCCTGGCGTACGTGGACGCGTACCTTCCGTGAGGGCAGAAGAGGCAAACCCTATCACCCGTCCCGTCGATAGTTGCTCCGGAGACGTCCAATGCCTGCAGTACGGATAGGAGACGACAACGAACTGGTCCAGCAGCCGCAGCCTTTCAAAAACGAGTACGAACTTCAGGAGGTCCTTGCCGACCACCCGATCCTCCTGACCGGCCGGGACGATACCGCGCTCGTCACGATCAGCCGCGAGATGCCGCTCGCTGGGGGGTTTGCGGACATCTTTCTCATCGATACGGACGGGCTGCCGGTTATCGCCCTGGTGAAACTCGCCCGCGACGGGGAGACGGGGCGCGACGTGACAGGAGAACTCTGCGACCACCTCTCGGCGGTTGCTGCTCTCCCGTTCGACGAGGCGGACGCCCGCTCGGGCGGCCTTCTCGCCGCGACCCTGGAGCTCATGGCCGACGTTGCGGAGGAGGAGCACCGGACGGAATACCTTGCGCAGCTCGAGGGCAGCGTCGCCGCGAACCTGCAGGCAGGCCGGATCCGGGGGATCGTGGTCATCGACAGCGCCCCGGCAGACCTCATCCGCCAGATCGCCTATCTTGCCGAGCAGAGCGACCTCGACCTGCGGCTGCTGGTGGTCGAGCGCTACCGGCTGGGCCGGGCCGAGTACTTCTACCACTCCCGCTGCCTGGTCTCCGGAGGAGACGCCGGTCGGGAGGCGCGGCAGCAGCGGCTCCGCTTCCGCCGTGCCGTCGGGATATTCTCGAAGATGAAGCCGCCCGTCTTCTCGCTGCGGACGGCCGGCAGCGAGGCGGTCAGGGTCTCCCGCGACGGCTGGCCGGCGGCGGTGCGCTACACCTTCTGCGACCAGAGGGATGCGATCAGCCTCGAGGTGCAGGTCCGCCGCGACGAATGCCCGCGGGTCGCCGAGTTCCTGCCCCGGCTCCGCGACCACCTCCCGACCGTCATCCCGGACGCGCAGCAGGTCGAGCTCGCCGACGACGACGCCGGGTGGACGCGGCTGCAGCTCGTCTTTTCGGAGGAGACCGATCCCGTCCGGATAGCCCGGGCGATGCTGCGGCTCTGCATGACCGAGAAGGACATCACGACGCTGCTGCAGGGCGGGAGCCGGGATCTCCCGTGATCACCATCTTCTGCGCCGCCTGCGGCCGCAAACTCTTCCGATACCAGAAGATCGGCAAGGGCAGGCTGCTGCAGGCCGGATAAGGGGGAGAGAAAAGGAGGCGATCAGATCTGCAGATCTCCCTTCTCCAGCAGGTAATTCCCGGGGCCGGAGGTTGCAAAGGTAGCGGTAAGTATGGTCTCGAGGGGTTTGAGTATCGATGTATCTTCAGCAAAGGCATCGGCAAGGAGCCGCAGCCCTTCCTGGATCTTATCAAAATGCTTTATCTCGAGAGGTACTGTAGTATCACCGGAGCGGATGCGCTTAAATCTGTCCATAAGCCCCGTATAGCACGTGTTGAGGACAAAATCTGCCATGAGGTAGTCGTCGGTGAACGCATAGCGGAGCGTGCGGTTCGTAATGCCGTAGGCTGCGGAGAAGTAGTAGATCTTTTTCTCAATGTTCTCCTCTTTTCGCATCATCGCCTCGACCCGTCGCAGTTCGGTGACGAGTTCCTTCCTGAAGAAATCTTCCCGTGCCATCTCTGTATCCCTCACTGGAAATATCCCGGCTTTTCAGTTTCATAATCGCTATCGGCGGTCGCATACGACGGTGCCGGCCCCGCGATGCCGCCTCCCCAGATCGCTCCCTCGAACGGCGAAACATACCTGGGCTCCCAAACCCTCTCCGCGGAGATCTCCTGGGGCACGCCGCAACTCCTGTCCCGGAGGAATTCGTGAATCCGGTCGAGCTGCTCTTCACCGAGCATCTTCTCGATGAGGGCGTTGTTCAGATCTTCGATGCGCTGTACAATCGGCGATTCAGCATCGATCGAGTAGAGGGGAACCCTTCCGGGATGCACGTTCAAAAGCCCCCATTCGACAAACTTCTTCACAACTCTGCCGGCAGTGACACGCGACACGCCTGCCTCTTCCGCGAGTTCGGTGACGTTGAATTCCATGCCGGACAGCGGCAGCAGATATTCGAGAATTCTCAACTCACAGGTGTTTCCGAGTAATCCTTCAAACGGGCGTCCCATACTTCTCACATTCTCCCAGAGCAGGATCGATCATCATAGATGCGTACCGGAAGTAATTGTTAACTGATATTATCACATGCGATAAAAATATTGTGCACTGGATCAGAGCCTATGGTATCTGCCGTCAACGACATTATATCCATGGTTTTTCAGGGCGAAGATCGCTACCTTCATGTCGGCAATGTAGTACTTCACCTTCTTCTTCCGGATCTGCGCTATGTACCCATCGTTCATCAGAACTTTGAGTGCATCATCGAACGGCAAGCAGGATCGTGCCGGGAACTTCTTCATATAGAGTTTGTATAACTTTTCGGAGTGGTACCCTGCATCCGATCGGAAGTGTCTCCCTTTGTAAAAGATATCGAGAATAAAGAGCGCTTCATCAGGGAGACCACACGACATACGGCACTGATCTTCCTATTCTGTTCGTTGTGATATATAACGTAATGTTTTTACCGTTGCAGCGATCCGTCCTCATTCCCTAAAACCAGACGATAAAAAGAGTGAATGCCCGCATTGCCGGGGGCTTACCCCCATTAGCGCTACCCTGAGATACGAGGATTCAAGCGTATACCGCGTTCTTCCCCTGATGAGGCTTTTCCCGGGGACGCCCTTTTTCCCGGGCGTCTCCCCATGCCGTGGACCGTGGCGGCTATCGCCCCCGAATACCCCGGGTTGCGGCCATCCGGAGCAACAGATGCGACCTCATCACGTGCCTGGACCCCACCGATAGCACCAGGAATTTCGGTGCACCCAGAGGGTACGGTAGCGTATATGGGGCTTATCCCCGAGTCTCATGTGCCGTCCTCCCGGTGCCCGTGTATCCGATATGCTCTGCGTCTCCCCTTCCGGAGAGGGCGGCTTTGGAGATGCGATGGCTGCACTGTCGGGTCACCCCCCCGGCTCTCCCCCGTGCCCGGAGGCAGCCGGGACAGCCGTGCTCCGCTGATCGGGATGACAAACGCAGGTGTGCCGCCCTTTTGCCGCTTTCTCACGCCTTCCGAAGCGTGAACCGGAACGCAGCCCCTTCCTCCGGCCGGCCGCGCACCCGGTCATCGACCCAGGCTTTCCCGCCGTACCGCGTAACAAGCGTCCGGACGATGAAGAGCCCGAGCCCCTGGCCGCTTCCTTGCGCTCTGCCCCGCTCGAACCGGCGAAAGAGTTTGCCTTTCACCTCGTCCGGGACGCCGGGGCCGGTGTCCTCGACCGAGACCAGCACCTCGCCGTCCTGCTCCTCCACCCGGACGGTGACCGTGACGCCCGGGCCGCCGAACTTCACGGCGTTGCCGATGAGGTTCATGAAGATCACCGGCAGGAGGGCGTCTGCCAGCACCTCGACCTTCGGATCGTCGTACCGGATCGCGGCGTTCGGGAAATTCTTCACCTCCTCCCGAACGACCTTATCGAGGTTCACCGGCACCAGGGTGCTGCTATCCTCGGACGCCCGCCTGATGGTGGCGACGTTCATGAGGATCTCGGTGCTCCGGTCGATGCTGGCGTGCAGTCTCTCTGCATAGGCCTTCAGGTTCCCTTCCGTCAGGTCGGCCAGAAGAGCGGCGTACATGCCCGAGGCGGTGTTGGCATTCCGGATGTCGTGGGTCATGATGTCCAGGTAGATGTTCGCCTCGTCGCGGGCTGCCTCGAGTTCCTCGCTCTTCCGGATGAGCTCTTCGGTGCGGCGCACCAGTGCCTCTTCGGCGCGCTTGCGCTCGGTGATATCCGTAAAGAACGCAATGAAGTCCCCGCGGGACGGGGAGAAGGCCGCTATTTCGAACCATTTCGCAAGCGAGGGGATGGAATACTGAAATGTCGCCGGCTCCCCCGTCAGCGCCACTGCACCGTAGCGCCGGGTGATCTCGGTGACTTCGCCGGGGACGAGAACCTCCGTCACCTGCCGGTTCAGAACGTCCTGACGCCGGAGCCCGGTGAGAACTTCAAACGCCCGGTTCACCTCCCGGTAGATGAAATCCACCGGCTCGCCCCGCTCGTCCGTGACGATCCTGCAGAGGGCGTAGCCCACGAGCGGGTTGTTGAAGAACTGCTGGTAGCGTGCAGCATTCTCTTTGAGTGCCTCCTCCGCCCGTTTCCGTTCGGTGATGTCGGTGAACATGGCAAACGAACCGGCGAAAGTGCCGTCTTCGTCCCGCTTCGCGGTCGCCGAGACCAGAACCCACCGGGCGGTGCCATCCCTCTGTTTCAGGCGGCACTCGTATCTGCCGGCAAGCCCTTCGTGCCGCTGCGTCATGCGGTCGGCGTGTTCGGCGAAGTCTTCTTCGTAGAGAAACTCCGGAACCGATCTCCCGACCATCTCCCCGACGCTGTAGCCCAGCATCGCCGCCATCGTATGGTTAACCCGCAGGGTGATATACCGCCCGTCCATCTCCCAGATCCCCTCGTTCGCGGTCTCGACGATCGTGCGGTAGGTTTCCTCGCTCTTCTGCAGCGCCTCTTCCATCTGTTTGCGCTCGGTGACCTCCCGGGCGATGCCTTCGATGGCGACGAGCGTCCCGGCATCGTCGTAGACGGGGACGTTCTGCTGCTCGGTCCAGATCACGCTGCCGTCTTTGCGGATCCACCGGAGGGTCAGCGCCCGGTCGGGCGGAATCTCTCCCCGGGCGACCGCGTCCAGGAGCGGCAGGTCGTCCGGGTGCACCAGTTTCATCCCGAGACCGGGGTCTTGGTAGTGCTCCTCGGGCGTGTAGCCGGTGATCGCCGTTGCAGACGGGCTGACGTAGGAGAACCGGCGCTGCGGGACGAGTTCGATACGGTAGATGAGATCGCGGGCGTTCTGCAGGAAGAACTCCAGTCTTTCTATCCCGGCCGGATGCCGGGCGGCAGATACGTCAGAGTACAGCCGGACGAGGCGCATGCCTGAAAAAGGCTCTTCCCGGACGGCAGCGCTCGAGGCGCTGACGTGGCATTCCCGCCCGTCCGGGGGGCGGAGGGTGCAGACGAGGGGCGGCATATCGTCACGGGTGATCCGTTCCGCCCCCGCCCCACCGAGGTGCCGGAGCAGGAACCGGTCCGCGTCGCTCCCAAGGAGGGTGTTGCGGTCGATGCCGAGGAGGCGTTCGAGCGTGCGGTTGATCCAGGCCACACGGTTCTCCTGATCGATCAGCAGCGCCCCTTCATCGAGTGCGTCGAGCAGAAACGATGCGGGCGGCAGTTCCGGTGCGGTGTGGTGCGGCGGGGTCATCTGGGGGTACCTCCTGGGAAAGAGGGGGAAGGTTCGGATCAGGGGGACGATCCGCTGTGAAAGAACGTCTGTTCTGATACACATAAGGATATGTGTGGTGATGTATCCCCGGTTCAGGCGATTTTGGGATACAAAGAGGGCATTTCCCCGGCAACCGGGCACCGGAGGCGTGCGGGCCTGCTTCACCGCCGGCGACTCCGGAACGAACCGGTCTGAGGCGCGGGAATGCCTGGTCACCGTCTCGAGCCTCCGCTGGCTGCTCATCATCGCCGGGAGAGAGCCGCACGTGTCGGTGCCGGCAGGGCTCCCGGCCATCATCGCATCGCTCGGATCGGAGAAGAGCGCTGAGCGGGAGCTGATCCGGATCGGCCCCGCCGCGGCGGTCCCGCTCGCCGGTGCGCTGAAAGGAGCCGACCGGGCGGGAAAGGTGCGGATACTCCGTCTCTTGGGCGGCATCGGCGACCCCAGGGCACGGATCGCCCTGGTGCGGGCGCTGAGAGGCCGGGACACCGGCGTCCGGCAGGCGGTGCGCCGGGCGCTCGAGCGGCTGCGCCGGACGGGGTGACTGCGGCGAGCGCGGATCACAAACTACTTCTCTGCATACCCCCCGTTTTCACTTATCCTGATTGAAACGTCGCGGGCTCACGGGGAAAGGCGGCTCTGCGGGACTTGGGAGAAACGACCGGGTGATTATCATGAGAATTGCAGGACTTCTTCTGGCGATCGGTATCCTTGCCTGCGGCTGCCTCGGCGCGTCCGCACCGCATGCGGAGGGCGGCGACACGGTATCGCAGGACCTCGACGACTACATGACGGCGCTTGCCGACGCAGGCCGGTTCAGCGGAGCCGTGCTGGTGGCGCGGGACGACACCGTGCTCCTCTCGAAGGGCTACGGCATGGCAAACTACGAGTTCTCGGTTCCGAACACGCCGCAGACCGTCTTTCCCATCGGCTCCAACACCAAGCAGTTCACCGCCGCCGGGATCATGAAACTGCAGGAGCAGGGCCGACTGAACGTCACCGACCCTGTCGTCTGGTACGTCCCCGACGCCCCGCTCTGGAAGGACATCCGGATCTACCACCTGCTGAACCACACCTCCGGGATCCCGTCCGAAGGCGGATTTCTCCTGACCGACCCGGTCGACTACCCGCTCTCCGGGCTCGTGAGCCGGATTTCCGCGCTCCCCCTCACCTTTGCGCCCGGGACAGACTACACCTACTCTAACAACGGCTACATCACCTTAAGCTACATCATCGAGCAGGCGTCGGGCATGCCCTACGACGCGTACCTGCAGGAGAGTATCTTTGCACCCTGCGGGATGACCGGCACCGGGCAGGACAACGCCCGCGACGTCTTCGCGAACCGTGCGAGCGGCTACACCACGATGGCCGGCAGGCACGTCCATTACGACCTGCAGAACATCCATAACTCCTACGGCGCCGGCTCGCTCCACTCCACGACCGAAGACCTCTCCGCCTGGGAACGGGCGTTCCACACCCCGGGCGCCGTCCTCTCCGCAGCGTCGGTCGATGCGATGACCCGGCACGGCTACGGGATCGTCGACGGGGCGATCGGCAACCGCACCGCCTTCGGCCACGGCGGGCGCAACTTCGGGTTCATCTCGTACACGCTCTCCTATCCGGACGAGAACGTGACCGTTCTGTTCCTCGCAAACCATGACCGGACCCCGATGGTCAGCATCGCCCGGGACCTCTCGGCGATCGTCTTCGGCGAGCCGTACGCCCTGCCCCGGACGATCGAACGCCGGGCGGTTCCCCTGAACGAGACGGCGCGTGCGGAATACATCGGTGTCTACGAGCCTGTTTGGGAGAAGACCTGGACGTTTACCGTCTTCCCGGACGGCGATTGGCTGTGGTACACCTCAGCGGTGCCCTGCGAGACGGTCGAGCTCTTCTACGAGGGGAACGATACGTTCTTCGTGACCCCCGAGTCCGCAGACTCGTTCATCTTCACCCGCGATACGAACGGCACCGTCGACGGGATGGTGATGTACACCATGGAGGGCACCTGCGACGCGATGGTGAAGGTGTCATAAGGTCCGCCGGGAAGGGAAAGGCACATTTTCCGGCGGGTCGAAGTGACTCTGGATATCCGGGCGCCCGCACGGCTCTGAAGGGACGAGACGATGACGAAGAGACCGACCGCCACCACCCCAAACCTCCCGGCGGAGAATATCGCTGCGCTGAAGCGCCTCTTTCCCAAAGCCGTCACCGAAGGCGCGGAAGGCGCCGTGGTCGACGTAGACGCACTCAAAGAACTCGTCGGCGACCGGACGGTGACCGGCGGCGAGGAGACGTTCGGCCTCGTCTGGCACGGGAAACGCCGCTCCCGCCAACTCGCGCTCACACCCTCCGCCGGCACGCTGCGCCCCTGCCCGGAAGAGAGCGTGGACTGGGAGACGACCCAGAACCTCGTGATCGAGGCCGATAACCTCGAGGTGCTCAAACTCCTGCAGAAGCGGTATTCCGGGAAGGTCAAACTCATCTATATCGATCCGCCGTACAACACGGGCGAGGACTTCGTCTACCGCGACAATTACCGGGATACGGTCCGCGGCTACCTGGCGGCCGCAGGCCTCTCCGACACCGAGGGCAGGCGGGTTTCGAGCAACACCCGGGCGAGCGGACGCTTCCACACCGACTGGCTGAATATGATGTATCCGCGCCTTATCCTCGCCCGACTGCTGCTGCGGGATGACGGGCTTTTCGTTGCTTCGATAGACGACAACGAGGTGAACACCCTGCGTTTCCTCTGCGATCAGGTCTTCGGCGAAGAGAACTACCTGCAGCAGCTGGTCTGGAAGCGGCATGCGGGCGGCGGAAACGATGCAAAGTTCTTCGCCGTGGATCATGAGTATCTCCTGGTCTACGCGAAGAGCCGGGATGCCGTCGCCCGCCTGCGCATGCCGCTCAGCGATGCGGAACGGGCCAGGTATACGCTGACAGACCGGCATGCCGCGACGCTCGGCCCCTACAAACTCAAGTCGCTTCGGCGGATGCGGCCCGACGACCCCCGGCCGAACCTGACCTACGCCATCAGGACACCGGACGGCGGGGTCGTCCGCGATACCTGGAAGTGGGAGGAGACCCGGTTTCTCAGGGCTCTTGCCGAGGACAAAGTCCAGATGCGGCAGGACCGCGCCGGCAGGTGGCATGTCGAGTACAAGATCTACCTACGCGATCCGGAGAGCGGGGAGGAGCGAACCCGGGTGCCGCGGTCGCTGCTGCTGGACGTCGAGCGGAACGCCGACGGCAAACGGCAGCTTCATAGCGTCCTCGGACGGGAGAACGTCTTTACCAACCCAAAACCGGTCGGGCTGATCCGGCACGTCCTCTCCTTCGGGACGGGCGCCGGTGATATCGTCCTGGACTTTTTTGCCGGCTCCGGCACGACGGGGCACGCCGTTCTGGAGCAGAACGCGGTCGACGGCGGCAGACGCCGCTACATCCTCGTGCAGATGCCCGAACCCCTGGACGCAGACAGCAGAGGGCAGAAGAGCGCCGCCGGATTCTGCGATGCGATCGGCAGGCCCCGCACCATCGCCGAGATCACCAAAGAGCGCCTCCGCCGCGCTGCGGAGGAGATCCGCCGCGATCACCCGGAGAGCGACGTCGGGTTCCGGGTCTACAGGCTCGATGGCGGCAACCTCCGTGGGTGAGAGCCGGGCTCCATCGATCCTGCGTAGGTGCTTCTCGGCCGGGACGACGCCGAGCCGCTGCGCTGGTATTGCCGCGTGGCATGCGGCGCTACAGCCTGTGTCTTCCGTGACAGCACTTTTGCCGACGACGTGGTGAAGACCAACCTCGCCGCCATCCTGCGCCGGCATGGCCTGGCGACCATACGGAGCCTGTAGCGGCGCATGGACAGGGGGATATGGCCGCAAGGCTGCACTTCGAACCCGGCGGCGGCAACCTGCTGACGCTTACGGACGACGAGGTGCTGCGGAACCTGCATGCAGTCCAGCTCATGGGTGGCCTGTCCCCATCCGGAACCCTCGACTCCGGCGCCCGGGAAGACCTACGTCTACCTGCGGGACGATCTTCGAGCTGAACCGGCGCTACGGGTTTACCAAGTTCGTCATCGTGGTGCCGTCGATCGCCGTCAAGGAGGGCGTCTACACGTCGCTGCAGATCGTGGAGGAGCATTTTGCGGGGCTGTATGCGGACGTCCCCGTCGACTCCTTCCTCTACGACTCGGCCGGGTGCGCACCTTCGCGGCGAGCCCGCAGATCCGCCGTGACCGGTGCCGCGAGCGCCAGCACCAGCAGAAGATACCATGCTTTCATGGAAAGTCTCCCTCTGCGTTCGGGTAGAGAATAATGCTGAAATGCGCCTGCCGGCGTGAGCGAGCCGCTTTCGGCTCTCTCTTTCGGTTATCCGGGAAAAAGTATATCGTGCAGACCGGCGATCTGCACGCCCAGGGCCGGACCCCCAGCTGCCGGATACGGGAGCGGATCCGGCTGTCTCTACCGCGGGGGGGACGTGGTGCAGGCACCACTGCAGAAACGGCCGTGACACCTGCCCCTCCAGGGCGTGAGGTGACGGATCATGATGGTAAAAGACCCGGTCTGCGGCATGGAGCTTGACGAGCGCGACGTCAGGTTCACGAGCGAGTATCAGGGCAGGACATACTCGTTCTGCAGCCTCGCCTGCAAGAAGAAGTTCGACGAAAACCCCGGGATGTACCTGCGGGGGATGGAAGCATGAAGATCGTCGTCGCCGACCCGATCTTCCTGACCGAAGACCACCGCCGCCGGCTTGGCCGCCTCGGGGAAGTCGAGGTCTTCGAGACCTACCCGGCCGACGACGCCGCGTTCCGAGACCGTATCCGCGATGCGGATGTCGTGGTCGTCGGGCGGTACGGGATGGATGCCGCCGCCTTCGCAGGCGCGGAGCGCCTGCGGATGGTCGCGGTCTGGCAGACCGGATACGACCATATCGATCTCGACGCGGCAACCCGTGCAGGCGTCGCCGTCGCGAACGTTCCTGCCTACGCGTTCGAGGCGGTGGCCGAGTTCGTCTTCGCCTACGCCCTCGCCCTGCTGCGGCGGGTCCGGCTTGCCGATGCCCGGCTCCGGGAGGGAGACTATGACTGGCGGGAGTACTGCGGCCACCAGCTGATGGGCATGACCATCGGGGTCATCGGCACGGGCGATATCGGGAGACGCGTCGTCCAGATCGCCCACGGGTTCGGCATGCGGGTTCTCTCGACTACACGGCACCCGAGTCCCGAACGGGCGGCGCGACTCGGGCTCGAGTTCGTCGACCTCTCCACGCTGCTCGCCGAATCCGAGATCCTCACGCTCCACGTCCCCCTGACAGCCTCAACCGAACGGATGATCGGGGCGCGGGAACTCGCCCGGATGAAGCCCGGCGCCATCCTGATCAACACCGCACGCGGCCGGGTGGTCGACGAAGGAGCGCTCGTCGAGGCGCTGCGGACCGGGCATCTCGGTGGGGCCGGCCTCGACGTCTTCGAACACGAACCGCTCCCTGCGGAAAGCCCGCTCCGGCAGCTCGACAACGTCATCCTGACGCCCCACATCGCGTTCCTGACCGAGGAGTCGATGGACGAGTGCACGTTCATCACCGTGCGGAACATCGAGCGGTTCGCGGCCGGCAGCCCGGAGAATGTGGTGAACCCCGGGGTGCTCGCCCGCACTGCCCCTCCGGCGCCGTGAGAGCGGAGAGCCGGTCCGTGGAGAACGCTCCTATCGATCGGCGCCCGCTGCCGTGAGGGCAGAGAGCGCTGCAATCACCTCGGCCGCATGCCCCTTTACCTTCCGCCATACGGCGGCGGCCTTCCCCGCGGGATCGATGATGAAGGTGCTCCGCTCGACGCCCATGTACTCCCTGCCGTAGAGCTTCTTCGTGACCCGGGCACCGTATGCCGCGATCACCACGTGATCGGGATCGGAGAGGAGGCGGACCGAGAGGTCATGCTTTTCGGCGAAGCGCCGGTGGCTGGCGGTCGAGTCCGGGCTGATGCCGAGGACCGAAGCGTTCCGGCTGGAGAACGCCGCCATAGCAATAGAAGGAGACGACCGCGTAGGCGCCCCGGAGGTCCGCGAGGCAGACCGTCTGCTCGTCTGTGTCCTGGAGGCAGAAGTCGGGCGCCGGCATGCCGGTCGAGAGATCTGACGTACCAGTGGCTATCGCCGGTGAGGATACAAGGGTGCCGGGAGGTGCGAGGCGCTGCAGGGCGGTTCGGCCAGGTCTGCATTGCCGGATACAGCCCGCCCTGTAAACCCGTCTCTTTATCAGATCAGACGACGCAGTAACCGGAATGGATATTTCATTTCTCTTCACCATGCACGAGGGGCTGCCCCGCCAGGGGCCGGGCAGCAACGAGTGTACGAATAAAGCGTTCTCGATGCTGAACAATCTCCCTGACCGCCCGGAGGTCCTGGACATCGGGTGCGGAGCAGGGATGCAGACGATCGAGCTCGGCCGCATCTGCCCACGCTGCCATCTCACCGCCGTCGACATCCACCAGCCGTACCTGGACGACCTCGCCCGGAAGGCGGAAGCGGCCGGGGTGGGCGATCGGATCACGACGGTGAGAGCGTCCATGGACGACCTGCCTTTCCCGGATGCAGCCTTCGACGTCCTCTGGGCGGAGAGCTCCATCTTCATCGTGGGGTTCGAAGCGGGACTCAGGTCATGGAAGCGGCTTCTCCGGCCGGGCGGCTACTTCTGTCTCAGCGAAGCGGTCTGGTTCACCGATCAGCCCTCGCCGGAGGCGGTGGCGTTCTGGAACGACTGCTACCCGGCAATAACGACCGTCCCGGAGACCTGTGCAATAGCTGAAAACGCCGGCTACGAGGTCGTCGCGACCTTCCCGCTCCCCGACGCCGCGTGGTGGGAGAACTACTATACGCCGCTTCTCAGCCGGCTGCCCGACCTGAAGAAGGCGGCTGCCGGCAATCCAGACGCGGAAGCGTTCGTCGCGTTCTCGGAGCGGGAGATCGCGGTGCACCGGGAGCATAGTGACGAGTACGGCTACGCGTTCTTCATTCTGAGAAACCGCTGATTCGTCGGGGAGAGGCCGGAGGGGAGATTTTTATCGTTCCTCTCCGGAAAAGTCTCCTGATCGCCCATGCCCGCTATCGCCTCGCTCTCGCAGCGGGGCGGCATCCTGAGGCCGGAACCGGGATGCACCTGCAATCGGCCCGGCGGGTTCAGCAACCCTTAAATACTCGTATTTTCGCCGAAAATATGCCCTCACAGAAGCCCGCAGACGGCCGATCCCGGGCCGGGCCATGCCAGACATCCTCCAATAATTACCTCGGCTGATATCGTCGATATAACCCTCGGATTCTGCCGTATTACTTGAATCAGGGCGAGATCCTGCGGTTTTCTGGAATGCCGGAACCTGGGATCCGAAATAGGCGGCAAAACCGGAAAAGAACGCCGATTCAGGCTTTTTTGAGGTGGGGGGAGGGTGGTTTCACCCCCCCGCCGCCTATCCAGCAGCACCCGCTCTTCCAGGGTCACCCCGGCCGCATTGCCCCTACACCAGCTCATTCCGCAGTAGAAACTCCCGGATCTTCCGGGACTCGATCCAGCCCTGGTCGAGGTCTTTGATATACCCGTTGATCCGCCTGACCTGCTCGCGGATCTTCTCCGCCGTCTCCGGATCGTCCATCAGATCCGCCCGGGCGAGTAGGACCTGGAGCGGGTGGCGGACATGATCGCCGAGGATCGCAAACTGCTCCATGTTCCGCTCGATCCGGTCGAATGCCTCCCGCCGGATCTCCTCGACCTGCTTTCGGTCGGTGACGTCGGAGGAGATGACCGCGAGCCGCTTAACCTGCCCGTCTGCGCTCCGAATCGGGAAGAGGATGACATCAAAGAACCTCCCCGCGTACTCGTCGGTAAGCCGGTTCGGCCTCGCCGAGGCAAAGGCCTCGTCAACCTGCCTCTTCCGGGCTGCGGCCAGATCGGGCGGGAAGAGGTCGTATACGCATGTTTCGCGGAGATCTTCCGCACTCTTCCCGAACCGTGCTGCCATCGCCTCGTTCAGGGCAAGGATGGTGCCGTCCCGGTCGATGAGGAGCGTGCCTTCGGGCGTCGCGTCGAGGAGCGCCCGGAACTGCCCTTCACTCTCCTGCAGGGCACGTTCGGCTCGTTTCCGCTCGGTGATATCGATCGCGACCTCGAGCCGCACGTCCCGGCCGTCGGGCCACCTGATGATCCGGTCGACGATATCCAGGTGGACGTCGAGAACCGGGTTGTAGTACTCCCACCGGTAGGGCTGCGGCTTCTGCCGCAGGATGATCTCGTTGGTGCAGAACGGGCACGGCGCCGCAAGCCCCTGGAACTCGCGGTAACATATCCCGCCGACGACGTCCCTCCCGAGCGCTTTTGTGAAGAAGGGGTTTGCATACAGGATCTCATGGGTTGCGGGGTCGGCGACGTAGACGATCTCCTCGAGGCCGTCGAAGATCGAGAGGAGCTGATCGCGCTCGAACTGCAGCATCCCCTCCATCTCCGTCTGCCCGGGGACAGGCCGGATGGCGACCACGTGGATACCGGGCGCTATCCGTGCCGCAGCGCTATATTCCACGTTGATTGTGGTGCCGTCCTTCCGGAGGAGCTCGCATTCGCCCTGCAGTGCGCCTCTTTTCAGGAACTCCTGCCAGAACTCGCGGCCTGCCTCCCGATCTCTACAGAGGGCAGAGACCGGCCGCTGCAGCAGCTCCTCACGGGTATATCCGAGCAGGGCAGAGGCCGCATGATTGGCCTCCCGGAGGTCTCCGGCATCTTCCGCGACGAGAACCGCATCCGTCACGAGTTCGGCGAACGCGCGGAGATCCCCGCATGCCGGAGCATGGCTCTCTGCCCGGTTCCCCTCGCGCGGTCCGGGATTCGTCCGTACGGCTGCCGCCTCGTCCTGCAGCGCCCGGACCAGGGTGAACCGGAACGCCGCTCCTTCTCCCGGTTTTCCGGGCACCCGATCCTCGATCCAGACCGTCCCGCCGTAGCGCTCAATGAGCGTCCGGACGATATAGAGCCCCAGACCTTCGCCTCTCCCGTGCCCGAGCCCCCGCTCGAACCGGCGGAAGAGCACACCTTTCACCTCGTCCGGGATGCCGGGGCCGGTGTCCTCGACCGAGACCAGCACCTCGCCGTCCCGGTCTTCCACACGGACGGTTATCCGGACGTCCGGGCCGCCGAACTTGACGGCGTTCCCGATCAGGTTCGTAAAGACCATCGAGAGGAGCCCGTCCGCGCTGACCAGAACCGGCCGGCCGTCGTAGCGGATCGACGCCGCCGGAAACGTCCCGATCTCTTCCCGTATGACGGCGTCGAGGTCCACCGGCGATAGCTCGGCCGATTCCTGGTGGATCCGGCGGATGGCTGCGACGTTTCTGAGAATCTCGGTGCTCCGCCAGATACTCTCGTGCAGTTTCTGTGCGTAGGCCTTCGGCTCGCCTGCAAGCAGGCCGAGCAGCAGATCGGCATACATCGTGGAGACGTTGTTTGCGTTCCGCACGTCGTGGGTGAGGATATCGAGGTACAGGTTCGCCTCCCGGTGCGCCGCGTCAAGTTCCCGGTTCACCCGACCGAGCTCGTCGGCCTGCTCCCGGAGCGCTGCCTCCGCCTGTTTGCGCTCGGTGATGTCCCGCGCCGCCGCAAAGATGCCGGCCACCTGCCCCTGCGCGTCCCGGTAGACGGCGGCATTGAAAAGGGCGGGCGTAGCTCCCCCGTCGCGGTGCCGGATCTCCAGTGGGTAGTCGCGGAGCTCGCCGTCTACAAAGACCTTCCGGATTCCTGCACGTGCCCGGTCAGGGTCGGTGGTATACCCGGAAACATCCGTCCCGATCAGTTCCTCGCGGGAGTAGCCGGTCACCTTCTCGGTAGCGGCGTTCACATCGGTTACCCTGCCTTCGGGATCGATGGTGACGAACGGATCGATGCTCGCCTCGATAAGGGCCCGATTGTACTCCTTTGCAAGGAAGAGGGCTTCTTCTGCCTGTTTCCGTTCGGTGATATCCCGGTAAACCACCATAATAGACGGCTCGCCCTGGTAGAGTATGGGGGTCGCCGTGATCTCGACCCAGATGGTCTGGCCTACGGTGGTCAGGAGCACCTGTTCGAATACCGGGATAGCTGTGCCCTCCTCCAGGATCCGGCGGATCCGGTTGGCGACGAGATCACGGTACTCGGGGTGGACGAACGTATAAATCGATCTGCCCACGATCTCTTCAGGCCCTCTCCCACCCGCAATCTGGACACCGGCGGGATTCACGTACACGATGGTGCCGTCATACCGGTGCACGACGACGGCATCCGGCAAGACCTCGACAAGGGAACGGTAGCGCTCCTCGCTCTCCCGGAGGGCGTCCTCCATCCTTTTTCGGTCGGTGATGTTCTCGACCATGCCGATAACCGACTGCGGGCTCCCGTCTTCGTCCCGGATGAGCGACGCCGTCAGCATTCCCCAGAGGATCTGCCCGTCTGCTGCCACGTAGCGTTTCTCTATCCGGTAGGTGTCGATCCCTCCGGCAACGAGCGACGCCATGAGCGCCGTGTCTTCCGGCAGGTCGTCCGGGAAGGTGATATCGGCAAAATGCCTGCCGTGGAGTGTGTCCGGGCGATACCCGAGCATCTGATGGAGGGCCGGGTTGCCATCGAGGATCATGCCGTCCAGCCCCACGAGAGCAATACCGATCCCGGCTCTCTCGTAGATGCCGCGGAACCGCTCTTCGCTCTCCCGGAGCGCCCGCTCTCCCGCAGTACGCTCCCGGATATCGATGCCGATCCCCACCTGCGTGTCGTCGGAGAGACGGATGTTCGCCCACGAGCTCTCGACGCGGGAACCGTCCTTTGCGGTCAGCACAAAGTCCCGCCACCCCGGTTCCAGCGACTGCATGAACCGGCCGACCATCTCCCGGTACCCGGGGTCCGGATAGCATAACGCCATGAAATCGCCGCCGGTTGCGTCCTCCTCCGTCCAGCCCAGCGTCTCCCGGAGCGCGCGGTTGAACCGGAACGTCTTCAGGTTCGGATCATAGATCGTGATCATCACCGGGATTGTATCGATGATCGTCTGCAGGAGCTCGTGCTTGTGCGCCAGTTCCCGTTCCGCCCGTTTACGGTCGGTGATATCGCGCGAGACCGTCAGGACGCGCTCGACGCTGCCTGAGGGCCCGGGGATCGGGACCGCGATGTACTCGCTGTACTCGACATCCCGGATGACGGCATGGCGGACCTCTCCCCGCACCCCTCGTCCGGTGGCGAAGACCTCTTTGACCTTCTCGAAGTACGGGCCTGCCCCTTCCGCCGAGAACCCGAGCTCCTCCCAGGTCTTTCCCGCCATCTCGTGCGGTTCGCGGCCGAGCTGGCGGGCGAAACCCCTGTCCACGTAGACGTACCGGAGATCCCTATCCAGGATGTTCACCGTCTCCGGCAGGTAGGAGAGGATAGTTGCCAGCATCTCCTGCTCGGCGCCGGGTCCGGGAAGATCCTGCAGGCGGACGAGCCGCATGCGATTATCCTCTCCGGTCATGCTGGAGACGCGGATCCTCCGCTCCCTGCCGTCTGCGGTCATGATGGTGCAGGCAAGGGCGTGGAGATTCGAACGGTCGCGGAGCGATGCCGAGATCGCCCCTCTGCACTCCTCTTCGACGATCCGGGGCAGAAGAAACCTGTTCGCGAACTCCCCGGCATCGCTACCGCAGAAAGCGTCCCGGTCGACCTCAAGGCAGTGCTGGAGTGCTTTGTTGATCCAGACAATACGGTTCTTATGACCGATCAGCAGCGCGCCCTCATCAAGGAGGTCGAGGATTTGGGGGGCAGGCCCGAGTTCGGCGGAAGCGTCAGGGAACGGTGTCATCGGCAGGGCTCCATGTGAACCTAATTACCCCTGTTGTTATTGTTTATTTATAGTTGTGGAGACCCGTTTGACCGGGAAGGATATGCCGCCGCGAGCCGCGTCGATGATCTCGGCCGATACCTCATCCACGCGCCCGGGCGACGGGTGCTGCGACTCAAAAGAACTCCCGTTGAGAAAGATTTTCCTATCTGAAATAGGATAAAAAGTTTTATGAATAAATCTCGCTCGAAACATCGTTGTTATCGAATCAGCACCATTTCGGGCATAGTTCTGCTCGTCTGCGTCCAGGCTGCATCTGCCGCACCAGAACAGTTCCCCGTAAACTCGCCGGACGCTCCCAATGTCACGTCCTGGGAAACCGTCGATGACGTGGCCGATGTCGGCCTGGACAGCATTCTCGGGACGGCGGACGGCGGATACGCGTACCTGGGGTACACGAGAATCTCTATCGACGATCGGGGCAAGCTGGCACGGAACGTCGTGGCGGGAGAAGTAACCAAAGGCGTTGAGGTGCTCTGGCAGACGACGCTCGGAAACACGTCTTCGTATGCGAGGTCCCTGATCCGGAGCGCCGACGGCGGATATCTGGTCCTCGGATACGACGAATCGTACGGCACGTACCGCACGGACATCGCTACCGGCAGCACGACGTGGCTGGTCAAGTTGACCCCGAAAGGCGAGATCCAGTGGCGTAAGGATGTTATCGGCGGCACCGATTACGGGATGGAAATCGAGATCGTTCCGGCCGCGGACGGCGGGTACGTTTTTGTCGGGCTGTCTCTCGACGAGGACGACTACGCGAACCATCTCGCGGATTCCGATCTGCAAAAGGAACAGTTGGAGGGGTTGCCGGTTTCGCAGATTCCAAGCGAACTGCTCGCCGAGCTAGCCGTGTCGTCCTATCCGGACATCTGGATCGTGAAACTGGACCCGACGGGTGAGGTGGAATGGCAGAAGACGTACGGCGGGACCGATAGCGAACAGGCCACCGCCATCATTTCGGATGGGGACGACGGCTACGTCGTCGTCGGTGACACACAGTAGACGGACGGCGAGGTCTCCGGCAATCACGGTTCGAGAGATATCTGGGTACTCAAACGGACTTTGCCGGGAATCTGGAATGGCAGAAGGCAATCGGGGAAAGCGGTCTGGATATGGGGAGGGATGTCGTCCGGGCACCGGATGGGGGATATATCGTCCTTGGCACTACGGCAACGCAGAACGGAAACCTAGCTGTCGTTAAACTGCTGCCCTCCGGAGAGATCGGCTGGGAGCAGAAGGCCCTGACAAACGGTTCGGAGAGATTCGATGCCATGACGTATGCACGGGACGGCGGATGCATCGTTGCGGGGCGTTCTTTCACTTCGGACTATGAATGGCTCGCAGGTCTCGACATTGCAGGGCAGATCCGGTGGCAGGAAACGCTCGAGAACGTGAGCAGCATCGCCGACCTTCAGCCCGTTTTCGGGGGGATCGTCGTCACCGGGCTCGATAACCACGGAAACGTCTGTTTCTTCACCCTTGCCGACGAGGAAGCCGGACTTCTCCCCACAGAGGCGGACTCCTCCGCCCCCTCTTCCCCCCTCTCTCCGTGGGCGCTGATTGCTGCTCTCGCCTCTTCGGCAATCGTCTTTGGGAGACGCCGGTCCGGGAAATAACTACTCCCTTTTCTCCTTCCCAAAGTACGCACGAATCCGGTCTGCAACGTTCTTTTGCAGGTTTCCGTAGAAGATCGCGTAGTCGTACATGTGGTACACGCCCTCGGGGAACGTGACGCTCGTCGCCGGCAGCTCTTCGGGATGGGAGATCTCCGTGATCACCAGTGCGTTGTCCACGACCTGTGCCGCCGCGAAGTTCGGGTACCGGGCCGGGTGCTCCGGATCGCCGTGCCTGAAGAAGACCGCTTCGCTGTTTGCGGAGGCGGGCGCGAGCGCCGTGCCGGTCGTCCAGGTGAGCGGGTTGACCACGAACGATCCCGGGCGGACGGTCGGAGCCTGGCGCTCCCTGCCCTCGTCGGCGGAGATGGTATTGTAGGTGACAAAGCAGCCCGTGTCGGTCGCACTCGCGCTGATCCGCATCAGGGGGTTTGCATCCAGGTCCGACTGCGTGACGGAGTAGCCGATGACGTACGCCGCCACGAGCCGCTCCAGTGAGGCGGGGTCGCCGGCCAGGAGCTCTCCGGCCTTCGCGAGCTCGACGACCCTGACCGACCCCTGGCTGTGGGCGGCCAGAATGACCGGCCGCTCTCCCCGGTTGAACTGCTCCAGGAAATACCAAAAAGCGGCAACGAGGTCGCTCTGCCCGAGCGCGAAGATCGGTCCCGCGCCGGTCAGCATCAGCGGGTTGATCTTCACGTTGTTCTGCCGGTAGTACGGCGCGTAGATGTTCGCCTGGCCGTCGAAGATGCTGGCCTGCTCCACAAGCGTCCAGGCCGCCCGCTCCCGCAGTCCGGCGTCGCGGGTATCCATGAGATAGGTCGCGTCGTCGGAGAGGACGGTCGGATAGACCCAGAAGACGTCGACGGACTTCGGGTCTCTGCTGAAGTGGGCGGGCAGCGCGATCCAGCTCGCCGGGTCGGCGTAGTCCGGGGCTTCCGGCACATCGCGGTCCGGGTCGAACGGAGGGAGCGTCACGGGAACGCCGATCTCGCGTCCCCGCAGGGCTTCCAGGGCTCCGGTGTGTCCCGTCATGGCCGCCCGCTGTCCGTCGCGTTCAGAAACGCGGCGATCCGGTCGCCGACGTTCTGCTCCAGGTTCCGGTACCAGAACGCGTAGTCGTAGCGGTGGTACACGCCCTCGGAGTACGGGCCGATATCCAGGTCCTCGTCCGCCGGTATCGTCGTCGTGAGCGCTCCGGTCTCCGGGTCGATCCGTGCGTCGGAGTAGTTCGCGACTTCGCGCAGGAACTCGCCGGTCGCATCGTCGTAGAACCGTGCGCCCAGGTTCTCAGAGGCGGGAGCGGAGGCGTCATCGGTCGTCCAGGTAAGCGGGTTGATGCAGTGCGCGCCGGGCATCAGCATCGGGCCGCCGGCGGACGTCGGCGACTGGGTGTTGTAGGTGACCACGACGCCCGTATCGGTCGCTCCTTTCGCTGCGGTCAGGCCTGCCGCTTCGAGATCGGCGTCCGTCACCGTATAGCCGATGAGGTAGGCGGCGACCAGGCGGCTGCGGAGAGCCTCGTCATCCCCGAACCGGTTCCTGATCAGTTCTATGAGTGCCATCGTTCCCTGGCTGTGGCCTGCGATGATGATCGGGCGGCCATCGTTGAGGTTCGCGATGTAGTAGTCGAAGGCCTCCTGCACGTCGATTGCACCCTGTTTGAACTCGTCGGTATCGGTTGCAAGCTGATCAGGACCCACCGCAACCTGGGTCGACATCTGCCGGTAGTAGGGGGCGAAGACGTTGGCGTGCGGTGTGTAGACGCTCGCCTGTGCGGCAAAAATGCCCTGTGCAAGCGCCCGTTCGTCGTCGCTGGTGATGTTCATAGACCCGTCCGGACTGCTGCTGACCGTCGGGTAGACGTAGAAGACGTCGACGGCCTTTTCGACGGACGGCAGGGAGAGCCAGTAGTAGGCATCGGTGTAATCGGGTTCCTGGGCGTGGCCGGCAGCACCGCCGTCCTGCGGGCCGGAGGCCTCTCCCGTCAGGCAGCCGCCTGCAAGGACGAAGCAGGCGCCGATGACGGCAAGGAGGCAGAGCAGAGGATGGATAGTCTTGAACATCGCAAAATCTCCGTATTTTTAGAACACAGGGAGATTGGGGGAACATCTTTGTTAACGGTATCCAAACGGCCTCAGAATAAGCCAGCGGGAGGGGGTCGCGGCAGGCATATGCAATCGTCCGGTTCCCAACATAGGAGCGGATGGATGCAACAGCGTCGCGGATAGCCTCACGGTACAGCAGGGGTAGACAACCTTGCAGATCCGGGGTTATAAGGAACGCTTGACGGGATCCGTCCTCAAGGAAAGACCTGGGGTCCATGAAGTTGCGACCGGGCGTGGCAGGAGAACAAGCACCGCCAGGAACGACGCGCTCCGTTGGAGCGGAGTTTGAGCACAGATAGATCAGAGAACGGAGCATGAGAAACCGTCAGGCTTTGAGTTGAAGATCCCCTCCCCTCCCGGAACACCGCCGCCCGACAACCGGGTCAGACCGGTCCTGCCGGACTCGCTTCATCGGCCGGCACGGCCGCGAGAGTCTCGATCTCCATGCGGTCCGCCCAATCGCAGTTGCGGCCCTTTCACGTCGATGAAAGGGTTCGAACCCCGGCCGCCACAGGGAGCATGAAACCAGGGAGGCCGGATATTCCCCCCGGTGCGACATGGGGAAATCAGACGGCATCCCTGCCGGGCAGAATCGCTCTTCGCCGCCGGCTCCCCAGTCCGGATTCCCATGCTATCCGCCGCAACCGCCGCAGGGTCAGACGTCCGGAACTGCAGGCGGGATCGGAGAGGGCGCCGCTCCGGAAGAGGACAGTACCGCAGGACCCGGGTGCACTGTGGCGTGTCCGCTCGCCGCAGTGCATTCCACCATTTTTGTCGGAGAAGGATCGTGCGGCTGAAAATTCAGATAAAACCCCTGGTTACTGCAAAAGATGCGATCTTATTAGCAATCGTAACGAAACCATGACTGATGGAACTGCCCTACTGGAATAGATTCAAAAGACGCAATACGGAAGAGATCCCGGAGATGTCTCCGGAGGAATTTGTTCAGAACCTCACATCATCCCGGGCTGAAGCGGAAGAGATCTTCAGCACGGCAAAAGACGATTTGAAACGCCTCAACGAGACGAAATGGAGCCTTACATATACGCCGCTCATCCTCGGGGCGGCGGTAGCAATCAACCTGGGGCTCATGTTTGCATTCACCTGGAAGTTCTACCTGTACTGGATTATGGCAGCCTTCACGTTCCTGATGGTGAACCCCTTCCTCACCATGCTTCCGACCGACATGGCGGATGTAAAGTCGTATATAGGGTACGTCAGGGAACTCAAAGATCGCGAGAGAAAGAGCCGGGACGAGATCGCGGCCGGGGGGACCTCCGGAAGGGGCAGCATCGGTATCGCCGACACAACGGAGACGATCAAAGGGCTTTCGCGACAGAGGAACTCCCTCTACGAACTCGGCTGGAACCTGTTCTTCATAAACTGCCAGCCGCTGGCCCCGGGTTTTCTCATGCTCTTCGCCCTCTCCGCGGCATTTGCATTCGCAGGCTGGGCAATCGACGGCCAGTTCGAGGCTTATTCCTCCATCATCATCATAGTCCAGTCCGCTGCGATAATCGTGTTCTATATCGCGGTTGCGCACGTGCAGCCGTATTCCCGCGGTTTTTTCACGGGAGTGCTCGGCATCCATTCCACGTTCAAAGAGCATTACGAAGAGACCTGGAGCAAAGGACTGAAATACGCACTCACCGCCGCCGTGCTGATCACCGTCACCGGCATAGTTCTCATCGCGGCGCTCGTCCTCCCCGGGATCACCTACGGCAGTTTCACATCCGCCGAAGCCGACATCCACATCAACACAGGGATCTTTGCCCTGATCTTCCTGACGCAGATGATCGCTGTACGGCATCTTCAGGGGAGATACAGTAGAACGCTTGCGGAAAGCCTCTCAAAATCGAAGATCGAGGCGATCAGGGAGGAGATACTTCCGGCCATCTCAACCCTCGAAACCGCACCGCCGGGCGAGGGCGTGACCCCGCAGATGAAGGGCAGTTTAGAGAAGATCGAGATCGATCTCGTCCGGCACCGGATGCTGAAGATCGACTACAGGTCGTTATTCGGGTACTTCCCGGTATGCCTGATTAACCCGGACATCGGTGCCGTGATGAGCATCTCCGGCAAGAGGGACAGCAGCCGCACCGGGATAAAGACAGGCAGAGCGACGGAGTAACCTCGCGGTTGAGCCCGAAGCATCACCCTCTTTTATCACTCCCCCGGCTGGAAGGGATCGTCGGACAAATCCGCCCTCTTCCATCAGACGGGCGGCATTCCTCAACCCGTGCGCGTCCAGAACCATGCACACACCCGCCATGAGCACGATCCCGGAGAGGAGGAAGATGAAGATGGTCTTCATGGTCTCGTGGATCATGAGAACCAGGGGGGTGTCGATCAGGTGCATGACGGGTTCTTCTCGGGATCGTACCTGTCCATGCGGACACGGTACTCCGACACCGTCTCGTGGGCGTGGTACTGCCCGCTCTCCAGTAACTCGCAATGGTATCGGGGCTCGGTAACCAGGGTTTTCAGGACGATGACCGGGTAAACTCCCTGGTGCAGTGTACCGAGACACGATTCAAGCGTGCTCAGCCTCTGCCTCCTCAGTCTTGTTAACGGTATGCAAACGGCTCCGGAATAAACCCTTCCTGAGGGCTTCTTTTGACCGATGGCTCGGCAGGATGCCTTATTTCGACCGGGGTACTCACGAAACGGGATGAACGGGTGAGAGGGCCGCCGGCCGGAAGATTGCTGTCATGTCCATGCAGTGCAGGATCGCATCACTCACACCCGCCGCCGCTCTTCTGCGATTTTGCGGGCCGCGGCGATGACCGCGGCGATGACCGCGGCGATGACCGGTTCATCGTCCGCCGCGGCCTCGACCCAGCGGTCGGCGTCGACGAAGTAGAGGTAGGGGGTGACCGGCCCCGCCAGGATCGCTTCGGCGGCACGGCGATAGATCGCCATCTGGACGGCGTAATCGTTGGCGCCGCCGGTCTTGTAGTCGATCAGCATCCAGGAGCCGTCCGGCCGCCGGACGAGCCGGTCGATGGCGCCCGCGAACGCGTTGCCGCCGATCCGCACCCGGAACGGCACCTCGCAGTGGTCGCTCGTCGCCCCTTGCATCACCTCTGCCGCGAAGAAGCGATCGGCGAGAGTCCGGAGCTCCTCGGGCCGGCCTGCGACGCCGTAACAGCGCAGCACCGCGGCCGGGTCTCTGCCGCGGAGGACTTCGTGGACGATCAGCCCGCGGGTCATCGCATCGTCCGGCCGGAGCCGTCCGGCGGTGTGCCCGGGCGCCCCGCGGAGGTACCGGCGGATCTCGCTCGCCGAGAAGACGTGCTCCTCGTCCGCGACGATCACCGGGGAATCGGCCGGAGCGCCGCCGTCAGGCATGGCGGGGGCGGCGGGCTTCGCCCGGCGCGGCTCGGCGTGTATCGCCGCGGGATCGGTGACGAGCGGGATTATGAGGGGCTCGTCCTCGCCCGGAACCGCCAGATGGGCAGATCCCCGGGCGTAGGCCTCGCCGGAGAGGCCGAGGCAGTGGGCGAGCCAGGCCATCCGGGTACGCTCGCCGTCAAGGACCGCCGGCACCGTTTCCGGGAGCGTGCCGGAGAGGACGAGGTGATCCTTCGCCCGCGTCGCGGCGACGTAGAAGAGCCGGCGCTGCTCGGCCTCCTCTTTTCTGCGGTACTCCCGCTTGAGAACCTGCAGGACCGGCGTCTCCTCGGGCTCGTAGTCGCGTCCCGGGTTCGGGACGGTGACCCCGAGCAGCAGCCCGTCCTCCAGCATGATTGGGCCGCCGCCGGCGCGGGGCGGCTCGGCGAGGTCAGGGACGACGACGATCGGAAACTCGAGCCCCTTGGCGGCGTGCACCGTCATGACCAGCACCGCATCGGCGCCCGCAAGGTCGAGGGGCGCGTCGCCCTCCCGCTCGCCGTCGTCGATGCACCGCCCGAGCTCGGCGACGATCTTGTTCAGGGTGCCGCGGCCGGCCGCCTCCATCTGCCGGACGAGAGCGATCACCTTCTCAACGTTCGCGGCCGCCTGCTCCCCGCCCGGCATGCCGCCGAAGACCAGGGAGATGTCGGACTCGGCGACGATCCGGCAGAGGAGGTCTGCGGGCGGGATGCGCCGGGCATGCAGGAGCCAGGCGGCAAGACGGGAGACCGCCGCGGCGGCGTCCGGGTCGGCGGCGGCGAACTGTTGCAGCCGTTCCCAGAGGGAGGCGGAAGGTTCTCCCGCCTCCGCGACCGAAAAGAGCACGGCGTCGGAGAAGCCGACGTAGGGCGAGCGGAGCACGCCGTAGAGCGCCACGTCGTCCCGGTCGCAGGCCAGGAACCGGAGGAGGTTGTAGAGGTCGTAGACCTCCTGCCGCCCGTAGAACCCGAGGCCGGCGTGGACGTGGTAGGGGATACCGTAGCGGGCAAGCGCCCACGCGTAGGCGGCAAGGTTCGTCCGCCGCTCGAGGAGGACGGCGATGTCGCGGTACCCGGCGGGCCGGGGTTCGTCGAGGTGCCGGCCGTCCCGGTCCCAGTGGACGGATCGGCTCTCGTGCTCGACCAGGTTCTGAACCTTCCGGGCGACCATCTCCGCCTCGGCGCGGCGGGTGGCTGCGGCCGACCCGGCCTTCGGGGTGAGGAGGAGCTCGACCGAACCGGCGTCGTTCGTCCGGGCGGGTTTCAGGGGTTCGTACGCAAACTCCCAGAGCCTGTCCGCCGTCGCCATCAGGGCGGCGAAGACGGCGTTGACGAACCCGACGACCGCCGGGGTGCTCCTGAAGTTGACGTCGAGCGGGACGGCCGCCCCGCCGAGGCGCTGCTCGATCAGGTCGCGGGTGCGTTTGAACTGGGTAACGTCGGCGTCGCGGAAGAGGTAGATCGACTGCTTCGGGTCGCCGACGACGAAGAGGTGCGCACAGTCGCTGATGATCGCAGTGATGATGGCGTTCTGCACCGGGTCGGTGTCCTGGAACTCGTCGACCAGGACGTACCGGAAGCGACTGCGGAAGTGCGCCTGCACAAGGTCGTCGCGATCCGCGAAGAGGCGGTGGGTGCGGCCGATCAGGTCGGTGAAATCAAGTGCGCTCCGGCGCTGTTTCTCGGCATCGACGGCATCCGTGAACGCCCGAAAGGCCACACCAAGCTCGCGGAGGTGCGCGAGTGTCGCACGGGTGAAGGGGTCGGCCGGGTCGAGGCTGAGCGTGAGGAACCCGGCGTGATTTTTGAGGCAGGTATTGAGATTCTTGTAGGCCGTCCGCAGCCTGGCAAGATCGTCGCCTTCCCAGTTCTGCTTTCTCCCCATGTTCGCCCGGAACTTCGGGTCCGCGTGGATCTCCGCGAGCGCCGCGGCCGATCCCGTGGCGAGGTGCGGTGCGGCTGCCCGGAGGTATTCCTGGCCCGGGTCGGCGTCGCCGCCGTAGCGGGCGGCAAGGTTCCGCAGAGTATCGAGCGCCGGGGCTGCGGCGGCGGCGAAGGCGTCCTGCTCCTCGGTCCGGCAGCGCTCGATTGCTGCCTGCCACGCGGCGAGCACGGTCTCCTCGTCCCGGGCGAGGGCGGCGAAGAACTCCTCCGCGGCAGCGCGGCGGGAGTACAGCCGCTCGAGGGCGGTCCGCAGGCCGTATACCCCGACCGCCCGGAGGACGGCAACCAGGGCGCTGCGGCAGGGTTCGGGCGGGTCGCCGGAGACGAGCGATGCGAACGCCTCGTCCCGGATCCGCGCCGCCTCCCGCTCGTCGAGGACCGCGAACCCGGGGGCGACGCCGGCCTCGAGCGGGAACTCCCGGAGGACCCGGGCGCAGAAGGCGTGGAAAGTCGAGATCTGCGCCCAGAGAAACTCATCGCGGAGCGTCTCCCAGCGGTCGCCCTCCTTCGCGGCGAGGGCGTGCCGGATGCGGAGTTTCATCTCGGCGGCGGCCTTCTCGGTGAAGGTCAGGGCGAGGATGTTGCCGACGCCGAGGTCGCCCTGGCTTGCGAGGAGGTCGATGTACTTCTGCACCAGGACATGGGTCTTGCCGGTGCCGGCGCCGGCGGTGACGCAGGTGCTCCGGGTGTGGTCGTGGGCGGCCTTGCGCTGCCGCTCGGTCAGGTTCATGGTTCTTCCTCCTCCTCGAGCAGCCGCATCGCGTCGAACCGGCAGACCGTTTGAAAGTCGCAGTAGCGGGGACAGGGGCCCGGGTCAGAGCGGGGTGCAAACCAGCCGCTGCGGATCCCGCCGAGATATCGCTGCACGTGGGCGAGCGAGGCGTCGACCAGTTCCCGGACGTCCGCGACGCCGCTCCGCGAGGGTGGGAAGGCTGCGAACTCCGTGGCAAGGTCGGCGTCCCGGAAGACCGGTTTGTTCTGCACCGTGCCGCGGCGGAGGGTGTAGTAGGTGCCCGCGACACCGGGCGTGCCGGTCAGGGTCTCCAGCGCCCGGAGGTAGAGCGGGAGCTGCAGCGCCCGGCCGGAGGCGATCTCGCGTAATCCGGGATGGGTGCTGCCGGTCTTGTAGTCGGTGACCAGGAACCGGCCGTCCGGGAGGCGGTCGACCCGGTCGACCCTGCCCCGGATCCGGACGACCTCGTCGCCGAGCGGGACGGCGACGGCGTCCGGCGTCGATCCGGGGTCGCAGGTTCCCGGAACGATCGGGAGGCCGAAGGAGACTTCGAAGGCGTCCGGGACGAACCCGGAGGCAGCAATTGCAGCCTCGTGGCAGAGGAACCGCTCAAGCAGTCCCGCTCCTGCCTCGGGCGAGCCGAGGAGGTGCTGGCGCTCGGCCGCCCACGCCGGGCTGGCGAAGGCGAACCGGTCCGCCTCCTCCCGGCCGATCGCAAGGATCCGTTGCAGGGCGTCCGGGTAGCACGCGGCGGTGACTGCGGCGTTGCCGTCCGCCCGCCAGTCCGCGTAGAACCGGAAGGCGATCCGGTGGAGGAGGCTGCCGCGCTCCAGGCCGGTGAGGTCGCGGTCGACCGCCGGGAGCGGGGCGAGCCCGAGCACCCGGGAGACGTAGAACCGGAACGGGCAGTCGGCATAGGTCTCGAGCGCCGTCGGGGAGAAGACGGCCGCAGGGCCGAACCGGTCTGCGAGCGTCGCCACGACGCCCGATTCGGCGGTGAGGACGGCGTCGTAGGAGGAGGCGTAGGCACCCTGCCGGTGGGCGGTCTCGACGGCAAGGCGGCGGGCTGCATCGGCGTCTGCGGCCGCGGCCTCTCCCCGGGCGAGTCGGGCGCCGGCGTTCCGGGCCGCGAACGTCCGCGAGGCAGGAAAATCGGTGCTGCCCCAGGGCACAGTAGCGATCTCGTCCCGGACGGCATCCAGGAAGGGGGAGGGGATCAGGGGTGATGTGCCGTCGGCCGCCGGGAAACTGAGGTAGAGCCGCTCCGTGCCGGCGAGGAGCGCCGCGGTGAAGTGGTGACGCTCCTCCCGGAGGATATCGGCCGCAGTACGTGTCCCGAGCCGCCGGGTCTCAAGGTCGGTGGCGAGCGGCAGCCGGGTGGTCAGCCGCGGCATCACGCCCTCGACGAGGCCGGCGATGAAGAGGGAGGGAACCTGCAGGTGGGCGAGCTCCCGGAGACCGACTACCTGGACGGCGTTCCGGTTCCGGGTGCGGGGCGGCCGGGTGCCGGCGGCAAGGAGCCCGAGCAGGGAGGCGAACTCGGCGAGCGGGACCGGCCGCTCCGGCAGTACCCGGGAGAACCGCTCCAGGCTCTCGAGGAGACCCGCGAACGCGCCGAGGTCGCGCTCCTCCCGCTCCAGGACGGCGGCGTTCCCCTCTTCCGGCATCGCCGGCCAGCCCCGGCGCTCAAGGATTGATCGGTAGGCGGCGAGGTGCTCAGGGATCGTCTTTGACCCGTCGAGAGCCGCAAGGTCGGCGAAGAGGCTGCGGATGTCCTTCCGGGCAGATTCGATCGCCGCGATCTTCGCCGCAAGCCGCCGGCGGGCGTGCTCCGGTGTCCCGGGCAGCGACTGCTCCCCGGCGAGCGTGGCAGCCAGGCCGGCGAGGCGGGCATCCCAGGTCCCGGCGCCGGCGACGATCCCACTCTCGCGGGAGAGGAGGTCGATCTCCGGGGAAAGCCCGGTATACGGGCTTGCGGCGAGGGCGGCGACGTCTTCGCGGCGGCAGCCGAAGATCGGGACGGAAAGGATGTCGAGGAGCGAGCGGACGAGCGGGGATCCGGTCAGCGCCCGGCCGCTGGAGGCGGCGTAGGGGATGCCGAAGTCGGCGAAGACCTCCTCGACATACGGGATCGCCGGCTCGAAGTCGGGGAAGGCGACCGCGATCTCACCCGGCCGGACACCGGCGGCGATCAGGTCGCGGATCTCCTGGGCGATCGCCCGAACCTCATCCAACCGGTCGCGCCGCTCTGTGATCCGGACGTCACTGCAGGGCCGGTCGGTGTCGCTGGAGGCCGGGATGTCGCAGAACGCCTCCGCAGACTCACAGAGCGCGAGCAGAAACTCCTGCTCGACCGCCACCGGTTCGAAGAGCCCGTAGACGAAGACCGTGCGGAATCCCGTAGCCCGCCGGGCAACCCAGGAAAAAAGAGTGCTGCCGTCGACGAGGGCGTGGTCGTCCAGGAACCGGCGGTAGGCATCGAGGAGATCGCCGATCTCGGCGCTCTTTGCGCTCTGCAGGTCGCCGAGGGCGGCCGGATAGTCGACCTTCCGGGTAACCAGGACCGAAAAGAGCGTCGCAAGGTCGTCGACGGCACCGGTGCCGGCGAGCAGCGGGAACCGGCCGGGCTCCGCCGCGAGGAGGTGGGCGACGACGAGGCGGGACTCTGTGTCGGAGATCAGCGTCTCGACGGTCGCACGGTTCTCAAATATCCTGGCGGCGAGGCCGGAAAGGGTGGTCACGGCGTCGGCGACGAGGGGTGTGCCTTCCGCGTCGAGGCGGTGGACGACCTCCCGGGCAAGGTGCGCCGTCGGGAGAATGAGGACGGTGCCGAAAGGGTCCTGGGCGGCAGCCTCGGCGAACTGCCGGCAGATGGTGTCGAGGCGGTATACAGCAGTGGAGGGCATCAGGGAATCTCTTGGGAAGAGATCTCGGGGCGGGGAAGGATGAGTTTTGTTATTTGGGTCCGGGCCGGTGCAAAAAACTGGGTGGCGCTGCCGGCTACCGCCGACCTTCGATCCGGTCTCTCGCCTCGCCGAAGGGCTGCAGCCGGGCTGCGGCCTCAACGCTGCGTAATAGTTGCCGGAGATGCCTTCCGCGATGGTAGCGGTACAAGACGGCGGCAAACCGCCGGAACGCCGGGCATGGGTCCTGCTCCAATCGGCTCCGGCCTGGGAAGGAGAAAACCCGGATATTGCCCGCCGTCTCGGGCGCTCCGGGATATGCCGTGACGCATCTGCCGGGCTGCAGGCATAGTTATATACTATCCACGGGTGGGTAGTGCCGCACTCCATCGGTGCACAGATGTGATGGTGAGAAATATGGCAGGAATGAAGGAATCGGGAGCAAGCAGCGCTATGCAGGAACTCGACCCGCAGATCATCGCGGTCCAGATCTCCGGCGTCGACTATCCGGCATCGAAGCAGGATCTGATCGAGCGGGCAAAGTTTACCGACTCTCCGCAGATGGTCATCGACGTCCTGAACCAGTTCGAGGACAGAGACTACAAAAGCCAGGAGGATGTAAAGTCCGAGGCGGAAAAGCTCATGAAGAGAATATAACACCTTTTTTCCCGGAGCAGCACCCGCTCACGGCAGCTCCGGCGGTCGGACAGCGTGTGCGACAAGCGAAGTTCCCTGCCTTCCGGTACGTGCCCGGCGTCGGGATGCGTCTCCTGCATGCACGCGTGCCGGTTGTATGAGTGGCAGGAAAATTATTAATAGATCCGGTAAAGGCAGCCGCCGGAGGTGGTATGGTGAAGAAACTGCTGCCCATGCTGGTCATGCTCGTCGCCATCTTCGGTATCGGGACGACGGGTGTGCAGGCGCAGACGCCGGACTTTAGCGATGACTTCGACAACTGGAAGGTGCCCTGGGACGAGCCCACCGACGCCACGCTGGGGGATATCGACTATTCTGACGGAAAACTCCTCATCACGGACGAGCCGGACGAGTATGCCCTTACCTATGTGCTCAACCGCCGGTTCAGTGATTTTATTCTTGACATCGATGCAAAAGTGCTTGAAGGAGACGGATACCGCATCTCTACCCGGATGAAAGACCTCGACGACGGGTGCAACGGCTATGATTTCTGCTTCGACACCGACGGCACCTACACCGTTCTAAATGGGAAGACGACGAGAGCGAGGAGCTTGTTGACCCTGCGTATTCGCGGTACATAAAGAAGGGAGAGGACGTTACGAACCATATCCACATTGAGTGCGACGGCGATTCACAGAGCCTGTACGTCAACGACCGCTACCTGGACACGGTCTACGACAGCATGTTCAGCAGCGGATATGTAGCGCTCTCGGCAGATTCGGTCTCCAGCACCGATACGACGGTTGCCTTCGACAACCTCGAGATCGAGAAGATCTAAACCTCTTCTCCTGGCCGTGGCGGCGGGGGAGACCTCCCCCGTCCCAAAGGTTCTTGGGAACGTGCAGCGCCACGAAAGAGTATGACGGATCTCGAGTCCTGCCGCCTCTGCGAGTGGCGGTACGGCGCCGACCGCCTTCGGGGAGAGCGGGGCGTCTGCCTCTCTCTTCCCTCATGCCCGGGACGGCGGGAAACAGGAATGCTTAAGGTTATGGAGGGCATTTCAGACCGGTAACGGGCGTCGGTACCAATGGTTCGCGAACAATGGTCGTCATGGACGGGATTCATCCTCGCCAGCATCGGTTCTGCCGTCGGGATCGGGAACATCTGGCGGTTCCCGTATATCGTGGGGCAGAACGGCGGCGGGGCGTTCCTGATCCCCTACCTGATATCCGTCTTCCTCTTCGCCCTGCCGCTCATGATGCTCGAACTTGCCATCGGGCGGCACCTGCAGACCTCGGTCGGGCCGGCCTTCCGGGCCATCGGTGAACGGTTCTTCCCGGTCGGCATCCTCATCGTCGCCACCATAAGCCTGATCCTGAGTTACTACCTCGTGATCGCGAGCTGGGTCTTTGCCTACACCCTCTTCTTCGCCCTGAACCGGCCGGTCGACTTCACGGCATTCACGAACTCCTACTATCCGCTGGTCTTCTTCCTCATCACCGGCCTCACCGTCTTTGCAACCGTCAGGTCAGGAGTCAGGGAGGGGATCGAGCGGCTCTCACGCTACCTCATCCCCGTACTCGTGGCGATCCTCCTGCTCCTCGTCGCCTACGCCCTCACAACGCCCGGGGCGCTCGCCGGGATCGCGTTCTACCTGGCACCCGACACATCCCGGCTCGCGGATCCGCTCGTCTGGGCGGCAGCATTCGGGCAGGCGTTCTTCTCCCTCTCGGTCGGAATGGGCATCCTGCTCACCTACGGCAGCTACCTCGGGCGGACAGACATCTTCAGGAGCGCCTCGGTGATCACCGTCGCCGACATCCTGATCGCCCTCCTCGCCGGCCTGATCATCTTCCCGCTCGTCTTCTCGTTCGGCCTTGACCCGGCGGCTGGCGTGAACCTCGCGTTCGTCACCCTGCCCTCGGCCTTCGCCGGCATTCCGTTCGGAGCCGTTCTCGGCGTGCTCTTCTTTGCCATGCTCTTCGTTGCCGCGCTCACCTCGGCGGTCTCCATGCTCGAGGTGCCGGTGGCGACGATCATCGATTCCTACGGGTATTCCCGCAGACGGGCGACGCTCCTCGTCTTTTGCGCCGTCATACTCCTCGGCCTCCCGTCGGCGCTCAGTTACACCGCACTTCGCCTGGAACTCTTCGGCACGCCGCTCCTCGACCTCGGCGACTACATCTTCGGGACGCTCGGGCTGATCGTGGCCGGCCTGCTCGTGAGCACCGTTGCAGGCTGGTTCATGAACCCGGCGTGGATCTTCGACGAGATCGGCGGGAGCAGAAGGATGCAGCGGGCGTTCCTGTTCCTCATCCGCTACGCCATTCCGCTGGTGCTCCTCGCCGCCCTCCTGGCGCAGATCGTCCGGAGTGCAGGGTGAGAATGCGGTTTACCCTGCCGCCCTGTCGGCCAGGTACTCCACCCACTTGATCGTCTCCACCACGGCGAAGGCCACGACGGCGAGCAAAGCGACGTAACCCCACTGCTCCGGTGCCAGGGGCACGGCATTGAACCAGGAGGGCACAATATAGATCGCGGCCAGCTGCAGCACGAGCCCGATGAGAACGCTGAGGAAGATGAGCGGATTGATCGTCAGGCTGCGTCGGATGTTCACAAAGAACGGCTCGTGCTCTTTCTGCGCCTGGATGCCGTTCGACCACTGGAACGCCGCGAACGCGGTGAAGATGATCGCATTGGCGGTTTCATAGGGGAACCGGAAAATAAGGTGCTCAAAGACCAGAAAACTCGCCATGCCCATGACCAGCCCGAAGATCAGGATCCGGGTGATCTGCCGGCGCTCGAAGAACTGCCGGGCAGGCGGTTTGGGCGGCCGCCTCATGACGTCCCCCTCCTCCTTGATGAACGGGAACATCTTGTCCTGGACGCCGTCCGTAACCAGGTTGATCCAGAGGATCTGAATGGGGACGAGCGGAAGCGGAAATCCGGCAAAGATGGAGGTGCTGATCAGCACCACCTCGGAGATGGAGGTTGAGAGGAGGTAGTAGATCACCTTCCGGACGTTGTCGACGATCACCCGGCCGTTCTCGATCGCGTCGACGATCACCCGCAGATTGTTGTCCAGGATCACCATCTTGGCGACGCTCTTTGCCGCTTCGGTCCCCGAACCCATCGCAATCCCGAGATCCGCCGCCTTCAGCGCCGGGACGTCGTTCACGCCGTCGCCGCTCACCGCGACGATCTCGCCGCGGTCCTGCAGGACCCGCACGACCCGGTACTTATGCTCGGGGATCACCCGGGCAAGAACCGTCGCGGTCGCGAGAGCTGCGTAGAGGGCATCGTCGTCCATGGACTCGATCTCGCCCCCGGTCAGGACCGACTCCCCTTCCTTCCAGATCGCCACCTCCCCGGCGATCGCCCGTGCCGTCAGCGGGTAGTCGCCGGTGATCATCAGCACGCGGATACCCGCCTTCCGGGCGGTGATGACCGACTCCCGGACGCCGTCTTTCGGCGGGTCAAGGAACCCGACCAGCCCGACGATCTCGTAGCGCCACGCGTCCGGGTCCTCGCCCTGCCAGTCCCCGGCACCGAACGCCAGCACCCGAAGACCGCCCTCGGCCATCGCGTTCAAGCGCTCCTCGAGAGCAGCCAGGTCGTCCCGGTTCTCTGCACGCTTCGCGAGCTCCTCAAACGCCCCTTTGATGAAGAACCGGCGGCGGCCGTCCACCTCGTTTGCGGTCGCCATCAGTTTCATCGCCGTGTCGAACGGGAAGACCCAGGTGCGGGGGTGCCGCTCCCGGAGCTCGCCGTACTCCCCGACCCACCGGGAGAGGGCGACGTCGATCGGATCGCCGGTCCCCTCCCGGGCGTCGTTGCAGAGAGCCGCCGCCAGCATGAGAGCACGGGAGTCCAGGGCAACGTCGTCCTGCACGGCCAGCCGCCCTTCGGTGATCGTTCCGGTCTTGTCCGAGGCGATCACCGTGGCGCTTCCGAGCGTCTCCACCGACGGGAGGTGCCGGGTCAGGGTCTGTTTCCGGCTGAGCGCCAGCGCACCGACCACCATCACCAGGGTGACCACCAGCGGCAGCCCTGCCGGAACCGCGGAGACGAGCTGGGCGACCAGGAGGTAGGCGATACCGACCAGCTCCCGCCCCTGCAGGAACGCGACCGTCCCGACCAGCACAAGAATAATCATGATTAGAACAGCGTAGCGCATCGAAAAGTCCCGGATCGCCCGGGTGAACGGGCTTTCGGGGGATGCCTCCTGCGCCCGCGCCGCGATGCCGGCCAGGTAGGTGTCGCGCCCGGTGCGCACCACAAATCCCCTCCCTGAGCCCCGCACGACGGTGGTCCCGGACAGCAGACTGTTGGCGAGCTCGTAGGGCTGGGCACCGGGATCGAGGACCGCCTGATGATCCTTGGAGACCGGAACCGATTCCCCGGTCATCGTCGCCTCGTCGACCGCGAGGCCGTAACTCTCGTAGAGCCGGATATCCGCGGTAACAATATCCCCTTCGGCAAGGAGGACGACGTCGCCGTGGACGATCTCCGGGGACGGTACCTGGCGGATCTCTCCCTCCCTGACCACCGACACCCTGCTCTCCGTGAGCTTTTTCAGGGCGCGGATCGAGGACTCCGCTTTCAGTTCCTGCCAGTAGCCGATAAGCCCGTTGACCAGGATCAGCGCGACGATGACAACGAAGTCCTTGAAGTCCGCGGCGAGGAGCGCGATGACGGCCGCAGCCATCAGGATGTAGATCAGGAAGTCCTGGAACTGCTTGATGAAGATGCGGAACCTGCTGATCTCCTCTTCTTCGAGGATGTTTTTTCCGTAGCGTTCGAGCCTCCTGCGCGCCTCTTCGTCGGAGAGGCCATCAAACGATGTGCCGAGTGCCGTTCGCACCGACTGAATGTCCCGGGCATGCGGGGGTGTATCACCGTCCATTGCCGTATTTAGTCCCATCATCGGTAGGGTACTTAAAGGTTCTCGGTGCTGCACCGAACAGAATCAGGCTTTTATGCCGGAAGAGCCATAATCACCTACGTCGGCAAACGACAGTGCGAGAGAAACGGGAGATTCCGATGCCCGACCCGATACGCGAGATTGTCGAAGGAATGCGCCGCCTGCTCCCTTCGGAGAGGCCCGCCTGCGAGTACGACATCCCCGAACAGTTCCTGAAGGCCGGCGATCAGCCGTACCTGCCGCTCGACGCACTCGTCGAACGGAACCGGCACTGGTACGTTCTGGTGCTCCGCATGCTCCTCGGGTTCCGTGACGACTATCGAAGAATACCCGTCAATCCGGTCGGGACGGCCGGTGAGTCCGCGACTCCGTCGTGGAGGAACTGCGATCTCCCGGTGCTGGACGCCCTGTCCCTGTACGGATTTCTCTGCCTGAACAGACCGGGGCGCTACCTGGAGATCGGAGCGGGAGAGTCGACGCGGTTCGCCAGAAGAGCCGTCGACGACCATCGCCTCGCCACCGATATCATATCGATATCCTCGTTTATGTTTCCGTCCGGCTGGTTTGCGGAGAGAGCCCGGACAGACCCGGACGACCTGATCGGCCCGACCGTTTTCTCGGACCTGGAAGAGGGCGACGTCGTCCGGGTGGCAACGTACCATACGTCCGGTATCCGGGGATACTCTGAGATGGTGCAGTATGTTCTCCCGAATATCCGCCCCGGCGTCTATGTGCAGCTGCAGGACCTCTTCGTCCCTTCCGACATATCCCCGGACAGGTCCGGCGGTTCGTACGCCGACCAGCTGCTGGTCGCAGAGATGATCCACTCCGGCGAGATGGACATTATCCTTCCCTGCAACCGCGTTGCCCGGGACGCCGAACTGAATACCGTGCTCTCCCCGGTCACCGAGGATCTCCGCCTGGACGAAGGCGAGATGCAGGGGCGATCGCTCTGGGTGCGGACACGGTGAGTGCAGGGTACGCGCCGCCGCCTCCCCGGTCACAGGCTGTCTCCGGGGAGAACGCAGATTCCTCCTCCCCGATACCTTGATATAGCGTCGCCCGAGTATACCCCTGCTCTCTCCGTCCGGAGGAGAGCCTACCGGTATCTTCTGGTGATCTGAGTGATGGCACGCAGCGTGGGGGACGGCAACAGATACCAGCCTGCCCTTATTTCATGGAACGTCACCTCCCGATGCAACCTGCGGTGCGCCCACTGTTACCTGGACGCAGGGGGCGGGGGAGAGGGGACGGAACTCACCTCCGCCGAGGCGAAGACGCTCCTCGACCAGGTTGCAGGAACCGGATCCCCGGTCGTGATCCTCAGCGGCGGAGAGCCCCTGCTGCGGGAGGACCTCTGTGACATTGCCGCATACGGGACCTCCCGCGGGCTCCGGATGGCCCTCGGGACGAACGGGACGCTGATCGATGACCGTACCGCGGTCCGGCTCGCGGAGGCGGGCGTCAGGAAAGCGGCGGTCAGTCTGGACTCTGCAGACCCGGAGAAGCACGACCGGTTCAGGGGGGTTTCGGGTGCCTGGAGGCGTGCGGTGCAGGGGATCGAGGCCTGCAAAAACGCCGGTATCGGTCTCCAGATACACACGACCGTCACCCTGCAGAACCACCGGGAGCTCGACGCTATCGCGGCGCTCGGAGAAGACCTCGGGGTACACGACTTCCAGTTCTTCTTCCTCGTCCCCACGGGGCGGGGGAAGGAACTCGTCGACATCTCCCCGGAGATGTACGAGGCCCTGATCCGGGAGATCCTCCGGCTGCGGAAAGACCGGGACCTCGCCATCCGTCCGACGTGCGCCCCGCAGTATGTCAGGATCGCAGCGGAGATGGGACTTTCCGTGCAGGACGGGGAACGGGGGTGCATCGCAGGCATCCGCTACTGCAGGATAGACCCGAAGGGTGAGGTCACCCCCTGCCCCTACCTCCCGCTGAGCCTCGGGAACGTCCGCGAGACAGCGTTTGGAGAGATCTGGGACGGATCGGAGGTCCTGAGAAACCTCCGCACCGGCGATGCACTGGCCGGGAAATGCGGCCGGTGCGAGTACCGTTCCGGGTGCGGCGGGTGCCGTGCACGGGCATACGGGCTTACGGAAGAATGCAGGGGTGCCGGCGGAGACTACCTGGCCGAGGACCCCTGGTGTCTGTACAGGCCGGGTGGCGGTGCCGATGCAGATTGATCCGCATGACCGGGCGCTGCTCCAGCGGGTGCAGGACGAATTCCCCCTTGACCCGAGGCCGTATTGGGTTCTCGGAGAGGCGCTCGGGATGCAGGAGCGGGAGGTGATGGATCGGCTGGAGGCCCTCGTCCGGCAGGGGGTCATCAAACATATCGCACCGGTCCTCGAGCCGGAGCGCCTCGGCGTCCGCTCGTCCACGCTCATTGCGATGCGGGTGCCCGAGAGGCGGATGGACGAGGTCGCGGCGGTCGTCAGCGGCTACGACAGTGTATCCCACAACTACCGGCGCGACGACGACTACAACCTCTGGTTCACCCTTGCCGCGGCGAGCGAGGAGGACCTGGCAGCGACGCTCGACGAGATCCGGCGCCGGACAGGGATCCCGACCGGGGATGTTCTAGACCTCCCGGTGGTGCGGCGGTTCAAGATCGACGTGCGGTTCTGGCTGGAGGAGGAACGATATGGACGGGATCGATAGGGAGATTCTCAGGTTGACGCAGGACGGCATCGGGATCGAGGAGCGGCCGTTTCTCCACGCGGCAAGGACGCTCGGGATCAGCGAAGAGGAGGTTGTCGGGAGGCTGGAGCGGCTCCGGGATGCCGGCGTCATACGCCGGTTCGGGACGCGGATCAACCCCCGGAAGGCCGGCTTTGCGGCCAATGCCATGGTGGTCTGGAGCGTCCCGCGAGACCGGGCCGCGGCGATCGGAACCGCCATGGCAGAGAGTCCTGACGTGACCCATTGCTACGAGCGCCGCACCGTCCCGGGCCGGTGGGAGTACAACCTCTACACGGTGCTCCACTGCCGCGACCGGGAGGCCGTGCTCCGGAAAGTCGGGGCGCTCTCCCGGGCGACCGGTGCCGCCGACTACCGGATCATCATCAGCACCGAGGAGTTCAAGCGACAGCCGAGCGGGCGGATAGAGCCTGCCACAGGACCGGGGCGCGGGCAATGAACCGAATAACCAGGTACATCCACGCACAGGGCACGGTCAGCGAGGTGCTCCGCCACCGGCACGGCGGCAGGACCCCGAGCGGCATGCTCGCCTTCTCTGATATCCGCCGGCCGGTCGTCTTCTGGAACATCACGAACCGGTGCAACCTCCGCTGTTCCCACTGCTATATCCGGGCAGGGCCGGGAGAGCGGCGGGAGGACGAGCTGACGACGGAGGAAGGGATGGCTCTCATCGACGACCTCGCCGGGATGCGGGTACCCCTCCTCCTCTTCTCCGGGGGCGAACCCCTCGTCAGGGAAGACTTCTGGGACCTCGCCCGCCACGCAAACGACTGCGGCCTGACCACCGCTCTCAGCACCAACGGCACGCTGATAACGCCTGCAGCTGCCCGGCGGCTCTGCGACGCGGGCGTGGAGTACGTGGGCGTCTCGCTCGACGGAGCAACGGCAGAGACGCACGACCGTATGCGAAACGCTCCCGGGAGCTTTCTGCTGGCACTCCGGGCCCTTGAGAACTGCAGATCCGCCGGGCTGAAGTGCGGCGTCCGGGTGACCGCGACGCGGGAGAACTACGCCGAGATCCCGGACCTCATCGATCTCTCATTGGACTGTGGGGCAGAGCGGTTCTGCGTCTACTGGCTGGTGCCGAGCGGCCGGGGAGGGGAGGGTTACGGCGCCCTGCAGCTGGGTTCCCGCGAGATCGCCGGTCTGCTCGACCTGCTCGTCCAGAAGGCACGCGAGGGAGACCCGGAGGCCATGGAGTTTCTCACCGTCGACGCACCCCAGGACGCCGTGTACCTGTTCCGGAGACTCCGGGAGGAGGACCCGCCCGCATACGAGAGCATGTGCACGCTCCTCGCCCGTTCCGGTGTCGGGTGCAGCGCGGGCGACCGGATTGCAAACATCGATCCTGCCGGCAGCATCTACCCCTGCCAGTTCGCCCAGCTCCCCGCCCTCAGGGTCGGGAGCATCCGGGACAGGCCCTTCTCCGCCGTCTGGAACGATCCGGATAACGGCGTTCTCTCGGCATTCCGGAGAAAGAAGGACCTGGTCGGGGGGTCCTGCGGCAGGTGCCCGTACCGGGAGACCTGCGGCGGGGGGTGCAGGATCCGGGCGCTCGCCGCAACCGGCGACCTCTGGGCGGAAGACCCGCTCTGCCCGCTCTGCCGCGAGGAAACTCCCGGAGACGCCCCGCCGGCCGGTTCTCCGGAAGCGCGTACGCAGCCTCCGGCACTCCGGTAGCTTTATGATGCCGGACCGGAATGTGGGCGTCATTCCCGCCGGAAGTCGGGACGATACGGATGCAGGTGAGGGGGTATGGACGAGAGGCGAAAGATAGATGAGAAGAGCAAGCAGGAACAGCTCGACACAGTCCGCGAGGACGCAGAACGCGAGTTCCTGACGACGAACCAGGGAGTCCGGGTCAGCCACACCGACGATTCGCTGAAGGCCGGGGAGCGCGGGCCGACGCTCCTTGAGGACTTTCACTTCCGCGAGAAGCTGACGCACTTTGATCACGAGCGGATCCCCGAGCGGGTGGTTCATGCCCGGGGATCGGGCGCCCACGGCTACTTTCAGGTCTACGAGCCGATGACCGAGTACACGAGGGCGGCGTTCCTCCAGGATCCTTCCAAGAAGACGCCGGTCTTCGTCCGGTTCTCGACCGTCGTCGGGTTTCGGGGATCCGCCGATACCGTCAGGGACGTCCGGGGGTTCGCGACGAAGTTCTACACCGAAGAGGGGAACTACGACCTCGTCGGCAACAACATGCCGGTCTTCTTCATCGTAGACGCGATCAAGTTCCCGGACCTCGTCCACGCCATCAAACCGGAGCAGCACCACCAGATGCCGCAGGCCTCCGCCGCCCACGACACCTTCTGGGACTTTGTCGGAAACCTGCCCGAGATCACCCACATGATCATGTGGGTCCTCTCGGACCGGGCGCTCCCGCGGAGTTACCGGATGATGGATGGGTTCGGGGTCAACACCTTCCGGTTCGTCAACGCCGGGGGGAAGGCGCGGTTCGTGAAGTTCCACTGGCGGCCGCTGCTCGGCGTCCACTCGCTCGTCTGGGACGAGACGCAGAAACTGGCAGGAAAGGACCCGGACTTCAACCGCCGCGACCTCTGGGAGGCGATCGAGATGGGGGACTACCCGGAGTTCGAGTTTGGCGTGCAGATGATTGAGGAGGAGGACGAGCACACATTCGAGTTCAACATCCTGGACGCGACCAAGATCTGGCCTGAGGAGGAGGTGCCGATCCGCTGGATCGGGAAGATGACCCTGAACCGGAATCCGGACAACTTCTTCGCCGAGACCGAGCAGGTCGCCTTCTGCCCGGCGAATGTCGTGCCCGGAATCGACCTCTCGAACGACCCGCTCCTGCAGGGCAGGCTCTTTTCGTACCTCGATACCCAGCTGATACGCCTCGGGGGCCCGAACTTCCAGGAGATCCCGATCAACCGCCCGCTGGCGCCGGTCGCCAACAACCAGCGGGAAGGCTACAACCGGATGACCATCAACAGCGGCGAGATCAGCTACTTCCCAAATGCCCTCGGCGAGAACAAGCCGCGGCCGGCGCCGGCGGAAGAGGGCGGGTTCGTCCACTACCAGGAGAAGGTCGAGGGATGGAAGATCCGTGCCCGGGGCGAGAAGTTCAACGACCACTTCAGCCAGGCGAAGCTCTTCTGGAACAGCATGTCGGATGCCGAGAAGGAGCACATCGTCAAGGCGTTCCACTTCGAGCTCGGGAAGGTCGCAGACGAGGGAGTCCGGCGGCGGGTGGTGGACCTCATCAACAATGTCGACGGCGACCTCGCGATACGGGTGGCCGCGGGGATCGGGGTGCCGCCGCCGGCAGAGAAGGGCGCGTCCTCCGGAACGAAGAAGTCCCCGAATCTCAGCCAGGAGAACACCGTCAGGGACACCGTGAAGAGCAGGAAGGTCGCGATCCTCGCCATGGACGGCTACGACCACAACGAAGTGATGCAGGTGAAGCAGGCCCTGAAAGATGCCGGGGCGCACCCGCTGGTCGTCTCGCAGTTCCGGGGCATGATCACATCCGCCGACGGCAGGGAGATGGAGGTCGACAAGAGCTATGTCACCACGGCATCGATCATGTACGACGCCGTCTATATCCCGGGCGGCAAGCATACCGATACCCTCAAAAGCCAGGGCTATGTACTCCACTTCGTCAACGAGGCATTCAAGCACTGCAAGCCGATCGGGGCGACGGGAGAGGGGATCGAGGTTCTGGAGGCATCGGACATCAGGGGCGTGAAGTATGCCGATGCCGGCGCCGGAGAAGACGTGGTGGATATGGGGGTCGTGACCTGCGGGAGCCGGGGAGACATGCACTCGTTTGCCGGGAATTTCAAGACGGCCATTGCCCAGCACCGCCACTGGGACCGGGAGAAGAAGGAGCAGGTGCCGGCCTGATGCCGGGCATTCCCTGGAACTTTTTTCGCAGTCGCTCTCGGCAGGATAGGGGAGCGATCGGGGATCTCAGGGTTTCCGTCTCTCGATGACCATCTCGCAGAAGGCATCTCCCCTGCACCGGGCTCTGGCGACGGAGATGGTAAACCCGGGGTTCAGGGCCTCTACCGCATGCCTGACATACGCCTGGCAGACGCTGTTGACCTGGGACGGCGGCAGAGCCTGTACGTCAACGACCGCTACCTGGACACGGTCTACGACAGCATGTTCAGCAGCGGATATGTAGCGCTCTCGGCAGATTCGGTCTCCAGTACCGATACGACGGTTGCCTTCGACAATCTCGAGATCGAGAAGATCTAAACCTCTTCTCCTGGCCGTGGCGGCGGGGGAGACCTCCCCCGTCCCAAAGGTTCTTGGGAACGTGCAGCGCCACGAAAGAGTATGACGGATCTCGAGTCCTGCCGCCTCTGTGAGTGGCGGTGCAGCGCCGACCGCCTGCGGGGAGAGCGGGGCGTCTGCCGTACCGGGCGTGCGGAGGTGGCGGCGACGATCTGCTCGGCGCCGCTCACAAGCTACATCGTCACCCTGCTCGGGTGCTGCTACCGCTGCCTCCACTGCAACGCCTACCGGATATCGCAGTACCCCGACCCCGGCTGGCACTACGCGGGGTATGTCCCGCCGGCGGCGTTGGTGGCCGACGCACGGGAACAGATAGCCGCTTTCCCGGGCCCGCGTATCCGGACAATCGGGTTTACCGGCGGAGACCCGATCGTCCATCTCCCCTACATCGAGGAGGTCGCGGCCGAGGTGGGGCGGCAGGGGCTCGGTGTCGGGATCGGGATCTCGACCGGCGGGTTTGCAACGCCGGAGACGATGGAGCGGATCGTCGACCTCTGCAGCGTGATCACCCTCGAGATCAAGGCCTGGTCGGACCCGGTGCACCGCGCTCTCACCGGGGCGCCGGTCGGGCCGGTGCTTCGGAACGCGGCCTCCCTCGTGCGCGAGGGGCGGGACGCCATCAGGGTCTTCCGGACGGTGGTGATTCCCGGCATGACCGACGGGGAGGTGGGCGCCATTGCCGGGTTCATCGCCTCGCTCGACCCGAGCGTGCCCTACCGGCTCATCGGGTTTCGGCCGAATAACGTCCTCTATTATCACCCAGGGCCGTCGCGGGAGGAGATGGAGCGGCTCTGCGGGGTCTGCCGTGATGCCGGGCTTGAGGATGTGGCCTGGAGCGGCTACTACCCCGAGGCGGTGCCGGACGAGGTCGGCGCTGGCGCAGCGCGGTTCACCGCTGCGTACGGGGGCGATCCCGCAGCGGCGCTCACCGCCGCCTATGCCGCGGCGTGCGGCTGCCCCACGCACCCGCGAAACTGCGGGTCCTGCCCCCTCCGCGACCGCTGCCCCGCAACACTCAAGGAGCCCTGGCGGGGGCGGTAGAACCAGAGACTTTCTGAAAATAGTATGCCCGCCATCCGCTTTCGGCAAGCTCCTGAGCCAGCGGCGCATCACGCACAAAGCCGAGCCCTGCCCGGGAAAAGCAGTCAAGAACAAACTCTTTTGCATGCCGGTAGACGACCCGCTCGATCCGCTCCCCGTCGATCTCCGGATACTCTGCACGGTTCTCCTCACCGACCTGCAGGACTGCAAGAAAGATGCCGTCCTCGCGCAGCACCGCGGCGGCACACGCCACGGCCGCCTGCAGCCGGACGGGGGAGAGGTGGATGAGCGAGCCGGCCGCGAAGATGCCGTCGTAGGTGCTGATGGACGGGTCGAGATCGAAAAAGTCCATCTCCAGAAAGACGCATTCGGGAGTCCGCTCCCGGGCAATGGCGATCGACCGGGGGCTGAAATCGATCCCGGTCACCGCGGCGCCGAGAGCGTGCAGCCGCTTCGCCTCATGACCGGTGCCGCAGCCGAGGTCGAGGACGTCCGGGCGGTCCGGGAGCAGGCGCAGAAAGTCGCGGATCGTGCAGAGCAGCAGGTCGCTCGCGTACCAGACTTCGGCCGTTTCATCGGCGACGGCATCGTAGAACCGCCGTATCACGTCGTCGTCCGTCATCTGCGCCACTCCTGCTCACCGACGAGGAAGCGGTCGCCGGATCGGATAGTCCGGCATCCCGGCAGCCATACCCCTGACCTCACGCCTGCCGCTCGCCGACTTCCTGCATAAGCATGTCCATCCAGGCGGGTACCCGCACCTCCCCGCCCGGGATCTGGGCCGGGACGTAGGGCTTGATGTCGATGACGGGGCTGCCGTCGACGGCGTCGAGGCCGGCGACCTCCAGCACGTTCCCCCGCCGGGCGTGCAGCCTGACGACGGTCACGAGCACCGGGTTCGGGCGGGCGGGGCTGCAGGTCGCGTAGATCCCGACTTTGGGGATATCGGTTCTGCCCATCGGGTGGACGTGCGTGAGCGACCGGCTATCCTCCGGAATCTTATGCCCCCAGTAGACCACCGTGATATGGGAGTACTCCTCGATACCGTCGAGCACCCCGACGCGGCCGGCGTCGATGACGAGCTCCGATACCGCTCTGCTCGTGCTCTGGATATGGTTCATGCTTGCGTCGTGTCCTTCCCGCATCGCGATACCGTCCCTGCCGGCGACGAGGAAGGGTTCCTGGATGGCGTTCCTGATGATTCCCACGGGCCGCAGGGTCATGCCGTCGGGGTCGGGTGATGGTTCATACATGGCAGTACTTCTCCTGGGCAGGTACCTACGCCATATGGTGGCGTATTTCTACCGGACGCGGCAACGCGCTGCCGTCGCACCCGCACACCGAAAGGGAAACGGTTTTCAGGTCTCTCGGCAGATAATATGCGTAAATAACCGGGGAATCAAAAACGCGCCCATGATATCCGTCCTCTATGTCGACGACGAGCCCGCACTCCTCGACATTACCAGGCATTTCCTTGAAAAGAGCGGTGAAATGACCGTCGATACCGTTCCGTCCGCAGGTGAGGCCATCGAGCGGCTGCGGCACCGGACGTACGATGCGATCGTCTCCGACTACCAGATGCCCGTGATGGACGGAATCGCGTTCCTGCAGTACGTCCGGAGCAAATTCGACTCGCTTCCATTCATCCTTTTCACCGGCCGGGGGCGCGAAGAGGTCGTCATCGAAGCCCTGAACACCGGCGCCGACTTCTACCTGCAGAAAGGGAGCGACCCGAAGACCCAGTTCCGCGAACTCGAGCATAAGGTCAAGCATGCCGTCTACCGCCGGCGTGCAGAAGTGCAGCTCCTGCAGTCCGAGAAGCGGATGACGGATATCATCAATTTCCTGCCGGACGCGACGTTCGCCATCGATCCGGAGGGGCGGGTAATCGCGTGGAACCGGGCGACCGAGGAGATGACCGGCATCGCCGCCGAGGATATCGTCGGCAAGGGAGACTTCGAGTACGCGCTCCCCTTCTACGGCGAACGCAGGCGAACGCTGATCGATCTCGTTCTCAAATGCGATCCGAACTATTCCAGGCAGCAATACGCCAACATTTCCAGAAACGGAGGCAGCATCACCGTCGAGACGGAGTACGCGCATCCACAGGGCCGGAAGGTCGTTCTCTGGGCAAAGGCATCGCCTCTCTACGATGAGGACGGCACCCTGACCGGCGCAATCGAATCGGTCCGCGACATCACCGCCCTCAAGACCGCCCAGCAGGAGCTCGAGCAGAAGAACGAAGAGCTGATGGCGTCGAACGAACAACTTGCCGCGGCGGAAGAGGAGATACGCCAGCAGATGGACGAGATCGTGGTCGGCAAGCAGGAGCTCGAGCAGAAGAACGAAGAGCTGATGGCGTCAAACGAACAACTTGCCGCGGCGGAAGAGGAGATACGCCAGCAGATGGACGAACTTGCTGCGGCGCACGACGAGCTCCGGAAGAACGAGGCGCGGTACCGGGCGGTCGTCGAGGAGCAGACCGAACTGATCTGCCGTTTTACGCCGGATTTCATCTGTTCCTTCGTCAACGAAGCATTCTGCCGGTTCTTCGGGAAACAGCGGGAGGAACTTCTGAAAAAGAGGGTTGATACGGCGTTCAGTCTTCCGGACAATAGCGACCGGATACGCGCAGCACTGGAAGGACTCACTCCCGAACACCCCGATACGACGATCGACCAGCGGATGATCCTCGCCGACGGCACGGTGCGGTGGGTGCGCTGGAATGTCCGGGCGCTCTATTACTATCCGAGCGGTATCTTCGGCTATCAGGCGGTGGGGCGCGACACCACCGGGTACATGCGGATGAAGCACGCCCTCGAGCAACGCTACCGCTTTGAGAAGACCATCGCCGCTGTCTCGTCGCGGTTCATCACCTGCGACGACTTCGATGCGGCGGTGCACGGCTCGCTGCGGGATATCGGCATCTTGAGCGCCGCCTCCCGCGCATACCTCTTCCTCTTCGATGACGACGGTGAGACCATGAACAATACCCACGAGTGGTGCGCCGAGGGAGTGTCGCCCCAGCGGGATACCCTCCAGCACCTCCCCTGCGACACCTTCCCGTGGTGGATGGCCCGCCTCCGCAGGGGGGAGGTCATCGCCGTCCCCGACGTCGCGGCGCTCCCCGCCGACGCTTCTGTCGAGCGGGAGGTCCTGGAGAGCCAGGAGATCCGGTCGGTGCTGGTCCTGCCGGTGCAGAACCGGGGAGAGGTCATCGGGTTCATCGGGCTCGACAATGTCGTTTACACCACCGAATGGCACCCGGAGGATGCGGAGCTCCTCCGCATCTCCTCGGAGATCATCGGCGGCGCACTGGTGCGAAAGCGGATGGAGGAGGGGCTCCGGGAGCGGGAAGCGCATTTCCAGTTCCTGGTGAACCATTCCTCCGACGTCTTCGTGATCGTCAACCCGGACGCCGCCATCCGCTATATCAGCCCGGTCGCCGCCGATATCACCGGGTATCCAATAGAGACGTTTACGGGGTCGATCTTTGACCACATTCACCCGGAAGACATCCCGCTCCTCCGGGGGTACTGGAGCGATCTGATCGACGATCGGAGCGCCTCGGTCCGGTTCGACTTCCGCATGGCCCACAAAAACGGAAACGTGCTCTATCTCGAGGGGCTGGCGCAGAGCTACCTGGACGATCCGTCGATCCGCGGCATCATCGTAAACATCCGCGACGTCACCGAACGGAAACGGACGGAAAGGGCGGTGCAGGAGGCGAACAGGAAACTGCACCTGCTCTCGAACGTCACCCGGCACGACATCCTCAACCAGGTGATGGTTCAGCTCGGGTACATCGATATTGCCCGGCAGGAGAGCCCGAGCCCGGAGCTCACCGAGTGTGCCCGGAACATCGAGGCCGCGGCTCGCACGATCCAGCGGCAGATCGAGTTCACCCGCGACTACCAGAATCTCGGGATCAGAAATCCCGTCTGGGTACGGATCGCCGATGTCGTTGCAGACCTACCGGCGTCCCCTATCACCGTTGGGAGCGATCTTCCGGCGATCGAGATCTTCGCAGACCCGCTGCTCGAGAAGGTCTTTGAGAACCTGCTGGATAACACCCTCCGCCACGCCGCGGGCGCGACCGGCGTTTGCGTCTCGTACCGCACCGATCCTGGGGGGCTGACGATCCTCTGGGAGGACGACGGCGCCGGCATCCCGGACGATCAGAAAGAACGGATCTTCAAGCGGGGATACGGCAAAAATACGGGGCTCGGGCTCTACCTGGTGCGGGAGATCCTCGCCATCACCGGCATCGCGATCCGGGAGACGGGTGTCCCCGGCGAGGGCGCACGCTTCGAGATCGCCGTGCCGGGCGGGGCATACCGGGTTTCGGCGGACGCGTAGATACCATCGGCACGGCTTTTGGGTATGCTTCCGGCGCCGGTCAGCTCCCGACCACCCGCAGCCATCCCTGCTGCGCCTCAATGACCTCGCCGCTGCAGCGCAGCATCTGAAGCAGCGTCTCGGTCTCCGCTTCGGGGTAGGGCGACTCTTCGATGACCTGGGAGATGCGGGCGAGGCCGAGGACGTTGGTCTTCGCCAGGGCACGGATCGTCTCTTTTATCTGCCTGCCTTTCTCCCCGGCCTGCAGGATCGGCGGCTCCGGCGCGGCCGGGACGGCATCCGCTCCCCGAAGCTTCTGAAGACTGCTCTCCGGAACAAAACCCAGCCGCTGGTTGGCATAGGGCTGCAACCCGCAGAGCACGTATTTCCGGCAGATACCATCGCGGGGATCGAACTCCAGGAAGAGCGCCAGGTTCTCCTCTTCGGCGAGGAGGACGGCGTCGGACTTCGTCCGGCTCCACGGGGTAAACCCAAGATCCCGGAGTGTTTCGATAAGGAGGTTGCCGTTCGCGTACGTTTCCCCTATCACCGCTTCAATGCGTTCTACGGCGTCCGTACTCATCCATTCCTGTTGCCCGTGCGATCTCATGAATCCTCGGTTTTCGTTTCGGCGGGAAGGAGACTTCGAAAAAAATCGTCGTCAACGCTGGGTATATCTCTTCGGAGCGGCAGAGAGCAGACCATGAACCAGAGATGGATCGGTCTTTTCGTCCTGGCGGCGGTCGTCGTGCTCGGCGGCATCGCTGCAGGGTGCATCGACGTGCCGGGAGCGGCAACCGCGGAGCCGGAGAGCCCGACACCGCCGGCCGCTGCCGGGAACGTGGTTGCGGGCAGCAACGCGTTTGCCTGCGACCTCTACCACCGCCTCGCGAATGATTCTGCGACGGAGAACATCTTCTTCTCGCCCGTCAGCATATCGTCCGCCCTTGCGATAACCTACGAGGGCGCCCGCGGCACCACCGCCGGGGAGATAGCGTCGGTGCTGCACCTGCCCGGAAACGAAACCCTCCGGCGGACAGGATTTGCCGCCCTCACGGGAGGACTCAGCCGCGGCGATGCAAACACCACCCTCCGGACAGCGAACGCCCTCTGGGCTGAGGAGACGTATCCGTTCCTGCCGGAGTATATCGAGACGGCGGAGCGGTATTACGCCGCGAATGTCACGAACCTCGATTTCATCGGCGCTCCTGAAGAGTCTCGGCAGACGATCAACCGCTGGGTCGAGAGACAAACCGAAGAGAAGATCCAGGACCTGCTGCCGGCGGGCTCAATCGATCCCCTGACCCGGCTCGTCATCACGAACGCAATTTATTTCACGGGAACGTGGGAGCTGCAGTTCGACGCGAACGAGACGGCGGACGCCGATTTCCGGGTTTCACCGGATGAAACTGTGCGTGTCCCGATGATGCAGCGAACCGGCGAGGATGCCGTCTACCCCTACGCGGAGACCGACACCCTCCAGGCGCTCGCGATGACGTACGCCGGCGGGAGCAACCTCTCGATGCTCGTCCTGCTGCCGAAGGACGGCAACCTGACTGCCGCGGAGGAGGCATGCGGTGCGGAGAACCTTGCGGAGCTCCGGCAGGCGCTCGCCCGCGAGCGGGTCGACGTCTTCTTCCCGAAGTTCGCCCTCGAGGAGGAGTACAGCCTCCCGGAGACCCTCACGGCGATGGGGATGCCGGCGGCGTTCACCGGTGCTGCGGACTTTTCGGGGATGGACGGGACAAAGAACCTTTTCATCACCGCCGTCGTCCATAAGGCATTCGTCAACGTGAACGAGGAGGGGACCGAGGCAGCGGCGGCGACCGGGGTCGCTGTCAGCCTGAGCGCCGCGCCCATCGACGAGGAGGTGCCCGTCTTCCGGGCGGATCATCCGTTCGTCTTTGTGATCCTGGACGACGATACCGGGACTATCCTCTTCATTGGACGGGTCTTCAGGCCGCCGGCGGCCTGACCCCCTCCCGCACCATCGGACAGATGTTGCATCCCTCCATCTCCCCGAAGCAGAAGTTGAACCGGTCTCGGATGGACGTCGGCATCTCCGCCTCCGGGATCGGGATCCAGCCGAAGGTCTTGTAGAACCCGATCAGGACGATCGTCGAGTGGATATAGATCGTCTCATGCCCGCAGGCGTCGAGCAGCGCCCGGACGGCGATGCGCGCCAGCCCCCTGCCCCGGTAGTCATCCAGGGTGAAGACGCAGTCCATCTCGTTGCCGTCCGGGTGCCGGGTGAACCGGGCGGTCGCAGCGAGGTCGCCATCCTCGAAGACGCCGAAGATCCGTTCGGCCTTTGGGTCTGCCTTCTGGCCGCGGTAGTGCTTCCAGACCTTCTCGGCGAGGGGGAACTCCGAGGGCGATAGTTCACGGACAGTCTCTGTCATTCACCGAATATACTCCGCTGCCCCTTCTAAACCTATCGGGGCAGAGCCTTCGGGCAAGAGACCCGGCCGGTTGGCGATACCAGCCCGCTTCTCCGGTGCATACCCGAAAAGCCGTTCGGAGAGGATATGCCGCCCGGGCAAATCTTCATGTAGTATAATGGAGAACTAGCCGGCAGGAGTGATACCGCATGCGATCCGGATACTTCATCGCAGTCGTACTGATCCTTCTTCTCGCCGCGGCGGCGGCGCTCTGCACCGAGCGGCAGGAGGAGGGTGCCGCCGCCTGGCAGGAGACGCCTATCACCGACCTCGTCACCGGGGAAGCGTTCACCATCGCCGGTCTTGCTGCGGCGGGCGATCCCGTCCTCATCCAGACCTACGCCGACTGGTGCCCGGCCTGTTCGGCGCAGCTTGCAGAGATCGCCCGGCTCCAGGAGAGCAGCCCCGAAACGGCGACCTTCGTTCTGCTCTCCCCCGACCCCGCTGCCGACCCGGAGACGATGCAGCAGCGGTTCCTCGCCGCGGGGGTCACGGGGCATGCCGCCATCCCGCCGCCCGGGTTCAGCCGGGCAATGATCGGCGACCTCGGGAGGGCGCCCTTTGCCACGTACCCATCCCTCTTCGTCGTCGACGAGTCCGGCAACGCATCGCTCCTCTCAGACGCGCCCCTCTCCGCCGCCGGGATAGCGGCCCGCCTCTCCGGGTGAGTATGCTCCCCTTCGTCCTCTCGTACCTTGCGGGGCTTGCGACCCCGCTCGGGGCGGTCTGCGTCCTCCCGCTCTACCCCGGCTATATCGCGTTCCTTGCCGGCCTTCCCGGCGAGCGGCGGGTACTCGCATCGCCCGCCGCCGTCGGCGCGGTCGTCACGGCCGGGGTGATCGCCGGGATGTTCGGCTTCGGCCTCGTCACCGCAGGGCTCTTCGGGCTCTCGGTCTCGGCAGCGATCGGCGTCGTGGCGCCGGCGCTCTACGCGGTGCTCGCCGTCGTCGGGGCAGCGATGCTCCTCGGGGTGGACGTCGCGGGACGTCTCCCCGGGGTGCAGGCGCCGACAGGAGGGAGCCCGGCCGGCTCCGCCCTCCTCTTCGGGGCGTTCTTCGGCCTGATCGCACTCCCTTGCAACCCGGGACCGATCATCCTCCTCTTCGCCCTGAGCGCCTCCGCCGCAGACTTCGCCGCAAACCTGCTCCACTTCCTGCTCTTCGCCCTCGGGATGGCGACGCCGCTCTTTGCCCTCTCGCTCATCCCTGCCGGGCGGGGGCGGTCGATAGCAGGGTTCCTTGCCCAAAACCACCGCGCTGTCTCCCGGGTGACGGGGCTCTTCCTCCTCGCCGTCGCAGTCTTCTCTCTCGCGGCCGCGTGAAGGAACCCTGAAGTCCGCATACCGCATACTCTGGTATACACAACGCGCCCGGAAGATGCTATGAACCAGAAGACATGCGCCGATATCCTTGCACGCGTGCGGTCGAAGCGGCCGCTCATACACCACATCACGAACAGCGTCACGATCAACGACTGCGCCAACGTCACCATCGCCGCCGGTGCCGCCCCGGTGATGGCCGCGGCTCCTGAAGAGGCTGCCGAGATGGTCGCGGCCGCCGGAGCCCTCGTCCTGAACATCGGGACGCTCTCACGCGAACAGGTCGAGGCGATGCTCCTTGCGGGGATGCGGGCAAACGAGCTCGGTATCCCGGTCGTCCTCGACCCGGTCGGGGCGGGGGCGACGCGACTGCGGACCGAGAGCGCCCTTCGCCTCCTCGACCGGATCGACGTCGCCGTCCTGAAGGGGAACGCCGGCGAGATCGGGACGATCGCCGGCACCGGCGGCACTGTCCGGGGCGTGGACTCGGGCGGCATCGCCGGCGATCCGGTCGATACCGCACGCGAATGCGCCCGCACGACCGGCGCTGTCGTCGCGATGAGCGGGGCGGCCGATATCGTCACAGACGGAAGAAGGATCGTCCTGGTCGAGAACGGCACCCCCCTGATGGGGCAGCTCTCCGGCACCGGGTGCATGGCGGCGTCGGTCACCGGGGCGTTCGCCGCGGTCGAGCGCGACCGAGTGCTTGCCGCAGCGGCGGCGCTCGCCGCCTTCGGGAGGGCCGGGGAGCGTGCTGCAGGAGAGGCGCGCGGCCCCTACTCCTTCCGGACGGCGCTGATCGACGAGGTCTTCACCCTCACCGGGAACGACCTTGCAGAGCACGCACGGGTGAGGACGATCGATGACCTATGACCTCTACGTCGTGACCGACGAGCAGATCGGCCATGGCCGCAGCCACGCCGAGCTCGCCCGGCTCGCGGTCGCCGGTGGGGCGGACGCCGTCCAGCTCCGCGACAAATCCCTCTCCTGCCGCAGCCTCCTCACGGCGGCGCGGGAGGTCCGGGTGGTCACCGCAGAAGAAGGCGCCCTCTTTATCGTGAACGACCGGCTGGACGTGGCTCTCGCCGCCGGCGCCGACGGCGTCCACCTCGGGCAGAGCGACCTGCCGGTCGAATGCGCACGCCGGCTGGTGCCGCCGGAGTTCATCGTCGGCGTCTCGGTCAGGTGCGCCGATGAGGCGGTCCGTGCCGTGGCGGGCGGCGCCGACTACGTCGCGCTCAGCCCGCTCTTTGCGACCGGGTCGAAGGCAGACGCAGGTGCCGGCCACGGTCTCGCCGCCCTTGCGAGCATTCGGTCTGCGGTCGGCGTGCCGGTGCTCGCGATCGGCGGGATCGGGCAGCGGAACGTCCGGGAGGTGATCGCCGCCGGCGCCGACGGCGTCGCGGTCATCTCGGCGGTTGTCGCTGCCGAGGACGTGGCGGCGGCGGCACGCGGCCTGAAAGCGCAGATCGTCGCTGCAAAAGAGGCGCGAAGACGGCGATGATCCGCCGGGAGCAGATCTGCATCCGCCAATACGGGGCGGATCCGCGACACATTTCTCCCCGCAGGGACGAAGTACTCCCACACATTCTTTGAGGAGATACACGTATGCCTGATACGGACGAGCATATCATCGAGGCGATAGGAAAGACCCGCGTCGTCGTCAGGAACGGCAACGTCGTCGAGGTCGGCGAGTCGGTCATCGCCGACTGCCCGCTTGCAAAGCGGTTCGCCTGCCCGGTCACCGAGATATCTGCCGACGCGGTCAGGGAGAACATCGAACACCGGATACGGGCGTTCGGGATGTGCACCCCCGACCGGGCGGTGCTGGAGACCCGGGAGTTCGTCGGCTTCGGGGCGTCCGAACTGCTCAGTTTCGGGATGAAGACAGGGCTGATCGACGCCGCGGTCATAGCCTGCGACGGCGCCGGGACGGTTGTCGTGACCGACCCTGCGATGGTGCAGGGGATCGGAGGGCGGATGTCCGGGCTTGTGCGGACGACACCGTACCCGTCCGTCATCGACCGGATCGAGAAAGGCGGCGGCATCGTCCTCGACCGGGAGGGTGCCGCTATCGACCAGGGGGCGGGCGTCGCGCTCGCAGCGGCCAGGGGCTACCGAAACGTCGCCGTCACGGTCGCCCGCCCGCAGGATACGGCGGCGATCCGCCGGGCGCACCCGGCAACCTTTATCGTCGCGGTGCACAGTACCGGCATGACCCGGGACGAGGCGGCGGTGGTCGCCGCTGCCGCTGACCTGGTGACGGCCTGCGCATCGGGTGCGGTCCGGGAGGTCGCCGGGCCGCGGGCGCTCGTCCAGGCCGGGATCTCGGTGCCGGTCTACGCGATGACGGAGCGGGGAAAAGATCTCATCATCGAGAAGATCCGCCGTTCGGACGAGCAGGTGCTGCTCAAACCGACCCGCCTCCCGGTGCCCGGCGACCGGCAGCCCGAACCCCTGGTCTGAGACTTACTTTGGGCAGGCCTGGATGCAGAGGCCGCAGCGAAGTCCGCCGAGCGTGTGGAACATATAGTCTGCGCATTTTTTCCGGTCGATCGTGCCGTCGGCGGTGAACGCCCCGGCCGGGCAGGCCGCGACGCATCGCATACACTCTTTGCAGTCTTCGTGCAGGAACGGGCGGGACGGATCTCCTCCGTCGCCGAGAGGCGCGTCCGTGACGACGGCGGTCATCCGGATGCGGGTGCCGAATTCGTCGGTGATCAGGAGGTGGTTTGCCCCATAGCTCCCGAGACCGGCCGCGTAGGCCGCGTACTTGATGGACATATCGGCCATGAGCGTCTCTCGATCCGCGTACCAGTAGCCGAACTCGCTGCCTTCCGTCGGGACAATCGTGGCACGGTAGCCGTCTCTCTCGATCCGCCGCGCCAGCCGGAAGGCGATGAGCCGCAGCGTCGCCGTGCCCGCCATCAGGGTGTTGGTGTACTCTGCCCTGCCCTTCGGGAGGCTCTCGATCGAGCCCCGGGGAACCGCAACGCCGAGGACGATCACCGAGCGGGCGCTCTCCATGAAGTCCTGTGGCCGGTTGCCGGTGTACTCCGGGCTCAGGAAGTGGCGCACATCGGCCACCCCGAAGAGTTCCGCGCCCAGCTCGAGGGCGGCCGCCCGCAGGGTGCTGGTGTATGAGTCCTTGGTCATGTGATGCTCCTGTGGCAGGAGTGTTGGCCGTTGTTCTGTATAGAGATACGGAAAAAAGGTAGATGGCTTTTCGAAAAAGAGTGTGGGGCGCAGTCCTGCCCTTACCCCTGCCACCGCGGCAGCGTCGAGAGGTACTGCTCCACCATACCCTTCGCTTTCTCGACGGGCATGCCGAGGCGTGCGGCCATCATCGGCGCGTACTTCGCGACCGCCGCGGCCTTCGTAAGGTCCGGTTCGGTGAAGGCGCCGTCCCGGTAGCAGTAGGTGCAGTAAGTGCCGCTCCGCGACCCGTCCGCCTCGGTCCCGGCGTCCTCGTCCCGTGCGAGGGGCATCCCGCAGCTCGCACAGAGCGGGACCTCCCGCCCGGCCCAGCGCTTCAGGCTGGCGAGCTGCTCTCTGGCGAACTCTTTCGCGTTCTTGGGTGGTATCTCATAGAGCTGCGCGAGCATCGCACCGCCCTTCTCCGCCATTTCGTCGATGGTGATAGCAGGATCGGTGTAGGCGCCACTCTGGTAGCAGTAGGTGCAGTATTCCTTCGACAGCGACCCGTCCGCCTCCGTGCCGAAATCGGCCTTGGTATTCATCGGCATTCCGCAGCTCTGGCATGCTTTCGCGATTATCTCGTCCATGTGATATTCTCCAATCCTCGATCGAACATATAGCAGTGGTGATGCTCGTAAAGAATGAATGGAGCAGCCCCGGGATAAACATTCCTGCAGAGGCTTTCGGAGAACGGGCGGCCGAAAAAAGAGAAGATCAGATGTCCTTGAGGACTTCCTCGGGCAGGGTGTCGAACGCCGCCATGAGGCTGTCGGCCTCGGCCTCAAAAGCCCCGGCGACGTTGGCGGAGGCGGCAGACTCCACCCGCTCTTTCGTGTGCATCATCGCGGTGCAGGCCGCACGCTTCGCCGCGTTCCCGGGTTTGTTGAGGCAGCCACTCTCGGCGAAGGCGCTCCCGCATCGTCAAACTCCTGCATCGTATCCCGGAACACCTCCTTCGCTGCAGTGTTTGCGGAGTTCTCGAGTTCGCCCTCTCTGGCAAACCGGGCGGCGAGCACGTCGATCCAATCGAATACATTGGCAGGAGCGTTCGCGATACCACTTCGTTTTGACAGGGGCCGCCCGCGGCGCGAAGCGGTTATATTGAGGCAGGACAATAGCCTCACTGATCCGATGTTCGCGACGATACTCTTCCCGGTCGACCTCTCCGGTGTCACCGAACGGATGTTCTGCGCCGCCGGCGACCTGGCCGATGCCGGGGCCGGCGAATTCCTGCTCTTCCATGTCGTCGAGCGGCGGGAGGCGGATGCCGATGCCGGGGCGGTCGACTACGCCCGGGGCGTCCTTGACGACTGGAGCCGGCGGCTTATAGCGGCCGGGGTGCCCGCCGTCAGGGCGGACGTGGCGGTCGGGACACCCTGGACCGAGATCGTCGGGCGTGCGGCGCGTGACCGCGTCTCGGCCATTCTCATCGGATCGCACCCGAAGGGCGTGCTCAGGCGGACGTTCCTCGGCAACGAGACCGAGAACGTGCTCCACCATGCGGGCTGCCCGGTGCTCATCCTGAAACTCAGCCGCATCGAACCGGTCAGCGAGGCCGCGTGCACGCTCGCCAAGGAGCGGCTGCTCGAGCGGATCCTCTTCGCCACCGATTTTTCGGAGGACGCGGAGAAGTGCATCCCGTTCGTCGAGGCGATCGCCCGCAGCACCGCCCCGGACCTGACGCTGGTGCATATCCGGGATACCCGGCGGCTCGGCCCTGCGTCGGCGCCGCAGATGGAGGAGAGAGAACGCCGCGACGCACGGCGGCTCGAGGAGCTGCGGCGCAGGTTCGAGACCCTCGGTGCCGGGAAGGTGACCACGATCGTCAGGACCGGCAACGCCATCACGGAGCTGCTGGCGGTCATCGCAGCGGCAGACCCGGGGCTGGTCGTCATGGGTGCAAAAGGACGATCGAACGCCGTTGCGATGCGGCTCGGCGGGGTCAGCGAGGCGGTCGTGCACGCCGCCGGATCGCACGTCCTCGTGGTGCGGTAGGAGATGATCGAGGAATGGTTGCCGACGAGATAACCCGGATAAAAGAGGCGGAGCGGGAGGCGATGGCCCTCGTGGCGGAGGCCCGGTCGCGTGCCGAGGCGATCATCGCAGACGCCCGCAGCGAGCGGGAGGCTATCCTGGGGCGCTGGGAGGCCGAAGCCCGGGAGGAGCGCCGGAGGATACTCAGCGATGCACGTGCGGCAGCCGAAGGCGAGGCGGAGCATATCCGGCGCGAAGGAGCGGAGAAAGCGGAAGGAGTGCACCGGAGGGTCCGGAAACGGATCCCGGACGCGGCGGCGCACGTGCTCTCCCGGATAAAAGGTGATGACGGTGCTCTCCCCCGCTGAGATGCTCGTCGTGACGATCGGCGTCCATGCCGCTGAAGCAGAGGCGGCCGCGAGAGCGCTCCACGAGTCCGGGCTTGTGGAGATTCGGGATATCCACGATGGGCCCGGCGAGAACGCACCTGCGCTGACCCCCGGCGAGCGGGCATGGTACACGACCGCTTCCATCGACTACCGGCTGAAGATAGACCGTATTCTCGCCGCGATCAGCGAGAGCGTTCCGGAAAGAAAACCCTCACTGCGCGATCTCTTTGTCCCGCGGTCTACGGAACCGACTCTGGTTCCGGCCTTGCCGTTCCCGGAGATCACCGCAGACCTCGACCGGCTGATCGGCGAGGGCGGGCAGGCGATCGCACTCCAGCAGGAGCTCGCCGGGTTGAGGGAGCGCACCGCAGAACTTGAAGCCGATCTGCAGGCGGCCGGCCGTCTTCGCACGCTGGGCGTGCACCCCGAACACCTCGGCACCGCCGCCTACGTCACCGTCCTCGCCGGCACCGTCCCCGCCGATGCGGCAGAGTCCGTCCGGGACGCCATCGCCGCCCTCGCGACCGACGAGGTGCTGCTGCTCTCCCACGAGACGGACGAGACGGCCGTCTTTGCCATCGCCACCGTGAACGGCCGCCTGCCGGCGGTCGAGGAGGCGCTCGCCGGGACGGCCTGGGAGCCGATCGCCGCACCCGGCCTGGCCGGCACCCCGGAGGAGGTCATCCGCCGTCTCGAAGCCGAGCGGGCGGAAGTGCGGGAGCGTTCGCAGCAGACTGTTGGGGAGATCGCGGCGATCAGGGACGCCCTCGGCGATCTGCTGCAGGCGTACCGGGAGGAGGCGGAGATGCTGCGGGAGGAGGGCGAGGTCTTCAGCCTGACCGGCAGCACGCAGGAGATCGTGGTGATCGAGGGGTTCGTCCGGGCGTCCGACCGTGCCCGGCTCGAGGCGCTGGTCGAGGAGGCGTCCGGCGGCACCTCGTTCTGCCGTTTCTCCCCGCCCGACCCGGCGCGGACGCCCGTTCCGGTCGCGTACCAGAATCCTGCCTGGGCGCAGCCGTTCGAGATGCTGACGAGCTTGTTTGCCGTGCCCCGCTACGGCGGGATCGACCCGACGGTCATCATCGCCCCGATCATCGTCCTCTACTTCGGCTTCATGCTCGGCGACGCCGGCTACGGCCTGGTTCTCGTCCTCGGGGCGTACCTCGGCTACCACCTCCTCAGTCGGAGCAGCCGGTCGGTGCGCGATCTGACGCTTATCCTGCTCGCCTGCGGCGTCTCGGGGATCGTCTTCGGGCTCCTGCAGGGCGGGTTCTTCGGCGACCTTCTCCCGCGGTTCTTCGGCATGGAATTGCCGTTTACCGTCATCGACCCGCTCGCCGAGCCCGTCACGATCCTGGTCGTGGCGCTGGCGATCGGCGTGGTGCAGATCAACGCCGGCCTGCTCCTCGGCCTCCGACAGAACGTCGCGGCGAACCGGACCCGGCAGGGGATCTTCGAGCAGTGCTCCTGGTTCATCCTGCAGCCGGCGGCCGCGGTCCTGGCGCTCGGGTTCTTCGGCTGGGCCACGCTCCCGCCGGCGGCCGAGATCATCGCCGTCATCGGCGCCGTAACCGGGATCGGGATGGTCTTCGTCGCCTACGGCCCGCTCGGCGCGTTCCGGCTGACGAACTTCCTCGGCGACTGGCTCTCCTACACCCGGATCCTGGCGCTCGACCTCGCCACGCTCGGGATCGCCCTGACGATCAACATCCTCACCGGGATGATCGCCGCGATAAGCCCATGGCTCGTCCCGGTGGCCGTCGCCTTCGCCGTCGTCGCCCACACCCTGAACCTGCTGCTGCAGGCGCTCGGCGGGATGATCCACTCGCTGCGCCTCCAGTATGTCGAGTTCTTCGGAAAGTTCTACACCGGCGGCGGCAGGGCGTTCGCCCCGTTTGCGGCCGTGCGGCGGCACAGTCTCCGCTCCGGGGGTGAGAAACGGTGGTGATCGGGATCGGCACCGTCCTCGCCGTCACCGGCGCGGGGCTGGCCGTCGGGCTCGCCGCCGTCGGGTCCGGGATCGGGGTCGGGATAGTCGGCGCCGCAGGTGCGGCCGCGCTCGCAGCCCGCCCCGAGAAGTTCGGGACCTCGCTCGTCTTCCAGGCGGTGCCGCAGACGCAGGGGATCTACGGCCTCCTCGTCGCCGTCCTGATCCTCCTCTCGACCGGCCTCCTCGGGGGAGAGGGGGGCGAGGTCTCGTTTGCGATGGGGCTTGCCGCCGTCGGCGCAGGTCTTGCCGTCGGCCTCGCCGGACTCTCCGCCATTGGCCAGGGGATCGCGGCCGCTGCCGGGGTCTCGGCCTCCGTCCAGGAAGAACGGTCGGTCGGCCGGAGCCTGGTCTTCTCGGTCATCCCGGAGACCCAGGCGATCTACGGCCTCCTCGCCGCGGTGCTGATCCTCTCGTTCACCGGCCTCCTCGCCGGCGACCTCGCGGTCTCGGACGCGGCCGGGCTTGCCGCCATCGGCGCCGGGGCGGCCGTCGGGTTCGCCGGGCTCTCCGCCGTCGGGCAGGGGATCACCGCCGGCTCCGGGATCACCGCATCCGCCCGGCGGCCCGAGGCCTTCGGCAAGAGCCTGGTATTCTCGGTTGTCCCGGAGACCCAGGCGATCTACGGCCTCCTCGCCGCCATCCTGATCATGGCGTTCACCGGGATCCTGACCCAGGACGTCACCGCAACAATCGCGTCCGGGTTTGCGGCCATCGGTGCGGGGCTCGCCGTCGGGCTTGCCGGGCTCTCCGCCATCGGCCAGGGGATCACCGCGGCGGCGGGGGTCTCGGCGACGGCGGAGAAGGACGAAGCCTTCGGCAAGAGTCTGGTCTTCTCGGTCGTCCCGGAGACCCAGGCGATCTACGGCCTGCTCACCGCCATCCTGATCATGGCGTTCACCGGGATCCTGACCCGGGACGTCACCGCAACAATCGCGGCAGGGTTCGCGGCCGTCGGCGCCGGGTTCGCCGTCGGGCTTGCCGGGCTCTCCGCCATCGGCCAGGGGATCACCGCAGCGGAGGGCGTCTCCGTGACCGCGGAGGACGACGAGATGTTCGGCCGGAGCCTGGTCTTCTCGGTCGTCCCGGAGACCCAGGCGATCTACGGCCTCCTCGTCGCCGTCCTGATCATGGCCTTCACCGGCATCCTGACCCAGGACGTCACCGTCACCGCCCTCGTCGGGCTGGCGACGATCGCAAGCGGGCTTGCTGTCGGGTTCGCCGGGCTCTCGGCGATCGGCCAGGGGATCACCGCCGCGGCAGGCATCCAGGCCACGGCCCGCTCCGGCGCCGCCCTCGGCCGGAGCCTGATCTTCGCCGTCATCGCCGAGACCTTCGCCATCTTCGGGCTGCTCGTCGCCATCCTGATCCTCTTCGGGATTGGCATCTTCGGATAATACAGGTGACCAGACGTGACTGTGGAAGCAATCATCGAACGAATTCTGGCTGAATCACGCCGTCGCGCCGCAGGTATCGAAGAGGAGGCGAACGACGAAGCCGCCGCGCTCCGCCGGCAGGCGGAAAAGGAGGGACGGCGGACGCATGCACGGGCGTGCGAGGAGGCCCGGCGGGAAGGTATGGTCATAGCCGGCCGGATCCTCTCCGTGGCCCGGATGGACGCCAGAACAGCGGTGAACGAAGCGCGGTCCGCAGCGATCCGGGACTGCATCAGGCGGGCCGAGGCACAGTTTCCCGCGCTCGCCGCCTCGCCGGAGTACCCCGCAATACTCGGCCGGCTGATCGCGGAGGGGCTCCGCGACCTTGGCGGGGAGGAGGCGGTGATCGCAGGGCGGGAGGAGGATCTCCCCCTGATCCGGGAGGTTGCCCGGGAGGCTGCGGCCGTGACGGCGCCGGACGGCGAGGTTCCGACCGGCGGGGCGGTTCTCCGCTCGAAGGGGGGTGACCGCCGCGTCAACCAGACGTTCGAAGGTCGCCTGCAGCGGATGCAGCGATCGGTCGTCATGGAGGTTGCAGCGCGGCTTTTTTCGGAGGAGGAGCCGTGATCCCGGAGATCGGAGACCTGCCGGTGGACGGCGGGCCCGCCCTCGTCGTCCTGATAGGACTCGGCCTGGCCGTCATCATCGGCGTGCTGGTCGTCCTCTTCATCCCGGTGATGGAGATCGCCCGGTTCGTCCACCCGATCGCCTACGTCAAGGCGACCGGCACCCCGTTCGTCGAGCGGCGGGAGATCTCCCCCCTCGCCGTGACGGGCGAGCCCGGTGAACTCCTCGCGGTCCTGCGTGCCCGCGGCCTCTTCGAGGAGGTGCCGTCCGACGCCGCCGATCTCCGGCTGCCCCTGGCGGCGTGGCACCGACGGGAACTTGGCACTCTGCAGCAGGCGGCACCGGCGGCGATTGCGCCGTTCTTGGAGGCGGCGATGATGGAATTTGAGATTGAGACACTGAAGAGCGCGATCATGCGGAAACACCTGGACAGCGCGCCGGCAGGGATCGTAGACGAACTCCTCCCCGCCGGCCGGATGGACGCCGCGACGCTGCGGCGGATTGCAGAAGCGGCCGGCATGGAGGAGGTGGCCGAGATCATCGGGGACGCACCGTACGGCGAGGCGTTCCGCGACGCGCTCGAGGGCTACCTCGAGGACTGGCGGGCAGGCCCGCTTCTCGCCGCCCTCGACCGGTTCTTCTACGCCGAACTTTCGCGAGGGGTGCTCCGCAGCGGGCAGCAGCACCGCCAGCCGCTGGCAGCGTACGTCGGCGCCCGGATCGACCGCGTCAACGTGGCGACGGTTCTCGCGGCGAAGGCGACCGGCGCCTGCCGCGAGGAGGTGGTGGAGCACCTCATCCCCGCGGGGCTTGCCCTCGAGATGCAGGTGCTCGAACATATGGCGGAGGCGGGTTCCGTCCCCGAGGCGATGAACATCCTCGAAGGGACGGACTACTGGCCGGTCCTGGCGCCGCTGATCCCGAAGTACGAGACCGGGGGCGAGACCACTGCGATCACCACGGCGCTTGAGACCTCCTTCCTCGACTACGCGACGATGCTCGGCGGCGCCTACCCGCTGACCGTCGGGCCGCTCCTCGAGCACATGGCGGGGCTGGCGTACGAACGCAGAAACCTCCACGCCGCACTCGTCGGCGTACTGACCGGGGCGGATCCCGACCGTATCCGGCGGCTCCTCGTCGTCAGGGGGGCGGCCGCGTGAAGATCGCCGCGATCGGAGGGACGCGGATGGTCGCCGGGTTCGCGCTCGCCGGGGTGAAGCGGACGTATTTCGCCGCCGACACAGAGACCGCGGCCGAAGCGCTGCTCGACTGCATCCGCGACCCGGAGGTCGGCGTCATCCTCCTGCAGGAGAGCCTCGCCGTCCTGATCGCAGATCTCCTCGAGCGGGTGCGCAGCGAAAAGGGTGCGTTCCCGATGATCGTCGCGTGTCCGGGGGAGGAAGGGCGGATACCGCACGAGGACCGGTTCGCCCGGTCGGTCCGGGCGCTGGCAGCGCTCGGGATGCGCGAGAGCGGGGGGACGGCATGACGATCACCGGCGAGGTCGTCAGGATAGCGGGCGCCGTCGTCTCTGCGAAGAACCTGGCCGGAGCCCGGATGTACGACGTCGTCCGGGTCGGCGACAAGCAGCTCGTCGGGGAGATCGTGGTGCTGGAGGGCGACGTGGCAACGATCCAGGTCTACGAGGAGACCGAAGGAATAGCCCCGGGCGAGCCGGTGACGACGACCGGAATGCCCCTCTCGGCCGAACTCGGCCCCGGGCTCCTCGGCACCACCTACGATGGGATCCAGCGGCCGCTGGAGATCCTCCTGGCCGAAGGCGGCGACTTCATCGTCCGGGGCGTCCACGCGCCCGGTCTCCGCCGCGAATGCGGGTGGGACTTTACCCCGGCGGTCCGTCCGGGCGACCGGGTGGTGGGCGGCGACACCCTCGGGGCGGTGGTCGAGACGGAGGTGCACGAGCACCGGGTGATGGTGCCGCCCACGCTGCAGGGTACGATCGCGGAGATCGCACCCGAAGGGCGGTATACGGTCGATGATGTCGTTGCAACCCTCAAAGGCGATGGCCGGACGCAGACAGTCCGGATGCGGCAGTACTGGCCGGTGCGCCAGCCCCGCCCGGTACTGCGGCGGCTCGAGGCGGCCGACCCGCTCATCAGCGGGCAGCGGGTGATCGACACCTTCTTCCCGCTCGTGAAGGGCGGGACCGCGGCGCTGCCCGGGCCTTTCGGCGCCGGAAAAACGGTCGTACAGCACCAGCTCGCCAAGTACGTGAACGCAGACATCATCGTCTATGTCGGCTGCGGCGAACGCGGCAACGAGATGGCCGACGTGCTCCGGCAGTTCCCTGCCCTCGTCGACCCGACGACCGGCAAGAGCCTCATGGACCGGACGGTGCTGATCGGGAACACCAGCAACATGCCGGTGGCGGCACGCGAGGCGAGCGTCTACACCGGGATCACCATCGCCGAGTACTACCGGGACATGGGCTACGACGTTGCCCTGATGGCCGACTCCACCTCCCGGTGGGCCGAGGCGATGCGGGAGATCTCCGGCCGGCTCGAAGAGATGCCGGGGGAGCAGGGCTACCCCGCCTACCTCGCCTCCCGCCTCGCCGACTTCTACGAGCGGGCCGGCCGGATGGCCGTCCTCGGCAGCTCGGGCAGGACCGGGTCGGTGACGGTCATCGGCTCGGTCTCGCCGCCCGGCGGCGACTTCTCCGAACCGGTGACGCAGAATACCCTCCGCGTCGTCCGGGTGCTCTGGGCGCTGGACGCCGACCTGGCGCACGAGCGGCACTTTCCGTCGATCAACTGGCTCACCTCCTACTCGGCCTACGCAGGGGCGGTGCAGGGCTGGTGGACAGCGCACGCGGCGCCCCGCTGGGAGGAGTACCGCACCGAGATGATGGGTGTCCTCCAGGCGGAGAGCGAACTTTTAGAGACGGTCCAGCTCGTCGGGGAGGATGTACTCCCCGAAGAGGACCGGCTCGTCCTCGTCCAGGCACGGCTGATCCGGGACGGGTTTCTGATCCAGTCTGCGTTCCACCCGGTCGACACCTACTGCCCTGCCGAAAAGCAGTATCTGATGCTCGACCTGCTCGCCCGGTTCTACCGCCATGGACAACGGGCGGTCGCCGCCGGCGTCTCCGCGGCGGCGGTCGGCGGACTTGCTGTGAAGAGCCGCATCGAGCGGATGCCGTTCGTGCCGGATGAGCGGTTCGCCGGGGAGCATGCAGTGATAGCGCAGGAGATGGACGAGGCCTTCGCCGGGCTTACGGCGGGCAAGGCTGCCTACGGGGTGACGCCGCGTGGCTGATAACCCGCCTCCCAGAGCCCGGGAGTACCTCACGGTGACGCGGGTGACCGGCCCGCTGATAACCGTCGCCGGGGTGGCGGACGTCGCCTACGGCGAGGTAGTCGAGATCACCGTGCCGTCCGGCGAGCGGCGGGCAGGCCGGGTGCTGGAGAGCAGGGAGGATACCGCCGTCGTGCAGGTCTTCGGCGGGACCGAAGCGGTCGACACTCTCCGCACGTCGGTGCGGTTCACCGGGGAGACGATGAAGATCGGGGTGACCGAGGCCCTTCTCGGGCGGATCCTCAGCGGCACCGGCGAACCGATCGACGGCGGGCCGCTCATCATCCCGGATGCGATGCGGGAGATCTCCGGCAGCCCCATCAACCCGTCCGCCCGGGACTTCCCCCGCGACTCCATCGAGACGGGCATCTCCGCGATCGACGGGATGAACACCCTGGTGCGGGGGCAAAAACTCCCGATCTTCTCGGGCTCCGGCCTTCCCCACGCCCGCCTGGCGGCGCAGATCGCACGGCAGGCGCGTGTCCGCGGCCAGGCCGAGTCGTTCTCGGTGGTCTTCGCAGCGATGGGTATCACCTACGAGGAGGCCGATTTCTTCATCAGGAACTTCCGGGAGACAGGAGCGCTCGAGCAAGCCGTCGTCTTCGTGAACCACGCCGACGATCCGGTGATCGAACGCCTCATCACGCCGCAGATGGCGCTCACCGTCGCGGAGTACCTCGCCTTCGACCTCGGCTACCACGTGCTGGTCATCCTGACCGATATGACCAACTACTGCGAGGCGCTCCGCGAGGTGGCGGCCGCACGGGAGGAGGTGCCGGGCAGGCGGGGGTATCCGGGCTACATGTACACCGACCTTGCCGCCATCTATGAACGGGCGGGCAGGATCAAAGGGCGGGAGGGCTCGATCACGCAGATCCCGATCCTCACCATGCCCAACGACGACATCACCCACCCGGTTCCCGATCTGACCGGCTACATCACGGAGGGGCAGATCGTCTTCTCCCGCGACCTGCACCGGAAGGGGATCTACCCGCCGATCGATCTGCTGCCGTCGCTCTCCCGCCTGATGCAGGGCGGGATCGGGGAGGGGCGGACGCGGGAGGACCACGCCGCCGTCAAGGACCAGCTCTACGCCGCGTACGCACGGGGGCGGCGGCTCCGAAGCCTCGTCGCGGTGGTCGGCGAGGAGAGCCTCGGCGACATCGACCTCCTCTACCTGACGTTCGCCGACCGGTTCGAGGCGGAGTTCCTGCAGCAGCAGGAGAACGAACGACGGACGTTCGAGGAGACGCTGGATACTGCGTGGCAGCTGCTCTCCATGCTGCCGGAGAGCGAACTCGTGCGGATCGAGCCCGCCCTCATCGAGAAGTACTACCCCGGGGAGGCGGACGGGTAGCATGGCCGGGCAGATCATCGCCGGCACCCGCCCGACCCGGATAGAGTTGCAGCGGCTCCGGAAACGCCGGGAGGTGGCGGAGCGGGGGCGCGACCTCCTCGAAGACCAGCTGAACGCGATGCTGCTCGAGTTCTTCCGGCGCTATACGGAGTACCAGGCGGACCGGGCCGCCTTCGACGCGGTGCTCGCGGAGGCCTACGCCCTGGAGCGCGATGCGGAGATGATCGACGGCCCGGCGGCGATCCGGGAGGCCGGCTACGCCGTACCCGATGCCGGCGACCTTCCCCTCCGCGAGCGATCGGTCCTCGGCCTGCGGATGCCGGCGCTCGGGGAAGCGCCGGAGATTCCTGCGTCCTGCCCGATCGGCGCATCGCCGCAGATCGTCATCGCCGCCGGCCGGTTCGCCCGGGTGCTGCAGCAGGCGCTCCTCCTCGGGGAGAAGGAGGAGACACTCCGGGCGCTCGAGCGGAGCATCACCCGGACCCGCCGGAAGGTGAACGCGATGGATCGTGTCCTGATCCCCCGCATCGTTGAGACGCTGCGCTACATCGAGGAGCAGCTCGAAGAGCAGGAGCGGGAGGATCTCTACCGCAGGAAGATCACCAAGGCAAAAAAGCGGGGCGGGGCCGGGTAGCCCCCCCATATACGCTACCGTACCCTATGGGTGCACCGAAATTCCTGTTGCTATCGGCGGGGTCCAGGCACGTGATGAGGTCGCATCTCTTGCTCCGGATGACCGCAATCCGGGGTATTCGGGGGCACGGCTTTCCCCTGGGTATCGCCATGACCGCCCCCGCCCCTTGAGGGGTGGGGTTGATGCGGTCCTGGGGATCTTCGCGGGAGACAGGGGAGGGGAAAACCCCTCCCCGGGGGCGCTTAGCCGCCACGGCTCACGGCACGGGGAGACGCCCGGAAAAAAGGGCGTCCCCGGGACAAGCCTCATCAGGGGAAGAACGCGGTATACGCTTGAATCCCCCGTATCTAAGGTTAGCGCTAATGGGGTAACCCCCCTGCGCGCTGTGCAGCCTCCTGCGCTCTCTTTTTGCCGGTGCCGATCCGGCCGCTGACACCGGGGAAGACACCGAAAACACGGATGGCGTGCTGTATTTTCATCCGGAGCGATGCCCGAAAACAGGGTTTTGAGGGGCGAATCGATCCGGGGGAAAAAGCGTGCTTAATAACGAGGATCTGTTCAAAAAAATACATATTCTCTGATTTAATTTAGAAAAAGTATTCAGGCAACGATAAAATGTCATCAATATGTTAATATACCCGAACTTGGTACAGAAATGAGGTACCAGCTGCGCACGCCACCGAGAGGCTGTGCACTGCACAACGACTACCGTATCGCAGCAGGCCGGATATGAGACGCAATCGGTGCCTTTTCTTCTGAAAGGCCTCCCGTCGCGGCCTGCGGACAGGTACGGCAGCCGTCTCCGTTCATGAAGAAGAAATCTCTGCGAAGAGTCGCCGTACATCGGAAATGAGCACCTTTCGACAGACAACCAGGGTGATTGGCATTGGATACAGCAGCACTGCAGACAGCACTTGACCGGATCATCGCCGGGGAGTATGCCTCCCGGCTTGATGAGAACACCGTTGGAGACGAACTCCGGCCGCTCGCGAGCCGGATCAACGCCGCACTGGCCGCACTGGAGGAGCGCGGTGCGTCTCACCAGGAGGAACTGACCGTAGCAGCCGCTCTCAAGAGGCAGTTTACGCAGATGATCCAGGACAACCCGCTCGCGATCGCGGTTCTGCGGGCAGACAAGAGCCGCATCGACATTAACGATGAGTACGCCCGGATGTGGCGGGGAACCCGCGAAGAGACCCTGCAAAAGAAGCTCTACGACTACGACATCACGGTCATCGGCGGCGACGACTTCTATGCCTGCTACGAGACCAAGAAGCGGGCACGGACCGACGTCCTCGCGAAGTGGCCCGACGGCGTGCAGAAGTACCTGACCTTAAACGCCATCCCGATCCTCGACGGCAGCGGTGAGATCGAGATAGCCTTCTACGTCTGGAACGACTGGACCGAGCAGCATGACAAAGAGGAAGAGGTCACGAAGGCGCAGCAGCGCGTCGACACGATGATCCAGGACAACCCGCTCGCCATCGCCGTCCTGCGGGCAGACAAGAGCCGCATCGACATCAACGATGAGTACGCCCGGATGTGGCGGGGAACCCGCGAAGAGACGATGGCAAAGAAGCTCTATGACTACGACATCACGGTCATCGGCGGTGACGACTTCTACGCATGCTATGAGACGAAGAAGCGGGCACGGACCGACGTCCTCGCGAAGTGGCCCGACGGCGTGCAGAAGTACCTGACCTTAAACGCCATCCCGATCCTCGACGGCAGCGGTGAGATCGAGATGGCCTTCTACGTCTGGAACGACTGGACCGAGCAGCAGAACCTCGTCGATGAGGCGCAGCAGAAGGCCGCCTATATGGATCAGGAGGTTAACCGCCTCGCCGGAAACCTGAACCTTCTTGCGGCCGGGAACCTCGAGTTCGATCTCGTTATCGCTCCCGCCGACGAACGCACCGAAGAGATCCGGCAGAACTTCGTCACGATCGCAGAGAACCTGGCGCAGGTCCGCAACAACGTCGGCGCGATGATCGACGACGCCGAGATGCTCGTCGAGGCTGCCATGTTCGGCAGACTCACCACACGGGCGGATGCCGCAAAGCACGAGGGCGGGTTCAGGACCGTGGTCGAGGGTGTCAACAAGACGCTTGATGCTATCGTTCACCCCATCGACGAGACGATCCGTGTCTCGCAGCACTACGCACAGGGCGACTTCTCGGAACGGTTCACCGAGAAACTCAAGGTCGCCGGTGAGTTCCAGAAGCTCAAAGAGGCGCTGGACAACATCGGCGTGCAGGTCTCGACGACGCTCGGCGAGATAAACCAGGCCATCGTACAGGTCGAGGATGGCACCGCCGAGACGAGCAAGGGCTCGGAGGAGATCGCAAAAGCCGCCGAGCAGGTCTCGAGCACGAGCCAGCAGTGCGCCGACCTCGCCAGGCAGGTGCTCGACCAGATCGAGGATATCGACCGGCAACTCGCCGACCTCTCCGCCTCCAACGAGGAGATCGCCAGCACCTCGCAGGATGTCCTCGAGCGGGCGCAGAACACGGCCAGCCAGGGCAAGCAGGCGCAGAGCCTCGGCGACGAGGCGAACCAGAAGATGAAGATCGTCGAGGGGATCGCCCGGCAGAGTGTCGAGGAGATCGAGGGGCTCAACGCCCAGATGCGCGAGATCAACAACATCGTGAAACTCATCACCGACATCGCCAACCAGGTCAACCTGCTGGCGCTGAATGCAGCCATCGAGGCCGCCCGTGCCGGGGAGCACGGCCGCGGGTTTGCGGTCGTCGCCGGAGAGGTGCGAAACCTCGCCGGCGAGGCGAAGGGCGCAACGCAGCATATCGAGAAGGTGATCGGCGGTATCCAGACGAGCAGCGAGAAGACCGCAAGCGCGATCACGTCGGCCCATGCCGAGATCGGGGCCGGCGTCGCGAGCGTGACCAAGACGATCGAGGCGCTCCACACCATCATCAGCGAGGCCGACGTGGTCGCGCACGGCCTCGGGGAGATCGCCCGTGCCACTGAAGACCAGGCAAACAGCACCAATAAGGTCGTGCAGGGGATGGCGGAAGGCACGCGCCTCACGAAGGAGACTCAGAACCAGATGGACGACCTTGCGGCGCTCGCCGAAGAGGCCAGCGCCTCGACCGAGGAGATCGGCAGCGCAGCCCACGAGATCAACCAGATGGCCGGCGAGCTCCGTTCGAAGATGCAGCGGTTCCGGATCTGATACAGGGGATGCAGTATGGCAACAACCATCGATGTGGTGGAGTTCCAGCTCGGACGAGAGCACTATGCCCTCGACATCCAGCTTGCGCGGGAGATCGTGGAGATGATGCCAATCACTCCGCTCCCCCGCTCACCCGGGTATATCGCCGGGATCATCAACCTGCGGGGCGAGATCACGAACATCCTCAACTTAAACGCCCTCCTCGGGCTGCACGACGGGGAGAACCCCGAGAACCGGAAGATCATCGTCCTGGTTCCGGAGGCAGCCGGCGGCTCGAACGTCGGGATCATCGTCGACGACGTCAGCAGCGTCCGCCAGGTGAACGACCGGGACATCGACACGATGGACGATGCGGCCTCGAACGCCGCCTACGTCAAGGGGATCATCAAACTGGGCGTCGAGGACGAAGGCGACGGCCGGGAGACCGACCGAACCGACCTGATCATCTGGCTCGATATCCGGCGCCTCCTGCGGGAGCAGGTGGCGACCGCCTAGAAACATATTTTTTGCACGCTCTCGCTCCGTTCGAAGCCGGTCACCCGAAGGTGACGTCGAGCGCCATCATCGTTACGAACCCGGCGAGCAGGCTCATCGTGGCAAGGTCGGTGTTGCCGCTCCTCTGCGACTCCGGGATGACGTCCTCCCCGACGACGAAGATCATCGCACCGGCGGCGAAGGCGAGGGCATACGGGAGCAGCGGCTGGATCAGAAGCACCGCAGCAGCCCCGATGACGGCGGCGATCGGTTCCACGACCGCCGAGAGCTGGCCGTACCAGAAACTCCTGAGCCGGGAGTAGCCCGCCCCGGCGAACGGCGCCGAGACGGCAAACCCCTCCGGGAAGTTCTGTAGTCCGATACCGAGCGTGAGCGCAACCGCAGCGCCGAGTGTCTCGTACGGGAGGCCTGCGGCAGCGGCTGCACCGGCGGCGCCGAAGGCCACCCCGACCGCGAGCCCCTCCGGGATGTTGTGCATCGTGACGGCGATGGCAAGGAGCGTCGTCCTCCCGAGGGGCGAGGCCGGCCCTTCCGCTCCCGAGAGGGGAAGGCCTGTGTGGAGGTGCGGGAGGAGGAGGTCGAGCCCCCGCATAAAGACGCCGCCGGCGATGAACCCGATGACCGCCGGGATGCAGGCCGCAAGACCGGTCGATCCGCTAAGCTCGACGGCGGGCAGCAGAAGTGACCAGAAACTGGCGGCGATCATGACCCCGGCTGCAAACCCCAGCATACCGTCCATCCGCCTGCGGTTCATCTTCCGCGTCAGGAAGACGCCCCCGGCTCCGAGAGCGGTCAGCCCCCAGGTGAAGCACCCGGCGAGGAGCGCCTGCAGAACCGGGTCAAGCCCGGCGAAGTCGATGAGCATCGTCTTACTCCGGGGCGGGCAGCATGCGGAGCCGGAAAAGAGGAAGGGACACCTCCCCTCCTCTAGCGAAGGAATTTTGAAACAAAAGGCGAGGTCTCTCCTCTCCGCAGGAAATGGCCTGAAGGCCCTTCTCCGAGGAACTCTGAGAACCATGACTCGTGCTCGATCTCCTCGTTGAGGATCGCGAGCGCAAGATCGTAGGTACGGTGGTCTTTGCCGGCAGTCATGTTGCAGATCTCGGTATACCCGCGTACGGCACACCGCTCCGCGTTCACCAGCACCGTGAGGATCTCCATGACGTTTCGCGGATCCTCCGGGAGACGTGCAGGCTTGCAGGCGGAGATGTTGTGGAACTCCACCATGTCGTTTGGAATGGCGCCGCCCAGTTCATAGATGCGGGGAACAAGCGCTTCGAAGTGGTTGCGGTCTTCGATGCGTGCCGTCTCCGCGATCTCTTTGACCCCCTCTCCCTCAAGCCCGATCAGGTTGAACCGGAGGATGGTATAGTAGTAGTACGTCGTCAGTTCGGCCGATGCATTCTTCACGAGCAGTTCGAGGAGTTTATCGACGTCGACTCCTGCATTTTCTACCATTTCGCGTGCAACTTTCGCCATTTTCATCACACCGATGTTACAATCGGAACACGCAGCACATTCTCATCCGGATATATATAGATTGAGACACCTCGAAAAGAGAAGACCCGCAGGCAAAACCCGGGCGCCGGAGGAGAGGGCAGGGGGGATAGGGGTTCGTGACCTGCGGGAGCCGGGGAGACATGGACTCGTTTGCCGGGAACTTCAGGACTGCCATCGCGTAGCACCGCTACGGGGGCCGGGAGAAGAAGGAACTGGTGCCGGGCATTCCTCAAAATCTTTTTTCTCAATCGCTGTCGGCATGACGGGCACGGAAAATCCGTGGTGTCCCGTCAGTTGATAAAGGCAGGGGAATACGAGGGAGACGATCATCCCCCGTCTTTCCAGAACCGCGGGCGCTCCGTGCACCTCGCGGGCCGCCGCCGGGATAGTGGGCTATCGAGGGTTTTTCAGGGTTTCCGTCTCTCGATGACCATCTCGCAGAAGGCATCTCCCCTGCACCGGGCACGGGTGATGGAGATGGAAAACTCAGGATTCAGGGCCTCTACCGCATGCCCGACATATGCCTGGCAGACGCTGTTGACCTGGAGCGGTGAGATGCCGTGGGCACTCTCCTCCCGGAACATGGCGCAATCGGTCAGCCTGATGACGCTCTCTTCAGGGAATCCTTCGATGAACCGCGTTGTAAACGCCGGCCCGAAGAGGACAACCGAAACGATACCGAGCGTCTGTACGATGTCTGCGGCGTGACCTCTGGGCAGGCCGTACCGGTCAGCGATGGCACGGATCTCCTGACCCATCTCAGAGAACATCCTGGCCTGGAAGGAAGCCGCGGTCTCGCTCTCCGCTTCCTGTCCGAGTGCCAGGACCAGCCGGCCGAGCACGTGGGTGGCCATCTCCCACCGTGTAGCCTCCGGGATATCTTTCACATGCAGCATTGATTCAACCCCATATACGGTTGCAACGAACGGACCGTGAACAATTATCTTATCTTGGCTGGCCGGTATAAAGCGTTTATCCCGGGAGTTGCGCATATCCAGATAGCCGCCGGGCAGCCGCATCCCTCTCCCGCACAGAGAGGCAGGGGCATCCGTTGACCCGGATACCTGGCGCCGGGGGGTCATTCTCCTTCCTGTACTCCCATAGGGCACATCCCCAATTCCTCCGGACTGCTACACGATCCCGCCGGAAGAGAATAATAATCCTTTTCTTACGTCCGGTTGATGCATCAGTGTGATTGCATGGACTGCACGGTGACGCGAGAGGGAAATGTCATAGTAGTATCTGCATGCGGAAGACTGGACGGATTCGGAGCAGAGAAAGTCGACGAACTTCTCCGCTCTTCCCTGCACGAAGGCGACAGGGCGGTCGTCATCGACATGAGCGGTGTGGACTTCATGAGCTCGGCGGGGCTCCGGTTCTTCCAGTCGCTCTATATCACCATGAAAGAGCGCAGCGGCCGGGTCGCCGTCGCCGGCGTCGGGGAGTACGTCCACAAGATCTTTGCGATGGGCGGGTTTCTGCGGGTCATCGAGGAGTATCCCGATCTCGCTGCGGCGCTCGCTGACCTCCGGCCGGCCGGCGGCGAGGCCGAGGAGGCGGGCGGCGCCTTTAGCGACCGGGGCGGAGAGGGTGCGATCCTCCGCTACGCGGGCAGCCTCCGGGCGGCCTATGCCGGGCCGTTCTCGGAACAGGCTATCACCGCCGTCCCGGTGCCGGTCGGGGACTACATGGCCGGGATCGGAGCGGCCGCACCGGATCTCGAAGCAGCAGCCCCACTCGTCGGCGAGATGCTCGGCATCCGCGGCACCGTCTACACCATGCCGGCGGACGGAAACCTCACGCCCGACTACCTCCTGCCCGAGCACCTCGAGGGCGGGCACATCACGCTGGCGAGCGCGTTTCGCGCCGGTGTCGACGGCACGTTCCCGACGCACCTCACCCTCGCGGCGGACGGCCCCGACGGGATAGCGCTGCAGGATATTGTCAAGACGATCGCCAATCACCTCAGCGAGAACGACCCGGACTACACCGGCGTCTTTTCGTTCCTGCTGCGGGGCACCGTCCGGGGCATCTGCAGTGCGGACATCAGATCCTCGCTTCTGGAGGCGCACCGCGCCGCCGGGAAGACGGAACCGGCACAGCCGCACTCGATGTACTTCGGGAAGCGGCCCGGCAGCCTCGCGGCCGATGCGGTCACCGCCACCGATATCGAGCCCCGTTATGACGGTGAGACGCTCATCGCGTTCGGCTACGTCGTCGATCGGGCACGGGCGGAGTCGGCGCTCGACCCCGCGGTCATCGAGCCCCTCACCTACGCCCGGGCGGGTGCTCCGGCATCACCCTTCTTCATCTACGCGACCGGAGCGGTCTACGCCGGCGTTCCCTTCGTGGAGCCGGGAGTCCTCGAGGAGGGGATCGCGACGGCGCTTGAGAAGGGGACGTTCACGGCGCTCCACCACCTCCTTCCGATCGCGAAGCTCCGGAGCGCCACGGTCGGGATCGCGCCGGTCACCCGGATCGAGCGGGTCTAGGCATCGGACGGGGAGGCGATGAGGACTGCAGGCCGCAGGGATCCGGAGATGCCCGCCCGCTCGATCCGGAGTGTCCTTGCAGTCTCGGTCGCTCTCATCATCATCGCCGTCGTCGGTCTGGTGCTGGCGGTCTCGTACCTGCAGGCGAGCGGCGACGCCGTCCGGCAGTACGACACCCTCAGGGAGTACACCGAGCAGAACGGGATCGGGGCGGTCCGCCTCGTCGACAAGGGTCTCGCCCTCGTCGACGACGACCTCAACCCCCCTATGGAGGAGGGGCTCGGGGAGTTTGCCGACGCCTACCGCGCAGCAGGCGGTGATCCGTCCGCGATCGACCTTGCGGCTCTCAGAGACGAACTCGCCCCCGCGTTCCCGGGCGACCTCGACCTCTACATCATCGACGCCGACGGGACCATCCGTTTCTCGACCGTCCCGGACGTCATCGGGGTCGATTTCCGCCAGTTCCCCGCCTTTTATTCCCGCCTGACTGCCATCCGCGAGGGGGACGCCTTCGCCGCCGACCGCGTCGTCCGCTCGATCGAGGACGCCGGCGACCTGAACGTCTCCGGCCGCCTCCGCAAGTTCGCCTACCTCCCGACACCCGACCACCGCTACGTCCTCGAACTCGGGATCGACGCGCCCGAGTTCGCCGATGTGCGGTCGCACCTCTCCTACGCCGACACCGTCCGGACGCTGCTGCAGAACAACCCGGACCTCGCCGCCGTCAGCATCATCGACGTCTACGGCAACGTCGTCGCCGGCACTGGTGTCGGGGAGATTGCGGGTGCCGGGGTCATGGACGTTCTTGCAGACCGCACCTCGGCGACGAGTGAGGACCCCGCCGGCCGGACAACGACCCGCCGGGTCTTCGTCGACCTCCACGACCCTGCCGCGGTGACCGACGGCAGCGTGGTGCTGGAACTGGTCTTCGACCACTCCCGGATCGACGCCATCGGCCAGCACCTGCTGGTCCTCTACTCCGTCATCGGTCTCGCCGCCGCGCTGCTCGGGATCGGGCTTGCCGTATGGCTCTCCCGCTCCGTCGGTGCCGCCGTCGGCGCGGTCATCGACGATGCCGACCGGATCGCCGGCGGCGACCTCGACCATACCGTCCGGGGGCTGAACACGACCGAGTTCGTCCGGCTCGGGGGGAGCATCAACAGGATGGTGCAGCGGATCCGGGAATACAGCGAAGAGATCGAGCGGAAAGAGTCGGAGCTCCGGATCGCCGCCGATATCCAGACCGCGTTTCTGCCCCGCAGCGTCCCGCAGCCCCGGGGGTGCGAGGTGGCGGCGTTCACCCTCCCGGCCAAAGAGGTCGGGGGAGACTTCTACGACTTCTTCGGCCAGGGTGAGGGGCGCTGTGCCCTCGTCATCGCCGACGTGGCCGGGAAGGGCGTGCCGGCCGCACTCTACATGGCGCTCTCCCGGACGGCCGTCCGCACCGTCGCACGCTGGTGCCGGGTACCCGCCGAGACCATCCGCCGGGCGAACAATACCGTCATCGAGGACGCCGGCTCGGTCAGCTTCGTCACCCTCTTCTACGCCGTCGTCGACGAACGGGCACGCACCCTCACCTACGTCAACGCCGGCCACAACCCGCCGATCCTCCGGCGGGCGGACGGAACGTATGAGACGCTCGAGCCGACCGGGCCGGTGATCGGGTTCCTCGAGGATATGGACTACGGCGAGGTCACGCTCCCGCTGCTGCCCGGCGACCTCCTCGTCCTCTACACCGACGGCGTGACCGAGGCGGAGAGCGAAAGCGGCGGGATGCTTGGGGAAGACCGGCTCCGCGCCGTCGTCGAGGAGGCTGCCGACCTTTCCGCCGGTGCGGTCGCGGACGCGATCCGGGACGCCGTCGCCGCGTTCGCCGGCGAAGCTCCGCAGTTCGACGATATCACGGTCGTGGTGCTGCGGGTGATCGAGTGATGCCCGGAGATTCCCATCAGAAGGATTTAACCCGGCTTTTTTGCAAAAGAGTTTATCAGACCGGACGGAACGCTGCAATACGCTTTTAAAGAAGCGTGACCGATATCGTTCTCTATGACACCCTGCCGCCGGATCCTCCTGACGCTGACCCTCTGCCTGCTCCTCTGCGCCCTCGTCGGGGGGGCGGCGGCGCTGACCATCGAGTCGAGCACAGCGGACGTCGTCCACGGCAGCACCTTCACCGTGACCGTCACCGGCGAGCCCGAAACGGTCTACTCCCTCTCCGTCAACGGCACCGATCTTACGGACGAGAACCGGTATACCCGGGTCGCACCCGGCCAGCCCGGTGTCAGCCCCAGCATCGGGGTTCCGGTTGGCGGGGCGGCAGACGATCCACGCACCACGGCAAACGGAACCCTCCCCGCATGCTCCACCCGGCACCTTCCCGCGGTACGCTGACGCCGCGTACATGCCGCTCTGCGGTCTCTCCGGAGGCCAGATCGTGGCGAGCAGGGTGACCCCGGTGCCGGGAATATGCCGTGACCGGATCTACACGGCGCATCACAGCACCGATCCGAAGGTTCTCCCTCACTTCCCGGATGCAGCGGGAGAACTATTCCAGATGTCCCATGCATTCCTCCATCCTTCAGCCGTGCGCTTCCATACGACCACGTACTTGATCTGCTGTTCGACCGGCGCTCCACCCTGAGAGTGCACCGTGAGGACACCCGTACCCATCTCATGGCGGTAATCGCCGCTCCCTGAGATTTCGACCGTGGTCAACGTCGCTTCTGTAACACCTGATTCCATGACCGTCCGCCAGTACGCCTCGATAGCCTGCTTTCCCCGAACCATCTCCGCATCCGGGGGAAAGATGACCGCATCATCGGCAAAACCTGCCGCCGTTATCGAGGCGTCACCCTTCGTGAAACCTTCAGAGAATCGCTTATTCACCTCTGCGATGGGTTTCCGGGATTCATCAATCAGACCTGCCTTCTGCATGCTTTCCTCATCTCCTGCTGCTGCCCCTCGCCCCGGGGCTGCGGCTCCACTCCGCCTCCAACACTATGAAACTACCCACTCCAAAAACCGCCGCGAGGGTCGATCGCACCGTGCCGGGATCTCCCCAAGGACGCTGCAGATCGCGAAGGCCAAAAGCAGGACGGGTTGCCAGGGAGAAATGGTGAGTCATTCAGGAATTGCCCCCCTCTGCAGTTGCACCACATATATCACCGGATCGCGCAGACCTCTTCTCACGAAACTGGCGGTTACCATGATTCTATCAGACATTTCAGCAGTCCGGAACACGCCTGTCGGGGAGGAACTGCTTCTTCCCGGCCGGTTGCCGCACGGAGACGAGGGTTTTGCAACATTCCGGGTCTGGGACGAGGCCGGGTTCCTGCCGCCGCGGGTCCACCGGTGCATCGTCGACCTGCTGCACGCCGGTATAATGGAAGACGAGATCGATGCAGAGACCGTCGCCCTGCTCGTATCGCGGTGCCTGGAAGCCTGCGGCTACGAGGGGGAGTACACCATCCGCGACCCCGCCCGTCTCCGACGGTTCGCCGCCGAATGCGGCATCGCCACCAACCGGCGGAGCGACGAAGCCGTCGCCCGTGATGTAACCCGGGCGATCATCGGCGAATACGGGGCGGACGCCTGATACACCGACGGAGGAACCGGCAGTGAAATCACCGTTCACCCTGCTCGCGGACGCCATCGTCTCGCGCCCGTTCGCCGTCGCGGGCGTCTTCGCCTTCGTCCTCATCGCCGCGCTCTTCGGCATGACGATGGTCTCGATGGAGACCGGGGACGACACCTACATCGATAAGACCACCTCGCGGGGCGCCCTGCTCAGCCACTACAAGGACACCTACAGCTCCGACGCCATCATGATCCTCTTTGAGGCCGACGACGTCCTCAACCCCGACGTGCTCGCCTACATCGATCTCCTCGAGGAGGATATCAGGAACGAGCGCTACGTGGCTGATGTCTCGAGCATCGTGACCATGATCAAGGCAGCGGGCGGCGGCGACCTTCCGCGGTCGCAGGCCGATATTATCAGCGCAAAAGCACAGGTGCCCGCAGACCTCCTCGAGCGGTACGTGCCGTCGAACCTGATGACGATCGGTGTCGTCACGCTTGAACCGGGCGTCTCGAGCGACGCCCAGAGTCAGGTGCTTGCCGGGATCGACTCGCTCATCGGCATCTCGGACCCGCCGCCGGGGGTCAGCGTCACCGTCTCCGGCACGCCGGCGTTCCAGGAGGAGATGAAACAGGAGATGGGCTCGTCGATGGGGATGCTGATCGGGGCCGCCATGCTCCTCATGGTGCTCGCCGTGATGCTGCTCTTCTCCCACGTCCGCTACCGGCTGCTGCCGGTGGCCGTCGTTGCGACGGGGCTGATCCTGACCTTCGGGATCATGGGGCTTTTTGGGATCCCTATCAGCATGACGGTGATCGCCGCCTTCCCGGTGCTGATCGGGATCGGGATCGACTACGCCATCCAGTTCCACTCCCGGCTCGACGAGAGCGTCCGGCAGATGCCGCTCGCTGAGGCCGTCCGGGCGGCGATCGCGAACGCAGGCCCTTCCATCCTCGTCGCCATGGGGGCGACCTCAATGGGCTTTATCGCCATGCTCCTGGCGCCGGTGCCGATGGTCGCCGACTTCGGCGTCACCTGCACCCTCGGCGTGGTCTGCTGCTACCTCGCGGCGCTCGTCATCGTGCCGACCTTCGCCCTCATCATGCACTACCGCTCAAAACCCCATGTCGGGGTGCTGGACGACGTCGCCTCCTGCGAGCTCGACTGGCAGGGCTGCGAGACGGAGCCGCCGCACGCTGCGGGGACACGCGGCTCCCTCATCGAGCGCTACGACGCACTGCTCGGAAAGATCGCCTACACGGTCGCGAAACACCCGGTGCCGGTGATCCTGCTCTTCTGCGTGGTGGCGGCGGTGGGTTTCCAGCTCGACGGCCGGGTCGCCATCAACGCCGACGGGGAGACCTTCGTCCCCTCGGAGATGCCGGCGCTGCTCGACATGAAGAAGATCACCCGGACGATGGGCTCGACCTCGAGCATCCCGGTCGTCATCGCAGCAGACGACGTCCTCGACCCCGGGGTGCTCGGCTGGATCCGCGACTTCGGGGAGTACGAACTTGAGGACGAGCGGATCACCGCCGTTACCAGTATCGCCACCCTGGTTGCAGACTACAACGGCGGTTCGCTCCCTGATACCGAGCAGGAGATCGCCGCGATCGTCGACCGGATCCCCGAGGCGTCCAAAAGCCGCTACCTGAACGGGAATATGGAGGCCGTGCTGGAGTTTTCGACCGTGGATATGGAGATGGACGCCTCCCGCTCGCTCGTGCAGGACATCGGGAAGGACATCGACTGGCTCGAACCTCCCGCAGGAGTCCACGGGCAGGTCACGGGCACCATGGAGATGTTTGCAGGGCTGATGGACGACATCAAGGAGTCCAAGACCGGGATGACGGTGCTCGGATTCGCCTTCATCCTCGGCTTCCTGCTGCTTGTCTACCGGAAGATCAACGCGGTCTCGCCCCTCATCCCGATCGTCCTGATCGTGGGGTGGAACGGGGCGATCATGTACCTGCTCGGGATCGACTACACGCCCCTGACCGCGGTGCTCGGTTCGATGACGATCGGCGTTGCGTCCGAGTACACCATCCTGATCATGGAGCGCTGCGAGGAGGAACTTGCACGGGGGATGGAGATCTCGGCAGCGATCCGGACGGCCGTCCAGAAGATCGGCACCGCGATCACGGTCTCGGGCCTGACCACGGTCTTCGGCTTCTCGGCGCTGGTGCTCTCGTCCTTCAATATCATCAGCAACTTCGGGATCGTGACGGTGATCACCGTCGGCTTCTCGCTCGTGGGCGCGATCCTGGTCATGCCGGCCGTGCTCTCGCTCATGTACCGCTTCGCCGGAAGGCGGGACGCGGGCGCCGAGCAGGCGGCTTTGGCCTGACCCCCTCTCCTACTCGCGGATCCGCTCAGCGATGCTTTTTGCCAGGTAGCGGATTAAAGCCCGCTCCGTGCCGATGAACGCAACCTGCTCGGCACCGCTTCTGCCGATGAAGAAGATCTCCTTCGCGTCGATGAAGAAGACGGCGGTCATATCGACGCGCCCCTGCCCGGGGATCTCTTCGTCGAAGAAGTCCCGGAGAAGCCCGTCCGCCTCGTATATCGGGAGCCTGACGGCAGAAAACGCCTCTTTGTCGCTGACGACGATGGAGACCTGGATCCGCCGCCGGAGCTGTTTGAAGAGGCGCTCGTGCTCCTGCAGAAAGAGGGGATCGCGGCAGAGGACGAGGAGCTCGTCCTGCACCTTCCGAAAGACCGACTGGAAGTGGTTCTCGATCGCCCAGTCGCTCCGGAGGACAAACCAGGGCGTGGGCGGCACCGGCAGCTCGACCTCGAGGCTTTTCAAGGCGGTGCGTGCCTCTTCAAGCGACCGTACGGCGTCCTCTTTGAGCCGGTCGATCACGGCGTCGGTGTCGAGCACGTAGTAGGAGTTCGGTGAGCCTTCCTCGACGCCGATGAACCCCCGGCGGACAAGGTCGTGGAGGATCTCGTAGATGCGCCCGCGGGGAACGCCGCTCAGCCGGTGGATCTCGCGTGCGGTGGCTTTGCGGAGCCCGACGAGGGTGGAGTAGACCCTCGCCTCGTACTCGTTCAGGCCGAGCGTGCGGAGCTGCGGGATGATCTCGATCGTCATTGCAACTCTATTTGGTTGCACCAGGCATAGGACTATCCCTCGCGGAGAGCGGATCCTGCAAAAGCACTCCCTCGAGCGGAGGGGGGCGGCGGGCGATGCCCCCCCCCACCCGGCACAAGGTATAAGAGCGATCGGTCCCGTGGAGTCTCCGGTTACTATGGTCGTTGCACGGATGACCCGCTGGAAGTACAAGAGCGGCCAGCGGGAGAAGGCGCTTGAAACCCTCGATGAGATCATGGCGATCGGCATGAGCGGGTTTCGCGGAGATATCATACTCCTCGCTGAGGAAGACCCCGACACCGAGGTCATCGTCACGTTCTGGGACGACGATGCGGCGATGAAGGCATCGGCAGCGCAGCTCTTCCACCCGGAGGGAGACCTGAAAGGTCCCCTTGAACAGCTGCAAAAGTACCTGACCGGCCCTCCCGAGGTGACGGACTTCACCGTCTATGCGGCCAGGGCACGGGACGTCAGGCCCGGAGCGGCACCGCGACCGGTCTAAGAACCCTGCCGGCGATCCGAAGGTTCATGCGCATCGCCGGACAAAAAGCACCACTGAGATGATATGTATGACCCAGATCGACACAACCATCCGATCGATCCATGCCCGGGAGATCCTGGACTCCCGGGGCAACCCGACCGTCGAAGCCGAAGTCACCCTCGCCTGCGGGGCGATGGGGCGCGCTGCATCGCCCTCCGGCGCCTCCACCGGCGTTCACGAGGCGCTCGAACTCCGGGACGGCGTCATCGGCCGCTACAACGGAAAAGGCGTGCAGCGGCCGGTCAGCCTGATCAACGGCGAGATCCGGGACGCCCTGACGGGGCTCGACGCCGGCGGCCAGCAGGCGGTGGACGAGGCGCTGATCCGGCTCGACGGGACGGCGAACAAAGAGAATCTCGGCGCCAACTCGACGCTTGCAGTCTCGATGGCCGTCGCCCGGGCTGCCGCCGCAGCAGCGGGGCGGCGGCTCTGGGAGTACCTCGGCGACCCGACAGAGCCGCTCCTCCCGGTGCCGGCGATGAATATCCTCAACGGCGGCGTGCACGCAAACTGGCAGGGGCCCGACTTCCAGGAGTACATGATCGCACCCTACGGCGCTCCGACCTTCGCCGAGGCGCTCCGCTGGGGTGCCGAGATCTACCACGCCCTCAAGACCCTCCTCAAAGAGAAGGGCTACAGCACCGGCGTCGGCGACGAGGGCGGGTTCGCGCCCGCCGTCTCCTCGAACACCGAACCGCTCGACCTGATCGTGGCGGCGATCGAGCGGGCCGGCTACCGTCCCGGCCAGGAGATTGGGATCGCCCTCGACCCGGCGTCGAGCAGCTTCTATACGGACGGCGCCTATGAACTCCGGACCGAAGGGCTGACCCTGGACGCCGCCGGGATGGTCGACCGCTACCGGGAACTTGCCGACACCTACCCGATCGTCTCCATCGAGGACGGGCTCGCCGAGGACGACTGGGACGGCTGGAAACTGCTGAACGACGCGATCGGCGATCGGGTGGAGCTCGTCGGCGACGACCTCTTCGTGACGAACGTCAACCGGATCGAGCGGGGAATCCGGGAAGGCACGGCGAACGCCGTCCTGATCAAGCCGAACCAGATCGGGACGGTCACCGAGACGATCGCCGCCGTCCGGCTTGCGCACAAGAACAGCTGGGGCGCGATGGTCTCCCACCGGAGCGGCGAGACCGTCGACACCTTCATCGCCGACTTCACCGTCGCGATGCGGACCGGCCACCTCAAGGCCGGGGCGCCGGCACGCGGTGAGCGGGTGGAGAAGTACAACCAGCTCCTCCGGATCGAAGAAGAGGCAGGGAATGCCGCCCGGTATGCCGGGCGGAAAGGGTTCATCCGGTAGGGGGTGCAGGCGCCGGAGCGCCACCGGCACCCCACTCGATATTCTGTTCGGACCGGGAAACCATCAGGCGGCACCGGCGGTTCCATTTTGCTGACCAGGGATTTTTGAGACCGATATTTACAAATAGTATCCTTGGTGAGACTTATCTACGGCCAGCACGAACGGGATCAGACCTGCGGCAATCATCCGCTGCAGGAGCGTGAAGTACACACAACACGCTAGGAGAGAAGTCCGGGTGTTTTGGCTCATTCAAAAGTGATCCACTTGGCTCATCTAAAACTGATCCACCTGAGCTATCACTTTCGCCTTCTCCCTGATGAATCCTTGGGTGTTCCTCGCTGACGGAAACTGGTTCCTGCCATATTCATGACAAGGGCTCGATGCGTGATTCGGTCAAGCACGGCAGCTGTCAGTGCCTTATCGTGAAAGATCTTCACCCACTCGGAGAAGACCAGGTTTGACGTAATCATCGTGCTCGCGGTCTCATACCGAGACGCAAGCAACTGGAAGAGCAGTTCCGCTCCTGCAAGGTCAAAGGTAATATACCCCAATTCATCCAGGATCAGGAGATCCACTCGTTTCAGCTGTCGGAGAAGATACGTCAATCGCCGCTCCTGTTTCGCTTCAACCAACTCATTGACAAGTCCCGCCGTCGTCTTGAACATCACCCGATACCCGTGTTCACAGGCCAGGACTCCCGTGGCGATCGCCAGATGGGTCTTCCCGGTTCCCGAGTTCCCGATCATCAGGATATTCTGATGCTCTTCGATGAACTGCAACTGTTTCAGGACAGCAAGATACGCTCGTCCATCGTCCGGCAACAGATCGACCACAACCTCATCAAACCGCTTCATCGTGGGAAACCCCGCGATTCGGATGGCATTCAGCCGTTTTCGTGCTAATCTCAGTTCGTATTCAGACTCCAGAGCATGAAGGAGAAAACCCGTAATCTCTTCGGAGCATGGACCGGGTTCAAGTTCCCGTACTGCCGCAGCAAGCCCTGAGAGACGCAGGATATGACAGAGTTCTTCAATTCCGGCAGGCATCAGAGAACACCCCGGAGATAGCCATCGTAGTGAGAGAAATTCGGTTCCTCCATGCTGATACGATCCGGAGGAAACGAGGTCTCCGGCAGCTGAACTGCCTGGTGCATGATGACGCATCGCAGGGTCTCATAGGTAGGAACCATGCCATGATCTTCCAGGAGTCGGATCGCGGCAACGAGTTCCTCTTCCGATGCTTCATGGAACAGCGAGAGGATCGGCAGGAAGTCTTTGTGTCTCCCGGCATAGTGCTGATGGAGCAGGTGCTGAATTGCCTCGTCTAACTGCCGGAATACCCGGGAATGCTGGAGTGCACCCGGTTTTCGTGAAAAGGTTTTGAGAAAGTGCGTGAGGTCGTAGGCCAATTCCCCTTTTCCGAATCGGCGTTCGTGACATGCAAGCAACTCATTGCCACCGACCAGCTCAACGGTGTCGGGAGAGTAGTTCAGGGTGAGATAATTCCCGGGATAGGTATCCGGCACCGAATAGTAGTTTGACTCGAAGACAACATGTGAGTATTTTGAGATCCTGGCTGAACGGGATTGATAGGTTGAACACTCAAGAGCCGGGAGAGGAGCAAATGTTTCTTGCTCGTGAAGGAGGCCTGTACTGGGAGGGGATGGTCGGCGATACACGAAACCCTCATTGATCTCTTTGACCGCTGTTGCCAGATACTGGTTTGCTTCCTTTAGGGATGAGAACGTGGTTCGCTCACTGAATGCCCGCCGTCTCACGTAGCCGACAGACTGCTCATCTGTTCCTTTCTCGTGCGGAGACCGGGGATTGCAGGCATGGGGTTCAAACCCATAGTGGAGGGAAAACTCAAGAAACCGGGAGTTCCACTCTTTGGTTCTGGGGTTGATGATGGCCGCCATGTTATCGTAGAAGATGGTCTCCGGTACGCCACCGATCTCGTTGAAGAACCGAATGTGCGCATCAAGAACCTCAAGCAATGTCTCACGATGGTAAAGGTAGGAGAACCGATACAGGGAATGGTTGAGCACCATGGAGGCCATGGGAAACTTGCCCCAGCGGGCATTGACCTGGAGATCCGTCTTGCCAAAGTCAAACTCTGCGCGGCACCCGGGATCCGTTTCCTGAGCGATGTAGACTTCCCGATGACCATACTGGTCTTTCCATAAAGCAACCTCCCGTTTGACGGTGCTATGACTGATGGTATAACCCTCTTTGACGAGATGATCCCAGATCTTCCGTCCAGTCCACCGCTGTTTCTTCGGGAGGTCAGCATTCGCCTTTAAGATCGCATGGATCTGGTCTCGAATCTCGGGAGTGAGAGCAGTGCAGGAACGCTGAATCTGACGATCCCGGGGAAGAATTGTTTCTTCGATTCCATCTTTGACCTCCTGAACCCGCTGGAGATACCGTGCTACGGTATTCCGGGAGATATTGAGTTCTCTGGCGACTCGTCTCTTGGATCCATAGAGATTATAGAGCTCTACAATGCGTCGGATATCGCTCATCGATTTCACCTACAGGACCCCTCCAGATCGGATGATGGAACCGGAGGGGGGATAGGTGGATCAATTTATGGTGAGCCTTTTTGGGGAAAGTGGATCAGTTTACGATGAGCCAAAACATCCGGGCATTGTATGACGGAAGACTTGAGAATTGCCCTTTTTGGAGAAACGCCGGAACACGATATATTCCGCGCCTCGTATGCGTATGCAGAACATGACTATCAGAACCTGCTGGCATTCCGAAGGGAGAGGCATCACCCGGAACGCGTACTTGTGTCTCTCAAAAGAGAGCGCAGACGGCTCATGAATCTAAAGAGGGTTCGAGCGGTTGTGGGGTACACCGATCGGATCCTATCCACCGATATCGAAAAGGGACTGCAGCGCAGGGAGCTTTTGCTGGCTGAGGAGCGGATATACCGATTTGCAATGATGCGGGATCTCGGTATCAATGCGGACCAGGACCGTGAGAAGGACGAGATACACGGATGGGTTGAGATGCTGCTTGCAGGAAGCCGGAGCGAGAATCACAGTTTTCTGGAGTCGCAGGAAGAATTTATTCAGATTGCACAGTATTTCTGTAGAACAGAGCAAGAAGAACCTTTTGTATGGCTGCATGCATACATCCGTGAATTCATAGACATCTGCCCAAAATCCTATCTTGAAAAGGGCGTATTCGGAAAGTTCATGCGATCTGTTTTTGGGGTGTTCTTCTTTGCACGGACTGCCGGCAACACCGATTATACGAGTATTGCACGGCTTTCAGGACACTTTGCAACAACGTATCTCTTCGATGATATTCTCGACGATCCGGGATATCCGGATGAGGAGAAGACAGACTATTTCCAGAACGTCCTGCAGATTCTCGCGAGCAAAAAGTATGACGAACAGGAGTATTCGAACGATCCGGTAATGGCCTTCTCGGAGCGGGCATTTACGGATATGCGCGATATCCTTGATGAACGGCGAGGACGAATGGTCGCGCAGTCATACCACGCGATTGCGCAGGCGACCTACACAGGATCCCACTGGAAGTATACCACGCCGCTTACCGAGGCGGATCTGTACGCCATTGCCACCATAAAAGCGGCATATACCCGGATCATTCCGGCAATCCTTGCAGGCCACACCATCGATTCCGGGTTTCTGGCACACTGCATGCGAGCGGGCCTCATCTATCAGCTTACGGATGACCTCCGCGACATCACCGACGATCTGGAGGAAGAAACCATCACGCCGTTCAATTACTATCGCTACGGCATCAGCGCCATGGATGTCCACCCGGTTGAGGTGTTCTTTGCGGCAGTGCGCAGAATCTCGGAAGAAAACCTCCGGAACATACCTGATGCACGGGATCTCTGGGTACTCCGAATATCGCACTCCCTCCGCATGCTCCAGATGAAGCACGGGGAAGAGAACCTGCAGACACTCTTTCGCGAACTGCATTTCCCTGACGATGCCTGTACCACCGAAATGGCGCGCATAGGTGAATACAGCAGCGTGATCGTCGATATCGAGGCTGAAGCGGCGAAGACCTCTTCGGACAGCGCCGTTACCATGCGGGGCGGCTGGAGCAGCAAGCCGGTCTATGGCCATTGAAACGTTTTGGAACCATCAGAAGGCCAGAGGAGGCGGGTATCACGGTTCAGGAAGTATTGGATGCACTCTACGGCGCTCACGACAGTGCCGATCTCTATGCTGCCTCGCACCGATACGTTCTCCGGGACTTTGCCGACCTCCTGCAGTACAGAAACAACGGATATGATCCCGACAGGATCGCGAACATCATACGGCAGGAGCAGAGGAGGCTTTGCAACCGGCGGCGCATCGCCCGGGCTGTCAGATCCATAGACGGGCTCCTCACGACGAACCTCGAACAGTATCGGGGATACTCCACGATGTACCGTGAAGCCGTCACCTACTACCGGTATTCCTCACTCAGAGATAAGGGGATTGTACGCCGGGAAAACGAAGTACGGCAATTCAAAAAAGACCTGAAGGGAAAATACCTCCAAAACAGAGATCTTGTCGCAGGTGCGGATCCGGACCGCATCATTCAGCCTGATGCTCTGGTAAAGCTCTTCGGCAAACTGACAGGAATCGGCAGCGAAGAGGCTGCACTGCTCCAGAGCGAAGTCTGCAGATTTGTTGCAGTCTGTCCCGAACAATACATCCGGCGGGGACTCTTTGCAAAATATCTCGGTTCATTCTTCGGCGCAATGAAATTCAACCACCAGGCCCCAGAGATTGAGTATCTCCAAAAGTTTCGGATCGGATCCTCTTTCGGCAAGACCTATCTTTTTGACGAGATCATCGACGATCCGGCATACTCCGCTGCAGAGAAAGAAGCATATTACCGGAATATTTTGCAGATACTCTCAAGCAGGAGAGGAGACAGACCACAGTTCTCGCAGGACGCGCTCATGGCGTACACCGAAGATGCACTGATCACCCTGCGGGAAACACTCTCGGAAGAGCGATGGAATATGGCAGCGAAGGCATATGCCGTCCTCGCCGAAGTATCGGTGATGGGTGCGGGATGGGCCGGTGATCGTTCACTCTCGGATGAAAATCTGTACGTGCACGCAGCCCTCAAAGGAGCATATACACGCATTATTCCTGCAGTTCTTGCAGACTGCAAGATCACCGGGAGATTCGTGGCACACTGTCTGCGATCAGGATACCTCTTTCAGCTGCCCGACGATCTGCGCGATATTCCCGACGACCTGCGCACCGGAATCGTGACGGCGTTTACGTATTACCCGAACGGGGTCGGCCGGCTCCAGCATCACCCGATCGACATCCTTCTTACGGCACTGTCCCGGACGGCATACGTCGACTATCCGGAGATGAAGGATGCCTGCAGGCTCTATATGACGTGCATCTTCCAGTCGCTCAAAGCCCTGCAGATGAGCAACCAGGGTGGAGACCTCTGCATATTCTTCCGTGACATGCAGTTTCCCGATGAACGAATACCGAACGAACTGTGCAGGGGAGGCCGCGAGTACTGCATGGTGACGGATTTTGAAACCGAGATCGCGCGGGAATGCACAACGCTCGCCCTTGAGATGAAAAACCGGCAACCGCCCTGCACGAACGATGCGGGGTAGAAAAGAGATTTGGGGGTATGCTCAGTAGGTCGCGAGGTAGCGGTCGAGCTCCCAGGGGTGCACCGCTGTCCGGAAGGAGTCCCATTCAAGGTCTGCAATGGACGCGAGTGCGTCGACGACATGGCTGCCGAGCGCTCTGCAGATGACGTCGTCGGCGAGGAGCGCCTGGTTCGCCTCGTAGAGGTTCGCCGGCAGCGTCTCGATCCCGGCTTTCTGCCGCTCGGCGGCGGTCATGTGGTAGATGTTCGTATTGGTGCTCGCCGGGGGCTCGGTCCGGTTCCGGACGCCGTCCATACCCGCCGCAAGGAGCGCGGCGAACGCCAGGTAGGGGTTGCAGGTCGGATCGGGGCTCCGGAACTCGGCGCGGGTGCTGTTGCCGCGGGGTGCGGGGATCCGAACCTGCGTTGAGCGGTTGGAGGTGCTCCAGGTGATGTAGCACGGCGCCTCGTAGCCGGGCACCAGCCGTTTGTAGGAGTTGACCGTCGGGTTCGCCACCCGGGTGATCGCTTTTGCGTGGGCAAGGACGCCGCCGATGAAGTGCATGCAGGTCTCGGAGAGCTGCTGCCAGCCGTCGGGGTCATAGAAGGCGTTCTTCCCGTCCCTGGCGAGCGAGCAGTTCACGTGCATACCGCTGCCGCAGATGCCGTAGATCGGTTTGGCCATGAAACTCGCGTGGAGATTGTTCATGAGGGCGAGCGTCTTGACCGCGAATTTAAAGGTCATGACGCGGTCTGCAGTCGTCAGGGCGTCGCTGTACTTGAAGTCGATCTCGTGCTGGCTCTCGGCAACCTCGTGGTGGGACGCCTCGATCTCAAAGCCCATCGCCTCGAGAGCAAGGATAATGTCGCTGCGGACGTTCTCGGCGAGATCGGTCGGGGCGAGATCGAAGTAGCCGCCGACGTCCTGGAAGAGCGTCGTCGGCCGGCCATCGACCATCCGGAAGAGGAAGAACTCAAGCTCCGGGCCGGTGTTGAAGGTGTAGCCGTCCTTCCTCGCATCCTCCGTCACGCGCCGCAGGACGCAGCGCGGGTCGCCCTCGAACGGCCGGCCGTCGGGCCCGGTCACGTCGCAGACGAACCGGGCGACCGTGTTCTCGTGCGGCCGCCACGGGAGGATGGTGTAGGTGTCAAAATCCGGCTTCAGGAGCATATCCGACTCTTCGATCCGGGCGAACCCCTCGATCGAGGAGCCGTCGAACCCGATACCGTCGGTCAGCGCCTTCTCAGCCTGGCTGACGGGGATCGCGACGTTCTTGGGCATGCCGAGGAGATCGGTGAACTGGAGGCGCAGAAACCGTACGTTGTCCTGCTCGATCCTTTTGAGGAGTGTTGAAACGGTATCCGGGGACATACGAGAAGCGTTGCCTCTTGCTCGAGTTTAACACTTTGCATCGTGCATCCGGAGGGGCGCCGGCCTGGAATGCGCCGGAGAGTTCATCGCCCGGTTTTCGTCTCAGGCGCGGCCTGCTTCGCCACCGCCTGCGCAGCCCGTGCAATCTCGTCCGGATCGCCGAGGTAGAAATGGCGGACGGCGTTCAGGTCGTCGTCCATCTCGTAGATCAGCGGATAGCCCGTGGGGATGTTGAGGCCCGCTATCGTCTCGTCCGGAACGTCGTCGAGGTATTTGACCAGTGCCCGGAGGCTGTTGCCGTGCGCCGAGATAAGAACGGTCTTCCCGTCCCGCAGGCTTCCCGCTATCTGCTCGTGCCAGTACGGGAGCGTCCGGTCGAGCGTGTCCTGCAGCGACTCGGTCGCCGGCAGCTCGCCGGGCTGCATGTCCGCATAGCGGGGATCGAACCGGGGGTGCCGCGGATCGTCCCACGGCAGCGGCGGCGGCCGCACATCGTAGCCGCGCCGCCAGAGATGCACCTGCTCTTCCCCGTATTTTTCGGCGGTTTCGCGTTTGTTAAGCCCCTGAAGAGCGCCGTAACTCTTCTCATTCAGCCGCCATGACCTCTGCACCGGGACATACATCAGGTCCATATCGTCCATGACGATCCAGAGCGTTCGGATCGCGCGTTTGAGCACGGACGTATAGGCGAGATCGAACGTATACCCGCCGTCCCGCAGGAGCGCCGCAGCATGCTGGGCTTCGGCGATGCCCTGCTCAGAGAGATCAACATCTGTCCATCCCGTAAATATGCCCTCCCGGTTCCAGAGGCTCTCGCCGTGCCGCAGCAGAATCACCTGTGCCATCGTGCTCCTCCGATCTTCGTGATTGTTCTCCTTCCACTAAAGATCTCCGGTGGAACAGAGATCCCGGCGGCATCCCGCCCCTCAGACGGCCTGCAAAACCGTAACTCCGCAGGGTGCTCATCCCCTCCCCTCCCCTCGATTGCCCGATGCCGGCAGGTGCCGTTTGAGCGCCGCTGCAGTCGCATCGGCGAGCAGGTATCGCTTCTCCCGTCCATCCTTCTCGACCTCCACGATCCCGTCTGCCGCGAGCCGGTGCATGTGCCATGAGACCGAAGGGCCGGCGATCCCGAGCCGGGCGGCGAGTTCCCGGCGCGATGCCGCCCGGCTCGCATGCAGAATCGAGAGAATCTCCCGGGCATTCCGGTTTCTGAGGTGGATGAGCATCTTCTCCTCAAGGGCGGAGTACTTCTGCCGGTTCTCGAAGTAGCCGGTGTGCCCCTCGACACTGGCAGCGGTGACCATCCCGAACTCCTGCAGCCGCTCCAGGTGATACTGTAGCGTCCCCCGGTTCACCCCGAGGTCGCGGACGAGGGCGCCTGCGTGGATGCCGGGGCAGGCGACGATCCGGTCGTAGATCGCGGTCCGGGTATCGTGTTCGAGTGCGGCACGTTTGGCAATCCGCCGATAGCCGAAGAAGAGCCAGATATTCAGCAGAACGAGAATGTTGACGACGACAACGAGCTCCGGGGCGTGGATTGAGAGAAAACCGGACAGCAGGATCGAGACCGGGACCTGCCACCACTCGATGGGCACTGCGTCTCCCGGCGGACCGTCGGGCACAAAGCCGCCCGCCGACGTAACCGTGTAGCTGGATTCGGCTGCTGCGCCGGCGGGAAGAAGAGAGAGGAGGGTTATGAGAATGAGAGCCGCCGCCCGGTTTCGCATGCTACGAGATCGGAACGCCGCCACTTGACCTTTGCGTTTTTTTAGCAGGCGCCCCAGCCCGGTTGTAACGAAATTGAGGCCTCGGCGCGTTCAGGTAGACGATCGGGACAGAAACAGTATATAATCCCGCGTCCCAGTTCCCTCTATGATGCGGATGGGGGCAGGGTCGCCTGCGGGGGTGCCCCGTGCCTGAAGGTTCCCGGCCTGGAATGCGAAGCACCGCCGGTACCGTGGTCGGGACTGGATTTCTCGCCGGAGTAGCCTTCCTCGCGGTGGTGGAGGCGCTTTCACGCACCTGGAACGGCGCGTTTGTCTACAACCAGAACCTATCGGGAATCGGGATCACACAGACGTACGTCTCGCTGATGCTGGTTATCCTCGTTGCGGGATTCTTCGCCTCGTACTGCACCAGAACGGAGGGGCGGGACACACAAATCCTCTCCGCCGCCCTGGCAGGCGCAGTCGCCATGATAACCGCCCGCACCCTCCTCTTCATTCCCGATCCCGCCTACCTCATCGGATCGCTCTGCAGGATGTGGTTTCGGGATCTCCTCTTTGTGATCGGCGCAGCGCTGATCGCCGCACTCGGGGGGCTCATCGGCTCGCTCCTCGGGAGAGACGGGACAGAAGGATACCGCAGCGTCCTCCCGGTTATGGCGGTCGCCGTCCTGGTCATCGCCGCCCCGCCACTCCTGGCTGCTGCCGGAATCGCAGCAGGCGTCATCCCCCCTGTGCCCTACTCCGGGGGTGCGCCCGCGGCGGAGACCGACATCCGGCTTCTCAAAGTCTCGGCCGCCGGCGACATCGTGTGGGAGGCACGGATTGATCTCGATGCCTACGATCGGCCTGACGTCCTTGCCGAGCACCACGGCGGTTATGCCCTCGCGGTCACGGAGCCCGGTCAGGAGGAGAACACGGTGCATATCGTGGTTCTCGACGAGAACGGGAGCATCCGCCGGCAATCGGCAGTGGAGACCGGGTTCGGGCGGGTGACCGCACTCGTCCCGATGCCTGACGAAGGGTATCTGATGGCCGTAGAGACCCCTGAGATCGTTCGCATCGATACCGGGGGAGCGGTGCTCTGGCGGCGGTCGCTCGCCGACGAGAGTCAGGGAATGACCCCCGTCTCCCTGATTGCTCTTGCCGACGACCGGTATGTCGCGGTCTGGGGCGATACGACCGCCTGTTATAGCGACAACGGCACCCGGATCTGGAAGACCTCGCTTGCTACCGCGGGCGGCATCGGGTATCACCCGGTCTACCCCGCCTCTGAGGGAGGCGTGCTCGTCGTTACGGAGGCGAAAGGCGTCTTTGCCGGCGATCACTTCGAGACGTACCTGCAGGCGGTCCGCCTGGACGCAAACGGCACCGTCCTCTGGAAGCGGGACTTCGGGAGCGAGGGGCTTGACGAACTCCTGGGTGTCTGGGAGACGGCGCCGGGACGGTTCGGTGTCCTCTACCGGTCGACGACGTTCCCGGAGGATCTCATGGGCAGCGTTGTGCCGGCTCACCAGGGCTATGCGTTTTCCCTGGACAGTCACGGCGACGTGACGGGATCCCGTGCCGTCGGGGACGACGGCGGTGTCGTGGTCCCGTCGTCGGGCGGCTACCTTTCGATCGTGACCGGGGATGCGGGGATCACCCTCACCGGCCACGACGTCACCGGCACCGGGGTCTGGCGGCAGGAGCGGGCGATCGATCTGAATCGGCACGCGATCCGTGGTATCGGCACGGCGGACGGCGGCTATCTCGTCGCCGGGAGCGTGGCCGCGTGAAGGACCGGTGGCTTGCGGTCGGGATTCTCATCGCAGTGGCGCTCGTGCTCGGCCGTGCCCTCTACGTCCCGCCCGGCTACGAGACGATAGACTACGCTACCGTACCGCTTCTCCCGGTAGAGCGGTGCAACCCCCCGCTTCTCGAGGCCTGGGAGGCGATGGCGAGCGGGATACCGTTCGAGAACGAGACGGCGAGAGGTGCGATGCTCGATATGGGCTTTGACGCCAACGGATCGGTCACCTACCTCCAGTTCCACTTCTTCGCCGATATGGAGGGAGAACCGTGGGTACACTCCGCCTTCGTTCTCCGGAATGGGAGCGCCTACCTCTCGTCCCAGCGGCTCGATTACCGGCCGCCCCGCCCGCACCCGCTCGGAGTCCTCACCGCCGTCGATGATATCCCGTTCGGGGAGATCTCCTACGGTGAGCGCGGGATGAACCTGAAAGTCTTTCACCACGAGGAGAACCGGACCTACGATGACACCTACGGGAACATCTACGCCATCGAGAACGGCACGTTCCATCCCCTGCGGGAGATATCCTTCGCCACCGCCGAGGTCTGGCACACCATCGAGATCTACCCTATCCGGGAGCCGCTGATCATCGAGGCGAACGGCAAGCAGCAGAACGAGAACCTGAAGGCGACCCGGATCGATGAAGACCCCCGGGCGCGGGTCGTCTTCGCCCCGCGGGAGATCGGGCTTGCGGAGAAGGTCGTCTACGCGTGACCGGCGGATGCGAAGACGCATCGCACAGAAAACGTATAAACCCGTCCCTCCAATTGCTCTTTCGGAGAAAAGAACAATGCGAACGGTTCCCTGTATTCTCATCCTCCTGCTGCTGGCGGTGGCCACGGTCCCGGCAGCGGCCGGGGACGAACCGACCGAGACGAGGATGATGCTCTCCGTCACGTCGCCGAAGCAGTATGAGACGATCTGGAGCAACGCCGTCCCGCCGCAGGCCACGGTCGTCGGCATGGCCAACGCCTCGACCGGGATACAGAGTCTGGTAGTCAGGAGCAGCGTCGGCGAGGTGTCGTGCAGAGACGCGGCGGAGTTCTCGTGCACCGTCCCGGTCGCTGAAGGGAACGAGACGATCACCGTCACGCTCACCGACACCCGGGGCAAGACGTCGGAGGCGGTCCTGCCCGTCTACGTCAATGTCGACATTCCCCCGCCGCCGTTCATCACTGTCATCGGAAAGGTGACCGATACCGACGGGCACCGGATCCCTGGTGCGACGGTGACGTTTGCTTCCGTCCTCCCGCTGAGCGGCACTTCGAAACACGTGACGGCCGAGACCGACGGCGACGGCGGCTACCTGATACAGAACGCGTTCGGCTACGCACAGACTATCACGGTCGAGCGGGACGGATATATCACCCTCCACCGCGAGGTCGTCTTTGAAAACACCACAAACCGGCTCGAGCTTACGCTGGAGCCGGAGCCGGAGGAGAAAGCAGTGCCCGGGTTTGGTGCCTGGATCGCTGCGATTGCGGTTTCGGGCGGGCTGCTTGCCGCCCGGTCGCGTCGGAGACTGAGGGAATGAGGCAATCCGATGAAGTACCTTCTCTGTTGTGCGTGCGTTCTTCTGCTGGCCGGCATGGTCGTTCTCCCGGCAGCCGCCGCCGATACTCCCCGCCCGATCACGCTCACCGAACCGGCGCCGGGAGAACTGCCCGTCGACCTGATAGAGATCGACGATGCCGTTAAGCAGGCTTCGCCGTACTGGGTGATGCTCGTCGGGGCCGCGGAGGAGCAGGAGAACCTGCTTGCCTCCGTCGACCGGTCTCTCCGCCCGGATGCAGAGAAAGCGGCGATGAAGGAGGAACTGCGGGAGATCTGGCGGAAGTATCCGGTGCTGCACGAGACCGTAGCCACAGAGGACGGCGGTTCGGTAACCAGGATCTCGTTTGATCCGGCAGCAGGCCCGGATATGTGCCTGACCGGGAGGGAGAACGCCCGGCTCGCCGAGATCTCCCGGGCAATGGCTGAAGCGTACACGACTCCGGCGCCCACCGGTACGCCGGTGACCTGGTACGAGCAGTCCGTCTGGCTGATCAGAACGGACGCGCAGGGCACCGAGGTCTGGAACCGGACCTACCGTGCAGGAGATAACGTCGACGTTGCCTCGGTGGTGCAGGCCGGTGACGGCGGATACCTGATCGCTGCCAACAATCACCGGAGAAGCGGCGAGCATGACGTCCTCCTTATCCGGACGGACACCGACGGCACCGAACTCTGGAGGAAGACCTACGGCGGACCGGACTGGGAGAACGTGCTCGACATGATCCGGACCTCCGACGGCGGCTACGTCGTCGCCGGGAACACCGGGTGGACACCTGAGAAAGACACTGCCGACGCCTGGATACTCAGGGTCGGATCCGACGGCGGGGAAATCTGGAGCCGGACGTTCGGGGAGGACGACGAGTACCTCGTCTTCTCGACGGTCATCCAGACCGGTGACGGCGGTTTCATCCTCGGTGGGAAGAGGACAACCGGTGCGACCCAAACCGACAACGCCTGGCTGCTCAAGGTCGACCGGGACGGGGAAGAGGAGTGGAACAGGTGTATCGGAGGCAACGATGCCGGGATGGTGGACGATCTTATCCGGACGCCCGTCGACGGCGGCTACCTGGTGGCGGTGAAGAATCCCTGGAGAGCGGGAAGTTCCGGAGCCGTGCCGCTCCGGCTGATCAAGACCGACGCATCGGGTGAGGCGCTCTGGACGAGGACGCTTGACGATACGGACTGCAGCGCCCCCACTGTGCTGCTCCGGGTACCGGGCGGTGGTCTCGTCGGCTACCTCAGCATCGGCGGAGCCGTCCTCCCCGAAAGCGATCTTCCAAAGACCCGTCTCGTCCTGATCGGTGGGGGCGGTGATACCGTCTGGAGCCGGATACCGGATATGCCCGACGGCCTCTTCGTGGTCACGGCAGCTGCGGCGCCGTCTCCCGGGAGATACGCATTCACCGGCACGGCCTACACCGGCGGGCCGGACGACGGGTGGCTGGTGCTGGCCGATCACACCGGAAACGTGACCTCGGCGATCTCGCTTGGCGGGGACGCGACGGATGCTGTCTCTGCTCTTGCGCCGACATCAGACGGTGGATATATCCTTGCCGGGACGACCCGGTCGTTTGGAGAGCATGGGTGGACGGTGATGCCCGGCCGTGCCCCCGGGTTTGGGGCGGTCGCAGCGGCGGTTGCCTGCTGCTTCGGGATATTGCTGATCCGCCGCAGAGGAGCGAAATGGCGATGAAGGCCGGGCCGTTTGCCCTCCTGCTCGTTGCAACGAGCGCGGTCTTCTTCTTTCTCTGGGGGACGGTTGCGGTGGCGCTCGCATCAGGCGGCGTCTTCGGCCCGTCGGTCGTCGTATCCGCACTCTCGATAGCCTCCCTGATCGGCGCGGCGCAGTTCCTCAGGACTATCAAAGGCGAATCCACCCGGTGGCTCCGGGGCATCCCGCTCGCCGTGGTGATAGCGCTCCTCGTTCTGCGGGGCGGTGCGGCGGCGTTGACCGGCATCCACCCGGGGCAGTTTGAGACGCTCCTTCTGGCGCTTCTTGTGCCTACCGCCGCTCTGTTCCTGTACACGTTTCCGGAGCGGTGCAGACACACCATTCGCGGACCGGTGGCCGTTACCGCGCTCGTCAGTATCGCGTCCGGGTATCTCATCTACCACCAGGCCGTCGTTTTCGCCGCCGACCCCGCAAACCCGGTCGTCACGGGCGGTCTGAACGAAGTCGTCGGCATCCTCTATATTGCATACCTGATGCCGCTCGTCGGGCTGCTCCTCATCTGGGCGGGAGTGCGGTGCCGGTAGTGGCGTCCAGCCGTCACCGCTCCGCCTGCAGCTTCGCCCAGTGGTAGCCCCAGACCACCAGCCCGACGGCCACCTGCGCCGCGCTTCCCGGCAGACCCGGATAGTACTGCGGAACCGGGTAGGGCTGGGGCGGCGGGTAAGCGAAGACCTCGATCAGGATGGCGATGAGGTTTGCCGCCCCGAAGAGCACGACGATCAGCGAGATGGCGGATGCGGCGATGAGGTAGACCCTCCGCGCTGTCGGCCCGTCGAACACCATCCCTATTTCCTCCGGCGCAGCAGGAGAAGAGCGGCCGCGAGCGTCCCGATGGCTGCTGCTGCCGGAAACCCGGGTGCGGCTGTGGTCGGCACCGGTGCGCCGCCGCTCTGGACGCGGAACTGCCCGATCTGCGCCGTCGACGGGCAGGGCGCCGTCAGTGCCGGGGTCGGGACTGTCAGGCCGAAGGACAGCCCATCCGTATGGGAGAGAAGGCTGTCCGGCACAACCCCCGACTGCCCGCCGGCGACGACCACCTGCGGCTGCGGGGCGAAGGTGACCCGGCCGGTGCTGGACGCAAATGGTGCGCCGTCTTCGGTGAGCCGGACGGTGACCGTATAGTCGTAGCCATTCGGCACCGTCACGCTCACCTGCTTCTCTGTCGCCGTATTTGCAGCGACCATCCCGAGCGGGCGGGACTCGCGGACAGCCGTGATCCCGGTCTGGAGGTTGACGAGCCGGACCTCCATCGCGAGATCGCCGGACTGGCTCCGGCCGCTGTTCGTAATCCCGGTGATGATATCCAGGGTGATCGGGTCGGCATCGAGATCGGGGGTCATGACGTCGACGGCGGTGATGGTGAGCAGCGAGTAGGCAAGTTTCCGCTCCGGAACCGTCCGGTCCGGGAGGGAGACGTCCACCGACCCTTTCTCCTGCATCCGGCCGCCCTGCCAGACCATCACCCAGACGTCGTACTTTCTGCCGTTCTCGAGCCGGAGGGATACCGGCTCTTTCCCGGTCTTTCCAGGCGTCAGGTTGCCGACGGGAACGGTCGTCTCGGCCGCGACGATATCCGTGCCGTAGTCTTTTGCGCTGATCTGCAGCGCAACGTCGCTCACTTCCGCGTATACGGCGTCGAGGTACGGGCTCACCACGACCTCGGTGATGTTCGATGCCGGCTGGCCGTCGGGGATGGCCAGGTCCACGCTCCGTACCCCGGGTGGGACCGTGGGGATGTGCACCCGGCCGCGAAGATCGCGCCGACGAGCACTATGAGAATGACTGCACCTGCAAACCGCTTCATGCTCCTTCAGAGGTAAATTCAGGCCGCCGGGACAAAAGGTTTCTGTACGATCTCTCTTCCTGTCGGCCTGCTTGCAAAGCGGGAGCCTGACGTGTGCCGTCGCTCACTGTCGCCGGCGGCACGCATGCGCCGCAAGGGCGGCAATCGCCGAAAGAGCCGCGTACCCCGGCGCGGCGGTCGGCACCGGTTCCGCAGTAGCTGCGGGGGCGGCCAAAGTCCGGTTGGGGCGTTCCTCGTCGAGGGCGAATACGGAGACGCTCCAGGATTCCCCAGTGTCGCGGATCACGCAGAAAGCGACATGGCTGCCGGAGATGACCGGATCCATGACGGTGCCGCCTTCTGCCGGGATGCACCGGGTCGAGCCCGTGACAAGATCGTACACCAGGAGCCGGTTCCCCTCGTGCAGCGGATCGTCCTTCCACCGGACGCTCTCCACCCAGACCACCCGGCCGCCGGCAACGGCGGGGTCATGCTGTTCCTCCCGCCCCGTCGCCAGTGGCCGCTCGGTTCCGGCGGCGAGGTCGAAGTGGTAGATGTCGTCCGAATTGTCCCAGTCTCTTCCGAGGTAGGCGTTGCGCCGGTCCTGCCAGACGATATCGTCGCCGTCGATATCGGGATGGATCTGCCGGGCGGGATCGGTGCAGACTGCCCGCTCTTCGCCGGTCGTGAGATCGTAGGAGTAAATGTCCCAGTTCCCGCTCCGCATATCCTGCCAGACAACCCGGTCGCCGGAGATCTTCGGGCGGGTCTGTTCTCCGGGAGCCGTGCAGACCGGAACGAGTTCTTCTGAGGTGAGGTTGTAGAGGTAAATATCACTCGAACCCCTGTCGGCGCCGTTCCCCTCTACCCAGACGATCCGGTCACCGTCGACGGCCGGGAAGTCGAAGAAAACGTCCCCGTGTATCGTGTCCCACCCCTGCATATCCTCGGGGCCGGAGAGGTATACCGGGCCTTCGTAGGCTACGGCTTCCCAGACCGTCCTCTGCGATCCGTCATTCTGGGTGATGCTGCGCCCCCGAAATACCTCTCCACGCAACAGAATCCGCTCTCCACCGGAGGCCAGGTCGAATACGTGGACGGCGGCGCCCAGGTTCTCGGTCCAGACGACCAGATCGCCGGATACTCCCGGCGTGACGGCCCGGCGGCCGCTGCAGTACGCGGTCTCCTGCAGGCTCTCCGCGACCGTTCTCTCCTCGCCGGTGGTGAGGGTGCAGACACGGACGGAAGAGTTTCCCACGTGGCTCCCCTCGTCTTCGACCCAGACGACGCGGTTCGCGTCGACATCAATCGGCCAGACCCAGGGAAGAGGGCCGAAGACCGGTATGGTCAGAACGCTGCTTCCCGGTGCATCTTCGTACGCGTCCGCGGCTGCTGCCGGCGCCGCGAGCAGAGCGAGCAGGACGATGGTGCATACGCTCCTTCCTGTCGTCTCCGCATCCATACAGGGGATCAGGACCGCGCCGGATAAACGTTTTCTGTACGGATCGTCTATCGGTCACCCGTGACCGTGAAGGCGACCGTCATCGCCCCGGGCCGGCTCCGCCCCACGGTAAGGAAATACTCCCCTGGTTCGAACTCCCCGGTATCGGTCTCAAGCGACCAGGCGTTGTAGGGATCGCCCCCGGAGACGGTCAGCGCCACCACCTTCAGGCCGTCACGGCGCGGTTCGACCCGGCTGAAATCGGCGGTCAACAGCTCGCCTGCGGGCAGGTTCGTCGTTCCGGAGACGGTCATCCGAACGCCGGCGCGGACGTCCGGGAGCAGGCAGCCTTCAGCGCCGTCGACCCGGATCCAGGGCTCTTCGAGGAGGAACCTATAGGCCGTCACCGTATCGTCGATCTCTGAACTCTCGAAAACCGCCACGAATTCGCCCGCAACGGCTGACAGGGAGTCCACAGAAGCGGTGCTCCGGTTCCCGATCACGCGGACGGCTGCACCGGCGCCGGGATCGAAGACGCCGTCCGCTCCGGGGTTCTGGACGATGAGAGAATACGGACCGCTCTCGAGTCCGGCCGTCCGCTCCGCCGGCAGGGCGAACGAAAACAACCCGCCGTCCCCGGCATCCACGACGGTTTGCTCGAAGCAGTTTCGTCCGATCAACCATACTACAACCGTTTCCGCTCCGCCGCCTTCCCCCGATAGCGAGTACGGATACCCCTTCACAATGATGGGAGGGATCTCCTGGCCGGGCGGTCGGGCACCTTCGGCGGCGGCCGAAAACCCGGCACTCGGTTGAAGAGGTGCGGAGGCAATACAAATGCCGACAATCACGGCCGCACATACCAGTGCGGCTGCATACCATGTTCCGTTCATGTGATTCACCGTTCAATCCGATTGCAATCGAGATCGCGACACCTGCGGATAAACCTCTTCTGTGCCGATCATCTACCGATCGCCGGATGCGTAGACGATCGGTACACAAACCTTACATGGTGTCCAGACAACCTCTCGAACAGGCTGAGGAGGTATGGAACATGCGGGTACTCTCAAAGCGGGCGGCGATCGTCCTCGTCTGCATCTGTCTCTTCAAAGGCGCATACGATATGCCCCCGCCCGCAGTGGACGGCGAACCGGTGCCGCACTGGCAGCTCGGGCTGCGCTATCTGCTGTGGCACGCCGCCGCGTCGGTCTCCCCCGACCTTGCGGACCGGGTCCCGATCGTCATCCTGTTCCTCTTTACCACGCCGCTCTGGCTCTTCGTCGGGTACAAACTTCTCGAACGCAAGCGTCTCCTCGACCACGCCACCCGCCGCACGCTCTTCGAGCAGATCAGGGACAACCCGGGCATTCACTTCAGCGGGCTGCACCGTGCGACCGGCATCAACACGGGAACCCTGCACTATCACCTCGCCGTGCTCGAGCGGGAGGGGAAGATCGTCTCCCATACGGCCGGCGGCTGCACCCGCTACTTTGAGAACCACGGCACCATCGGAGAGCGCGAACGAACGATCCTCGTACATCTCCGGAACCGGACGGAGCGTGCGATCCTGGAGATGCTTCTGCAGGCACCCGCCGGATCACGAAAGGAGATCGCAGAGGAGCTCGGCATCACCGGTCCGTCGGTCTCCTGGCACATGCGGCGTCTCGCTGCCGACGGGATCGTGCGGGTCGACCGGAATGGGCGCGGTGCTACCTACGCGATCGCCAGCGATTCGGCAGGTCTGGTGCAGAAGCACCTCGCAGGCTGATGCACCGCCGATTGCAGCGTCCGCCCCGGTCTCTTTAGCCGGTTAGGAAGAGAGTTGGCACAGAAATGCTTTATGGCAGGAAACAAAACGGACTGACATGAAAGGTCGAGACCGTCCTGGAAGTGACAACGCTGCCTGATATCGCCGCCGCCATGCTCCCCATGACAGTCTGTGCGGTCGGGCTCGCCGTTCTCTCCCTTCGCCTCCTCGACCGGGCTTCACGGGTCCTGCCGCCGCTCCTCGCAGCTGCCGCGTGCGGGATCATGATGGGCGTCACCGCCGTCACCGCCGGAGCCCCTGCGCCGCCCTGGTCTATCGGCATCATGTTCGCTGTGATATTCGATATCATTGTGGCAGCCGCTGCAACACCGCTGCCGATCATCGAAGGCCTCGTATCGCTCCGGGGAAAGGTCGCGGCAGTGGTCTGCACGTTCTTCGCGGCCGGTCCGCTGATCTTCGCTCTTTTCGTCAACCCGGAAACCTGGGCGGGCGGACCTCCCCCGCTGCTCGCCGACCGGCTGCCGCTGTTCGTCGGGTGGCTCTTCGACGGCATCATGACTGCCGTGCCGCCCGTCGAGGTCTTCGGGTTCGATCCGGTCTTTGCCCTGCTCCTCGATATCGGGTTCTACCTCGAACTCGTGATCGTCGCGACCGGCATCTGCGGGCTCGTCCGGATCGTCGCCGCAGGACCGGCGGGCGTTCCGGTACGGGAGGCCTGACGGAGATGAGAGGGTTTATGTGCATACTGCTCCTCGCATCCGCGCTCGCCGCCGGGTGCTCTGTTCCCGGGGAAGGGGTGCAGACGGTGGCGTTTGCCGCACCGCAGAACACCTGCGCCCCTCCCCTTGCAGCAGTCTGGAACGCGACGGTTGCGGCGAGCGGGGTGGACAACCGGACGGTGGTGCTCGACCAGTGCCGGGTCAATCTCGATGCTGAGGGTTCGCTCGAATCGGTCTTCCTGGAGTATTTCGGTGTCGCAGAGGGAGCAGAACAGTTCTGTTCGGCCAGGTATGTTCCAGAGCAGGCAGAGCTCTCTATCTGGCAGGATGGTACGGCCATTCATCCCGCATCCGGCGTCCACCCGATCGCCGTGCTCGCGGCGATCGAGGATCTGCCGTTCCGCGAGATCGCCTTCGGGGAGGAAGGCCTTGCCATCTTCGCCGAAAGCCAGTCGGGAAGCCTCCGCTACACGGCCGAGTACAGCGACCTGTTCCTGCTCGAGAACGGAACCCTCGAGCCGCTCAGCGAGGTGGCCTTCTCGACCGACCGGCCATGGTACACCATCATCGTCGCCCGGCGGACGGCCCCGGACCTCGTGACGACCGAAGGGGACACGACGGGGGTCGTCTCCCGGGCATCGACCGTCCCCGAACCTCCCGGCCGGCGGTCGTCCTTCACGGTCTTCACGCCAGGCGAACTTGCACAGGCGGAGACCGTCGTGCGGATGGAGGGGAGATGAGAGCGTATCGCGGCATTTGGCCTGCGGCGGTGCTCATCGCCGTGCTGCTCGCTGCCGGGTGCACCGGGAGCGGGGATCTGCCGCAGAAGGATGCCGTGCAGGGAACGCAGTTCGATGGCTGGGCAGGGTATCCTGCCATCTCCGCCGACGGCAGGTTCGTGGGCTTCGTCACGGCAGGCGAGTATATCCCCACGCTCTGGCGGGTGCGATCGCCCGGTGACATCTTCCTCCACGACCGGGAGAGCGGCGAGACGTTCAGCATCGTGAACACGACCGACCTGCGGGAGGAGTACTCGAGCTTCACGTACCCCTCCCTCTCCAGCGACGGGCGGTACATCGCGTTCGAGGCGATCGCGCCGCTGCCGAAGAACCCGTATAGTATGGAGGCGGGCAACCAGTCGCACCAGGTCTGCGTCGTTGACCGGGTGACGGGGGAAGCGGAACTGATCTCAAGGGCTTCCGACGGCACGGGGGGCAACAGCCGGTCGATCGATCCGGTGATCTCTGCGGGCGGCCGCTTCGTCACCTTCTCGTCGTGGGCCGACAATCTGGTTCCGGGGGACACGAACGGGGTGGTCGACGTCTTCGTCCACGACCGCGAGACCGGTGAGACAGGGAGGGTCTCGACGGCATCGGACGGCATGCAGGGAAACGGCGAGTCATACCCCTCATGGATCTCCGGGGACGGGCGGTGGGTGGTATTCGCATCGTGTGCCGACAATCTCGCGTTCGGCGATGCGAACGGTGAGACGGACGTCTTCCTGCACGACCGGGAGACCGGCGAGACATCGCTCGTCTCGCACTCTCCTGCAGGAGTGCAGCTGATAGGTCCGTCCGTCTCTCCGGCAATCTCAAGCGATGGAAGCCGTATCGTGTTTCGGTCGTTTGCCGAAGAGAATCCTCCCGGAACCTCTCCCCCTGTCGACATCTTCGTCCGCGACCGGGCATCCGGGCGCACCACGAGGATCACCGATTACCCCCCGGGTACGCATGCGAGCGGATGGTCGCGGGCACCGGCAGTCTCGGCGGACGGCCGCTTCGTTGCATTCTCATCCGACGCCTCGCTGACGGCCGGCGATGCCAACCGGAGAGAGGATGTCTTCGTCTATGACATGCAGACCGGATCGACCACGCTCGTCTCCGTCGCCTCCGACCGCACACCGGGAAACGGCACGTCCGGATCTCCGGACATCTCCGCCGACGGCCGGTACGTCACGTTCGTCTCGGAGGCCAGCAATCTGGTGGAGGGCGACACGAACGGGTATGCGGACGTCTTCGTGCACGACCGGGAGACCGGGAGGACGACGCTCGTCTCCGTTGCCAATGCATCCGGAAGTGTACCGATGGGCGTGCAGCCCGCCGGCCGCTACGTGGTACACTGGTACAACGCCGACGGAGCGGAGGTCCGGTTCGACGGTGAGTATCAGGGAACGATCGACGGGACGTCGCTCGCTCTCGAGATGGACCCCGCAGCCCCTCTCGTTACGCGCTACTCCATCCGGAGCGAGGGGTCTGCAGCTTATACCGGCTGCATCACCGCCGTGCCGGAACCGGGAGAGACGATCGACCTCTTTCCGCAGAATATCGTGACGGAACCGCCGCCTGATGCGATCGGAGACGATGCAGGCTGGTACGTCATTCACCCCCGCGACGAAGGGGCGAGCGTGTACGTCGACGGCAGATACGTCGGCGACGGGGAAGTCCGGGTTCCGGCGAATGCGACTGCTCCGCCCTACGAATGGTTCAGCGTGGTCGACCCGGACGGCAGCGGGTATACGGTCTTCCTCTCCGCCGCCCCGCCGCCCAGCGGAGAGGTTCACTACTACCCGTGGGTGCGGTCCGTGCCGCACCGGTCGCCCGCGCCGCCGGCGGCCGTCTCCGGGTGAAAAAAGGAGGCTATTTCTATGCGTGAGAGAAAGCAGACATATATGCGATACGCCCTGCCGGCCATCGGGCTGCTCATCGGAGCGGTCATGATCTCCGGGTGCCTCTTCACCGCGTCGGCTCCGGCGGATCTTCCAGAGCCACCCTTCCGCGACGCCTCGGTGATCAAATTCAACCTGGACGGGAGCATCGCGTGGCAGACCCGCCTCTCTTTCGGGCGCGACACAGTCCCATCGTCGGTAACGGCAATGCCGAACGGCAGCTACGCCATCGCCGGCCAGACGGTGCCGGGCGGTGAGAACCTCAGCCCGCCCTGTTCTTTCGCGGCGATGCTCGATGCGAACGGCTCGCTCCTCTGGAACCGGACGCTGGCGCCGTTCACCGGCCCGGACACCGCGGCGTCGTGGGAGACGGTGCTGCCCGACGGCTCCGGCGGACGCCTGGTCGCGGAGCGTGCCATCGGAAGCATCATCGTCACCCGCATCGGCGCCGACGGCGCCGTGCTCTGGGAGCAGACGGTGGACGAGGGAGATGGTGCCCTCATCTGGGACATCTCGGATCTCTGGGAGACCAAAGGGGAGATCGGCGTGGTCTACGAGGTCATCCGGCTCGGGAACGACGGCAGCTTCGAGACCGTCGTTGCCACGTTCGGGCCGGACGGGACGCCTGCCGGTCGCCGGACGCTGGATGCCTTCACCCCGGTGATCCGGCTGCCGGGCGGCGGTTACGCCTTCGCCGCGTTCCCGATGCGGATCGAGGGAGCGGGCAGTTGGTACCATTATGGGGAGGAACTGCACCTCATCCTGCTCGACGAGTCCGGGGCGGTGGTCCGGGACACCTCCGTCGATTTCGGCGAAGGGAGTCAGACGGGATCGCTCGTCAGGACAAATGACGGCGGGTATATCGCCACGGTCACCCACGGCCCGGCGGGCGGGATAGCCCTGCCGGCCGCAGACGGCGGGACGGCGGCGATCAGCATTGCAGTGGGGCGGGGGTAGCAGCGCCGCTTCCGAACGCTCTCTTCCGCGAGAGGAATCTTCGCGGGGACGGGGGACATGAGCGCTACCCTTCGATACAGGGATTCAAGCGTATACCGCGTTCTTCCCCTGACCGGGCTGGCGCCGGACCGGGCTTGTCCCGGGCGTCTCCCCTACCCCGTCTACTGCGAAGATCCACAGACATCATCAACCCCGCCCCACCCGGCCTCCGGCCTCCTCCCCCGCCCCTCAAGGGGCGGGGACAGTCATGACGATACCCAAGGGAAAGCCGTGCTCCGAATACCCCGGAGTGCGGCCATCCGGAGCAAGAGAGGGAACCTCATCAATTGCCTGAACCCCGCCACAGCAACAGGAATTCAGTGCGCCCAGAGGGTACGGTAGCGCGTATGGGGACGGGGGATACACTCCCTTTCTCTCATCTTTTTCTGAATCTATCTGTTGTAACGCCGGATACGTGCACAACCCCCCGGAACGGACCACAGAATCGGCAGAAACGAAAGAACTATATTGGTGTAAATATTATTAAACACGTGTTGACATTATCTTTCAACACAATCCCCGAGCTGGCACGGGTGCTGAGCATGCTGGGAAACGAGCAGCGTCTCGCCATTCTCGGGTCGGTTTCGGGCGATGCAAAGTACGCCCGCGAGATCGCGGAGGAACTCGGCATCTCACGCCCGCTGGTGAACATCTACCTCAAGCAGCTCGAAAAACTCGGGCTGGTGGAAGCGACCAGCAGGACGTCGGAAGAGCCGCCGTATCTCCGGCGGTACTACCGGGCGGTGCCGTTCGAACTGGTGGTGAACACGGAGACGATCGAAAAATTACGGAGAGAGTAAAATATGGCGGAAGATCTGGTGAAAAAATTCTTTATGGCGGCGTGGGCCGCCGTTCTCGTACTGTGGGCGGGCGTGATTCTCGGCGGATTGCTCATCGAACCCCGGATACTCGGTTACGGTGTGATGGGCATTGCCTGGGTGACGATCAATCTGGCTGCCTTTACGCTGCTCGTCTACGTCGTTGTCAAGTTCAAGGAATGGGTCGAGCAGCGCATGGACAATCTCGCGAGCCGTGCTCCCGACACGGCGGAGACGGACGCCGAAATTCGGGTGCTCCGCACCAAAGTAGATTCCCTTGAGCAGAAGACCGATCGCATCCTGGCGATCCTCGAGAACGTGGCGGAGTGAGAGAGAAGATGCCATCCGCCAGGGCAGCGGCCGCTCTTCTGCTGGCTGCTCTCGTTGTCGGAGCCTCACTCTTCAGCATCGATCTTCTGTCCCTGATCGACTCGTCGGTGCTCACGGTTTTCTACTGGGCCGTGGTCATCGCCCTCCTGCTCGTCATCGCCGTCAGGGCAGAGCAGTGGCTTGAGAAACATCTGAGTGCGGTGGCATCATCGAGTGCTGCTGCCGACCTTGCGGCACTCCGGCAGTCGCTCGAACGTATCGAGAAGAAGGTCGACACCATCGAAGGGATCCTAGCAAAGGTGGCCGAATAAGTCTGAGCTGGTGCCGACGCACTGTAACTCCCGTCCATCTCCTTTTGCCGTGCGAGCAGAGTGACCCCGGCAGCACATCACTCGAAGAGGATGTGCCCGGTTTCGCGGCGCCGACGAGGACGACGATCCAGAGAGGCCTGACTGCCGGGCAACAAGCAGCAGTGGAGATGTAGTCGAGAGCGAAGACGACGACCGTGAGGATATCGAACGCTTTTCGTGCTGCGATCCGGACTGAGCCGATCTATTTCTCATTACGTTCGGAACGCGACCCCATGAGGTGACATACGATAGCCGGGATCGAGGGATCGGCGATCCCTTCCCTTCGCCGGTACCGGGTCATGAGAGCAACGTGTATTGCGGTGGGAACGAGTGCGAGGACAAACGGCCAGAATCCGGGAACGCGGATGTATCCCGTCGCCGTCAGTCCGCCGATTGCAAGGAACGAGACGAACCATACGACGATGGAGCGCATCAGCTCTTCTTTCAGGATCGCATCGACCCGAAACCACGTTTTCGGCATCACGGCGCTCCCAGTATCGCGGCGAGATCGTCGGGATCCTTTGCATAGAGGCGGAGCGTTCCGTCAGGGTTCAGTTTTACTTTCAGAAAGCCGGGGTAGGACAGCATAGCATGGGAACGGTAGCTCAGTTCCAGCATAACGGCCGCAAAGCCGGCTGCGAAGAAAAGGCTAAATGCAAAATCCGGGGTCACAGCATAGCCGTTCACCCATCGCATCACATTGACCTGTATCATACTGAAGAACAGTATCAAAGCCGACAGAAGGGAGAGAACCGCAAACGCCCAGCGGGGTATGGGAAGATACGTCTTTTTCGCCTCGATCGACCGGATGAAACTCTTGTCAAAGACGAGAGGTCCGAAGAGAGGCCTTCTGATAGTAATGGAGCTCTGATTAAACTCTATTGCAGCCCGTTTCGTATCGAGATAGAAGCGCACCGCAGCATATGCCAGAAGGGAGATGCCCGAAAGCGTATAGAAACCGGGGCGCAGGTCGGGTATGCATAAGCCTATCACAGAGAGTATGAAGTATCCAAACAGGGCGAGCAGTCCGAGCAGTATGGATCTGTTGTTGACAAGCTGGTAATCAACAGCCATCCCCCGTTTTAAGGGCGTTGCAGCGTCATGTGCACCATAGTAGTCCGGGTACGCCGTATCCAATCTCCGATCCGGCTGCACCACCGCATTCGGGCACCAGCCGAGTTTTTTCCTGACGTACTCGAGGGAGATCGCCATCAGGTCACCCCCAGCATCCGGGCTACCCGTTCGGGATCGTCGGTGTAGATCGCGATCAGTCTGCTGTCCGCCGTCGTGACGGTCACGACCTGCGGGTAGCGTGCCCGGGTACCGGCGTGATAGAACATCGCCAGGGTGAAGAGCACGATAGCGATCCAGAATCCCACGGTGTTGCCATCCGGCTGCAACAGATCCCCCCCAGGTGACGGCAAAGTACGACGCGAGACACAGGGTCAGTACTACCGCAAGGTGCCGCGGGGAGACCGGCACCCTGTTCTCCTTCACCGCTGCCCTCGCAACGGCATCCCGAGGGATGACCAGAGGCGGGAAGAGCGGTCGCCGGATGGTGATAGCCTTTGCGTCGACAACGATCCGGGCTGCCTTTCTGCTTCCGTACACCACCATCGCGGCAATGACGGTGGCGGGGATAAGCTGAGAGAGAGCCGGCACGGGACGCAACAGGATAAAAAGGCCGGCAACGATCACAGCAAGGCCCACGATCACTGCGATAAAAAGGCGGACGGAAATCCCGATCCCCCCATAGTCCACGATCACGCCGCTCACCGTCTGTATATCGCGGTCAAAAGGTCCCGAAGCGCTGGCACCGGCGTACGGGTGAACCCTCCGGATCTGTGTGAAAGCATCCCGGTTCGGGCACCATCCCGCCCACTTTCGTATCGCTTCGGAGAAACTCGGCGTCATACCGCCTCCTCCTCAGCGCGTACTGCCGTTTCAATGGTATACAACGAGCCTCGCTCTGCGATCAGGACCGCCCGGTGCTGCCGCTCCCAGATGAGCGTGAAGCAGTACTGCTCCCAGCAGATGAGGCTCCCGCCCAGCAGAAACGCGGGAGCCTGGCCGACCGTGCCGTACAGCGCAAAACCCACCACACCGGCGATGAGAACCACGAAAAACGCCGGCATGGAGAGAGCAAGTGCTCTTACGCGCCGGACGATCTGCTGCCTCCCGGTTCCGCGGATCCGGACGAACTCACCGGCTGCGACCCGTCCGAACCACTTCTGGTAACTGATCAGGAATCCGATGGCCGATCCAACTCCGATGGCGATGGCAGTCGACACGATTGGATAGCCGGGCGTCTCCTCAATCAGGAGGAGAGCGGTCGCTGACGCAGCCGACAGAACCACCGCCGGGACCAGGACCTGGTTATGGTAGCGGCTCCGCCAACCGGCATCGGTTGCCGCTCGTCCGTCTGGCCCGCCCGGCCCACCCGGTACGTCGTCTGTCCGGAACTCCGGGTGCGCCGGCAGGCTCGCCTGCACATGCCTCGCCGCAGGGCACCAGCCGAGGTACGCCCGTATCGTCTCAGTGAGAGGCATGGTCATACGATCTCCTTCAGTTTCGCGAAGAGTTCGTCCGCCATCCGCGTCGGGTCGTCGGTCTTCGTCAGGGAAACGCCCATCTCGTCGGCAAAATCCCAGAGAAGCTCGATGCATTGGGCATACCGGGGGCATGCCCCGCAGTCCCCCTCGTGCTCGTACCAGACCTGCACACCGCGCCTGGCGGAGACAAAGACGATGGCGTTCACGTTGAGCGGGGCGGAGCGGCCGAAGAGGATCCCCTTCTCAGCGTTCATGCGCTCCACGTCGATCTGGTTTGCAGAGGCCATCTCGAGGAGCGTCTCCTCGACCTTCCGGTCCATGGTGAGGAGCGCCTTTGAGACTGCCTGGCGGGATACCTGGAAGAGGCCGGCGATCCGGATATTGGCGAAGCCGCTTCTGCGGAGCCTCCAGAACTCGAACTGCCGGTCACTCAGCGGGAGGGGCATGCGTCAACATATGCGAGTTGACTTTTTAAACGTTATGATCCGGCATGCAGGTGCCGCCGATACCGATGGGGCGGCAGGAAACCGGCAACGGATCTGTGGAAGCAATCGCCTCTCAAACTGACCAATTGCCGAAAGCCCTCCCGGCGCCGGTGGCGAAAACCAGCAGCGTTATTACAGCCCCGGTGAAAAATACGCTTTGTTATGGTTCGAAGCCTCAGGACGACCGCAGCAGTCCTGCTCGTCCTGCTCGTCCTGCTCATCTGCGCTCTCGCCGCCCCGGCCGCCGCCTCTGCCAGTACCGACGGCCCGTCCGATCCCGCCGAGGTGGAGGCGTTCTTCGACGCGACGGTGCCGGCAAACCTCGCGAAGTACAACGTTCCCGGATCAGCGGTCGCGGTCGTCAAAGACGGCAACCTGGTGCTTACAAAGGGATACGGGTTCTCCAATATCGAGAACGCGACACCGGTCGATGCGGACCGGACGCTCTTTCACATCGGCTCGATCACGAAACTCTTCACCTGGACCGCGGTGATGCAGCTCGCAAGCGAAGGCCGGATTGACCTCGATACCAACGTGAACGGGTATCTGACGGACATCACCATCCCGGACACCTATCCCGGACAGCCCGTGACCCTGCGCCATCTCATGACCCACACCGCCGGGTTCGAGGATTCGGAACGGCACTTCGCGGCCGCAAGCCTGAACGAGGTCGTCTCGTTTCGCGACTACTGCAGGGAGAACATTCCGGCCCGCGTCCGCCCGCCGGGAACCGTCTCCTCCTACTCAAACTACGGCACGACGCTTGCCGCCGTCGTCGTCGAGGACGTCACCGGCATCCCCTTCGAGGAGTATCTCGCGTCCCGCATCCTCGACCCGCTCGGGATGAACCGCACCAGCATCGCCGCCGACCTCCCGCCGGAACTGGCCGCCGACCTCGCGCAGGGCTACGCGTATGCCGGCCCGCAGAACGAACCCATCCCAGACACGATCTTTGTGATAGGCCCGGCGGGGATGATCACCTCCTCAGCACCCGACATGGCACGGTTCCTCACCGCCCACATGGATGGGGGAACCTACCGGAACGCGACCATCCTCTCTCCCGCCGCCGCCCGCGAGATGCACGCCCGCACGTTCGCCAACGACCCGCGGGTCGCGGGGATGTGCCTTGGGTTCTATGAGAATTTCATCAACGGGCGGCGGATTATCGTACACGGCGGGGACACGAACACCTTCCACTCCCTGCTCGCGATCATCCCGGAGCAGCGGGCCGGGTTCTTCGTCTCCTACAACAGTGCGGGGGGCGGCGAGGCGCGGGAAGAGCTGCTCGCCGCGTTCATGAACCACTACTATCCGGCGGAGCCGTCGAGCGTTTCGGAACCTGATCCGTCCGCGGCCGCCCGTCTGCAGGCCTACGCCGGCACCTACGCAAGCAACCGCCGCAATTACGCCACCTTCGAGATGTTCCTGGCTCCCCCGGAGGAGATTGCGGTCACGGTCAGCCCGGACGGAACACTGCTCCTGAACCGCGGCGGCAGGACGCTCGAGTTCGCCGAGGTCGAGCAGGGGGTCTTTACAAAGACAGCAGGAGGGTCACCTGCCGTCCACGAGATCGTCTTCCACCAGGCGGCCGACGGCACGGCAGACTACTTCTGCATACAGAACGTCCCCATCATGGTCTTCGAGCGCGTCCCGTGGTACGCGACGGTCGGTTTCCTCAACGCGCTCAAAACGGCGGCCGGGATTGTCCTCGCGACCGTCCTGCTCTGGCCGCTGCTTGCCGCGTTCCGCCGGTCCTACGCTATCACGGAGCCTCCGGTGCCGGTGCCCGCCCGGATCGCACGGTGGGTAGCCGGGGCGGCGGCGCTGGTTCTCCTCCTCTTCGCGTTCGTCCTCGTGCCGTGGATCCGGGCGCAGGGAGCGCTCATCACCGCCTACCTCTACGAACCGGCAGCCCCGTCGCCGCTCGCCGGAGCGCTCACGCTGCCGGTTGTTGCGACCGTGATGACGGTGGCGAGCGTCGTCTTTGCCGCCCTTGCCTGGAAGGAGCGGTACTGGACGGTGCCGGAGCGGGTGCACTACGCGATCGTCACCGTCGCCCTGCTTGCCCTGCTCTGGTGGGCAAGCGCATGGAACCTCTGGATTTTCTGCCTCTGAAGAGGGCACCCTTTTTTCAAAAAGCATCGTTGCGGCCGCGTAAACACAGAGGCCTATTCCTGCTGGTCAAGGACTCTCGGACAGACGAAGAGGATACCGGCAGGAGTATGCACGTACAGGCAGTAGGCACGCTCGGGGTCGTAGTAGGCGCAGAGGGCGCACCAGGACCGGCTCGGCTTCTTTCGGAGTTCCTCTGCCGGAAACGATGCGCTGCCCCGTGCCGCATACCTCCCGGTTACCGGTTCGGCGGGACCGGGGAGAACTGGGTTCGGGCTCATCTCCGCATCACATATCTCCGGGACGACCTGGCGGGATGGGTATCATCACGCACTGAACAATTCTCCGAAGTCATAGACATATATTCCGTTGATGAAGATTCATCGCGTGTATGAATCTTTAAAAAAATCGGGGCGGGGGGAGCGGAGATCTCCGGGCATGAATCCGGCTGCATGCCAGGTTCAGGTCAGGCCGATAGGCACCAGACCAACGATGATGAAGAGCACCCCGGCGAGCAGAATAAACTGCCCGTCCGCCAGCGCCTCGCAGAGGATCTTCGCGGTGCTGAGGCGGTGAAAGGAGAGAATGTACCACTGGGCATAGGTCACGCTCGCGATCAGCAGCAGGGTTGCCGGAAGGCCCATGACGGCGAGGCCACCGTAGACGAACGCAGCGCCAAGGCAGACGTTGAGAACCGTGAGGGCGATCTTTGTCCGTCTCATACCGAGGATCACCGGGATTGTCCGGACGCCGGTGGCCGCATCACCCTCCACGTCCCGCATGTCGAAGACCACAGTGTTGATGAAGACCAGCGAGAAGTAGAAGATGCCGACGATGGCGGTCGAGAGGTCTGCGTGGAGACCGGCATGGCAGATCGGCAGGAGAGCGGGCGGGACCGCCCAAGCAACGGCCACGATCAGGCTTTTCATCACCGGGATCTCTTTGAGGCGTATGAGTCCGCTCCGTGTGGGGAAGAAGGGGATGCTGTAGGCGACGCCACCGATCAGCGGTATGGCCGCTACCAGGAGACTGTCGAGACCCTGGAAGACGGCGAGGAGAAGTGCAAGAATGTATGCTGCGATTGCGGAAGCGAAGAGGACTTTTCCGTACTTTTTCGTAAACGCGTAGCGCTCGGCATGATTGATGGCGTCCTCACTTTCGTCCGTCTTCCGGTTGAGGTTGTAGATGGAGAACGTGACGAGCACCATGACGGCGGCGGCGGCGGGGTCGAAGGCAATGCCCTGCAGAACGCAGGAGATCCAGACCATCGCCGCCCCGGCGAGCGAGAGGTATGCAGAGCTGTATATCAGGGGCTGAATGATCCCCTGGAGATCGAATTGAACGGCTTTCGGTCGATATGCAGTTTCGGACATGCATAGCTTTCAGAAAGAGAGTTAACATTTATTATGACCATGAAAATTCATCTGTCCGATTAAGCTGCCCGATGAATATTCAACACCGCAGCTAACCGAGCGAAAACAAAGAACCTCTCCTGCTACACATGAGGGAGAAAGGGTATTCAGGGGTCGTAAACCAGCGGTTCGGATACCTGCCGGTAGTACTGGAAGAGCCGCTCGCCCCAGGCGTTCGCGGTCGCATCGAAGCTGATGAGATCGACGGAGGTATCGTAGGCATCGGTTCCCCGCTTATAGAGCCCGAGCGACAGGCAGCTGTCGGTTACGGTCATGCCAAGCCTGACGGGGACCGGAGAGACATAAATCCTGAAATCGTGGCAATCCTCCAGGGACCGGAGCATGGTGCTGTACGGGTCGGCAATGAGCGTGTCTGCGAGATCTGCGGATATGACCAGCTCGACCGATTTCCCATGCCGCACCGTTCCCATCATCGCTTCAGCGTGAGCCGGGCTCATTATCGAGGATACGGCATGGATCCACTTCGCATTCTGCAAGAGGTTCAAAAACGTGGTATAGACTGCAAATATATTCTCTTCAACGTCCCTGACGACCTCCGAGCTGTAGAGGTCGCCGATCTCTTTCAGCATCTCCGCCGGGATGCTCTCGATGTCATGCTGCGTCCAGAAATCACGGTGACGCTGGAGCACGCCCATCAGTGTCACCAACCGCTCGATCTCAGGTTCCACGATCCTGCCGAGGGGAGTGAGGACATAATCTCCCCGCTCGGACTCGATGTAATGAGCCGACTCCAGCTGCCGGATCTTCGGGATGAGCGCCTGCGAGGAACTGCCGGTGATATCACGGAGATCCGAGAGTGACTTCGCTCCGCTTCCCAGGGCGACCAGCATCTGGGTTAACAGCCTCGACCGGAAGATCGCCTGAATTTCCTCACGGAATTCGTCGTAGATATCCAGAGAAGAGATCTCTTCCATAGTTACACAACAGGAATACAGTCCGATGCGCATATCATCTTTTCCATTCGTTTTGCGTCCTCTTTCCGGCAGTCTCCAATAGAGCGGTTCCGGCGCCGGGACAGGCGAGGCTTTATCAAAGAGAGGGGCAAAGAGGGCATATACGGTGAAAATGCTATGGTAACGACGCGTGATATCATCAGAAAGCTCTGGGACGCACAGGGTTACGGGAACGTCGCGGTCTACGCCGACGGGTCGGCGCTCCAGGTCCCTCCCGGCGACGCCGGCGAGGCCGGCGGGAAGCAGCCGGTAGCGCTCTTCAAGGCGATACCCCTGGTGGGCAAGTTCCCGATGCTCGACCATGCCCTCGGCGATGCCGAACTTCTCGACGGGATCGAGCGGACGCTCCGCGAGCAGGGGATGGCGATCGAGCGGGGATAGCAGCAGAAAGGAGAAATAGAGGAGATATGGCGCTCGGGCGAAGAGAGAAACCGATCTTCCTGCCGCCTCTACTGCAGAGCAGCACAGAGGCGCATCCGCAGCAAATAATATATAATATGGCGTCCTGAAACCCGGATATACCGGGAGGCTCCTGCTGATCATGCGATTGGCTGAAGGGTACACGCGTGCGTGGCTGCACTCTGCACGACCCTGAAGTATACCGGTGGTGTCCAACGAAATATGGGGGAAATATGGACGAACATGCAATACCCTGCACCTTCATGGTTCAGGAGGTATACGGGTTTACCCGGCCATCATATCTATCGCTCACACAGAGGGCATGGAACGATTCACTCAAGACTCCTCTGATATCTGCTGTGAAACAGATTCCATACGTCACTCCGGTGGGAAAACGGATTCTGCAGGTGATCTCTCCTGCAAGTGTCGCCGCCCACGCCAAAGATCTACCAGCCAGCATGCATACCGGGGATCTGCCCGTGGACGACGTGCTCAACCTGCAGCCCGGCGACAGGGTACGGGTCAGATCCCTGGAAGAGATCCGCTCTACACTCGACGAAAACGGGAAGTACAAAGGTCTGCTCTTCATGCCTGAGATGAAGACCTTCTGCGGAAAAGAATACCACGTGTTTAAGCAAGTGCGCTCAATCACCCTTGAATCCAACGGTGAAGTACGGAAGCTCAGAAGTCCCACCGTATTTCTGGAGGGGGTGTACTGCGACGGGAAACGGCACAATAACTGTGACAGGTCGTGCCTGCTCTTCTGGAGGGAAGCCTGGCTGAAACGGATCTGACTTCTGACACCTCTTTTTCCTGCTCCTGTGCTTCGACGCACCGCCTCATCTCCGCTGGTGAATCTGCACAAAGGACGATGCCTGGGCGCCGGTAGCAACGAGAAGAGATCGCACGTTGCAGCCGGACGCCTGCAAGGAGAGAGGTGCTCAGAGACGGCGAGTCGACAGAGGTTCGGAGAGACTGCTCTGCTACCGTCCAGCCGGAATTACAGGCGGGCAGGCGTCCACCCTGTGCCGCAGAGAAAGTATTTTTTATACCGACAGAGCATGAGCCCCCATGGAATATTCCCTGCAGGAACTGTCGGAAGAGAATGCAGCGGTCTGGGAATCGTTCAACAACCGGTCCCCGGAGGGGACGTTCTTCCACAGCCTGAAATGGAAGAGCGTGCTCGAGGATGCGCTCAACCTCGATCTGAAGTACTGGATACTCTACAAAGGCCGGGAAGCAGTCGGGATTCTCCCTTCGAAGACCCGAAGACTGCCGTTTCTGAAAGGGCTGGATCCCATCCCGTATTCCGAGTGCAATAGCATCCTGCTGGATACCGATTTCAATCCCCATGATCTGAACGCGATACTCTCCCTGTTCGCGCAAAAATACAGATATCTTTTTCTGAACGTGAATGAAGCGTCGCTGGTGGATCATATCGGATACGACCACTACCCTGCAGATGATACCGGCAACATGATTCTCAACCTGCGCCAGAGACCTCCCGACAGCATCTGGGAGAGCTTCCCTGCAAAGAAAGGGCAGAGGAAATTCATCCGCAGATTCGATGAGAAGAGCTTTACAATCCGGGAGATTTGCCGCGAAGAGGCGATACAACAATTTTACCGCTACTACGTCGAGAACCTCACGCGGATGCAGGGAGATATCCTGCCGCTTTCCTTCTTCCAGAGACTTCTGGAGACGTTCTCACCGGCTGATATGCGGATAACGTCGCTGGCGAAGGGTGATCTCTACGCCGGGGGGCTGCTCACCTTTCTGCACCCGGCCGGCAGGACGGCATATTTTCAGTACCTTTCCCTGAACCGAAACTTGCCGGGCACCTTTCACCCTACCTATCCTCTCTTCTGGGAGGGGCTTGTCTGGGCGTGGAACAACGGATACGACACGATATTCCTCGGCCGGCAGAAACTTGACCCGACCAATACCCGGTTTCGGATAAAAGCAGACTTCGGGGCAGATCATGTACCGATCTATTCGAGGGTTGTTCTGCTCTCGAAGATGGCTGCGCTGCCCTACCGGATGAAGAATGCACTGGCCGGAGGCGATGGGATCCCGGTTTAATGTCTGCGCAGATCTTCTGCCTCTCATACGCTTGCAGGGAGGTGCGTGCTTTGCCATGGAAAAGGACGGCCGCGATGAGGACGATCATATCCGCGCCTTCACGGGCGCCGAGCGCTTCACAGAGGCGGGTGACCCGCAGGACGTGCTCGAGCCCGTGCGCCCCCGCGTCCCGGAAGACCGTCCCGGCATGATCCGGGATCGGCTGCACTGCTTCGTCCATGAAAGACATCTGGCATCACGGGAGAAAATGATATTTTTTCTACTGTCAGACGGTGTGGCCCAGCGATCAAAAGCCGGCGGCAGAAGGGGCACCGTGAAACGGCCGGTAGACGGGATCGATGCACCGATTCTGCACGATGCTCTCTCTGAGCATAAGCGCGTCGGCGAAGAACTTCGGTCCGCAGTTCGGGTACGAGAATCGCCGGTACCTTCCCCAGATCGGGCACGAACCGGGCAGCCCTCCCCGGATCCCGGCGTCCGCACAGGTGCGGCACTGGACTTCCTTGATCTGTTGCAACAGTCGATCAGCGACATCGGAGTATTGCGGACTGCCGAAGAGCTGATAGAGCCGGAGAAAGAGAATTGCCATCTGTGCATCGCCGGTCACGCAGGTGTAACGGTGCGACGGCCGCCATCCCCGGGAGAACGTCCCGGGCATCGGGAGGGGATAGTGGCGGTTGTAGCTCTCCATGATGGCGTCGCATGCCCGCCGGACGGTGGCGCGGATCCTGCCGGCCAGGGGTTCCGGGACGGAGTGTGAGGACTCAAGCAGCCCCTCCAGGGTGTAGGCGATGGTATGGGTGAACGGCGGCCTGCTCTGCGTAAAACCCATGTTGTCGATCCAGCCGTCCTCGTGCACCTGATCCAGCGTCCAGCGGAGATGTCGCTCTGCCGCATCCCGGTGCCGGGGGTCACCGGTACGCCGGTAGACCAGGAGCAGCGGCCAGGCCACACGGGTGTGGTAGGTCGTCGCGATCTTCTTGTATACAAAACGGGACCATTTGCCGTCCGCGTCCTGGCAGTCGGCCAGCCAGTCTGCCGCGTGTACTGCCGCCGCCAGAAACTCCTCCCGCCCGGTTTTCTCAAACAGGGAGAGCCAGCCGAAGATGACCTGGCCGGTGTCGAAGACAAGCGGGTAGTCATTGATGCCCCATCCTCCCCGCACCGCTCCGTCCGGCATCTGGATAGAAAGCTCCCACTCCCCCATGCCGATCGCCCGTTCGATGTATCTGCCGTCCCCCGAAAACGCCGCGTAATGCAGGAACGTCGGAATGATGTACCCCGTGACCTCGGGATAGGGGGGTGCCCAGCCCACGTACGGATAGTAGGCTGCAGCGACACCCCCGCACCCGGTTGCGTCCTGGGCGCTGCAGAGCCACACCATCACCGCCCGCAGGTGCTCCTCGTTTGTACCGGCGGGATGCTTATAGTCTGTGAGGTGTCCGTATACCAGTTCAATGAAGGATGTCTGCCCTTTCAGCCCCTCTGCCGTCCCGGAATGAAGCATGCAGGAGACTGGCGCATGTTTCATATATACCTTTCCACAGGCCGGGGCTCTGAAAACCGCCGGTTTAGGGAGGCCAGTATCGCCCGGACACTGCTTTACGGCGAGATTCGGTGTGATTTCCGGAATACGTGGCCTGCGGCTCCGGAAGCCAGCAGCCTCCCGATTATCCCGGCCATTTCACCGGAGAGCCGCTGATGAGATAAATTTAAGTAATATGGATTAGCAGTCGTTGCTGATGGGGTTGCGGAAGAGACACGGCGCCCTGATCGCGCTCATGGCCTGGCTGCTGCTCGCGGCATACCTTACGGTGCAGATGCCCGGCATATCCCCTGAAGTCTATCCATTCCTTGGGTTTCTGGGCTTTCTGATCATCGCCGAACTTGCTGAAACGCGATATGTCAGATCGACATACCTTTTCCGCCTGCAATATATTGTTGCAGCAGGAATCGTGCTCGTCTCGGCGGCCGTTGCCATAGGTATTTTCAGAGCGGTTCAGTGAACCAGACAGGTCAGCAACACGACGGTGGCAACGGCCTGTTTTCCCTGAGCCTGCGGGTGCCCCCGCGGCGAAGAGGAGATACATTTATTACCTCCCAATCCTTGTAGGGTGTATCCGGCAGCCAGGTGCGTTCCTGGCACCAGACATGAGGGAGAATAATGGGTATATTGTCGCATCCGAAATCCGGAGTTCTGGGAATCCTTCTGTTCGCGACTGCGCTTCTCGCATTCTTATGCATACTGTTCACCGAGGTAGGGGACACTACGAGAGCCACACTCTCCCTCGCAGGAATAGCCTGCCTGGTCGGGGGAGCTTTCGCCGTCACCCTCGGCCGCGACAACCCGGTCAATCCGGAGCTCGCCAGCTGCCTTGCATCCTCGTACACGTATACGTATGCTGCCTCGCAGGCATGCACCGGCCTCAATGCAGAAGGAAATGCCTTCTTTATCCCTCCTGACAGAGAGGTTCGACAGTTTGTGCCTGCAGACGGGGGAGGGCTTCCGCCGGATATTTCCCTGACCGCCGACAGATCCGGCCACGGCATCCTCCTGCCCCCGACAGCCGCTCCCCTCCTCAAGCATCTCGAAGAGAACCATGCTCTCGCCCTCCCATCAGAGAAATCTCAGATATTTGTTGCCCTGAAAGAGATCCTCACCGACACACTTGAGGTTGCGGATCAAGTAACCGGCAGGCAGGTCAGCGATCGGGTCTTCGTTGATATCATCGGCTACCGGCTCTTCTCCGGCTGCGCTGTTGCCCGGGCAGAAAAACCGGAATGCTGCACGATATCCCCCTGCCCCATCTGCAGTCTGGTCGCCTGTGCATTTGCGAAAGGCATGGGGAAGGTCACGACGATCGACAGGGTGACGATTAACCCTGATGACCGGTCGCTTCACCTCCAGGTTCGGTTCATGGAGAGAATGCCCGCGTCCTCCGTCCACTCTCACGAGTCCCCGGCGCCCCAGCCACTCCCGGACCCGAGCGAGGTTCGGGCATCCCGGCCTCACCCGGACATGAACGAGATCCTGCAGCCACTCCCGGATCTGAGCGAGATCAGGGCATCCTCCCAGCCTCACCCGGACATGAACGAAATCCTGCAGCCACTCCCGGACCTGAGCGAGATCAGAGCATCCCAGCCTCGCCTGAATCTGAACGAGATCCTGCAGTCTCCGGAGGATCAGCATCTGCCCTCAAATTCCGGAGCAGCGGAATCCCTGCAATCGCTCCTGAAGCGTCACCGGGGAGGACGGATCGACCACCGGGACAGGGTTCAGAGAAAGGCGGGGGATATCCGGAGCTGACGAAGAGCTGAGACGGGGAGGTATCGATGCGGCGCGAACGTTTCACCGGGACAGCCTGCATGTGTCTGCACGCCGATGAGCGTCACAGCCGGTGAGGGCACATATGATCGGGAAACTCGGATTTTGCAGAGTACTCCGGTGGTTTGAGGAAGACCTGCTGCGGCATCTCTTTCAGAACGCCGGAACGCTTCTCACCGGCAACATGGTCGCCTGGGTGCTCGGTCTCATCACATATGCCATCACCGCACGGCTGCTCGGCCCGGAACAGTTCGGCATCTTCGTCCTCATCACCACGTTTGCCTTCATCATCGATGCCCTGGTAAACTTCCAGTCATGGACGGCGCTCATCAAGTACGGCACAGAGGCACTGGAAGACGGGAAACCCAACCGGTTCATGGGTCTCGTCAAATTCTGCACCCTGCTGGATTTCGCCACGGCATGCATCGGAACCCTCATCGCCATTGCTGCTGTTGTACTGCTCGGCCAGTGGTTTGCCTGGAACCCGGAGACGGTGCGTATGGCGGCTCTCTACAGCCTGGTCATGCTCTTCAATCTCTCCGGCGTCCCGACCGGCATATTCCGGCTGTTCAAGCGGTTCCGGCTCTTTGCCGTTCAGAACATCGTATCGGCGGTCATCAGGTTCATCGGGATCCTCGTCGTCCTCGCCCTCGGGGCGGGCCTGTGGCTGGTCCTTATCGTATGGATGGTCGCAACGGTCGCGGGATACCTGCTGCTCCTGATCCTCGGGTGGCGCGAACTCTCCCGGCGAGGCTATCTGGAATACCTCAATACGCCGCTGAACGAGTCCATCGCCCGCTCGCCCGGCCTCGTGGGGTTTCTCGTGGCGACGAACCTGAACAGTTCGGTGCTGCTCGGGTCGCGGGAGGTGGACACGATCCTCATCGGCGGCGTCGTCGGCGCAGAGGGAGCGGGGATCTACAAGATTGCCAAGCAGCTGGGCTGGATACCCGCAATGCTTTCTGACCCGCTCTACCAGGCGATCTATCCGGATCTCTCACATCTCTGGGCAAAACAAGAGATCGTCCAGTTCAAACGCCTCATCATCCGGTCGGGGATCGTTGCCGGGAGCCTGGCAGCGGGGATATGGCTCGGGTTCGCCCTCTTCGGCGCACCCGTCATCAGCTTCCTCTTCGGAACGGCATATATTCAGGCGTATCCGATCGCGGTGCTCTATATGGCGACAATGATCATCGCCATCTTCGGTTTTCCTCTTGCGCCTGCAATGGCGTCGATCGGGATGCCGAGAATGACGCTCCAGGTTCACCTCCTGAGTCTGGCCGTCTACTTTCCCCTCCTGGTGCTGTTCACGCAGGCATTCAATCTTGTCGGGGCGGTGGCCGCAGTTGCGGTATACGGCCTCGTCTGGTTCGCAATCATGGTCATACTCGAAAAAGGCCTGATCGAGAAGGAGGAGAGCGCCCGAATCATCGACCATCCCACTCCGGGAGCCGAATAGCATGCTCCCACTGAAAGAAACGGCATGGCAGCGCTCCGCAGCGGGGATCGGCGCTGCCGGATCCACAACCAGTATAAAGAGTAGTGCCTCTGAAGATTCCTGTATGCGGGTCGTCTATTTCACAAGACCGCTCGAGGAGGCTCAACCAGGCGTCTCGAAGAAGATGATCGCCCAGATACGCTCCCTGCAGAGCCTGGGCGTCGATGCAAAGATATTCAGTTTCAGAGACCGGGCCGGCCTGGAACCGGGAGAAGTAACCCCCGATCAGATCTTCTACAGCCGTCCAAAGACCGCCTGCGATCCGGGCATGACCCTCGGCGCTCTGCTCCGGCGCGACATCTGCATAAACCAGGCTCTCCGCGACCTTTTTGCGTTGCTCGGTCCGACAGACGTCATCTACTGCAGGGTTCCCCCGCTCTCGATCTCAACGATACGCTCGCTGCAAAGACCCCGAAGCTGCAGGCTGGTTGTCGAGTTCCAGTGCATCGAAAGCCGGGAGCGGTGGTCAAGTGGCGAGTATCTCATCGCCCTGCACGACATCCTCTTCGGCAGGATACTGCGGCGGAAAATCGACGGCATTGTAGGGGTTACCGATGAGATCACGGCATATCAGGTGAAACGGGCGGGCTCTTCTTCCATACCCCATGTCACGATAGAAAACGGGTTTGCCGTCGACTCGGTCCCGCAGCGGGACGCCCCTGCGATGCGCGATGGGGAGCTCCGAATCCTCTGCGTCGCAAACGTAAGCCGCTGGCACGGTCTCGACCGTCTCATCAGGGGCATTGCCGCCTGCAGCGGGATGCCCGGGATCGCACTCCACATCGCCGGGGGCGGCCCCGAGATCCCCCGCCTGCGGAGCCTGGCCGGCGACCTCGGCATCAGCGAGCGGGTGGTCTTCCACGGGTTTCTGGCCGGCGAGGATTTAAGCGCCCTCTTTGACCGGTGCCATGTGGCCGTCGGGAGCCTCGGGATGCACCGGAAAGGGCTGACGCAGACGGCCGAACTGAAGGCGCGGGAGTACTGCGCCCGGGGAATCCCGTACATCATGGCATGCGCCGATCCTGACTTCTCTGCAGACTTCCCGTATATCCTCAGGGTTCCTCCCGACGAAAGCCCCATCGACATCAGGAGCATTCTGGCATTCGCCGGCGAGGTCTGCGCCGATGCCGATCACCCACAGAAGATGCGCACATATGCCCGAGAGCACCTTGACTGGTCGGTTAAGATGAAGAAACTCAAGGGTTTTCTAGAGACAGTCACTCTGGGTGCTGCGGGCTAAATCGCCGTCCGGCGGCTGTTGCTGCTCGCTTCCAGGGTTATCTACTTCATATCCGTGCCGTGTACCGAAAAGAGCTCGCCGGACGCCTGCATCTATGGCATCAGGGATGGTTTTACCAGACCAAATCCGAACCGCGATTTTTCGATGCCGTAGTACGGGACCAGTTCCGGATTGAAGCTCGAAACAAATGTACTGAGGTTCGGCGTGTTGGCGGCCATTAAATTAATGCTCACGAATCCTCGTTCCCACAGGTCCTGAAATATCCCATAGAGGAGGAGTGATGTTGCACCCGTATCCCCCCTGGCAGAATTTGATACGGCGGACCATCGATCTGCCGTGCGGCCGCTCCAGGTGATCACTTCGGCAGCGATCGCTTCTCCATCCGGCATCCTCGCGATCCACATCTCGCCGAAGGTATTCTCCGCGATCATCTCAAGCATGCCTGTCAGGAACGCCTTTGTATACGGGGGTTTGCGGTTCTGCTTCGCATAGGTATGGATGCTGAGATCCCAGTAGACCTCCGGATCATAGCATTTCCCGATACGAATACCGTTCTTCTCTCCCTTGCGGACGGCCCATCGCACTTTCTTCGAGAGCCGGGAGTCGACATCTGCAACCAGGGGGAGCATGTACGTATAGTATACGCGGCTTGCCCAGTCGTTCCGCGTGAGCGGCAGGATATCCTGAAATGCCGGTGTGTTGACGATATTCACATCGATAAAACCCATCCTGGAGATCTCGTCCGCGATACCCAGAATAATCGATCGGTTCAGCCCCTCTCGTTCTCGCACCCGGGTGCTGACGGGTTCTGGGAGGAGATACCCCCCATACGGGGTCAATCGTGCGGTGGAGTCGGCGAAGTGAAGAAGACCGAATTTTGCTCGAACATAGAGCAGGCATCCCCCCGTCAGGATATCGTCCTCATAATAGCCGACCGGCAGTGCGCTCGTACGCGATAGAGAGGCGCACGTGCGTATCCAGTCACTCATATGAAAGACCGTGCCCTGCTGAGAATCCACGGCCAGGCGGTCCCATGCACGATACTCATCGCTCTGCACCTCCCGGACGTCAATTTTAGTCATGGTTCCTCCATACCCGGGCTATCTCCGCACCGCCCGTCATCCATGCCCCCTTCTCCGCAGAGTACTTCAGGATCTTCTCATAGAACCTCCGCTGCCCGTCTCCCAGGGACGTATTATGCCAGAGGATGGTGGCGACACCCCGGCAGCGCTCGGCCGCATCGATGATGCGGCGGGTAATCTCCCACGCCCTCCGGGCATCAAGCCGCATATAGATGTCCAGCGTGACATCCATAACTGCCAGGGGGATCTCCACAATCTCGATCTCCCTGCCGGCGGTGCGGTCGTAGGGCCGGAACGGGTGGCACATCCCGTTCCGGAACCCGACGCAGTCGGCGTAGCCGAAGGTGGTATCATATGCAAACCCCGCTTCGGCGAGGCACCGCCAGGTCTTTGGGACCTGAAACCTGAGAAAGTGGTTCCGGTAGCCGACAACCGATCGGTTGAGAACCGCCTCCAGCCGTTTCTTCTCGGCCTGCAGCTGCTGCAGGTCGCAGTATGCCCGGTGGCCGCCGTGGAGCCCGACCTCCCAGCCGGCATCGGCGATCGCCCCGACCTCCGCCTCAAGCTCCCTGACGTCGTACGCGTAGTCCTCGTCGCCGGGAGCAAGAGCCAGAAAGTAGAAGCTGGAGGTTGCGCCATACTGCTCCTCGAGCGCCATAATATCCCGAAAATTGCAGAGAGGGAGTTTTCTTGACCGTAGCTGCAGAATGCCGGCAAGGCCTCCCGGGAGGTCTCCTGACTTCAGGGACCGCAGGGCAGTATACGCCTTGGCGATGGAGGGCTGATAGACGGTATCGATGTCGTGCGTCAGGCAGACGGCAAAGGGATGGCCGTCCGGATATTCGATCCTGTAGCCGCGGTCGTGCAGGTACTCCGAGACGCTGGGTTCAAACGGGCTCCCGGACGAACTCAGGTAGTGCGGAAAGCGGCCGAAGCCGTCACGGAAGCCGGAATCATACTCCTCTTTCCGGGTGAAGATGTCCCAGATGTCGGTATCCTGCCGGAGCAGCTCCAGCACTGCAGTGCGCTGCTGCATCAATGCACCTCATAGCTCGGGCAGGGGACGTAGGTCGTGACGTTCGACGACGAGTAGGCCCGGGTGTACCGGGCTCCCTCGAACCCGTCGAGGAATGCCTTCGGAGCCTTCTCGTAGGTGTAGACGTATCCGGTAGGCCGGTCGACGATGCGGCCGTTTCTGACGTTCTCCCGCAGGAGAACGACTCCCTTCGCATAGGAGCCCGGATCCGACGGGTACATGGGATACACCCACTCATAGCCGTAGTATTCCGTGAAGACGTTGGTGAACCGCCCGTCGGTCACGATGTTGTCGTTACAACTGCGTTTTGCCAGGAACCGGCCGGCATAGACCTCCGAGTCGTAATAGTATTCCCGTGCCCATGTGATGGAATCTTCGCGGACATTCGGATAGAGGGGACTGTCGCTGTTGACGAGAGAGTTCGTCGTCATGAAGAACGTAAAACAGAGGGCGATGGCGGTGATAGCGGCGATCTTCGCCCCCGGCCGTTTCAGAATAGCGAGCATCGACCAGCAGCCGATAGCGGCGAGAATGGATGCCGGAACGTATGCGTATAAAAACCAGCGGTGCGGAAGGCTTGCATTCGATCCGACGAGAGCGGGGATATAGATGAACGCAAAGAGGGCGCCGGTGAGGACGAGCAGCGTGACGCCGGTTCCACGGGAGTTCTCATGCGCAAGGACGCTGAAGAGCCCGAGGAGCATGAGAGCGACGAGGAGCGCATACCCGAGGTTGTCGAGGACAATCTGGAGCAGATCGAACTTTGCAATCTGTGTCACGGCTCCGACATTGCCGATGGCTGCTCCCTGCAGGGAGTCATAGACGGAGAAGACGACTTTTTCATAGAAGGATCGGGTTTCGGTGCCGTACGCGTGCTGCCAGTAGAGAATGGTGATGAGCCCGAAGTACGCTGCGTATTTACTGTTGAGATGGATCTGCGCTGCTCCAATCCGCAGGTTCCTGATGCTGAATCTCTGCGCCAGTGCCCCGGCAAGGATCGAGACGGATGCCACGAAAAGAACGATCGTCGGGATGACGTGTACGCAGACAACCACTGCTGCAATGAAGAAGATGAGAATCGATACCAGAGAGAACTGTCCGCCCGAGGAGAGCGTTCTGCTGAAGACCAGGAAGAGGAGCACCAGGAAAAGGATTGTCCCGAGCGACATCGGGGTGATGTCGACGCTCCACAGGATGTGCCAGCTCGACATATTGAGCAGCAGGACGGCCAGCAGTCCTGCTTTTACGTGAAAGAGGTCTCTGGTGATGAGAAAGACAAAGAGTGTGCTAACGATCATCAGGACGCCCAGCACGAAGAAGGCGTTCTTCAGTCCCATGAGAGCAACGCTCTCCAGAACGGCAAGCAGGTAATGCGTAAGCGGGAAGTCCGCGTATGCTTCGTAGCCGGCAGCGGGAAAAGAACCGTTCTGCAGGATCTCTGTGACGAGGCCGAAGTGGTACAGGGGATCGACACCGTGCAGAGCAGGGAAGAGATAATAGAGGCTCGAACGGATGAGGGCAGAAAGACCGAAGATTTCAAGCAGTATCAGGAGCGTACCCAACCCGGTCCGGGCACCCATAATCTGCAGCGCCACGAGTGCCGCCATGCCTGATACCAGCAGGAAAAAGGCTGCGGGCCGGTGGTAGGCTTCAAGCCGCAGAACGAGCAGGGAGAGGGTAAACAGAAGAGCAAACACGATGCCGCAGGCGACGAACATACGAGATTTCGAGCGGCAGATCTCTGAAGGAAAACCGGAACGGAGCAACCGGCTGCGAAATGCCTGATAAACAAGGCTCGCGCCGATGAGGGTCACGCCGATGTACTCCTGCTGCAGGTGATGCTGCACCGATACCGCACAGATCAGGCAGCCGGTGAGGAATACCAGCAGAACGACGATTTTGTCGATGGCAACAGTCGTGTATGCGATACCCATTCATCAGCTCCCGAGAAAACGGGATAGCGTCCGTCGCACCTCTGTTGCAACGACACGGTTCAGTTTTGCGAACCGGGTGATCCGGTAGTACCGCCGCACGCCGCGATCGTCGATCTTCTCTTCCCGGTGCACGATGGCCGATGCATAGCCAATCATCAGCCCGAAGCCATTGTACTGCGAGGGTGACGTCAGGTGGTACATCCCGCTGATGAGCACGTAGAGCGGATGGCAGCCAAGGTAGTAACTCTCATACCCCAGGAGGAGCGAAGATTTCCAGCGGTCTTTCTCGATGGATGTGTCCTTTCGCAGGTTGTAGATCCCGACATCCCCGAAGGACACGACACGCCATCCACTGGTCAGAAGCTTTGCGAGGGCGACACTATCGGGAGCGAAGGTCGTCACCGGGAATCCGCCGATCTGCTCGAGGGCTGTTCTGCGGTATACCCGTTTGTCGGGCATCTCGTAGGGCAGGAAGTAGTCGCGATCAAACCGGGCTTCGCCGATCGCATCGGGAGAGGGAAGGGGAGCGCCAGGCCTGAGCGTATACGACGCCCCGCTTGCGACACCGATCCCGGCATCCTCCTCCAGCCTTCGGATGAGCGATGCGAAGAAGTCTCCCGGCAGCAGGACGTCTGCATCGGTCTTGCCGACGTAGTCGTACTCGATGCCCCGCTCACGGGCGATCTGCCGTGCATACTCGTATCCCTCCCACACGCCGAATGCGAAGTTCAGGTGCCCCTGACGCGCCGAGAAGGCCTCCTGCTGCTTCAGGTATATCCAGGCGTGGCGCTCCTGCAGCTCCCGGATTTGCTCGAGCGTGCCGTCGCTGCTCCCGCCGTCGACGAGTACCCAGATCGCAGGCAGAACCGTCTGGCCGAGGATACAGGCAAAAGCCTGTTTCAGTACTGCAGCTTCATTCTTTACCGGTGTGATGAGGATATAGGTCATTGCCCTCCTCCAGCGAGCCCCGGGACGAGATGTTCCGCACCCAGAGGCGAGTGTTCCGGCACTGCCCGCATGCCGATTCCGGAGACCGGCTTGTCTGCGATCATCTCTTCACTCTCCGGCAAGGATCGACTCCATCTGGTTCAGGATCGACTGCTTCACAAGCCGTGACGCATCCCGGTCCACCCGCTGCTGCGGTCTCCCGGAATCCAGAACATGCGTCACGATCTCTTCGGGGTCTCGCGAGTGGAGGACGCGTCTGTCGTCGACGAGCTGCCGATCGACCGAGAGAAGGTGCTCGCTCGGGAAGAACGATACCGATTTTTTTCCCATGCATGCCGCTTCACGGGCCATCGTCCCCGATCCGGTCAGCACGGCATCCGCATAGTGGCAGAGGTCAAGGCCGTGGAGCGAGGCGTCAGGGATGAATACCTGCGAGGAGCCGTTTACATGCCGGCGGTCACTCCCGTTTCGCGGGAGATAAACGATGTTCATTCCTTCGCGCACCAGGCCTTTGATAATCGCCGGAACGATGCTTCGCTTCTCTTTCACATAGAAGGCGTCAAGGGCTTCTGGCCGTACAACGACAAACCGTTCGTATGGCACTTTTTCCCGAAAGCGAGCGTCCGGGGTGTAGTCTGCGAGGTATATGTCCTCCTTGTAGCCATCATATACTACGATCTTCTCGTCGTCCACGTACCTGCCGAAGGTATCAGAGCACGCACGCGGGATGACCAGATAGTCCGCAGACAGTTTGATCTTCGTCTCGAGATCCTGGTACAGGGATGTCTTCTGGATGAACTTGAGATCGTTGTCGCAGAACTGAAACGAGGTCTTCCCCCGCACTTTCGAGATGAGTGTGCTCATTCCGTTCTCAAAGGACATCGACACGTCGAAACGGTTCGCGGATGTGAGTAATTGCGCGGTCCGAACCGCCATGAGAAGGATCTTACTCACCGGCCGTACCCCATCTCTTCCGATTATCGTCCCTTCAATCCCGAATGAATGCCCCAGATGAACGGTCTCTGCACGTTCCCGGTAGGTCACGGCTATCTGGAAGTCGGTGAGGTCATGCATCAACGCATTGAAAAACAGCACATCGGAGGGATTGATAAGGTCGATCCATATCCGCCGTTTACCGGGTGCCGGGTGAATGACGAATTCTTCAGAATACGGTTGCGGAAGTGATCTGGCGGGGAAACCGCCAACGGGCTGTCCATACTCCAGACAGCCGGGTCCTGATGGATAATTGCTGTCGATAGACGTCTTTTTCGGCAGCAAACTTTGATTTTTCATGTTCCCCCCATATGATCCCGTGACTCCTCTCACGGGAGAGTTTTGTACCACATGGTACCCTGAAGAGGCTGCTTTTCGCCATGATGGAGAGATCCTGCAGGAATGCCGGTCTCGACGCTGCCTCCGGGTGCAGTATGCCCCTATCCGCTCCTGGCCTGAAGGAACGCTGACACCCCGGCCGTCCACGTTATAGTTATGGACATACTTATGGACGCAACAGAGATCGACTCATATATAATAAAGGTTTCCCTCACGATCAGGGTGATCAGGGGTGTGAGAGAGGGCCGTTGCCGATTGGCGTGTTTTTTATCCGCCTTAATTTTATAAAAGTGATTCATATACAGTATCACGCAAAATTACCTGATGCCAGCATGACAGCAGGCGTGGGGCGTGCTCTCGAGGCAGTGCTCATCCCGGAGAATCGACAATCCCAAGACGGTCAGAAATGATGTGAAAGCATGTAAAAGCGCTCAAAAACAGCAGAATGGCAGAGGCAGACTGCCACCGTGCAGCTGCGAGACGCCCGGATGAATCACGCACACCTCTCTTCGACATTCGTTGACGGGGCAGCAGGGTGCGGCACGCCTTTGTGAAGACATAAGCCGCGGACACCCTCCTCATACATGAAGATGGAAAACAATGTTTCAGGGATTGTAGACCTGCCGCCGGACAGGCGAGGCTTTATGGAAGAGCGGGGCAAAGAACGCATATACGGTGAAGATGCTATGGTAACGACGCGTGATATCATCAGGAAACTGTGGGATGCCCAGGGCTACGGGAACGTCGCGGTCTACAGCGACGGGACGGCGCTACAGGTCGCTCCCGGGGATACCGGCGAGGCCGGTGGGAAGCAGCCGGTGGCGCTCTTCAAGGCGATCCCGCTGGTGGGCAAATTCCCGATGCTCGACCACGCCCTCGGCGACGCCGAACTCCTCGACGGGATCGAGCAGACACTCCGCGAGCAGGGGATGGCAATCGAGCGGGGAGTGTAATCGCCGGTCACCGGATCGTCGCAGACGCCAGATCGTCGAACGGATTTCTCCGCACTGCCAGTGAGAAGATGTACGGATAGGCAGTGCGCAGGTGCTGCAGGTAGCCGAGCCACTCGAGTGCCAGGTGCCGGTAAGCCCGGGAGATGTCGCTGGCCAGATGGGCACGGTCGGCGTCGGGGAGTGCGGCAAGATTGTCGCGGAGCATGAGTTCCTCCCGCAGGTGGAAGACCGCGTACAGAAGATCGGTGAAGGCGTCGTGCTCGAAGATGGCCGGGTTCTCCATGAGCCGCAGGAGATACTCCTTCTTCCCTTCAAGGAGGATCTGCAGCCCTGCAAGGTCCGCCACATTGCCGTCGATACCGTAGCGGTGCTCCTCGAAACACTGCCGGACCCGGACAAAATCGTCGCCCCGGACGTCCAGGTTCTCCTGGATCGCGTCGACCTCCGGGTCGAGACGGGCAAAAGCCCTGAGGATCTCGGTGCCGGCCTCGCTGTAGAAGGCGCCCACGATCATAGTGATCTTCCGGCGGCGCGCCCGGCGCTCGTTTCGGGAGACGAAACTCTCGACGACGGTTGCGAAGACGGAGACGAACGTTCCCACCCCGGCGATGATGAGCAGGGCGGCCACCAGGCGGCCGGCGCCGGTCTGCGGCACGATGTCCCCGTAGCCGACCGTTGCGATGGTGACGATGACGAAGTAGGCGGCGTCGGGGAGCGAGAGACCTTCGGTCGCCATCACTCCGAGAACGCCGCCGATGACGATCAGGGCGAGCAGAGCGAAGGAGATCGTTATCCGGGAGGTTGCGGAGACCATTATGGTGTACACCGCTCCCGGGGGTATATATGTGCCGGAACACCCTCTCAGGGCAGCGTGACGGTGCCGTCCGTCTCGTCGTCGAGGGCCTCGAGAAACGCCGCGAGGAACGCGTGCCTGCGCTGTGCAAGAACCCGGGCGCTCTCGGTGTACATGCGGCCGGAGAGCTGCAGCAGCTTTTCGTGGAAGTGGCCGGTCGCGTCCGCGATGCCTCCTCCCCGCTCCCCTGCCTGCATGAACGTGCGGGCGATGCCGACGGCGCCCATCGCATCCAGTTTGTCTGCATCCGAGAGGATCTGTGCTTCCAGCGTTTCCGGGGCGATGCCGGTGCTGTAGCGGTGCGCCCGGATGGCGTGGGCGATCCCGGCGATGCGGTCATCCGGGTAGCCGATCGACCGGAGGAAGGACTCCGCCATCCGTGCTCCCTCCTCTTCGTGGGGAACGCCCGTCTCCTCTTCACGCGGCCGTGCGATGTCGTGGAAGAGGGCGGCCGGGATGAGGATGCTCATATCCGCGCCTTCGCGGGCGCCGAGCGCCTCGCAAAGAAGGGTGACCCGTTGCACATGGTCGAGCCCGTGCGCCCCTGCATCGCGGAAGACCGTCCTGACATAGTCCCGGATCTCCTCCAGCGGTTCGTCCATGAGAAAGTATCTGGTTTCAGGGGAGAAAACGGTTGGGAATTCGGCTGCAAAAAGGTGTGGATCTCTCCCGGTCACGCCGGGGAAGGCCACCGAAACACCTCGTCGAAGGTGAAGTGCGTGAAGTTCGCGAACGGTGCGTCCAGAATCCCCTCTTCGAGGTCCTCCGTTGCCACGGCGAACGCACCCGCATCCGGATACGCGATGAAGCTGTACTCGGTCGTGCCCGAGTACTGCTCCGAGACGGACGCCGGAACCCTACCCGGAGCGTCGAGCGCCGCAACGTAGATGGTGCCTCCCGCATAGTCGCCCGTGACGTTCCCGGAGCCGTATCACCGCTCCGTTCCCGGGTGAGCAAACGACCGGTTTGCGGCGGCAGCCCGGTACGGCACCCCGTAGAACCGGCGATAGAAGGCGTCTGCCTCCTCCTCGATATCGAAGGAGAAGCGGTCAGGATGGAGGATGTTTGCGATCGTCATCAGGCCGAGGATCCACCGGGGGCTCCCGAAGTCCCACGAGGGATGCATCGCGTAGACCTGCCCGTTCCTGACCGCCGGCACGGCGAGGTCGTGTTCGCTGCAGTAGCGGAGGGTGTCCTCCACCGTGGAGGTGAGGAAGCCCGAGGTGACGAGGTACTCGGGGCTGAACGCCAGGAACTCCTCCCGTCCGATGGTGACGCCCGGCTTTCCCTCCCTGCCGATGGCTCTGTTGACGTACGTGCCGCCGGCGGCCTCGACAAGCTTGCCCTCAAACCGCCCCGGGTTGAGGGCGAAGAGCGGGTGACCCATGGCATAGTAGACGCGGGGGCGCGGTGCGTCCGCCACCCCTTCCCGGATGACGGCAAGCCGTTCCCGGATGTAGGTGCAGAGATCCTGCCCCGCCTCCACCCGGTCCGTCCGGTGCGCAAAGTCCATGACGAGGTCGAGGTAGGCGTCGACGTTGTTCATCCGCTCGTGGAGCTCTTTGCCGAGCATCCCGCTCCGGAGCACCTCCCCCCAGATTCGGGCGAGCGCTGCCTGGTCGCGCACCCCGAGGCAGGATAGGATCGCCCAGACCATCTCGAGACCCCGGGTGACCCGGTAGCCGCCCATCATCCCGGGTTCGGCGAAGACCTCGGTACTGACACTGCCCCTGACCGGCAGGGCGGCGCCGCACGCACAGACCGTCTGCGCCGTTCCCGAGAGGTGAGAGCCCATCGGGCCAAAGAACTCCCGCTCGATGCAGGGCGTCCCGCAGGCAGGGCAGACGGTCGTGAGGTAGGCCGTGCCCGGTGAGTTGAAGAGATACGTCCAGGGAAGAATCCCGCGGAGGCGATCGCAGAGATCCTCGCTTGCGTAGATCGTCGGCTCCTCTCCGAGCCCCGCGTCGCCGAAGGGGACGAACCGCATCACCTGCAGCGGGATCTCGGGCGAGATCGCAGCGAGCATCCGTGCCGCCTCGAGCACTTCGGCTTCGCCACTCTTCCGGAAGACGATCGAGACCTCGACGTGCACTCCGCCCTCATGGAGCGTGCGGATCGTGCGGAAGACCGGTGCGGCGCTTGTCGCACCGCAGGCGCAGTACGATGCGTCGGAGGCGCCCTTGAGCCCGATGTTGGCGAAGTCTATCCTCCCGGCGAGCCGCTCTGCAGACGAGGCGGTCATGTAGCCGTTCGTGGAGCAGCCGACGAGCAGACCCTGCTCCTTCGCCCGCTCTGCGAGGGTGCAGAAGGTCGGGAAGGAGGCGATCGGGTCGTTCAGCGCGAAAGCGATCCCGGTGCAGGCATGCCCGGCGGCCATGCGGAGGAGGTCGTCGGTCTTCAGGGCGATCTTGGACGCTGCCAGCGATTCGGCGTTTCCGACGAGCACCTCCGAGACACACCCGCCGCAGGTGAGGTTGCACCCGACGGTGCAGACCTGCAGGAACGTGCTGCCGGGGGAGAAGTGCAGCACCGGCAGCGTCTCGACGGCGACGGGGAAGGCGGCCAGGAAGGCATCCGGGAACCTCTCAACGATCCCGGTGCCGTCGTTTGTGTACATCCGGCACCTGCCGGTCGCTCCCGGCGGGATATCGCACCCGACTTCACAGATTGTGCAGCGCATCCGGGTCACTTCCGCATGACGATCCAGAACCCGGCCTCGTCATGGATGACCTCGCAGTCGGGTATTCCTGCTGTTTCCAGTTCCCGGCGGATGGCATCGGTGTTCTGCCGGCTCATCCGTTCTGCCGCTTTCGCTTCCCATTCGGGATCGATCGTCCGCATCTTCTCGGTGATCGCCGCCTTCAGGGCAGCAGTGCCGAAACCCCCGCCGACAAACGTCCTTCCGCCGGGACGGAGCACCCGATAGATCTCGGCGAACGCCCGCTCCCGGTCCTCCCAGAAGAAGAGCGAACCGCGGCTCACGATCAGGTCGACGGAGCCGTCGGGATAGGGCAGGTCGTGGACGTCGCCCGGGATCGGACGCACACGGGCAGAGAGCCCGGCATCCAGGATATTCTGCTCTGCAATCGCGAGCATGTCGGGCGAGGCGTCGAAAGCGTCGATGGAGAGATCGCTCTCGGCCGCCAGCGCCAGGGCGAGGTGGCCGGGCCCGCACCCGAGGTCGATGCAGGTGCCCCGGACGATCCCGCAGGTCTCCAGGATCTGCCGGGCGATGACCGGGTATATCGGCGCGAACGGTCCTTTTGCGATAGTATCCATCTTTCCGGCACCCCTGCCGGTGAACTGGTCCTGTGCTGTGTCTGTCATGGTATCACGTTTTGAGGCGTCCCCCCCCAGATCCGCCGAACTCGTGAGCATTTTTGCCCCGGAAAGTAAAAACATTTACCTTTCAGGCATACGGAAACTACATTACATTTACACAGATCGTTCACCACAGATGGGGGATAAGCCGGTAGCGTGTTTTCCGCCGATACGCCGCAGATCCCGAACCAGAGTCTCCTCCTCACCCCTGATCCGCCGGACGAGGAGTGCGGGCAGGGGGAGACACGTAACAAGCGCCCAGAACCATCCGATGGCGAGCGGCGGCGCGAGGAACACCAGAACCGCTCCGGGATACATAGGGTGGCGAACGACCGCGTAGGGACTAGTATCGATCACTTCCTGCCCTGCCTCAACCTCCACCACCGCGCCTGCGTAGGTGTTCTCCCGCATGGCCAGGAAGGCGATGGCGTAGCCGGAGAGAACCACCCCGTCAGCCACCAGAACGGCGGCGACCGGCACGTCCGACCAGCCGAAGCGGTGATCGAGGCCGGGAATGAGAAAGCCAACGAAGAAGATGACCGCCGAAAGGATTACGATCGCCTGCTGCTCGCTCTCCCACTCCCGCATCTTCATGCGCCGCTCAAGGAACTTTGGGTCGTGCTTCAGGAAGTGCAGAACGACAAACACCGTGGGGACGAAGAGAACGGCCATATACAGCCACCCCTCCCAGTAAGCGATCGAGCCGGCGGGAACGAAGAGCAGCAGGGCGATGACGACAATCCCTGTAGCGAACCTGACCAGGATGGCTCTCTGCACCCGGAAGGTAGTCCCGCCTCCCATAGATGCCCAACCATGTCGGCACCGGTTAAAAACAGATCGCCCGGGTATCGCAGGCCGTAGGAACCGGGTTGGCGCCGCCCCTCCCGATGCCGGAGAACCGTCCCCGGGCACGGGAACCTTTATGTGACGGCGGGCATTCTGGACTCTCCACACCAGGTGGTGCAGGAGTATGGGAGAGAAAGAATCGTCAGCCGGTCTTCGGAAGGATATCGATGCAACGGTATCCGAGATGCAGAGGCGGCTCCAGGAGATGATGGCGGGAGCGGAAAAAGCCGGACAGCAGATAATGACAGCGGTTCCGGTCGACGTCAGGGAGCTTGACGACACGGTCATGGTCGTCGCCGATCTCCCGGGGGTGAAGAGGGAGGACGTCGCGGTGCGGCTCCTCGGCCATAAAACGCTGCGGATAACCGCCCGTCGCAAAGGAACGGCGGAGGAAGCAGAGAAAGGCTACGTCGTCAGGGAGAGGGTTACCGGCGAGATGACGCGAACCGTGAACCTCCCTGCAGACGTCTCGGAGAAGGGGGCGACGGCCGCCTTCCGGGACGGTGTGCTGACGGTGCGGCTGCAGAAGACACCCGAAGAACAGGGGATTGAGATCCCGGTCGGTGAAGAGGCCGGCTCTGCGAGTTCGGAAGAGGCCGATACGGCGGCTGCGCTGCGGAGGCAGAAAGAGGAGGAGTACGAGGAAGGAAAACGGAAACTCGGCGAAGCGTAGGCGCCGGGAGGCGCCTCCGGCACGGATGGCTTTACTAGCCCTCCACCCCCCACCGGTACCCGGGAAAACGGGACCATGGGCTCCGGTCGGACAGAGATAGATGGAGGAAACGCTATCGTGCACATATGGAATCCTGAGGACTATCATCGGCACTCTTCCGCTCAGCAGGCGTGGGCCCGGGAGCTACTCGCAAAGCTCCGGCTTGCAGGCGACGAGCGAGTGCTCGATCTCGGGTGCGGCGAGGGGAAGGTGACGGCGGAGATCGCGGCCCTGCTGCCCCGCGGCTCGGTGCTCGGCATGGACGTATCCCGCGACATGATCTCCTTCGCCCGGCAGCGCCTGCCCCCGGAGGAGTACCAAAACCTCCGGTTCGTCGAAGGCGACATGCTCGACCTGCCGTTTGAGCGGAAGTTCGACGTGGTCTTCTCCAATGCCGCCCTGCACTGGGTCACCGACCACGGCAGGGTTTTTGCAGGCATCGGGCGTGCACTCCGGCCCGGCGGGAGAGCGCTGCTCCAGATGGGCGGGAGAGGGAACGCCGCGCCGATCCTCGCGCTCGCGGACGAGATGGTGACGGAGGGGCCCTGGCGAGAATATTTCGCAGGTTTTTCAAACGGCTACGCCTTTTAAGGCCCTGAAGAAGAGGAGATACGGCTCCGTGAGGCAGGGCTCACGCCCCTCCGGGTCGAACTGATCCCAAAAGACATAGTCCTTGAAGAGGAGAGCGGCCTTGCCGGGTGGATCCGGACCACCTGGCACCTGTACCTGGAGCGGCTGCCCGAAGAGGCGCGGCCGGCGTTCGTTGCCGGCCTTGCGGACCGCTACGTCCGGCGATGTCCGTCGCCCGACGGCCGCATTCGCGTCCCCATGGTGCGTCTCGAGGTCGAGGCGGTCAGACCGTCGGCGTGACCTTACGCCCGCTCCCGGAGATCGTCGGCAACGGCATGGACATACGCCGCTACGATAGCGTCGTCGACCCCGATCTCGCGGCAGATGACGATGCTTACGACTGCCTGCAGCTGCAGCGAGAGGGCGGCAAGGCCCTGCCGGGACGCGTACTCCTCGCGGGGCTTGGGTCGTGGTGCGTCAGGTTGTTCCGGTTCACGAAGACGGCCTTTGCGAACCGGGCAGGATCGTCCGCGAGCAGGGATATGTCGCTGCCGCAAAACGTGACAATCTCCTGTACCCGGGTCTCCAGGTTCGGCCGGTTGCCAAATTTTTCAGGAGCCGCACCAACGTCCGCCGGGTGTCGCTGTTCAGCCTTCCGTCAGCCTTGAGAGCCTCGGTCACAACGGCAATCCGTTCGGCATGCACCTCCGGGTCGGTGACGGCGTCGCAGAACTGCGGCGCCTGCCGGTGATAGATCTCCATGCACTGGCAGAGGCTGAGGAACCCGTGCTCGGGATACCGGTCTGCATTGGTCACGGTGGCGAAGTAGTTCTGCAGCACCGTTGGATACCGCTCCGCGAAGGCGAACCAGCCCGAGAGCACCGACGTGATACGTTCTGCAACCGCCGGATAGGTGAAGAGGGCGTCCTGCGAGGAGAACCTCTACGGCCCGACCGGCTCGGTCAGCCGGGAACGGAAGATGTGGACGGTCGCGATGCACGTATCGCCCCGGCCGACGATCCGGGTAAAAAAGGTCGGGCGGCCGAGGGCGAAGGTGAAGAAGCCCTGCACCGTCTGCAGAAACGCCAGAACCTCATCGATCGGGAGCGCTCTCCCGAAGTCCACCGCGGTCTCCGACTCCTGACCGATCCCCATCCGGAACCGCCCGTGCAGGGAGAACGTCGGCCGCGATCGGACGGTGCAGACGGTGCCGTCCACGAGGGTGAACCGCTGCGTCTCCGGGTTCGAGTACGTGACAAGGTAATCGGCGCCGGTTCCCGTCCGGCTGACGTCAAGACCGCAGGTATCCAGCCACTCTTCGAGGCCCGCGATCCGGAAGACGACCTCCCGGAAGGCGATCTCCTCCGGCGCGGATACGTGGCAGCCCTCGTAGACCGAACGGGGAGTGTAGGTCTGCGAAGCGAGCTTTGGGTTGGTGATATTGATCCCCTCGTCCTCGAGCCGGCAGCCGGCCAGGGTGTAGGCCTTCCCGTCAAGCCCGATTCCGTTGACCGCCAGGATGACGATCTCCGCATCGTCGAGCATCCGGGAGATGGCATCGACGGACGAAGGGGCGTGAAACGAGCCGTGCAGTTCCAGTACTGCAGACCGCTCCGCGTCGAGAAAGAGGACATCGTCGATCGTCCTCTCCGGGGATGCGGGGCACCACCACTTTCCGTGTATGCGAACAGGTTCGGTCATTCCCGTCCTTCTCCCGCGTGGGTTTTCGCACTGTGTCTCGATAAGTCTTCGTATCTGCGGCATGAGATGCATTTCGACTCCCTTTTCTGGCAGGAGGTCGAACGGGTGTCCTTGCGGAGACGGTATGATGAGAGTGCAGGAGACGATCGACGCTGATGAGCGGGAGATGGCAGTCCAGTATCTGATAGCAGCGATGCCGGACGAGCACCTGCTCTTCATCTTCCACGAAGCCCAGAGCAGCCCGGTATGGACGACGGTGCGCTACCTCTCGCTCGGGCTGTACGTGAAGGACCTCCTGCGGGAAGGGGGGTTTGCGTGGGGCCGCGCCGCGCTCGATCGGGAGTGGGATGGGCTCGTTCGCCGGGCGGCACGCCGGGTCTACGACGCCGGGCTCACGTGAGGCAAAGAACACTCTTTTTGCCGTGCACGAACCCGGGCAGCAGCTGACGCCAGAACCAGGAAAGCCCGATCTGCATCTGGCGGTTTCGCAGGTGACAATCTTCCCGGGCTCACGGCCGATAGACATGGGAGTTCTTTTTTTGCCCGGCATATCTGAAGGACTCGGGCACGAAGAATTACTGAATGCCAAAAAAAGCTCCGGAAAGCCTCTTCACCCTGCCGGGCGATACACCACGCTCCGGCAGGCGATCTCCAGGCAGGAGAGCGGATGACGCCGAAAAACAGCACCGCATGGGAACCGTTTTTATAACGAATTCTCACCAATAGATGCCGCCTCATAAAATTTGAAAATAAACATATTTTGACGATATTTAGGGTAAATCGTGAAATTCAGAACCCCTATGACCCAACAATTTGAACGACAATATTTTTATTTGTTGTATGAGTACGCATGCATGAACGTACCAGAAAATATTTCATTTGGTGGCATTTCATGGAGTCGTTAAAACAGGAAATTTTTGCATTTATTGAATCGACGGGAGAGGTTTCGTTCGTCGAACTGCATGAGACGTTCGGAGAGGTTTTCGAGGGCGAGTACACGATGTTTTCGTCCCCGCGTTCGAAGATCGTCCTCTGGAGCGAGATCTCGGCTCCGTTCATCGACGCGATCCGGGAACTCCTCTTCGAGGGGAAGATCGGCATGCGCTACTCGGCGGATGCCCTTTCGGCATACACCGAGAGAGGGGTCGTGCTGCCCTATCCCGTGGCCGAGAACCCGACGCGGGACATCTACCGTGATTATCACTGGCTGCCGGTCGTGATGAGCGCCACCTCCGAGTAAGAGAAAGATCGCCGGATCCGGCACCCCCGGTACCATTTTTGGCGATTTCATCGCTAAATCCTTTTTTTTCCCAACGTCAGGGACGGCGGCTGGAGTTCTGTGAAATACCGTTTTGCCGCCGGTGCACGGCGCCGGCGAAATCGCCGGAAAACGCAGCGCAATAACCATTACAACCGCAATGGCGCGCCGAAGAGTTTATGTCCGACGAAATGCTTCAGACGCCGGACCCTATCGCTGTGTGCCGGGGAGCGGAGGAGCCGTCCAGTGCCCTCCTCTCCCGGCACATTTCATCCCGGGAACCTGAAACAGTCTCCGGGAGGGTATCAGGTGATGCATCATGAAACGAATACTTCTGCTTGTACTGTTGCTCTCCGGTCTGCTCGTGGGAGGGGCTCTGGCGATAGATATCGTGGACAATCCCAACTGCAGCGGACAGGAGGCGGACTTTAAGATCGATGAAGTGGATGACATCTCTCTCGAGCAACTGAATGACGACCTGCAGTATATTACGACAATCCCAATCGAAGACGACGAAACCGGGATGACGTATGATATGACGGTGGTCATCCAGTACGAAGAGGAGGACGGTGTACTGGAGGCAAGGACATTGAGCTGGAGCCTCCCTGCAGGGGTGACCTACACCGGCACAATCGTGGTGAATGGGGGAGGAGTAGCGAACCCCTACAACTACGTCAATGCAAACTCCGATTCCGGCCTCGTGGCACCGATCAACCCCAACACCGGGGAGCCGTATGCCATCAGTAACGTTGAATTCTGCGGCAATATAGACGTAACACCGCCGACAACCACGCCGACGACAACGATCCCGACGACGACCCCGACCACGACGATACCGACGACGACTCCAACCACAACAATCCCGACAACGACTCCAACCACAACAATCCCGACGACAACTCCGACCACGACGATACCGACAACAACCCCGACCACGACGATACCGACAACAACCCCGACCACGACGATACCGACAACAACCCCGACCACGACGATACCGACAACAACCCCAACCACAACGATCCCGACAACCACGCCGACAACGACAATCCCGACGACGACTCCAACCACAACGATACCGACAACGACCCCGACCACAACGATACCGACAACGACCCCGACAACCACGCCGGCGCTGCCCGAGATTACCGATTTCCTTAAAGAGTTCACGCCGACCCGGACCCCGACGCCCACATCGACGCCGACCGTGACAACCGTCACGCCGACGCCGACCTGCCCGCCCGTCGAGCCCGGTGCACCGACATCGACCTGTCCGCCGGCGATAGCAGCGCTTGAAGACAATCCAACCTTCGAATGCCTGACGCTGGCCAACATCACGTCAGAGAACGTCACGTTCGCTGAGAATGACACCGTCACGATCGAGGTCGCCAACGACACCATGACGTTCGGTGACGTTACCGTCTCACGCGAGAACGGCAACCTCGTCTTCACGCTGATCCTTGACGACGACTACTACACCAACGAGACGACCGTGAACCCGACGTTCTTCGTCTGCGGCTGCGACCTGCCCTACAGCCTGGAGTACACCTTCGCGATCGACCCGCCGGTTCAGTACTACGTGATCGCAATCGACGACCCGACCGACGGACAGCAGGCCATACTGACGATGAACGGCTCCGTCTGCGTGGGCTCCTGGCAATAACCCCACTTTTTTTGAAAAGAGTCTCTACCGCTTCACCATCCGGAAGATGAACTCGGCATACGGCCGGCGGTCACGCGCGGTGCGGTTGAGCACGGGGCGCTTGTACCTGTCGGCGATGGCAAGCCCGCTCTCCCGGGCGATCGCCGGATAGAGATCGAACTTGTCGTTCGCGACGATGAAGAAGTTCCCGTCGTCCCGGACGAACTGAGCGACATTTGCAAGCACCCGGGCGACTCCTGCCACGTACTGCCGCCGCGCCGCTCTGCCGGTGCCCGACGAGAGCGAGCCGATCTCCTCTGCGTCCCGGCGGGGGATGCCGAAGAGCTCGTAGGCGTAGGCGTGCTGCTCGTGGTAATCGATATGGCCGACGTAGGGCGGCGAGGTGAAGACACCGTCGATCTGCCTCGTCGCGATACGGTCGGCGAAGGCAGGATCCTCGGCACGGACCGCCTCAGGGATATCGATCGTCCGCGCATCGCCGTGCAGGACCGCGACCTGCACATCCTGCCGCAGCGCGGCGAAGGCCTCGAGGCGGGCTATCGTATCAAGGGTGTTCTTCCGGAGGTGCTTACAGATGCTCCCTATCGGCGTGCAGAGCTTCTTGTGCTTGTAACAGTAGTAGGGGCCGACCTGCCGCTCTTTCAAAGTCGCGAGGTCGTAGTGGGTCGTCGCCCGGCAGGAGCGGGCGGTGCGGCTTAAGATAATCCGCATCAGTGTCCGGGCATCCTCGTCCGGCACGCCATCAATCAGCCGGAGATAGCAGGCCATCTCCTGCCGGATCCGTGGGCTGAACCACTCGGAGAGGAATCCCGCCACCCCGTCCTCATCGATGAGACGGACATCGTCCCGCGTTTCGTCTTTCGCAGCGACGGATGCATTCTCGCAGAGGAAGAGTGCCAGCCTCTCCTCGCCGTAGGCCTGCTCCTCCTCAGGCTTTCCGTGGATTCTCCGCCTGAACAGAGTGGGCGGGAAGTGGACGGCATTGAATGCGGCGAGGCTTTTTTTCAGCTCCCGATCGCAGGCATCGTCGAAGTTCCTGCGGGAGAAGGCCTCTGTTCCGGCACGTGCCGCCCGGAGAGAACTGCCAATCCGGATGAGGTCGCCGTTTGTGAACTTCGCCCGGACGATCATACAGTTGAACGCGGAGATATCGATGCCGACGGCATGCAACCCCATCTCCGCCGCCTGCACCAGGGTCGTCCCGCTCCCCATGAAGGGGTCGAGGACGATATCACCCCTGCGGAAGAAGACGCCGGTCTTGAACGCATCGGTGTGATCGTCGAGGAAGTACTCCACGAGCTGCGGGATGAACTTGCCCTTGTAGGGGTGCAGGCGGTGGACGTGTTTCGTCGTCTCGGTCTCGCTGCACTGATCGAAGGATAGATCCCAGTTCAGGTCATCCCCGAGCTGCTCCTGCCACGCGGTCCGGTGCTCCCGCTGCTCCCGGTAGTACGATGCAAGCTCGGCGAGATCGACCAGGGTGCCGCCTGCGTCGCCGTCCGAGTGTCTGCGCAGCCTGCCGTACTGGATCAGGTACCTGATCTTCGAGGGGGTAACCGTCTTTCCCGTGTACGCAGACGCCCAGGCTGCTGCTGCTTCAGGGGTAACCGGGCGGCCTGGCACGGGCGGGTGCATCAAAAAGAGTATTCGGCACCCGGCAGAGTTTAATAATTCCGGTATGTTTTTCTTCCCTCCCTCAGAAGGGAGGCTTATGCCAGTAGAGGTAACAAAACAGGAAGGAAACATCATCGGGTTTCTGCTCCGGGGCAGGCTCACCGAGGCAGATTACACCGAAGTCCTGCTGCCGGCACTCGATGCGGCGATCGAGCGGCACGAGGAGATCCGCCTGCTGCTCCAGGTCGAGCAGTTCGAAGGATGGACTGCCGGGGGTGCCTGGGAGGATCTGAAGAACTTCCCGAAAATGCGAAACTTCGAGCGGATGGCCGTCGTCAGCGACGAATCGTGGGACACGGCGATGACCTGGATGATGAAGGCCTTTGCAGGTATCACCGATATGGATCTGAAGTTCTTCCGGGAAGAGCGGCTCAGTGAAGCCTGGGACTGGGTGCAGAAACCGGACTAGACAGCGGCGTGCGGAGCAGGGCCGATCGTCCCCGGAAAGGGAGCATTTTATATATGCCCAGGGGGTATCGAGCCCATGCACCTCACTGGAGGATGGTGATTTCATATGCCCGAACCGTTGCCGCTTGAACAATACCGGAACGCATTCAGTCCCGACGATCTGGAGTGCGTCAGCACCGAAGAGATGCGACCGCTTGAAGAGATCATCGGCCAGGACCGGGCGCTCCGGGCGCTCGCGTTCGGCCTTGAGATCCCGGAGAAGGGTTTCAACGTCTACGCCGCAGGGTTCCAGGGAACCGGGCGGCTGAAAGCCGTCAGGAGTTTCATCGACGGCCTTCGGCGGGAAAAGCCGCAGGCCAGCGACTGGATCTACGTCAACAGCTTTGCGAACCCCTACGAACCGAACGCGATCCGCATGCCGCCGGGAACGGGCGGCCGGTTTCGGAAGGATATGGCGGACTTCATCAACAATGCACAGCAGATCCTTCCCCGGGCCTTTCAGAGCGAAGAGTATGCCTCCCGGAGAGAGGAGACCCTCGGGTCGCTGCAGGAGAAGCGGAACAAACTCATCACCCGGATCAACAAAAGCGCCCAGGACAAAGGTTTTGTCATGCGGCCGACCCCGACCGGCGTCCTGACCGTCCCGATGATGAACGGCCAGCCGGTCTCCGAGGAGGAGTTCGCCGCCCTCCCGCCCGAGACGAAAGAGGAGATCCGCCAGAAGAAAGAGGAGCTCGACGCCGAAGCCCGTGACGTTCTGCGGGAGATCCGGAATGTCGAGCAGGAGGGCGGCGAGGCGGTGGAGAACCTGAACCGCGAAGTCGCGCTCTACGCAATCGAGCCCCTCGTTGAAGACCTCAAGGAACGGTACGGCGGGATAGACGAGATCGCTGCATTCATCGATGCGGTGGAGAAGGATATGCTGGACAACATCCAGCTCTTCGTCGGCGGCCAGCAGGCGCAGCAGCAGCTCCCGCCCCAGCTGCAGGCTCTGATGCGGGAGGTCCCGTTCCGGCGGTATGAGGTGAACGCATTCGTGGAGAACGACGGAGGAGAAGGGGCGCCGGTGGTCTTCGAGCAGAACCCCTCCTACCAGAACCTCTTCGGGAAGGTGGAGCGGGAGGTTCAGTTCGGCGCGTTGACAACCGATTTCACCATGATCCGGCCGGGCTCGATGCACAAGGCCAACGGCGGCTACCTCATCCTCATGGCCGACGATCTCCTGCGGGCACCCCTCTCCTGGGACGGGCTGAAGACGGCACTCAAGACCGGGGAGATCCGGATCGAGGAGCCCGGTGAACGGATGGGATTCATCACCGCAAAGACCGTCAAACCGGAGCCCATCCCGCTCGACGTCAAGGTGGCGCTGATCGGGACGCCGCAGATCTATCAGGTCCTGCACACCCTTGACCCGGACTTCCGGGAGCTTGTCAAGGTGAAGGCGGATTTCGACGTCGTTATGGACAGAACCGACGAGAATGCCCGGAAGTACGCGGAGTTCGTCTGCGGCCTGGTCAGAGACGACAAACTCCTGCACCTTGACGGTGAAGCCCTCGCGAAGGTCATCGAATACGGCTCGCGGCTTGCCGAAGACCAGCAGAAACTCTCCACGCGGTTCTCCTCGGTGGCGGATCTCATCCGGGAGGCGAACTTCTATGCCGGCGCGGAGGGTACGGAGACGATAACCAGAGTCCACGTCAAAAAAGCGATCGAGGAGAAGATCTACCGCTCAAATCTCATCCAGAAGAAGATCGAGGAGTATATGCGGCGGGGCATCTTCATCATCGAGACCGAGGGGAGCAGGGTCGGCCAGGTGAACGGCCTTTCGGTTGTAAGCACCGGGGATTTCGCTTTCGGCCGTCCGTCCCGTGTCACCGCGAGCATCGGCGTCGGCCGGGAGGGTATCGTGGATATCGAACGCGAGGCGGCGCTCGGCGGGCCGATCCATACCAAGGGCGTCATGATCCTTTACGGCTACCTCAACGCCAGGTACGCCCCGGACAAGCCGCTGAGCCTCTCGGCACGGCTCGTCTTCGAGCAGAGTTACGAGGGGGTGGAAGGCGACTCCGCCTCGAGCACCGAGCTCTACGCCCTGCTCTCTGCCCTCTCCGGGCTGCCCCTGACCCAGTCTCTCGCCGTCACCGGCTCGGTCGACCAGGACGGGAACGTCCAGGCCATCGGCGGGGTCAACGAGAAACTGGAAGGCTTCTTTGAGGTCTGCAAGGCGAAGGGTCTCACCGGCGACCAGGGCGCGATGATACCGGCGAGCAACGTCCAGAACCTGATGCTGAAAGAAGAGGTCGTGGAGGCTGCGAAGGAGGGGATGTTCCGGATCTACCCGGTCAGGACGATCGACGAGGGGATCGAGATCCTCACCGGCATCCCTGCCGGGGAGCGACGGCCGGGCGGGACGTACGACGAGGGGACGGTGAACTATCTGGTGAACCGGCGGCTCTCCGAGATGGCGGAGCGGCTGCGGGAGTATCAGGCGCTTGCGAGGTAGGTGCGCGGCAGAGGGCGGACATGTCGTTTGCGCTCAGCCTCATCCCGAGCACCGGGGCGGTCATCCTATCAGGGATCCGTCTCCTCTTCCCGGGTGAAAACCGCCTGGTGCCGGTTCCCGTCCGGGTCGGTTACGCCGCCGGGACGCTCCTCGGGGCCGCATTTCTTGCGCTCATTCCCGAGACGCTGGAGGAACTGCCGGCCGATGCTGCTCTCGCCACCGTTCGTGCAGGAGTTCTCCTCTTCTTTACCCGGGAGAACCTGATGATCCGGCGGCACGGCCATGAGGAGGACGACGCGTACGAGACGTCCACTCCGCCGGGCATCGCCATATCATTCGGGGTCATCGCCCACGAGGTTTTGCAGGAGGGGGAACTTTGCCATCTCTTAAAGCAGCGGCTGCACGGCGATGCAGGCGTTCGTCTACGACACCCTCTCCAGTCTCGGGACGCTTGCAGGAGCGGCTTTCGGCTACTTCTTCCTTGCGGGCGCCGCGGAGTTTGCCCCTCTATCACGGCACTCGCAGCCGCCGGTTTCATCGCGATCGCCGATCTCTTCCCCACCTCCACAGGAAAACCGGCTCCTGGCAGAGTCTGCAACCGCGCAGAAGGGTTTCGCAGATCGCGACGGGATCGTTCGGCCAGACAGGGAATCTGCACGGGTGTCCTCCTGCACGACATCTCCCGTCGGTTCTATCCTGTGGATGCGCCGCGCTCCCGGCCGGGAGTGAACGCGGATGAACGGCATGCCGCTCTGCCATGAATTTATATAGTGGTGCCCTGTTCTACTCTCCCAAAAGGGTATACGTGAGGATCGTAGACGATCGATCGTCACTGTACCAACGGGGCGACAACAGAGAGATGCACGCAGGTGAAGTAAGCGCGGAAATACGGACTGAGATGTTCGCTCTCCTGCAGGGCGCAGAGGAGGCGACATGCATCGCAACGCCGGAGATGGAGGTGCTCTGGATCAACCCGGCCATGGAACGCCTCGCAGGCATTGCCGCCGCAGACGCCAGAGGACGCGATGCGCTCCGGTTCGTCGCCGAACGGGTGCTGCCGCAGGCGGATGAACCGTGCACCGCCGCAATCACCTCCGCGATCAGGAACCGCACCGAAGAGCATGGAATAGCGTGCCGGATCACCGAACCGGCGGGCGAGGCATGGTATGCATACACGAGCCGCCGGGTCGAGAACGGCACCCTGAAAGGTGCCTGGATACTCCAGTTCAGGGAGATCACCGAACAGAAACGATCGGAACGAGAGCATGGCCGGTGCTCTGACGAAATCGCGTTCCTCTCCGGAGCCGCAACCGCCCTTGCCGCTCTGCCGACGGACGCGGACGTCTTCGCCGTCATCGGCAGGTATCTCCACGAGATCGTGCCCGAGGCGATCGTCATCGTGAGCGAAGCCGACATCCCGGCCGGGACGCTGACGCCTCGCGCCTTCTTCGGCATGGACGATTGCCTGCCGGAGATTGCCGCACTCCTCGGCCGGAACCTGACCGGGATCACGCTCAACCTCCCCGAAAATATCAGAGAGATCATGGCTCGCGGCGAGATCGAGGAGATCGAAGGCGGGCTTGAGGCGGCGGCGCTGTGGCAGATCCCGACGGGTGTCTGCCGGAGGATCGAGGAGTTCAGTGGGCTCGGGGCGATGTACTGCGTCCCGTTCACCTGGCAGGAAGAGATCTTCGGCACCGCCGTCATCCTCACCCGCCGGGAGGGGACACCGGTTCCCTTCGAGGCCGTCGACACCTTCAAGAACCTGGCAGCGATCGCTCTGCAGCGCAACCGGGCCGAGGAGACGCTGCGCCGAGGCGAAGAGACGTTCCGAGCCCTCATCGAGAAGAGCTCCGACTTCATCCTCGTACTGGACGACCGGATGACGATCCGGTTCGCGAGCCCGCCCATCGAACGGATCGACGGTTTCCCGCCGGAGACGCTTATCGGAAAAAGTGCGTTTGCGATGATGCAGCCTGAGGAGGTGCCGCGGGCGCGGGAGGTTCTGTCGGCTCTGATGCAAAGGCCGGGCGGCAGCATGCCGCTTGAGGTCAGCTTCAGCGGGCCGCGCGGCACGCATGTCATCGAGGCGATGATCACAAACCTCCTCGACGACCCGCAGATCCGGGGAATCGTGGTGAACGCCCGGGACATCACCGAGCGGAAGCAGGCGGAAGAGGCGCTCCAAAAGGCGGAACGGGACAAGGCACTGATCCTGAACTCAACGGCAGAGATGTTCGCCTACTACGACACGGATCTCCGGGTGCTGTGGGTCAACCGCGCCGCTGTTGCAGTCATCGGCAGGGAGCCCGAAGACGTGGTCGGGCACCTCTGCTACGAGATCTGGCACAACCGCAGAGAAGTCTGCGAAGGATGCCCGGTAGTCCTTGCCCGGGAGACAAAAACGCCCCATGAAACGGAGATCACGACACCCGACGGGAGAGTCTTCTTCCTCCGGGGGTATCCGGTGCTCGACGAAGAGGGGGAACTGGTCGGCCTCATTGAGTTCGCGCAGGACATCACCGAGCAGAAACAGGCGGAAGAGGCGCTCCGGGCCGCAGGCGCCTACAACCGGAGCCTCATCGAGGCCAACCCCGACCCGCTCGTCGCCATCGGTCCCGACGGCAGGATCACCGACGTCAATACCGCCAGCGAGCAGGCGACCGGCTACGCCCGCGACGAACTGATCGGAACCGACTTCTCCGATTATTTCACCGATCCCGCAGAGGCGCGGGCAGGCTACCGGAGGGTCTTTGCGGAAGGGCAGGTGCGGGACTACCCGCTGGAGATCCGGCACCGCGACGGGCATACGATGCCGGTGCTCTATAACGCCACCGTCTACCGCGACGGAGAGGGGAACGTTGCCGGCGTCTTTGCGGCTGCACGGGACATCACCGAACGGAAAGCGATGGAAGAAGCGCTCCGGGAGAGCGAGGAACGTTATCGTCTCTTTCTGCAGAACTTCCAGGGGATTGCGTTCCGGGCAAACCTGGACTTTTCCCCCGTCTTCTGCTACGGAGCGGCGGAGGCCATCACCGGTTATACGGAGGAGGAGCTCTTCAGCGATCCCGGGCGCTGGTACCGGATGATCCACCCCGACGACTCCCCAAGCCTCGCCGAGACCTCAGAGAAACTGCGCAGCGTCCCCGGCTATGCGACCGAGCGGGAGTATCGGATCGTCAGAAAGGACGGAGACGTCCGCTGGATCCGGGAGATGATCCAGAACGTCACCGATGGTGCCGGAACCCCGATTCACGTGCAGGGTGCGATCTACGACATTACGGAGCAGAAGCAGGTGGAGCAGGAACTCCGCGAGAGCGAGGAGCGGTTCCGGCGCATCTTTGAAGAGTCGGGGGTCGGCATCCTGCTCGTCAGCCAGGACGGCGTGATCCTCAGGAGCAACCCGGCCTTCCAGCAGATGCTGGGATACCGTGAAGACGAGCTCGCCGGCATGAACATCCGCGAGATTACGTACCCGGAGGATCTGCCGGCGACCCTCGCACTCTACGAGAGGATGGCGGAGGGAGGAGGAGGGCGCGAGAAACTGGAGAAGCGCTACATCACCCGGGACGGCCGGATCATCTGGGGGCGAAAAACCGTCACCTATCTCAGGAGTCCGGAAGGGACACCTCTGAGCGCCATCAGCGTCGTGGAGGACATCACCGGGCGGAAGGCGATGGAAGCGGCGCTGCAGGAGAGCGAAGTGCGCTTTCGGAGTATCTTCGAGGAGTCTCCAATCGGCATCGGCTACTACAATGCCGACGGACGCCTGATCGACATCAACCCTGCCGCGCTGCGGATCTTCGGGGTTCCGGACAAAGGCGACGTCAAGGGAGCCAACCTCTTTGCCGACCCGAACATTCCCGAAGAAGAACGCTCCAGGCTGAAGCAGGGGGAGGCGGTGCACTATACGGCAGAGTTCGACTTCGATCTGGTCACAGCCCGCGGCCTCTACCGGACATCGCAGTCCGGGCGGCGGTACCTGGACGTTCTCGTCACCGGAATACGCCGGGCCGGCGAGAGCCGCCCGGACGGATATATCACGCTGATCTCGGATATCACCGACCGGGTGCACGAAGAGAACCTGCGGCAGAAGGCATACGCGCAGATCGAGCAGAACATCGAACAGTTTGCTATCCTGGGAGATCATGTCCGCCAGCCCCTCCAGGTGATCCTCGGCATTGTCGACCTGGAAAGCAACGGAAGGAAGGAGATAGAGATCATCCGCAGTCAGGTCAGGCGGATCAACGAGATCGTCAAACAGCTCGACCAGGGATGGATCGAATCACGGGAGATCCGGGAGTTCCTCCGCCGGCATGAACTCGTGTGAGAAATATCAACGTTGCCATGCGGCGATACACAGCACAGCCGTGCCTTATTCTCGGCAGGTCTCCTGTCCGGCGCAGTGCTTCTCGATCGTCCGGATGAACTTCTGCCCGTAGCGCGCAAATTTCCTTTCGGAGACGCCGTAAACTTTCAGGAGCTCCGCATCCGTGCGGGGGCAGCGTGCCGCCATCTCCCGGAGGCTCAGGTCCTGGAAGACGATGAACGGCGGGACATGCTCGAGGTCGGCGAGCATCTTTCTGAGCTGGCGGAGCCTGAAGAAGAGCTCGGCATCGTACGCCTCCGCGCCTTCGGCCGGGACGAGCCCCTCCTCCTTCGGCTTTGCCAGCGGTACCGGGTGCTCGCCGCGGAGCACCCCTCACTCGTTTCGTTCAGGGTGAGGCCGGGATACCGGCCACCGGTGGAGGTGACGACGCCCGTCCGCACCATCTCCTGCAGGAACCGGAGCCACTGGTCGCGGGTGTAGCCGGTCCCGGAACCGTACGCCGGAATGGCGTCGTGACCGTTCTCGCGGATGCGTGCGCTCTTCGAGCCGCAGATCACGTCGGCGATGTAGGATGCCCCGAACCGCTCGCCGGTCTGCCGGACGCAGGAGAGGATCGTCCGCGCCGCCCCGATGCCGTCGAAGCTCATCGCTGGCGTCTCTCAGCCGCCGCACCGCTCCCCGGGATAGACCTCGCCGAAGTAGCGGAGCAGGAACTTCCTGCGGCATCCGGTCGTCTCGCAGTAGTCGAGCATACGGCCTATCTTGCGGTAGGCGATCTCCTTCTGTCCGGCGTCCGTGTTCTCCCGCTCGATGAGGTACCTGATCGTCCGGCAGTCTCCCCGGGAGGAGAAGAGGATGCAGTCGGCCGCCTCACCGTCCCTCCCTGCCCGGGAGCCCTTTGCCTGCAGTTTTTCGGCGAGTTCCTCCGTCGACTTCTGCGAGAGGCAGCAGACGATCCCGGACGCGTCGCGGTGCTCTGCAAGGTACTTCAGCAGCACCCGGAAGACGTTCGTCTTCGGGAGGACGCGGTAGTGGAGGTTTTCCCGGTTGAAGCTCCCGAAGAACCCGGCGGGGCTTTTGAGGCCGACCTGCCGGACGATGTCGTCCTGGACGGTCGGGATGGCGGTCGCCGTAAGGGCAATGACGGGAACGCGCGGGAACTGCTGCCGGAGCGGCCGGAGCCTGCGGTACTCGGGCCGGAAGTTGTGGCCTCACACCGAGATGCAATGCGCCTCGTCGACGGCGATGAGCCGGAGGTCTGCCCGGGAGAGGAGGGAGAGAAACTGCGGCAGCACCGCTCGTGACTGCCCGTTCGGTGGCGACGCGTTCTGCGTAGGTCATCGGGCTGTTGAACGTCGCGGCGGGGATGCCGTTCGCCGCAAGGGCATCGACCTGGTCCTTCATCAGCGAGATGAGCGGCGAGACGACGACCGCAAGGCCGCCGAGGAGGAGGGCCGGGAGCTGGTAGCAGAGCGATCTTCCACCCCCGGTCGCGAGGACCGCAAAGACGTCTCTTCCTGCGAGGACGGCATCGATGATCTCCTTCTGCAGCGGCCGGAACGTCGTGTAGCCGAAGTAGCGCTCAAGAATGTCGTATTTTGAAGTCATTGAGTCACAGGATCCGGGGCTGGTTGGGCTATTGCGCGGCCGGCATGTCATTGGCATACCAATAGTATTTGTCATATTTTCGCGGATGAGACAGATAAACACATTCTTGTTTATCTGCAATGAGATTCACGGAACGGTCAAAGTGCCTCCGGAGAGCTGTCTGATTTATTTTAAGGAAGATATATAACCAATGGAATATATCGTCCCGGGCGTGGGAGCGTATGAAGACTACTGCATTTCTGATTGGCCTGATCGTGTTTGCCACGGTCATTGTTTCGAGCGCGGCCGCCCAGGATGTGCTCTTTGAAGACGACATGGACGAGTGGAAGGATCCCTGGATGAATCCGGAGAATGTCGACCCGGCGTACGGCGAGATAGCGTATGAAGGCGGGGCGCTTCAGTTGATGGATTATACAGATGAAAACTTCACCTATACCATCCTGAACAAGGAGTTCAGCGATTTCATTCTTGCAGTCGAGATAGAACTAGTTGAAGGGAATGCTGACAACTGGTACCACATATTCACGCGTGTCCAGGAACAGGGGTTCTATGTCTTTTCAATCAGCGCCGACGGGTGGTACCAGATACGGAAAATTGAGAGTGGAGAGGTCGAGTCCCTCGTTGAACCGACAGAGTCCGAGTACATCGTTCAGGGCCGCGATGCCACCAATACCGTCAGGATCGAAAGCATCGGTGATGAGATGACCCTCTTCGTCAATGACTGGCGCCTGGAAACGGTTCAGGATTCGAGCTTCAGCACAGGCAAGATAGCACTGGGAACCGAATCGCTCTCTGGCAGTTTCACAACGACAGCTTTCGATAATCTCGTCATTGTAGAACCAGCCTGATCTCATTCTTCACGGGACAGTGAGCCGCCGACCCACCTCACTGCCCCTCTCTTTCGGGCTCTTTTCTGTGCATATGTCACCAGCCCGGCGGCTATGTCCTCCGACCGTGCGGCAGCGACGACCGGGAAGCGTCTCCCCTTCACGCCGGCGCGGGATCGATGGGCATATCCCGGATGAAATCCCTGCAGTGGGTATGAAGAATATCGAGATGTCGGTCGACGGAACCGTCCTGACGATCAGAGTCGACCTGGCGAAGGAATTCGGAGTCTCGAAGAGCGGAAAATCGATCACCATTGCATCGACCGAAGGGAACATCTCGGTCCCCGAACACGAGGAGATCAAGATCGGGCTGAACATCTACCGCAAAAAGGAGTGAACCCATCCAGGCCGCTACCGCGTGCAGACGGTGACGGCGAACCCGTTTGCGGCGTTCGTAAACCGCGTGGACGAAAGTCCTGCCCCGGCAATCAGCGCCTCGACCTCGCCCCGGGAGAAGAACCGGGCGTGGGAGAGGAACCGCGACTTTTCACCGTCGCAGAGATACTTTTTCGCAATGGCGCCGTCCCGCTCGATGAACGCCAGCACGAGGCGGCCGCCGGGCGCGAGGATGCGGTGCGCCTCGGCGAGCGCCTGCGCCGGATTAGGGAGGTAGCAGATCACCGTGACCATCAGGGCGAGGTCGAACGCCCCGTCGCAGAGCGGGAGAGATTCGGCAGAACCCAGAATCACCGCGATACCGCGCTCCCGGGCGAGCCGCGCCATTCCTGCAGCCGGCTCGATACCGCAGCAAAGCCCGAGCGGAGCGGCGAACCGGCCTGTCCCGACGCCGATCTCGACCCCGCGGCGGAAGGTTCCGGTGCCGGCGGCGACGAGGGCGAGCTCCTGCCGGTAGGCCTCCGGGTGGTCGTCGAACCAGCGGTCGTAATCGTCCGCATACCGGTGAAAGCGGTCGACGATGCCCTTCACCGCTCGAGCTCCTCCTGCATCGCCCGGTACTCCTCGTCCGATATCTCGCCCTCGGCATGCCAGCGCTCGATCATGCAACGTGCCTCCTCCTCCGATTCCGCCCCGCCGCGGCGATCGGTCTGCCGGACGACGAGGTAGAGAAAGAGGAAGAGAAAGCCGACCATCGGCAGGGCGACCGGGACGAACCAGTAGAACCCGCGCATCCCCCGCTTCTCCGCGTCCTTCCAGACGAGCAGCCCGAGGAGCAGGAGGAGCAGAGAGCCCAGGGCGATGAAGAGCCAGACGGCTTCGGGAACGGCAGGGTCAGGCATACGCTCTGGGGGTGCAGGCGGGACAAAACAGTTTCCCCCAACGTCACCACTCGCCCCGGGCGATCGGCATCCCCCATCCGGTCCCGAACGCACGGTCAGTCACCTTGAGCCCAGGCGGCGCCTGCTTCCGCTTGAACTCGGCGTTCCGGACCATCCGGAGCACCCGCTCGACCTCCCCTGCCGGAAACCCGGCCGCGACGATCTCGGCGGCAGACTCGTGAAGGTCGATGTGGCGGTAGAGTATGGCGTCGAGGACCTCGTAGGGCGGGAGGGTGTCCTGGTCGGTCTGGTCCGGCCGGAGCTCCGCAGACGGCGGTTTTGTGATGATCTCCTCCGGGATAACCACACCATTCCGGTTCAGCCACCGGGCGAGCCGGTAGACCATCCCCTTCGGCACGTCGGCGATCACCGCAAGCCCTCCCGCCATATCGCCGTAGATGGTCGAGTAGCCGACCGAGAGTTCGGACTTGTTCCCGGTCGAGAGGAGCAGGGAGCCAAGCTTGTTGGAGAGCGCCATCAGGATGACCGCCCGGATGCGTGCCTGCATATTCTCCTCGGTGATGTCAGGGGAGAGGCCGGCGAAGACCTCCTGCAGGATATCGTCGAAAGCGTCCATGGCTCCCCGGATCGGAAGGACGATGGTGCGGATCCCGAGGTTTCCGGCGAGGATCTGCGCATCATTGACGCTCCCGGCGCTCGAGTAGGGCGAGGGCATCAGGACGCCGAGGACACGTTCCGCTCCCACCGCTTCGGCGGCGACCGCGGCCACCACCGCCGAGTCGATACCGCCCGAGAGGCCGAGCAGGACCGAGGAGAAACCGGTCTTCCGGACGTAGTCGCGGGTGCCGAGCACCAGCGCCCGCCAGATCTCGGACTCAGGGATAAAGTCGTCGGCCGCGACGCTCGCGCTCCCCGGGCGGTCGAGGTCGACACAGACCAGATCTTCGGTGAACCCCGCTCCCCGGGCGATCAGCGTCCCGGCCGCGTCGAAGACCGAACTCCTGCCGGCGAAGACCAGATCGTCGTTCCCCCCGACCTGGTTGACGTAGGCGAGCGGGGCACCGTACTTCCGCGCCATCTCCCCGAGCATCCGCTCCCGGAGCGCCTGTTTGCCGGCCGTAAAGGGCGAGGCCGAGATGTTGACGATCACCTCCGCCCCGGCCCTGACAAGCTCGGCGATAGGATCGATCCGGTAGCGCCGCCTGCTCCAGAAGTCGCGGTCGTTCCAGATATCCTCGCAGATCGAGATCCCGATGCTATGCCCGCCGAGGTGGAGAACCTGCGCGTCCCCCGCGGCGGGCTCGAAGTAGCGGTCTTCGTCGAAGACGTCGTAGGTCGGAAGCAGCGTCTTTCGAAAGGTCTGCACCACACGGCCGCCGTGGAGAAGGGCGGCGGCGTTGTAGAGCGGTCGGCCGGCGGATTCGGGGTTTCGCTCCGGAAAGCCGACCAGGACCGGCGGAGCCCCCGCGAGATCCCGGGCAAGGCCGTCGAGCACCTCGCGACACCGGCCGACGAACAGGTTCATCAGAAGCAGATCGCGGGGAGGATAGCCGGCGAGGGCGAGCTCAGGGGTGACGATGAGATCGGGAGCGTTGACGGCAGCGCTCCGGACGGCGGCGGCGATCTTTGCTGCGTTGCCGTCGAGGTCGGCCACGGTCGTATTCAGCTGGAGGAGTGCAAGTCTCATCGAGGTAGCCCCGCGTCTCCCGTACTGTTCTGTCGATAAAACCGCATATGCCTTTGCATCCTGCCGCGCCCGCGGAGCGGCGCAGGGTGATACGTCTATATAGAAACCACGCCGATATCATACGCGAAATGACAGCTTTCCGGCCGGCCGGACCGGATGAGCCCGACTCCCGGAGCATAACAACCCATGGTATTCGATATTCTCACCCTCGTCACCGCCATTCTCATCGTCTCGGTCACGGTGCTGCTCCTCTGCCAGCGGTTCAATATCCCGAGCATCGTCGGGTTCCTGCTGATCGGCATGGTCGCGGGGCCCTTCGGCCTCGGGCTGATCCGGGATATCGAACTGGTGCAGATACTGGCCGAAGGCGGCATCATCCTCCTGCTCTTCACCATCGGACTTGAGTTCTCCTTTGAAAAACTCCTCGAGGCCCGGCGGACGGTTCTGGTCGGCGGAGCCCTCCAGGTCGCGGTCACCATCGTCGTCGTCGCTGCCTCCTCGCTCGTACTCGGCCTCCCATGGGGAGAATCCGTCTTCCTCGGGTTCCTCGTCTCGCTCTCGAGTACCGCCATTGTCATGAAGGTCTTCCAGGAGCGGGGCGAGATCGAGAGCCTCCCGGGAAGAGCGGTGCTCGGGATCCTGATCTTTCAGGACCTCATCATCATCCCGATGATGCTCGTAACCCCGTTCCTGGCTGGGGGGGCAGCAGCCTCGGCCGATACGGGGACGCTGGTGAGCATGGCGGTCTACGACATGCTCATCCTCGCCGTGATCTTCGTCGGCGGCCGCTGGTTCGTCCCGCGCGTCCTCTTCCACGCAGCCCGCAGGGCGAGCAGGGAACTCTTCCTCTTCGCCGTCGCGGCGACCGTATTCTCAATCGCGTGGCTGACCGCGAGCGCCGGGCTCTCACTCGCGCTCGGTGCGTTCTTTGCCGGCCTCATCATCGGCGAATCGGAGTACAACATCGAGGCGCTCAGCAGCATCCTGCCCTTCCGCGACGTCCTGACCGGGCTCTTCTTCGTCTCCATCGGGATGCTCCTCAATACCGTGCAGCTCCTCGCGCACCCCCTGGAGATCCTGCTGGTCGTCGCGGCGATCTTCATCATCAAGGCGCTGGCCTGCTCGCTCTCGGCAGTCGTCCTCGGCCTTCCCCTGCGGGCGGTCGTCGCGGTCGGCCTGGCGCTCAGCCAGATCGGAGAGTTCTCGTTCATCCTTGCCGAGACCGGGCTTTCCCTCGGCGTCATCGAGGGCCACATGTACCAGGTCTTCCTGGCGTCGGCGATCATTACCATGACCGCGACCCCCTTCCTGATCGGCGCTGCACCCCGGGTTGCCGACATTCTGCACGAGCGGGCTCCCGCAGCGCTGCGCACCCGGGGCGTCGAGGCCGCCGCAGAAAGGGAGCGGCGTTCCGATCACCTGATCGTCGTGGGCTTCGGGCTGACCGGCAGGAGCGTCGCCCGGGCGGCGAAGGTCGCCGGGATCCGCTACACCGTCATCGAGAGCAACCCCTCAACGGTGAAGGCGGAGCGGGGGCGGAAGGTGGATATCCTCTACGGCGACGCCACCCGCCGCGAGGTGCTGGAGCACGCCGATATCGAGAATGCACGTGTCCTGGTCGTCGTCATCTCGGATCGTTCATCGATCGGCAGGGTGATCCGGGCGGCGCGGGCGCTCAATCCCTCTATCTACGTCATCGCCAGGACGCGGTATATGGCAGAGGTCTCGCCGCTGATCGATCTCGGCGCCGACGAGGTGATCAGCGAAGAATACGAGTCCTCCATCGAGATATTCACCCGGGTGCTCGGCAAGTACTTCATCCCGCACGACGAGATCGAGCGGCTCATCGCGGAGCTCCGGAGCAGCGGATACCAGATGCTCCGCCGCCCGTCTGATTTCGAGCGGTCGCTCGAAGATCTCAGGCTCTGCGCCCCCGACCTTGCCATCCAGACCGTCCGGGTCGCCCCCGGTTCAGGGGCTGCCGGTAAGACCCTTGCCGACCTCGACCTGCGGAGGAGCTACGGGGTGACCGTCCTCGCCATCCGGAGGGAGAGCGACACCGTCGCCGTTCCCGGCGGCGACGTCCCCATCGGCGAGGGGGATCTGCTCGTCATGCTCGCCTCCGGTTGCAGCATGGAGGCGATCCTCCCCCTCTTCCGCCCGTCATCCCCGGCCTGACGGGGAAGGAACGCTATTTTTCAGTCACCGCCTGCTCTGATTCTTTCGGGGCGATCAGAAAGCGGCAGTGATCGCTGCCCATCGCATAGCATGTAGTCTCCTCGACAGAGCAGTCCGCCGCAAAGTGCCGGGAGAATACCGCCCGAAGGATCCCTGCATCGAAAGCACAGGCGGGCCGGCCGAGTTCGGGCAGGTCTCCGCACTCAAAACAGTCGTAGACCCTGATGACGAGAGGCGAGAGGCTCTCAACCTCGATAGTCCCGAGATTGCTTTCGGTCCAGAATTTCTGCAGGTTTACAAGGAGTCCGGCAATGTCAGCGTCCGCGATATCCGGGTAGAGGTGCTGCCCGACACGATACCCGGCGTTCTGCAGGACCGGATCAATGTTAATCCCTTCCGAAAGAAGCGAGACGCGGATGGTGCGGAACATGTAGCGGTAAAACGCGAAGGGGTCGCCGCCGGCTACCGGCTCTCCGGCATCCTCGTCCTGCAGGGCAAGTCCCTGCGAGAGGTTCCCCACGCAGGGTGAACGGATGAAGAATATCTTTCTGCGCGAATCCCCGGGATCGCCTTTCGATCCGACAATCCCTTCCTCCTCCATCGTTTTGAGGTGGACCGAGACCGTGGACTTCGCCTTGCCCGAGAGCCGGACGATCTCGTCGAAGGGAAGTTCCCGTGAACGAAGCAAATTCAAAATCTCGGTGTGAGGCGGCGACTGGACTGCCCGGACGCCCGAGGACGTCGAGAATAGTTCGATCGGGGACGGTCCTGCCGGTGCCGGTTTTTTCCGGGGGTTTGCGGTTTTTCTCATCTCTCCCAGGAGTATTTCGCAATGTTCATATATAGTATGTTCGTAACAAATAGAATGTTCGTTTAATACCGAACGATGTGGTTGCCATGAAAGCGGAATCCTATAAAATTGCAGATGGTGTGTACTGGGTCGGGTCGCTCGACTGGGACCTGCGAACCTACCACGGCTACACCCTTGACGGAACGTCCTACAACTGCTACCTCCTCTTCGGTGAGAAGACCGTGCTCATCGACAACGTGTACCCCGGCCACTCCGCCCAGATGTGGGCACGCATTGCCGATGCGTGTGCGAAGGAAGGAAAGAAGGAAGAGATCGACGTCATCGTCCAGAACCATATCGAGAAGGATCACTCAGGCGCCCTTGTCGAGATCCACAAAAAATTCCCAAACGCTCCGATCTATTGTACGGAGATTGCCCACAACGGCCTCCTCCGGCACTTCCCGGCCCTTGAGGGCGCGACCTTCCACCACGTCAAGACCGGCGATACACTCGATCTCGGGGGCAAGACGCTTGCCTTCGTTGACGCGCCGCTCCTCCACTGGCCGGACTCGATGTTCACGCTCTATGCCGAGAAGGGCATTCTCTTCCCGAACGATGCATTCGGTCAGCACCTCTGCTACCCGCAACGGCTGGATGCGGAGATCCCCGAGCACGTCCTGATGGATGCCACGCAGAAGTTCTATGCCAACCTGATCGTGCCCCTGACCCCGCGATTCCTGAAGAAGGCGGAGGAACTGACCGATCTTGGCCTTCTCGAGAAGGTGAAGATGATCTGCCCCTCGCACGGCCAGATCTGGACGGATCCCGGAAAGGTCATCGGGGCATACGTGAACTGGGCCTCCGGCGCCGGCAGGAAGAACAAGGTGACGATCATCTACGACACCATGCACGGTTCGACCAGGATGCTCGCCCACAGCCTCGCGGAAGGAGTCATCGCAGGCGGGTGCGACGCAAAGCTCTTCAACCTGCACGAAGACGAGCGTTCCGAGATCGCCAAGCACATCCTCGACGCAAAGGCGGTCATGGTCGGCGTCCCGACCATCAATGACATGCCCTATCCGAGCGTCGGGGATCTCATGTACTACCTCAAAGGGCTGCAGTTCAAACGGACGGGAGAGCGTTTTGCCCTCTCGTTCGGGTCGATGGGCGGCAGAGGCGGCGGCGCGAAGGTCGTTGCCGACGAACTTACCGCCGCCGGCTTCACGGTTGTCGACACGCAGGAAGTCCTCTACGTCCCCGACGGCAGCGAGCTCGACCGTGCATTCGAGGCCGGAAGAGCGATGGCCGACCGGATCCGGAACTAATTCTTCTTTTTTATCCGTTTTTAGGGAACGATTTTTCTACTCTCCGGGCAGGACCGGACCCCGGCGCCGTTATCCGGGACGACTCTTAGGATATCCCGGCATCCCGATCGGCACGATCGCTCCGGGCCACGAGGTCATCCGGCGCTCGTACGTGGGCGGCCTGCTCAACGCCTGCGTGGATTGGTGCACCGGCGTCTCGAACGACAAAGCCACCATCGTCTCCGACACGCTGCACCACCCGGGCCGACCTTACGGCGCAGACGGTTTCGACGGGGGCGTGGCCGTGAAGGTCTGCATCCTCCGGGGCGGCAAATTCGAGGCAACCACTGCAGCAACGCCGTCACCGATGTCCCGGACTCCAGAACCGTGCTCGCCCGCGATCCAGGACGAGGTGTATCCAACCGTCGCGGATGCCTTTCAGCTCCCTCCACGGCATCCGGCCGGGACGGCTCTGGGCAAAGAAGATCGGACCTGCCCTTCGGATCTCACGGAGGAGGGGGCGGCGCGATACAGATCATCACGGAGAGCCTCGGCGAAGGCGGGCATCGAACCAATAAGCGACGGCTACGAGCTCCTCTACAAGCCCGACGCTGCGGGGCTTGCAGAGTGGTATGCACTCGGGCAGGAGAACCGCACACCGCGTAAAGACTCTGTGATCCCCCCGCATGCAACCTACAAACGATCTGCCGCAGGTGGGATGCAGCCCGGGGATATCTACACGTCATGCCCGCATCCGGCTGCGCCAGAGAGACGCCCCTCCCTACCCATTTATATGCTGCCCCTCCCATCCCATCCACGATGATCCCGGAAACCTTCACCTGCGACCTCGTCTCCTGGGACCGTGCCGTCCGTCTCTCCCGCGCCCTTGCGGCGACGGTCCGGGACGCGGGCTATCGGCCTGAGATGGTGATCGCCATCGGACGCGGCGGCTACGTCCCGGCCCGCATCGTCTGCGACAGTCTCCTCCTGAATGACCTGACCGGCATCAAGATAGAGCACTGGGGGATCGCGGCCTCGAAGGGGAAGGAGGCATCGATCCGCTACCCGCTCGCGGCGAATGTCCGCGACCTCGACGTCCTGATCGTCGACGACGTCACCGACACCGGCCTGACCCTCCGGCTCGCGGCCGGGTACGTCGAGGGGTTTGGACCGCGGGAGGTTCGGACGGGAGTGCTCCAGCACAAGGGCACCTCTTCATTCAGCCCGGATTATTACGTCGAGTATATCACCGACTGGCGGTGGGTGATCTATCCCTGGGCGATGCATGAAGACCTGGTGGGCTTCACCGGGAAGGTGCTCACAGAGCAGGCCAAAAGCCTTGCGGAGATCCGGACAGAGCTCTCCCGCCGGTATGCGATAGCCGCCGATGAGGAAGAGATCATGGCGGCGCTGGCCGACCTGCTGACGCTCGGGAGGGCGGTCGAGGAGGGATCGCACTATCGCCGGAGGGAAACGACGGAAAACCAGAGCTCATTTCACCGATGAGGGACATGCCTTCTTTCGAAGCGGACAGGTATTTCTATGGCGCCGGAGATGACAGAGCGGGCTGAAGCAGAGATCCCGACGTTCGGGACGGTCAAAGGCGTGCTGGTGCCCACACTCCTGACGATCCTCGGGGTCATCATGTACCTGCGCCTCGGCTGGGTCGTCGGGAACGTCGGCCTGCTCGGCGCCTGGTCGATCATCCTCATCGCTTTTGGGATCACGACCGCCACGGCGCTCTCGATCTCGTCGATCGTCAGCAACGTCCGGATCGGTGCAGGGGGCGCGTATGCCATCATCACCCGGTCGCTCGGGCTTGAGATCGGCGGCAGCATCGGGGTGCCGCTCTACCTTTCGCTCGCGCTCTCGATGGCGCTGTACATCTTCGGGTTCCGGGAGGGGCTGCGGTACCTCTTCCCGGAGGTATCGGCGCTCGTCGTCGATTTTACCGTCTTTGCCGTCCTCTTCATCATCGTCTTCATCAGCACCGAGATCGCGTTCCGCGTCCAGTACGGCGTCCTCGCCGTCATCATCGCCTCGCTCCTCTCTATCGCCGCCGCCGGACTGCCGGCGGTGCCGGAACTTGCGTTCACCAGGCCGACGCCGCCTCTCTCGTTCTGGGTGGTCTTTGCGGTCTTCTTCCCGGCGGCGACCGGGATCATGGCAGGCGCGAATATGTCGGGAGAACTCAAAAATCCGCGGCAGAGCATTCCTTTCGGCACGCTTGCGGCGATCGCCGTCAGCCTCGCCGTCTACCTGGCCCTTGCCGGGTGGCTTGCCGGTTCCGCGAGCCCCGAAGACCTCGCATCCGACTTCACCATCCTGATCCGGACCTCGGCATTCGGCCTGCTCGTCCTGGCCGGGCTCCTCGCCGCGACCTTCTCCTCGGCTCTGAACTCTCTCGTCGGGGCGTCCCGCGTCCTCCACGCCATGGGCGAGCACGACATCCTTCCCGGGAGCGCCTGGATCACCCGCCGCTCGGCCGCCGGGGTTCCGCGAAACGCTCTCCTGGTGACCGCCCTGATCGTGGTCGCGGCGCTCCTGCTCCGCGATCTCAACGCGATCGCACCGCTGATCACGATGTTCTTCCTGATCACCTACGCCATGATCAACATCGTCATCCTGGTGGAGCAGAGCCTCGGCCTGGTGAGCTTCCGCCCGCGCCTCACCATCCCGCGTGCGGTTCCGCTCGCCGGAGCCGCCGGCTGCCTCTTTGCCATGTTCGTCATCAACCCGCTCTTCAGCCTCTTTGCGGTCGTCCTGGTCGGAGCCTTCTATGCCGTCCTGATACAGCGTCACCTGAAGGAGACGCCCCCGTACGGCGACGTCAGGAGCAGCCTCTTCGTGGCGCTGGCAGAGTGGGCGGCAAAGAAGGCACAGACGCTTCCCTCATCACAGGAACGGGCATGGAGGCCGAACCTGCTTGTCCCGGTCGACAACCCGACGGAGTTTCGGGGCGTATCGGCGTTCGCCCGCGATATAACCTACCCGAGCGGTTCGGTCAGTATCCTCGGCGTGCATACCGGCGGCGAAGACCGGGACCTTGCAGTCCGCATCCCGTACCTTGCAGAGGATTTCCGGCAGGACGGCATCTTTACGAGCTGGACGATCGTCCGGGCTGCAACATTTGCCGTCGGGGTGACGACCAGCATGCAGGCGCTCAAAAGAACGATATTCCCCCCAAACATCGTCTTCCTCCGGATGCCGGACTCGGCGGAGCGGGAAGAGGAGACCGTGACGATCATCCGGAGAGCCGCCGAGAGCCGGATGGCGGGCGTCCTCTACGCCGCCCACCCAAAGGCAGGGCTCGGGCGCCGCAGGCAGATCAACCTCTGGATCCCGGAGGCCTGCATGGCGTGGACGCTCGGAAAGAAGCTGCCGAACTGCGATCTCGCCATCCTGATCGCCTACAAGCTCGTCATCAACTGGGATGCGGCCGTCACCGTCATTGCAGCGGTCGAAGACCCGGAGCGCGCCCCTGCCGTACGCGAGAGCCTCGAGACGCTCCTCGAGCAGGCACGCCTCCCGCACACCGACCTCCTGGTGATGAACGACCGGTTCGACGCAGCCCTCGGCAGCGAGCCGCAGGCCGATCTGAATATCTTCAGCCTCACCCTCGATCCCGACTTTGCAGCGATCCGCACGATCGTGGAGAAGACCCGGTCCACCTGCCTCTTCTGCCGTGACTCGACACGCGAGAGCGCACTGGTATGATCCCGCTCGTCTCAGAGCAGGGCGTACCATGCCGTGTAGGAGACGATCACCATCACGACGACGACAACGACCAGCGCTTTGTACCAGCAGCGGGAGCAGAGCCCCAGCCGCATCGTGCATTCGTCACAACAGGCGTCGCTGCAGAGTCTGCACTGCAGCGATGCTTTATTCTCGGGATGGCGCGAACAGGTCGTCATTGATGGAAGCATTTGCGTCCGCGGATATAAGAACCTGCTCTCATTCGCTCCTGCTGCGGGGAAGAGGCAGTCACCGGAGGGGTGCGCAGGCAGGTTTCACCAAAAACCGGCCGTTTCGCCGGAATACTGCTCTGCCGCCGGTCGGGATCGAACATCGCCGTCCTGCGTATTTCGGCGAACGAAATCCTGAAAATCCCGCACATGCGCGTGAACCATCCCGTGACCGCCTGGTGCATCCGGGAAAGGGTCTGCGCGCCGGACGACCATAATTCTCTTATTGGATGCAATATTATTTTATTACCCATAATATTTCTCCACCGATAAAATACAGGGGGCATTCCATTACCGTGAATACGACAGAGTCATACGTTTTCGATCCGATCGAAACATTCTCCGTCCCGGGCGAGCCGGATACCGGGGTTCTGGTCATCGACAGAACCAGAAACACCATCTGGGCCGACAGACTGCTGCAGGAGATCTTCCGGATGCCCTGCAGCGCCGATATCGACAGGAACGCCGTGCAGGCCGTCGGCAAATATCTGCTGCCCAGGCTGCAGGACCGCACCTGCAGGCACCAGCTGGAGAGCCTCCTGAACGCCCGACGGACGAGTCTCCTCTCCGAGTGCCGGATCCAGACCGCGTCGGGTGATCTCTGCCGATTTGTCTGTTCGGGTCAGCAGACGGGAGTACCGCTCTACCCCGACCTGATCGTCGTTCGCTTCCGAAAGATCCCTGAAGAAGCGACGGAGGAGCATCCGGGTCTCTCTGACACCTCCGCTGCGGCCGGGCGCGAAGCGAGGTTCCATATCCTCGCCGAGATCTCCCGGCTGCTGGATATCGGGACACTCCCGTCCGAGGAGATATTCAGGATGACGGCCGGCCTGCTCCCGGGCTGCTTCGCCCCGCACGGTGAGACGCACGCCAGGATCGTCATCGGGGAGGCGGTGTACGGATCGCCGCTCCCCGAAACACCCCGGAAAGCGGAGGCCGAGATCACCGTGCACGGCGACCGGGCCGGTGCCGTCGAGGTCGCCTATACGGACACCGGAGGTGCAGAACCGACCGATCCGTTCTGCAAAGAGGATTTCCTGCTTCTGCAGGTGGTCGCCGGCATGCTGGGACGGCTGCTCGACCGGATGCGGATCGAAGAGACGCTCGGCAGGCAGGCGGCGCTCATCGATCTCACCAACGACACCGTGACCGTCTGCGATATGGACGACCGTATTCTCTTCTGGAACCGGGGCGCCGAAGAAGAGTACGGCTGGCGGCGTGACGAGGTGCTTGGGCAGAAGATCCATGATCTCCTGCAGACGAGATCGCCTCGGCCGCTCGACGCCATCAGGGCAGATCTCCTCCGAACCGGACGCTGGGAGGGCGAGCTCGTCCAGGCGCGGCGTGACGGGTCGCGGCTGGTTGTCGCAAGCCGGTGGGCGCTGCAGCGCGCCGATGACGGCACGCCCGTCTCCATCCTTGAGACCAACACCAACATCACCGGAAAAAAACGAGCGGAAGCGGAGGTTCAGAAGCAGAACAGCCATCTTGCCATGCTCAATCAGATCATCAGCGCATCCGCATCCTCCCTTTCGTTCGACGAACTTTTAGAGACGTCGCTTGAAAAGACGCTCGATCTCCTCAGCTGCGGCGTCGGGATCACCTACGCCCTGGACGCCGAACGCACCCGGGCACTTCCCCGGTGCCGCCACGGCACTCCTGCATCGCTGCATGCCCGGCAGCGCTCCATCAACGTCCATCACTGGCCGTACAACTTCGTCTTCATCGGGGGACAGGCGCGCTACCTCGAGCAGCGGGAGGATCTCGGGATGATCGAAGCAGGAATCCTGCAGGAGTATGGGGTCTCCACGCTTGCATGTATCCCGCTCATCGCCGAGTCGATCGTCGTCGGCGCGCTCTTCATCGGCGATGCGGAAAAATCGGCCTTCTCTCCGGGAGAGAAGAATCTTCTGGAGGCGATCGGCAAAGAGATAGGCGCCGGGGTACTCCGCAGCATTCTCCACAAACGCCTTGAGACGGCGAACCGCGAAGCAAACCTCTACCTCGACATCATGATCCACGACATCCGGAACGCCGAGAACGTCGCCAGCCTCTACTCGGACCTCCTGGTCGAGATGCTCGACGGGCAGGCGGCAGAGTACGCAGAGAAGGTGCGCGGCAGTATCATGAAGGGGACCGACATCATCCGGCATGTCTCCGCCATCAGAAAGATCCGTCAGGAGTCCGTCGCCCTCGAACCGGTCTCTCTCGATCCCGTCGTCAAAAATCTGCTCCTGAACCGCCCGGGCGTGACCGTCGCCTCCGGCGGCCGTCCGCAAGAAGTATGGGCGGATGAGTTCCTCTTCGAGGTCTTCGAGCGGCTCGTCGACAACAGCATCCGGTTCGCTGGCCCGGACGCGGAGATCGTCATGCGGCTGGAGGAGTGCGACGACGAGGTGGTCGTCTCGGTGGAGGATACCGGGCCAGGCGTGGCTGACGACGCAAAAGAGGCGATCTTCTACCGTTTTGACCGTGAAAAGAACCAGGGCAGCGGAAAAGGGCTCGGCCTCTACATCGCCAGGATGCTGGTCGAGCGGTACGGCGGCCGGATCTGGGTGGAGAACCGGGTAGAGGGACGGCCGGATCTCGGCGCCGCATTCAGGTTCACTCTCCGCATCGTCGAGGCGGATCTCGACCGGCCGCGCTACAGCGAAGCGGACGAAGCCGCGGAGGATGAACGTGAACTTTGAGGGAGCAGGGCGGGCAATGCCGTCCCCGATGCATGCACCGGGTGCGCCCGTGCTCGGGCAGACGGCGGCGGCATTTTGGATCCTCGACGAACTCGAGGACGGGATCCTCATCGTGGCACGCGACGGCCGGATTGCCTGGGCAAACGCAGCCTGCGAGGCCTTTTTCGGCATAGCTCCGGGGTCTGCCAGAGACCTCGATCTTGCCGCTTTCATGCACCGCTTCGTCCTCCCCCTGGTGCCGGACAAAGGCTTCGGGGCGCGGATCGTCCCGGCGCTCGCCGGCGGCAGCGAGGTGCCGTGCTGCAGGTTCAGGGTCTGCCGGAACGGCTTCCCCGACGAGTGGCTATCCGTTTCAAGCCGGAAAATGGAGGATGAACGGTTCAGGGGCTCCCGGATGCTCCGATTCCAGGCCGTCACCGAACCCGAACCGGCGGTCGGCCCGGTGATGCACCTCGCGGAGGATGGTGAGATTCTCTCAGCAAACGGTGCCGCCGCCCCGCTGCTTGCGCACTGGAACGTCCTCGTCGGGGACCGGCTCCCGGAGTCGTGGATCCCGATGCTGCGTGCCGTCCTGGGAAGCGGAGCGGCCGAACGGATCGACCTTGCGACGGAGGCGTGCGTCTATGCCCTCACCTTTGCCCCGGTCTCAGGCGGCCGGATCATCGCCGTCTCCGGCACCGGGATCAGCCCGGCGGGAGAAGGCTCAAGACCGCCCGGGGATGAGTATCGCTACCGGGAGCTCTTCAACAGCATGAAGAGCGGGGCCGCCGTCTACGAGGCACGGGAGGGCGGACAAACCTTTGTCTTTAAGGATTTCAATCTCGCGGCCGAACGGATGGACGGCATCCCACGGGCGGAGGTTCTCGGAAAGACACTCACTGAGGTGTATCCGGGTGCGGAGTCCTTCGGCATCACCGATGCCCTGCGGCGCGTCTGGGAGACCGGCGAAGCAGAGGTGCTTCCCGTGCAGCTCTACCGGGACGACCGCCTCGTCCGATGGCGGGACAACTACATCTATCGCCTCCCCTCCGGCGAGCTCGTCGCCGTCTTCGACGACATGACGGCGCAGCACCGGGCAGAGAACACCCTGAAAGAGCGAGAGAGGATGTTCCGGGAGATTGCGCAGCGCAGTTTCGATATTATCTTCACCCTCGATGCGGCCGGGACGATCACCTACGTCTCACCGGCCGTCCGGAGGGTGCTCGGCTACGAACCCTCCGCGGCGATCGGCATGGCGGGGCGGGACTACATCACCCCGCAGCACCACGACCGGTATGCTGCTGCGGCCGAGCGGCTGCGTGCAGGCCGGGACGTTGAGGGGCTCATCTTCGAACTGACCCGGCGCGACGGGTCGACGGCATACGTGGAGGTGAACGCCTCCCCGATCACCAGCGACGGCTCCGTCACGGGCATCCAGGGCGTCGGCAGGGACATCACCGACCGGGTGAGGATGGAACAGGAGAAGAAGCAGGCTTACGACCGTATCAGCCGGAATATCGAGCAGTTCGCCGTCGTCGGCGACCACGTCCGCCAGCCGCTGCAGGTGCTCCTCGGCGTCGCCGATCTCGTCGAAGACGCATGGGGCGGGATGATCGTGGAGCAGGTGGAGCGGATCAACAGCATCATCAACGAGCTCGATCAGGGCTGGATCGAGTCGCGGAAGGTGCGCGAATTCCTCAAGCGCTACGACTAAAAACCGGCCGCTCACCGCGGGAATACTATTATATGTTCTCCGGTTAAGCAGAGGGTCGATATGGCGACGCGGAAGCAGATCGAAGCCGCAAAAGAGAACATCCGGATGGCACACGAGAAACGGCGGGAGATGACCCTGCCGGGCCTCGAAAAACCGACGCCGGCACAGCAGCGGGCACGCAAAGAGAATATCAAGAAGGCACAGGATGCCCGCAGATATGAGTCGTGGACGAAGCGGGAACTCTACGAACGGGCACAGAACCTCGGGATCGACGGCAGGTCCCGGATGACCAAAGACGAGCTCATCGAGGCGCTGCGGGCACGATGATGTGCGGCGATCACCGCCCGCCCTGTTTTTCAAAGACCGCCTCGATCTCGGCCCGCGGGTGATCGCATCCCCGGATCCGCATCCGCCACCGGTGCGTCCGCACCGCGACGGGGCGGAACGTGCAGAAGAGGTCGCCGGCCTCTTCTTCGGTGAAGTAGTGGTTGACGATGCCGTCTCCCCGCTGATACGTACGCTCCTCGACTGCGTGCCCTTTTCCCGCCCGCATATCCTCCACGGAGAATCCGCGGAAGAAGAGGAGTCCGCCCGGCCGCAGAACCCGGGAGACCTCGGCGGCCAGCCGAAACCGGTCGGCAGCGAGGAGATGCCCTGCGATGTGGACGAGAAGGACGGCGTCGAAACAGCAGTCACGGAAGGGGAGGGTGCGGGCATCGGCGACGAGCATCCTCGCACCGAGCGCCGGGAACCGCGTGCGGCTCATCCCTACGGCGCTCGGTGCGATGTCGAGCGCGGTCGTCACCCACGGCCGGTCAGCAGCGGCCGCGAGCGTCTTGCCGTCGCCGCACCCGATCTCCAGCACCGCGACACCCGCCGGCAGGTCGGGGAGCTGCTCCGTCACCCCGCCCCAGCGCCTGCCGCGGCGGCGGTAGTCCTGATCCCAGGGATCGATCGTCACTCCCTTCCGTATGGGGCGCGGGTGCGGATAACAGTTCGGCAGCGCAGGGTCAGAGCACCCTTCGTCTGAACGGTATCACGGCCGCGGCAGGCCGTAGAGTGCCGCAGCGCCGGTACCGGCGAGGAGCGTACCCGGAACCGCCCGGAGGGTTATTTTTCAGGGAGGAACTGCAGCGACGCCGAGTTCATGCAGTAGCGCCGGTAGGTCGGCGGCGGGCCGTCCTCGAAGATGTGGCCGAGGTGTGCATCGCAACGGCTGCAGAGGGCTTCGATACGTGTCATGAAGAGACTCCGGTCGACCCGGGTGCTGACGTTCAGCTCCGAGACCGGCGCCCAGAAACTCGGCCACCCGGTCCCGGACTCAAACTTCGTCTCCGATGAGAAGAGGTCCGTCCCGCAGCAGACGCACTGGTAGATCCCGCGCTCCTTGCAGTTCCAGTATTTGCCGGTGAACGCCGCCTCCGTCCCTCCCTGCCGGGCGACATGGAACTGCTGCGGCGTTAAGAGGTCTTTCCACTCCTCGTCGGTTTTTCGCACCTTCTCGACGCTCTCCACGCTGCCCGTCCTGACAGTGTAGATGCGGACGAGTTCTGCCTTTCCCGCTGCTTCTCCGCGCTCCATCGGTATCGTCTCCGTATCCTCGAGCACCGATTCAAAGATATATAAACCATTCCCTCTCGGGCGGCTTAGCAATGCCGCCGCAGAAACCGGCGGACCTTCTCCGACTCGACCCATCCTTGGTCGAGCCGGTCGACGAGACCGTCGATGACGGCTGCCTGCCGGAGTATCTCTTCCGACACAGGCGAGTCGTCCAGGGCGGTGAGGCCGACGATCACCTGGAGCGGCTGGCGGACGAGGTCGCCGAGGCTGGCGAACTGTTCGATGTTCCGTTCGATCTGTTTGAAGGACATCCTCCGGATCTCCTCGACCCGCCGCCGCTCCGAGACATCGCGGGAGATCGACAGGACGGTCGTCCGCCCCTGCAGGGGAAAGTGGAGCGAATTAATCTCGACCGGGATCCTGCGTCCATCTTTGGTGACATGCTCCGTCTCAAAGAGGACCCGGTCGTTTAACCGGAACCGTTTCAGGATCGCCGACACCTCTCCGAGCTTCTCGGGCGGTACGATGTCCAGGGGCGAGAGGGCTAGCAGTTCGCTCCGCGTATAGCCGAGCCGCCTGCAGGCAACCTCGTTCACCTCGACAAACCGCGTCGGCACGTACTCCGGTGAGAGTTCGAAGACGAGGACGGCGTCGTTCCCCTTGTTAAAGAGCGTCCGAAACCGCTCTTCACTCTCGGAGAGGCGGTGCTCCGCCAGTTTCCACCGGGTGATCTTCCGGTAGATCTCAAGCCTGTTGTGGCGCATCGGGTAGAGGTTCACCGGGCGGCTCGTATATTCAAGCCAGTGCTCCTCGCCGCCGGGTTTGCAGAGGTGCAGCGGGAGATCGCGGACAGTTCTCTCCTCCTGCCGGGGCGCGGCGATGATCGTTGCAGCGCCGTCCGCATCTTCGACCAGTGGTGCGATGAACGTCCGCGCAAACACGCCGGCAGGCATCCCGGCAACGTCGCAGTCACTTAAGTCGAAGAACTGGCGCATGGCCGCGTTCACCCACCGAACCCGGTTCTCCCGGTCGATAAGAACGATCCCGTCCTCAAATTCATTCAGCACCTGGTAGATGGTGAAGAGAAGGAAGAGCAGCATGCCGGGATTCGGGTTCTGGTCAATGCCCTGCCCTGCGAGAGGGGCGGCGGAAGCGCCAGGAGCCGGGTTGTCGTTCAGCATAGTAGGAAGTACACTTCCATGAATACAAATTAATATTTTGCGAAATCTCTGCCGGAGATCGTTCCTCTCCGGGAGATCTTTCGGCAAAATGGGGCAGAACCGGATCGGTTATATTCCAGCATTCCGAAGACTGCATACTCCAGACCGTGGGCACAGCATCGGCATCCGAAGACAGCTGCTCCCCGGCCGGAACGGTGATTGCAGATGAAGATATACCCAAGCGTATTACTCGTCCTTGCCCTGATCTGCCTGGCCTCCGGTGCCGGGTGCACGGCGGCGCCTGCGGATACCGGCGGAGGAGAGACGGTGGCGAAAGCAGAAGCATCCGCTCCGGTGACCCTTGCACCGTCAGGCCCCCATCCGGTGCTTGCAGCGTCGATCGACGGTCTGCAGCAGGCGTACCGTGCCGACGGCACCTGTTACTACACGGCAACGGTGACGGTGGCCAACACCGGCGACGCCGCCGGACGGAACGTGGTCGCCAGGTTCCTGCTGGTGGACGACGAGAGCACTATCATCCGGTCGACCGAGACCGAGTTTCTGCCCAGGCTCGGGCCGGGAGAGAAGAAACGGTTCACCAAGGATCTGAACGGTGAGTGCGACCGCTCCTACCACCTGGAGATCGAGACCACCTACGACATTTCCTGATACCGGCAGCACCGGGAGAGGAAACAGTATGGGAATGACCAAAGAAGGGTGACAACCATGAAGATACTCGGGATCAACGGAAGTCCGCGCGGCTCGCGGAGCCAGACGCTGCGGCTGGTGAAGGCCGTGCTCGACGGTGCCCGCAGCGAGGGAGCGGAGGTTGAAGAGGTAGACGTCTGCAGCCTGCAGATCGAGTACTGCAACGGGTGTACGGTCTGCTACGAGCGGGGGGAGTGCATCAGGAAAGACGATTTCACCGGTCTTTACCGGAAGATGCTCGCAAGCGACGGCATCGTCCTCGGGTCGCCCAACTACATCAATGCGGTGACGGGCCAGCTCAAGACGCTCCTCGACCGGATGGCGGACGCCATCCACTGCCAGATCTTCACCGGGAAGTACGGGTGCGCCGTCTCGACCGCCGGCGGCTCCGGGGCGGACGAGGTCGCCGATTACTTAAACAGCACTCTGCAGATCATAGGAGCAAACACCGTCGGCAAGGTCGGCGTCGTCCTCGGGCCCGATCCGGAGGCGATCGTCCCTGCAGAGCGGCATGCCTACGAGCTCGGAAGAAAACTCGTCCGGGCGATCCGTGACCGCACCACCTACCCCGAACAGGAGGAGCTGCACGAGGCCATGGCCGAGCGGATGCGCCGTCTCGTCATGGCCAACAAAGACCGCTGGCACCACGAGTACGAGCACTGGCAGTCGATCGGCACCGTTCCCGAACGGCTCGAAGAGGGGAGAACAGAGTAGCCTCCTGCCTCACTCGTTCTCCGCGCCTCCCCTCTCCTCCACCGTTTCATCGCTCTTTTCGTCCGTTTCCGCGCCGATCTTCTCGAGAATCCGCCTGAGCGCTGCGGCGTGCCCGGATTCAGCATCGTCGAGCGCCTCCTGCAGGGATTCCCGGACGCTTGCGCCCATCCCGACGAGAGCCTGTTCGGCACGCCGCCGCACGGCAATATGATCGTCCGCGAGCGCCCGCACGAGCGGGGCCGCCGCGGCGGCTCCCCCGATCCGGGCGATCGTCTTGACGGCGCTCATCCGGACATCGGTCGACGGGTTCTCAAGTTCGGCGCCCAGCGTCTCGACGGCGGCCGGGCCGATCTGCTCGACCTCGGCCCAGCGCTCCCGCGCGATGGCGTAATAGACCTGCTCCGCCTCGGACGAGGGCGTCCAGCCGAGGCTGTCCAGCGCCTCTGCGACCCCCATCTTCAGCTCCGCATCGCCGTGCATGAGCGCTTCCATGAGGTGGTTCTGCACGAGGCCGTCCGGGTCGCGCAAAGCCTCAAGAGCCACCCGGCGCACGCGGTCGTCGACGTCGTTCAAGGCCTGGATCAGCGGCCGGATCGCACGGCGGTCGCCGATGTAGCCGAGGGAGCGTGCGGCAGCCATCTGCACGGCCTCGTCACGGTCGCGGAGCGCGAGCACGAGCGGTTCGATCGCCTGCTTCTTGCCCATATACCCGAGCGCCTCCGCCACAACCGCCCGGACCTCAGCGTCCCGCTCGCTGTGCAGTGCCCCGACAAGCACCTCGATGGAGCGGTCGTTTCCGATCTTGCCGAGGTTCCGGGCCGCGACCATTCTGACGTAACGGTCGTCGTCGTGCAGCGCGTCCATAAGCGGGTCGACCGCGACGTCCCGCATCTCACCGAGGACGCTTGCCGCGGCCATCTGGATCTCGGAGTCTTCATCTTTGAGCGCCCGGATCAGGCCTTCGACGGCGGGACGGCCCATCATGATCAGACGGGTCGCCGCCCCGAGCTGCGACGTCCAGGTCTTCTCCCGCAGCGCATCGATGAGACGGGAGATCTCCTGCTGTCCGTGCTCTTCGAACGCCTTCCGGTCATCCTGGTGGATCGTCTTCTTCTTTTTCTTCTTTTTCTTCGGCGCCGCAGTCTCTTCCTCCATCTGCTCGCCGAACGCCCTGCGCCAGACATCGAGGACCTGACGTTTCTTCAGCGCCTCCGAGGCCTTTGCCCGCACGTCCGCATCTTCGTCGTGCAGGCCGCCCATGAGAGCCTCCGTCGCCCGGTCGTCCGTGATCTTCCAGAGTGCATCAATGGCCGCAAGCCGTTCGTTCTTCGACCCGTTCTTCAGCACCAGCGAGAGGGGGGCGATGGCCGCCTCTCCAAGGCCGCCCACAGCCTGGGCTGCAGCCCACCGCACCTCGGCTGCGGGATCGCTGAGGAGGTCGACCAGCGGCGGGACAGCCCGGCGATCCTTCATCTCTCCGAGCGCCCGTGCCGCAGTTATCCGGACGACGACCGGCCGGTCGCCGAGCACCGCAACGAGTGCATCGAACGCATCCTCGCCGATCGCCGCCAGGGCGTCAGCGGCCGCGTTCCGGACGCCGTAGTAGGGGTCGTCGAAGAGGGCGATCAGCGGCCGGATTGCACGCGGGTCCGCGAGCCTGCCGAGCGCCGCCGCTGCAGCGATCCTGACGTCCTGGTCCGTGTCCCGGAGCACGGCGATCAGCGGCGGGACGGCTCTCTGGTAGCCCATGTCGCCGAGCGCCTCGGCCGCAGCGATCCGCACGACGTAGGCTTTGTCCGAAAGCGCCCCGATGAGGGGATCGACGGCCGCCTCGCCCATCGCCCTGAGCGCCTCGACCGCGGCTGCCCGGATCGTCTCATCCGGATCCCGCAGCGCGTTGATGGAGCGTTCCAGCGCTGAGGACGACTCGGGTTCGATCTCCGGCTCCAGATCCTGCAGCAGCACCTCCTCTTCCGCCGGCTCTTTCTCAGGAATGTCGAAGGTCGTCAGCTGCGGTTTTGCGTCATCGACCAAAACCTCTACCGCCTCTTCATCTGCCTCCGCCCCTGCAAATAGCTCCTCATCGAACTCCGGCGGTATCAGCTGGTCGAGGGAGATCGCCGGCTTCGCATCCGCAACCGGTTCCCGGAGCTCGCCCTTTGTCTGCGCCCAGCGTTCCATGGCCCTGCGGTTCTGTCGGATCAGATCTGCAAGGTCCTCCTGTTTCGGCGGGGCGGGAGCGGCCGGAGCCTGCTGCTCGGCGGCCCCGGGCGTCGGGGGAGGCGGCGCCTCCTTTTTCGGTTTCGCGGGCTCGTTTTTCTTTGCCTGATACGTCGGTTTCCCGTACCGCTTCTCGAACCGCTGCTGTATCGCCAGCCCTTCCTTTATCTCGCGCTCGTAGACGTCGGACGTCTCCATGACCGGCCGTGCCCGTGCCTCGTCCTCGTTCAGCCGTTTGATCACCAGCAGCGCCCGTGCCGCCGCTTTCTTCTGAACCGGATCTTTGCTCCGGCACGCCCGGCTGAGTCCCTCAAGGCCCGGCACGCCGATCTTTCTGAGCGCCTCGGTCGCACCCGCCCGGACACCGGAGTGATCCTCCCGCAGCGCCAGGATCAGCGGCTCGACCGCGGCCCGCCCCATACCGGCGAGTGCCGTCCACTGCTCTTTGGCGATCAGGTACTGTATCCGTTGCAGCACGGTATCCGGCCGCCACCCGAGCCTGTCGAGCGCCCATGCAGTCTCCATCCGCACCTGGTGGCAGTCGGTGTCCAGGATACGCAAGAGGGGAGGCTGTGCCCGCACGTCCCGGAGCTCGCCGAGCGCCTCGACCGCTGCAACCCGCACCGTGGTATCGGGGTCGCCGAGCGCCTTGACGAGCCCGGGAACCGCCCGGGACGACCCGAGCCTCCCGAGCGCCCGTGCCGACTCGCGCCGCACCCGCGCCTCCTTCTCGGCAAGGCCGCGGCTGAGAACGGGAAACGCTGCATTTTTGAGTCTGACGAGTTCTTTCCAGTCGTCGGTGAGAAAATAGAACTCCGCCGCTTCATCGGGCTCACCGGGCTTCCATTTCAGTCGCGACAGCGACCGTGCAGCCTCCCGCCGGACGAGGCGGTCGGGATCGCCCAGGAGTTCCCGAAGTGGCGGAACGGCACGCTTTCCCATTCCGGCAAGCGCGATAGCCGCACCCAGCCGGATGACCGGCCGTTCATGACGGAGCGCCGGAACAAAAGCCTCAAAAGCCGTATCCCCATTGCCGGCAACGGCGTCCGCAACGGCGTACCGGGCATCGTCGGTGGTCTGGATGAGCAGCGAAAGAATGAGCGGCAGCGACGATGCGTCCACCGAAGCCAGCCCTTCCGCCATCTTCCCGCGGGCTTCCGGACCTGCCTGGTTCAGCGCCTTCACCAGCAGGGGAACTGCGGCCGCTCCCGCCCCACAGAGGGCTGCAGCGGCCTCTCGCCGGATATCAGGGCTATCGTGCGCCAGCGCCCGCACAAGGCCCTCGAGATCGCCGTCTTCCTTCAGTCGCCCGATGTTCGGTCTGAACCTGTCAAAGATTGCCATGGTGTATGCACGTCGCGGCTGCTCCCCGCCGGACCTGGCGGATCCGTGCGGCGGCGCGGGGAAAATTCCCGCACAATTACGTGGTAGTTTCTCCTGCAAGCCAATAAATGTTGCATTTCTCCTCCACACGGACACCTCCCGGCCATCTCTTCCGGGTCGGACCTCACAGGAGAGGCGAATCTTTATCGCAGAGAAGATCGGTATACGCTGACCCATGGTGGCGCTTGCTATTACCCGGCTGCCGGAGATCGTGGACACGCTTCCTCCCGGGATGGCCGAACTCTTTGCCAGGTTCTATTCCTGGTACAGCGAGACCGGGCACCTGGTCATTCCCGACGAGATGCAAAACTGGGTGCACGAGAAGTACGGACGGATCGAGACGCAGCAGGTCGTCCGCGTGACCAACACCCTGACCGGCGAGAGCACCCTCTACAACTCCCTCCGGGCAAAACGGCCGATCATGACACCCCGCACCGAAGACGCGGCAGACCTGCTCAAAACACCGCCGGAGGGGCCGTTTGCAGACCCACTGCGGGAGACGCCGGCGGATACCTTCGGCAGGATCGACGGTGAGTACTGGATCACGGCGAGCAACATCGCCAAGTACGACTACCTGCACGGGCTGATCATCTCGAAAGCACAGGACCTCTTCGTCACGGACGAGGCAGCCGTCCTCGACCTCTTCAACGTCGCAATCCGCTGGTGCCAGGAGGCAAACCGCGAATACCCCCGGGCGGTATACCCATTCCTCATCTGGAACGTCCTCTGGCGGGCGGGAGCAAGCGTCATCCACAATCACGCCCAGGTGCTGCTCACGCACCAGCCCTACCGTTCACCGGGATGGATGGCGCGGGTGCGGGAGGAGTATCGGAAGACCTACGGCAGCGAGTACTACGACGACCTCTTCACTGTCCACACCGAGCTCGGGCTCGGCGAGACGTTCGGCACCGCACGGGTGATGGCACACCTCACCCCGAAAAAGGAGCAGGAGGTGCTGGTGCTCGGCCGGACCCCGCACGACCTCGCTCCGGCGCTCTCCCGGGTGCTGCTCTGCTACCAGCGGATGGGCATTCTGAGTTTCAATATGGCCGCATACATGCCGCAGCTCGAAGAAGAGGATTACTACTGCGTCAGGCTCGTCAACCGGGGCGACATCACCGTACGGACGTCCGACATCGGCGGCATGGAGTTCTATGCGGGAACACCGGTCGTCTCCGCCGACCCCTACCGGCTGATGGAGCACCTCGCTGCGGTGCTGGCGGGCGGGTGAGCGTATCACCTGCTTCCCGGGGCTTTTCCCTCTTTCCATCCGGCAAGGAGGTATTTTTCAGTGGACGGCCATGGAGTGCCGCACAGAGCAGGAGGCACCGGAACGTGGAGAGCATCGCAAAGGAGCGGGATAAAAGAGAGGATGCCCGCCCGCTCAGCAGGGGGGAGCCAGTTTTTCTCCGGTCTTTTTGTAGGTCTCCGTCAGCGTGGCGCCGATCGTCTCCCACCGGAAATGCCGGTCGACCTTCCGGCGCCCCTCGCGTCCGAGGGCTGCGATCCGGTCCGGGCTCCCCGCCACCGAGATGAGCCCTTCTGCGATGCTCTCGGGCTGCGGGGAGGCTTTGACGCCATCGGTGCCGTGCTCGATGTTCTCGGCAAGGCCGCCGACGTCGGAGGCGACCACGCACCGCTCGGCGCTCCAGGCTTCGAGGAGCACAAGCCCGAAGGGCTCGTTCCTGCTCGGGATGACCACGACGTCTGCGGCATTCAGGAGCTGCAGGTGATCGGCGTCGGATGCGTGCCCGAGAAACCGGACCGGCAGCGCGGACGACCGCGCCTCCAGCGCCGGCCGCATATGCCCGTCGCCGACGAAGACGATCTGCCCGTCCTGCTGGTGCTCCAGAAGTGTCGGCACGGCGTCGACGAGGATGTCGGGCCCTTTCTGCCAGGCGAGTCTCCCGACGAAGAGGATGAGCGGCGTCCCGGGGTCGATGCCGTAGGCCGTCTTCACCTCGTCCGGGTTCACGATCGCTCTGTACTCCTGCGGGACCACGCCGTTCGGGACAACGTCGATCTTCCATTCGGGGACGTTGTAGAGGTGCATCGCCTCGCTCCTGAGCGTGGCCGAGACCGCCGTAACCCGCCGTGCGATCAGTCCGCCGTACCACTCCTTGGCCGATATCTCCCGGTACGCCCAGCCGTTGCCGAAAGTGTTGCCGCTTCGGCCGTACTCGGTCGAGTGATAGGTGAAGACGGTATCCCGCTCCTGCAGAAGGTGCATCGCCTCGACGACGTGCCAGTCGTGGAAGTGCAGCACGTCGAACGACGGGGTGTCCAGTTCGCGGAACCGGTCGACCATGCCGTGGCTCATATTTGCGCAGTAGTGGATGATGTCGTTCCCCCAGGGGTTGCAGTAGTGGTAGTGCACCCCGCCTATCTCTTCGCTCGGCCGCGTGCCGCGGGTGAAAAAGTGTATTTCATGATCCCGGGCGAGCGTTTCTGCGAGGTGCGTCGCCGCGTTGGCAAGCCCTCCAACTCTCTCGGAATAGAGCGATTCCCAGCAGAAAAAAGCAATCTTCAGACTTTCCATATGGTCCCCCTCTGTATTTTTCAATCCGGCGCCGGTTCTCACATCCCCGGCCCTCCGGCAGCCGGTGCCCGGATGGCGGCTCCCCTGCCGGAAAACAATCCAGGAAATGTACCGGCCCTCTACACCGGCGTTTTTAGCACCCGATTTTACCCATTCTGGCGAAATTTGCCCGTTTTACCGGTGCAGATCCGGGCAGTCGGTGCTCCCCCTATACCGCAAAAGTAGATAATGGTTTCCGGGATCGATGGTAAATGGCGCTGATGCCCGTTTTTCGGGAGAGGCAGTCGCGGGATCGGCCTTACCCGATCTCCTGCAGCCTGCGGATCATATGCCTCCCGTGCGAGCCCATCCAGTAGAGTTTCCGGCAGCCGGTGCACCAGAAGAAGTCTGTCCCGGGAGATTCCCGCGGGGCGTAGGGCGTCTCGCGGATCTCCTTCTGCGTGGCGGGGCGCAGGCGGGTGTTGCAGAGGGAGCAGCGGCTCATCCGGATCTCCGGGACGACATATCCCGTCTCCACGAGCTGCCGGACCTGCTCGATGACCTCCTCCGACCGGATGAAGAGCGCCGCATCACCCCCACGCCGGGCGAGTTCACGGTCGCGGGTGAGGAGGATGCGGCCGCTCTCCCGGGCAATCTCAAGGAGGACGGTATCTTCCCGGGTGTTGCCGCGGGAGAGGGCGTTGGCGCTCATCGTGTCGTAGCCCATGAACCGAAGGTAGCGGGTGAGCGTCCCGAGCATCCTGTCCGCGAGGAAACGGACATCACCTGCATCTTCACCGGATCTCTGAGACATACGCGATATACTCACCGCAGGCAGTGCATTTGTGATCATCGAGCCCGCGCAGCACGGTCGAGTAGCCTGACCGCTCGATGGCGAGCGCTCCGCAGGACGGACAGTAGGTGTTCTCGTAGGGATGATTGAAGACGTTGCCGAGGTACGGGTAGTGCAGCCCGAGCTCCTTTGCGTGGTTGTAGATCTTCTCGAGCACCGCGACGCTCGTCGGCCCCCTATCCTGCATTTTGTAATCGGGGTGGAACCGGGTGAAGTGCATCGGCGTATCGGGTCCGAGGCTATCGAGCACCCAGCGTATCAGCGAGTCCATCTCCTCGATCGAATCGTTCAGCCCCGGGATGACGAGCGTGACCGTCTCGATGTGCATCCCGAGTTCGTGAGCGATCGCGGTGGCGTTGAGGACCGGCTCAAGCTTCCCTCCGCAGACCTTTTTGTAAAACTCGTCCGAAAAGGTCTTGATATCGACGCGGAAGGCGCTGAGCATGCCGGCGAGTTCCCGCAGCCCCCCCTCGGTGATGTAGCCGTTCGTGACGTAGACCGTGCCGAGCCCCCGCTGCCGGGCGAGCGTCCCCATGGCGAGCGGATACTCGTGCCAGATGGTGGGCTCGTTGTAGGTCCATGCGATGCTCTGTGACCCCGAGCGGACCGCCCGTTCCACCCCCTCCTCCGGGCTGATCTCGCTGAGCATCTGCTGCTCGAGCGTTGCCTGGGAGATATGCCAGTTCTGGCAGTGGCTGCAGTGAAAGTTGCACCCGATGGTGCCGAGCGAGTAGCACAGCGTGCCCGGAAGGAAGTGGAAGAGCGGCTTCTTCTCGATCGGATCGACCGCCTCGGCACTGACCTTCCCATAGGTTGCGGCATACAGCGTCCCCCCCCGGTTGATCCGGACGCCGCAGACACCCGCCCTCCCCTCACGGATGGTGCACCCGTGCGGGCAGAGTGAGCAGTGCACCTTCTCGTCCTCGAGCTTCTGGTAGAGTCGCGCTTCGTGCATGGGATCACCTATGGGGAAGAGGGAGCCCCGGGTATATAAGGGGTAGGATGCGGCCGGAGGTTACCGGTCGTCCCGCTGCTCTTCGTCGTCGCACTCGACGATCAGCGCCCCGCGGTAGCCGCAGCGCTTGCAGACGTAGATGTTTCCGGCATAGCCTCCGACGATCGTGTAGACTTCTGTGCTTTTGCAGATCGGACAGTGCAGCATCTTCAACAGGTATATGAGTGATCTGCAGGAAAAGTATATGGTAGAATGAAGACTATCGTCATCTCACTCGGCGGCTCGGTTCTGGTGCCGACGCTTGAATCGCACAATATAGAACGATACGTTGCTGTTCTCAAAAAAATCGCTGAAAAATGCCGTGTTTTTGTGGTTGTCGGTGGCGGTGGCGAGGCGCGCCGGTATATCGGTGCGGCGCGGCAGCTCGGCGTCGATGAAACGACCTCCGACGAGCTTGGGATTCTGGTGACCCGCCTGAACGCCCGTCTCCTGATCGCAGGTCTCGGGGCGGCCGCGTATCCCCGCGTGGCCGAAGACTACACACAGGCGAAGGAGTTTTCCGGGGCTGGCAGGATCGTCGTCATGGGCGGCGTCACCCCTGCCCAGACGACCGATGCCGTCTCCGCGGTGCTCGCTGAGGGTGTCAGCGCTGACCTCCTTATCAACGCCACGTCGGTCGACGGCATTTATAGCGCCGACCCGAAGAAGGACGCAGGCGCCGTCCGGCATGAGCGGCTGACGCCCGCAGGACTCCTCGATATCATCACCCAAAGCCGCCTCGACGCCGGCGCGAATACCGTCCTCGATATCGTCGCCGGAAAGGTCGTCGAGCGGAGCGGCGTTCCGCTGCTGGTGCTGGACGGCCGCGACCCCGAGAACCTCTCCCGGGCGGTTCTCGAAGGACAGTATATGGGGACGCTGGTCGGGACCGGCGAGGCCTGCCCGCTGCCGGTCTGAGTGACTCTCTCCAGGCGGCAACTATTTTTGCCGGCCAGTTCAACATATATGAGCACAGGGGTAGTAGGGTAGCCTGGTCCATCCTAGAGCGTTTGGGACGCTTTGACGGCAGTTCGAATCTGCCCTACCCCATCTGGAACCATGGATGCGGATACGGCTCGCACAATCCACCGCCGCCTTCTTGCGCAGTACCCGATAGAGGGTGGCAGGACGAATTTCATCCCCTTTGATAACCCTTTTGAGTCCCTCATCCTGACGATCCTCTCGGCGCAGACGACCGACGCCTCCGTCATCGCCATCCGTGAACCGCTCTTCTCCCGCTATCCGACGCCCGAAGCGCTCGCAGAGGCGGCGCCCGAGGATGTGGAGCAGATCATCCGCACCCTCGGGTTCCACCACGCCAAGTCCCGCTACATCGTCGCGACCGCGCAGAGGATCGTCCGGGAATTCGGCGGTGAGGTTCCCCGGACGATGGAGGAACTCCGGTCGCTGCCCGGCGTCGGGAGGAAGACCGCGAACATCGTCCTCTCGCACGCATTCGGGATCAATGTCGGGATCGCCGTCGATACGCACGTCAGGCGCGTCTCCCACCGCCTCGGCATGACCGACAGCAAAAACCCGGATATCATCGAGCGCGACCTGATGGCGCTGCTTCCGGAAAAGACCTGGGGGGAGATGAACTATCTCCTCATCCGGCACGGCCGGGCGATCTGCACGGCGCGAAACCCGAAGCACGAGGAGTGTTTTCTGTGCGACCTCTGCCGCTACTACCGGGAAGAAGTAAAAGGAAAAGAGTCCTGAAATCCGGCTTATAGCCAGATCGCCTGGTAGACCAGGAAACAGAGCCCGGCGACGATCGCCGCCGCCGGAATCGTCAGGATCCATGCCGCGACGATCTCGCGGACGATGCCCCATTTCACTGCAGAGTAGCCGCGGCTCGCACCGACACCCATTATCGCACCGGTCGTGGCGTGCGTCGTCGAGACCGGCACGCCGAAGCTGGTCATCAGCGAGAGGACGGCACCGGCGGACGTCGAGGCGCAGAACCCCTGGTAGGGCCGGATTTTGGTGATCTTCTTCGCCATCTTATCGATGACGCGCCACCCGCCGAGGAGCGTTCCGAGCGAGATAGCGAGGGACGAGGCGAGAATGACCCAGAGCGGCACGGTAAACTCGGTGAGCAGCCCGCCGGCCAGGAGCAGCGCCGTGATGATCCCCATGGCATTCTGGGCGTCGTTGCTCCCGTGGCCGATCGCCTGAAACGAGCCCGAAAAGATCTGGAGGTTGCGGAAGATACCGCCGAGCCGCCGGGGCGGGTGATTCCGGACAGTGCGGACGACGACGAGGGAGAAGACGAACGCCGATATCAGGCCGAGCATCGGCGAGACGACGATGAAGATGAGGACGGCCAGAATCCCGCTGATCTCCAGGACACCGGTGGCGATGAGGAGCGGAAACGTCAGCGTCAGCCCGATCAGGATACCGAGGCCGACGTATGTGCCAACCTTCTCCCCGTGGCGGAGCGCAAGGGCCGCGAGAACGACCGCCCCGAGCGCTGCACCGGCAAGGCCGTAAACGGCAACGAGCTCGACGGCCTCTGCGGTTGGCCAGAGGATCGCCGATACCCCGGCACCGGCTATCCCTGCGCCGAGGAGACCGCCGATGAGCGCATGGCTGCTCGAGACCGGGATGCCGAAGTACGAGGTGATGAGCACCCAGAGAACCGCGCCGATAAGCCCAACCAGGATGAGCGGCGGGGTGAGGAACGTCGGGTCAACAATGCCCTTTCCGATTGTCTTTGCGATAGCCGTCGTGAAGAGCAGGGGGCCGACGAGGTTGAAGACACCCGCCAGCACCACCGCCTGAATCGGCGTGAGCGCCTTGGTGGCGATGATGGTGGCGATGGAGTTCGCGGCATCGTTGAGCCCGTTGGCGAAGTTGAAGAGCAGTGCAAGCGCTACTCCTACGAGGATAACAATCTCCATAGGTATCAGGAATGCCTGATAGCGATGTCGCTCAGGGTGTTGGCCGCATCCTCGCACTTGTCGGTGGCGACCTCGAGATTCTCGTAGACGTCCTTGAGCTTGATGATGGTGATCGCGTCCTTCGTCGTGAAGAGGTCGCGGATGGCGCGCCCGAGTACCCCGTCCGCGATGTTCTCGAGACGGTTCACCTCAATACACCGCTCCTCAATCCCTTTCGGATCCTTGATCGTCCTGATGCCCTTGACGGCTCCTTCGACCTCGACGGCGCTGAGCTGGATCAGTTTTGCAAGCTCAACCATCGCCTCGTCCGTCTCGGGGATGCTGTACATGTACATCTGCTGGGCGGTGCCGTCTATGTAGTCCAGGATGTCGTCCAGCGCCGAGGCAAGGCGGGATATCTCCTCAGGCTCAAGCGGCGTGATGAACGTCCGGTTCAGGTGTTCGTAGATCTCGTGCGTGATCTCGTCACCGGCGTGCTCGATATCCTTCATCCGCCGAACCTTCTCTTTGACGTCCGTGTAGTTCTCGACGATATCGACCAGGAGAGCCGCCGCCTGTGTCACCGTCTCCGCCTGCCGGTCCAGGAGGTCAAAAAAGATCCGATCCTGCGGTACAACCCATTCCTTGATTCCCACGATAATCACCAGAGTGTTGTGTCTGCTATCGCAAATAGGGATCGTTTTTTCTCCGGAAACCCTGCGGTATCGCCCCCCTCACGGGAGAGGGAGCGGAAGAGGGGCTACACCCCGCTCTGAAAGAGATCGCCCCCATTTTTATTGACGAGAGCAATGAACCCGAGTCCCCCGGCGATGTCGAAGATCAGAAAAAGGAGAGCCTGAACCGCCGTGAGGCTCTGGACGTTCAACGGGTTTCCCAGAATGCCCGGGGCAATGCCGGGCAGGGGAAGCGCTGCGAATTGTGCAGGAACGGCAAGAATCAGCATTTGAATGATCATCGCCCCCGTTACAAATTGCAGCGCATACATCAGAGAATTCCCTTTCATTGACTGAATGTTGGCAGCAGGCGATAATTAAATTACCTGACATATATCCCTTTCCTCCCGGGAGAATTTTCATTGCTTTGGAGATATACGATGCAAATAATGCAGACCCGATGCTTTCAGGAGATGCCTCCATGAATTGGTGAAAAATATGCAGAGGGAGCAGGGGAGTGCTCGGACGAGGACTGACACTGTCTTTCGGAAAAGTCCGACCATATTTGCGGTACTGCTTTTGAGAATGCGTGCGGGACATCTTCATGGGTGGTTCAGGGGAGGAGGTATCCCCCGACGCGATCGGGTAGCGCCCTACGAAACAACTGATACTCCCGTTGTTGCGATCGCGTCCGGGAGTTCCCGATTGATTGCACCCCGGGGCACGGCTTTCCATTGGGTAGCGCCATGACTGCCCCCGCCCCTGGGGGCGGGTGAAGTATGCGGATCTTTGCGTAAGACAGGGGAGGGAGGAAGCCCCCATACACGCTACCGTGTCCTATGGGCGCACCGAAATTCCTGGTGCTATCGGGGGGGGTCCAGGCAATTGATGAGGTCCCATCTCTTGCTCCGGATGACCGCAATCCGGAGTATTCGGGAGCACGGCTTCCCATTGGGTATCGCCATGACTGCCCCCGCCCCTGGGGGCGGGGGAGGGGGAGGAGGCCGGAGGCCGGGTGGGGTGGGGTTGACGATGTCTGTGGATCTTCGCGGGAGACAGGGGAGGGGAAAACACCTCCCCGTCAGCCCCACCCCCATGGCGATAGCCGCCACGGTCCACGGCATGTGGGCATGCGTGAGAAAACTTCGGGAACCGGCCAGGTCAGGCACCAATCTCGTCCGGGAAGCATGACAGCCGGAATAGGGCTTCACCAGAGCCCGATAACGGATATCTTCTCCCCAGGTTATTTCCTATGTAAATAGGGCAGGGATTAGCCTCCCTGCACTCCTTTAAACTCAATGTCGTTCCGGGGCTTTGTGATCACGTAATTCAGTCGAGTCAGGAGGGCAATCGCACTGCGCTCCCGCCGGTGCAGGTTTTTGTCCTCAAGGAGATCCCCCTTCACCTTTTCCGGACGATGCGACTCCTCGTAGAATTCCCGGTTCATCAAAAGATGCCAGAGCAGGCGGAGAATTTTATGGGCAAGGGCGACAATTGCTTTGAGGTAGCCGATCCGCCGCTTCAACCGCATAAAGTAGCGGTGCAATGCGGAGTGCTTGGTTCGTGCTGCCGCGTGTGCAACTTCCACCAGGATCCACCGCAGCTGCCGGGAACCCTGCTTCGTGATCGTCCCTGTCCTGAGAGTGTCGGCAGACTGGTAAACAGAAGGAACAATCCCGCACCAGGCTGCGAGTTTTTCTGCAGAGGGGAAGTCACGGTAGTTCCCGATCTCGGCAAGGATGGTGACCGCGGAGGTGACCCCGATCCCCGGGATCGAGATGAGGATCTCAAGGTCATCTCGCCGATCGACGAACCCGGCGATCACTTCGGTGTCGATCTCCGCCACCTTTGCATCGATCACCTGAATGATCTCCAGATGCTGTTCAAGCAGAACTCGGTCGACCGGGCCGAGATGGGTGTGCAGTGCATCAAGGAGAGCTTCCTTCTTCTTTTTGATCCGGGCAACAGGGATGCGTTCCACGATCTCCTCGATCGCGACTCCATCGAGGAGGCTGCGCAGGATAAACTGCCCTGCTTTGCCGAAGATATCGGAGACCACCGATGCCAGATGGATCCCCACCGCTTCGAGGATCTGGTGAACGCGGTTGACATGATCGGTTCTCTCCTGAATGAGTTTGTGCCGTGCCCGGGTGAGTTTGCGCAGTTCCCGGTCATCCCGCCGAAAGATCCGGGACGGTTTGATCAGACCGTTCCGGGCAAGCTCCGCGATCCACTGGGCGTCGTTCCGGTCGGTCTTCCTGCCCGGGATTGCCTTGATCTGGCGCGGGTTGGCAATTATGACCTCCATGTGATCCTCTAGCGCAAGGAACAGGGGATACCAGTAGACGCCGGTCGATTCAGCGGCAACGAGCTGGCAGCCATACTGCAGCAGCCATTGGAGCAGTTCCAGCAGTCCGGACTGGCTGTTGGTGAAGCGTCCGAAGATGCTGTCTCCGTCGGCGGTGATCAGGGCAGCGACAAGAAACTTTTTGTGAACGTCAACGCCACAGACTACTTTGTCGTTCGACCTCATCGTTCGACCTCCATGTGGGGAGGAACTGTCAACCTCGGAGGCACTTTCCTAGCCGCGTTCGGGGACGCACGTATGCCTCCGGTTGAGAGATGGGCCATGTTCACAGATCGGGATCGGAGTCCCAGAAAATTCCCGGCCTTTCCTCCCCGTGATGGCGGTGGGTGCCTGCCCTATTTACATTGGTATGCTTGTGCCGACCGGCCGGCACATCGCCGTTCACATGAAAATACGACGGAGGGTGTCACCCACCTCCATGCGGATCTGATTGTTTGAGGAAGATGTTCGCCTCGGCAAGCACTTTGAGCATCTCGTTCAGTGTCAGAAACTTCGGTTGTTTCGCTTTTGGTATCCGGATCTCCCGTTTCCGGTTCCCCTCCTGCTCTTCGTATTCCTCGTCGTTCACCACCAGATGCCAGAGGATCGTGAGGATCTTGCGCGCCACAGCAACAATCGCCTTACCGAACCCGAGTTGCCCGACCTTCCTGGTGAAGAACGCGTAAAACCGTGACGACCGGGTTCGAACTGCCGCGTGAGCGATCTCGACACAGATCCACCGAAGCGTCCGGGAGCCCCGTTTGGTGATCGATCCCATCCGGAGATGATCGGCCGACTGATGCACGGTCGGGACGAGTCCCGCCCAGCTGGCGAGTTTGTCCCCGGATGAGAAGTCGGTGAAGTCCCCGATCTCGGCGATCAGAGTCACCGCGGCGAGGTACCCGATCCCGGGCATTGAGGTCAGGATCCGGATAAGCCGCTTCTTTCCGGTGACACACTGGTGCACCAGCTGCATGATGATCGCGATCTGGCTGTCCATCTCTTTGATGAGAGCGAGACAGGTTTGCAGCCGGACGATCGCGGTTTCTGACAGGGTTGTCTCCAGAACACGGCGGATCTCTTCACCCCGCTTTTGGGTTCGTTTCGGAAGAGAGGCAAGGATCTCCTCGACAGGTTTCCCTTCGGTGATGCCGGTCAGGACAACCATTCCGCTTGCGCCGAAGATATCGCTGAAGACCTTTGCGAGCTGGAACAGGCAGGAGTCGAGGATATGGTGCACCTGGTTCTTGAGATCGGTTCGTTTCTCAACCAGAAACTTCCGTAACCGGATCAGCGCGCGAAGATCTCGTTGCTCCCGGTCGGGAACCCGGGAGGCGGGAATGAGGTCGTGCAGTGCCAACTTGGCGATCCAGACGGCATCGATCCTGTCCGTCTTCTTGTGCGAGAGTGCCTTGATATCCCGGGCATTTCCGACGATTACCGGGATCTGCCCTGCAAACAGGTCGTAGACCTGTACCCAGTAATCGCTGGTGGATTCACAGGCTACAACCTCACAGCCGTGGTAACTGACCCAGTCCTTCAGCAGAAGCAAATCGGTCTGCGTCCGGCTGAATCGCTGTTCTGCCACTGTACCGTCCTGATCGACAACAGCGGCGACGATAAACTTCTTGTGGAGATCTAATCCACAGGCTTTTTCTCTCATACGTCATCACACAGGGATGTGGACAGAGGGATTGCCTCGAAGGTCAATTTCACATCCGTGTTCGTGACACAGTATGGCCTTCAATGGCAAAATGCGTTAGTTTTTTGGACAGGATCCAGGTCCTAAAATACCCTCAACCTCCTCTGCCCACGCCCTCGGCTTGGGCTATAACGAGATGAGTATTTTCATCGGTTGAGCCTGTGGCCGAACGCGGCCTCATAGGCGTTTTTTGTCATGAACGCGGGTTGGTGGATACCGTAATTTCGGTCGGATTCTCTGAGATCAAGTATCAGGTATATGCTGGAGCAGTACCCGCGATCGCCCCTGCAGTTTCTTGAACCGGGAGCGACCGTAGACGCACACGACCATGCCACGATGGAACGGAAGACCACCGCACCAGATCTGACGCGGCACGCGACCCTCACAAATATTCAGATAGCTTTATAATACCGGACATATGTTTTGCGAGTGTCCATAAGGTGATGCAGATGACGAAAGAGAGAGTAAAGGTAAAACATCTCGGTGTGTGGTCGGTCGCTTGGTTCTTTGCCATTCTGAGCGCCCTGTACGGGCTGATCGCCGGAATTCTGGCCGTGATTGGAGCAGCGCCGGCAATTGACGCCAGCATCCTCGTTGCTATCGGGGCGGGCATCCTCGGCATCATCGTCTCGGTGATCGTCTGGGCGATCGGCGGATTCATCGGAGGCGCAATCGCGGCGTTCATCTACAACCTCGTCTTCGCCGCCTCGGGCGGCATCGAGGTCGATCTGGACGTAGAATCCTGATCCTCTTTTTTTGCGGAACTCCAGGCCTGCTGCGCTAAACAGGTTTTTTACCGGATACGGCGTTTCTTTCATATACTATGGAGACCTTCGAGGAGGCCAGGCCGCTCACCGACGACCCGGCGTACGACACCGAGCGGCAGATTGCGCAAGCGGGGCTCCGCGCCGCAATGGGCGACGGATCGATCGACCCGCCGTTGATCGGGCTCCTTTGGGAGTTCTCGCTCGTCCCCCACTGCTTTACCCTGCAGAGCTGCTACGGTCATTTCGTGCACGAACGGCAGCCGGAGCTGCACAATCTCGAGCCGCTGGCAGATTATGCAGACACGCTCAGCGACGTTCTATACCGTATCGCGTATCTGGCGGTCTGTATCCGGAAGAGCGAGGCCGGTCGTGCACTGCAGCGCGATCTCCGGAGCGTCGCCGCCATCGATCCGCCGTACATCCAGCATGGGAGCGCCGGATGGTTCTGGGAGCAGCGCATCAATACCTACGTCCTGCAGGTGGAGCCGGCACGGTGCAGGCTGCAGGACACCTGCCCCGTCGGTATCAGCGAAGCCCTCCGCCTGGAGCAGATCCGCGACCGGTTCTTCCACGAACTGCTCATGATAGCCCGGAGACACCGTAGCCGGGAAGGCTGACTCTGCACCCATCCGGGCGTTGATGCCCCTGCTATGACACCGCAGACACTCTCCCCTGCCGACCTCGAAGAAGCGGATCGTCGACTTTCTGGCAACACAGGGGATGTGCGTCATTGCCACCTGTTCGATGAACATCCCGCGGGCATCTGCAGCCCGAATTCTTTCCGGCGGGAACGACGCTCTACATCCTGACCGAGGGAGGGAGAACGGTCGAGAAGATCAGCCGGAACCCGGCGGTCTCGGTGGCGATTCACACCCGGTTCATCGGCTGGGAGAAGATCAATGGGATGCAGGTGACCGGGATCGGCGAGATAGGCAGGCACGGGTCGGCGATATTTCGCGAGGGCGTGGAGGCGTGCCGGCGGCGAAAAGGACTGGATGCCCGCAGTATCCCGGAGACACTCTATGGTATCCGCGTCACGCCAGTCCGGATCGAATACCTGGACATGACGCTCAGGGCAGAGGGCCTTTCACCGAAGCAGGAGAACGAGTATTCACCGGAGAGCGACCGCACCGACGTCTGCAGGGCAGTGTTCTGACCGGTCACCCCGCCTCCGCAAGGCTCCGCCTGACCTGCCGCCGGGCCTGCCACTCCACAACGCGGCCGATCACGTCGTAGACCGGGTTGATCGGTACATCGACGAAGTAGCGCCTTCCTGGTTCGAGCCAGCCCATATCCTTCCAGTAGGCATAATCAACCGGCGCGTGCTCCCGGAGCTCGGCAAACGTTCCCCGCTGGCCGTGGAAGACGATGACGTCCCGCAGCCCGGGCGACGGCCGCGCTTTGCGGGCAAGGGCGCCCGCGAATGCTTGTGCGGCCTTTTCAAGTTTCTGTTCGTTCTTCCGCGCCTGCCGCGCGGCGATGACCGGCGACGTGACAATCCCGACACGGGCGGCGACGGAGAAACCCCATATGCCGGCGACAAGATTGAGATAGTCGAGGACGTCCTTCTCCCCGAGCGCGCCGGTGGTCACGAGGAGGAGCGCATGCTTGTCGAAGAAGCGGGGGCGGTGGAAGATGTAGCTGAGCCGGTCGATGAAGACCTTCATCAGCCCCGAAACGTTCATCCCGTAGACCGGAGATGCAAAGATCACGCCGTCGGCCTCGTGCATCTTCGCTTCGATGGCCGCCGCGTCGTCCCTGTGGGGGCAGCGCTCCTCGCCCTTCTCAAAGCAGAGAAAACAGCCCAGGCACTGTGCAAGATCGGCATCCTTCAGCATCAGGTACTCGAACACGACCGGCGATGCGGACGACTGCATCGCCTCCCGGATTCGTTCCGCCGCCCGGTAAGTGTTGCCTTTCCGCGGGCTGCCCATGACGACCAGCACCTTCATAGGTGCCGTATGGTGCCCGGACCGTATCAATCAGCCGGTCAGATGCGGGCGGCACCGGTAGCCGCTATCCTTATCTGGCCGGGCAGGCATGATGCATGCGGTGAATGGTCATGGCTGGTGAAGAGATGCTGGTCTTCTGGGCCGGGGCGGTGATCTTCGGGCTTGCCACCCTGCTCTTTGTGGTGCTCAACGTGCGCAGGCCCGGGTACGAGGTCTTATACGGCTCCGATATCTTCGTCTGCTTTATCACGACGATCTCGTACGTCACGATGGCGCTCGCCCTCGGGACGTCCGTCGCGGCGGACGGGCAGCCGATATACTGGACACGGTGGCTTTATTACATCGCAAGCTGCAGCATCCTGACGCTCGACGTGGCCTATCTCGCCGGCAAGCCCATACTGACCAAACTCGAGGTCGCGCTCTTCACCGGGCTCGTCATGTTCTGCGGCTTCCTGGCAAGCTTCCTCACCGGACCGGAGCGGTGGTGGTTCTTTGCCTTCAGCAGCGCAGCATATGCAGGCCTCCTCTACACCCTCTTCGCCGGGACGGGGAGGACGGAGCCGGGCATGAGGCCGGTCATGTGGTTCATCCTGATATTCTGGACGCTCTTTCCGGTCGTCTGGATCCTGGCGCCGACCGGATTTGGGATCATTACCACCCCCGTCGGGGCGGTGCTCTACGGCATCCTCGACGTCATCACCAAGATCGTCTTCGGCCTCTGGATCACGGTGCGAGTTCTTCCTCGCCGGTAGCGGGATCCCGCGCCCGGGCGGCCACACTCCACAACCTATTTAGGAAGTTCCTGCCAATCTTCCACTATCCGATGGTTCATCGCGAGCATTTCCTGTTCTTCTTCGTCGAGGGGATCGAGTGCGCAATCCCGCTTGCCGCAACCCAGGCCGTCGTCAGAATGGTGCAGTTCATCCCGGGATGGGACTGCCATGGGGGCGAGGTCGGAGCCATCGACGTTCACGGCAGTCCCGTTCCGGTCTATTCGCTCCGGGCACGCTTCGGGTCTGCGGAGCGCCCCCCGCGGCTCACCGATGCCCTGATCGTCGTCCGGCACGGCCGGGGGCGTGCCGCCCTCTGGGTGGACGAGACCTCCGGCGTCCGGGGAAACGTCGGGCTCGGGAACGGACAGGAGCAGATCGCCGTCCCCGGTGCGGCGGTGACCGAGGGCGGGACGGTCATCATCAGCGATATCGGCGCGTTCCTCGCAGAGGCAGATGCAGAGACTCTCCGGGCTGCCGTCCGCCGGAGTTCCGGGGCAGCGGAGGGCGGCAGGTGACGGTTCCTTCCGGCGGCGATGGGGAGGACGCCGAGCGGGTCATGGCCGTGCTGGCGGAGCGGGCGGCGAAACTCGCCCTGCCGGAGGAAGAACCGCGCGAGGCCGTGCTCGCGGATATCCTCATCTTCCGGCTTGCCCACCGAAGATACGCTCTTGAGATGAAGTACATCAGGGAGGTCTTCATCATCCGGGAGATCACACCGGTTCCCGGGACGCCGGAGTACATCGCCGGGATCTGTGCGGTCAGGGGTGAAATCGTCTCGCTCGTCGACCTGCGGATCCTCTTTGCCATTCCACAGAAGGGGCTGACCGACCTGAACCGGGTCATTGTGCTGACCGACGGGAGGATCACCTTCGGCATCCTCGCCGACTACATCACCGACATCGGAACGGTGCCGACGGACGACCTCGCCCCGGCGGAGCCCGGAGAAGACCTCATCGATGAACGGTACATCATGGGTGTTGCGGACGGGCAGCTCACCGTCCTCGACGCCGCAGCAATCCTCGCAGATCCGCGGATGGTAATCGACGATTCCCGACAGTGATCGGGAAATCTGCCGGAATATCCCCAGAATTTAATGGAGCGCCACTCAAAACGCCCAGAAAAAAAGGATCCTTTTTTACCGCGAGAAGATAATCAGACTACTATCAACGCACGCGCCGACCGGATGGGACGGATCAGACCATGTTCGAATTCTTCTCCAATATGAAAGTCGGGACAAAGATCCTTGTCATCAGCCTCTTCCTGGCGATCATCCCGACGCTCCTGCTCGGGCTGGTGGCATACACCAGTGCGAGCGGTGTCATCAACGATCAGATCGAGACATTGCTCGAGACGCAGGTGCACGACGTGAAGGGGTGGACCAACGATGTCTACAAGCTCACCCTCAACAAGGTGAACAGCGATCTCAATGTCCTGCGGCAGAACTTCTACGCACGGGGTACGCCCGTGATCATCGACGGAAACCTCACGCTGGTGGACGCGGACGGAAAGCGGTACGTGGTCAACGAAAACTTCGAGATCGTCGATCAGGTCCAGGACCTCGTCGGCGGCACGGCGACGATCTTCCAGGTCTATGACGGCAACCACGCCGTCCGTATCTCAACCAACGTCATCGGAAGCGACGGCACCAGGGCTGCCGGAACGGAGCTGAAGTACAACGTCTACGACGTGGTTGTCAACCAGGGCGAGACGTACTACGGGACGCGGGACCTCTTCGGGACAAAATACGTCACTGCATACGAACCGATAAAAGATGCCGGCGGAAGGACGATCGGTGTCCTTTACGTCGGCACGGAGGAGCAGGAGACTCTGGACGTCGTGAAGGAGAGCATCCGGGACGCGGTGATCGGCCAGCACGGCTATATGTACGTCGTCGACAGCGCAGGCGAGGTGCTCATCCATCCGTCAAGTGAAGGCGAGAACTGGGCAGGGGAAGGCTACATCCAGGAGATGTTTGCAGACAAAGTCGGCACCATCCCGCACCGGGTGGACGAAACCGATATCATCGATGCCTACACCTACTACGAGCCGCTCGACTGGTACATCGTCTCGCGTGCAGAGCTCTCCGACTTTGCCGGCCCCATCGACACCATCAGGGACACCATACTGATCGTGGTCGCGGCGTTTATCGCGATCGGCGCGCTTATCGCCGTCCTCTTCGGCCGCTCGATCTCCGACCCCCTCCAGCGGGTCGTGGTGATGCTCAAAGATCTCCGGAACGGCCATCTCTCGACCCGGCTCAACATCAACCGGCAGGACGAGATCGGGATCATGGCGGCAACGATGGACGAGTTCGCCGAGGACCTTCAGACCAACGTCGTCGGGAACATCAGAAAGATAGCGGCGGGCGAATACGTCCAGGAGTTCCCGGTCACCGACGAGCGCGACGAGATCCGGCCGGCACTGAAGATGATGGTCCAGTCGCTCGACCACCTCCACAAAGAGACGATCAAACTCACCAACGCCACCCGTGCCGGTGACCTCTCGGTGCGCGGGGACGAAAATGCGTTCCACGGCGGATACAGGATGATCATCGCCGGGTTCAACAAGACGCTCGAGACGATCACCGAACCGGTGAACGAGGCGATGCGGCTTGCCAAGTACTACGCCTCCGGCGACTTCACCGCACGGTTCGACGAGACGATCCCGGTCGCCGGTGAGTTTGTGGCCTACCGCGACGCACTCAACACCGTCGGCATCGAACTCTCGCGGCTGATGAAACTGATCACCGAAGAGCTGTACGAGGGAATTTCTGTCCTCTCGTCGGCATCGAGCGAGATCCTCGAGGTCACCGCCCAGCTCTCCGAGGCCAGTTCACAGACCGCAACGACCGTGAACGAGACCTCTGAGGCGGTCGAGGGCGTCAGGCAAAAGACCGATGTCGTGAACCAGAAGACAAAGGAGGTCTCTGAAAAGGCGATGACCGCACTCGATGTCTCGAAGGACGGCCAGAAGTCGATCCGGGAATTGATGAACGGCATCACCCAGATCCAGCGGCAGATGGACACTATCAGGATGAACGTCATCAAGCTCTCCGAGCAGAGCCAGGCGGTCGGGGAGATCATCGCCACGGTGACGGACATCTCCGAACAGTCCAATCTGCTTGCGGTGAACGCCTCCATCGAGGCGGCGAAGGCCGGCGAGTACGGCAGGGGTTTCGCCGTCGTCGCAAACGAGATCCATAACCTCGCCGAGCAGTCGAAGAAGGCCACCGCAAACATCAGGGTCATCCTCACCGACATCCAGCGGGGCGTCTCCTCGACGATGACCTCGACCGAGGAGGGCGCGCGGTCTATGGCGAACGCCGTCAGCCTGACCAGCGATGCCCGGGAGGCGATCGAGGTGCTCACCCGGTCGATCGCCGACTCCTCCCACGAAGCGGTCGAGATTGCGGCCTCGACCCAGGAGCAGGTCGCCGGGGTCGACCAGATCTCGCTTGCGATGGAGAACATCCGCGATGCCGCCCAGAATAACCTTGAAATTGCCAAAAAAGCAGAGAACACGGCAGAGGATCTGCACGAACTCGGCGTCCGCTTACAGAAGATCTCCCAGCAGTACAATGTCTGATGTGCGGGTGTAATGACCGGATCCGACGAAGAATTCGAGAGAAGGCTCCTTGAGACCTTCCGTGAAGAGGCGGAGGAATACCTCGATGCGATCACCGAAGGCCTCGTCGAGCTCGAGCGGGCGGGGGCGTCGGCCGGGCTGCCGCTGATCGAGTCGGTATACCGCAAGACCCACAGCCTGAAGGGGGCTGCCCGCGCGGTCAATCTCCGGACTATCGAGTCCGTCTGCCAGAACATTGAGAACATCTTTGCGCTCATGAAGCAGGGCGGGACACCGCCCGATGCGGAGACCTACGATCGCCTCCACCAGGCGGTAACGGTCGTGAGGATGCTTCTTGCATGGGCGGACGACCCGTCGGTGCCGACGACGGAGGTGATCGCCATGCTCCGCGAATCCCGCCTCCTCCTCGACGGGGGAAAATCCGTCGGTGCGGCAGCAGGACCGTCGCCCGGGCAGATGGCTCATCCGGGACAAAAAGATACGGCTCCGGAGCCGAAAGAACGGGGAACGGTCAGGATAGCCGCCCATAAACTCGACCGGCTGATCGCCGGGGCGGACGCCCTCCTCACGACCCGGCTTTTCCTCACGCAGCGGATGCTCGAACTCGAGGATATGTTCACCCGGTTCTCTCTCTGGCAGTGGAACTACGCCCAGGTCGGTCATGACCTCCGCCAGCTGCGCGAAGCCACGTCCGAAACAACGGGGGCGGCCCTCCCACCAGCCTTCGTCCTCCCGCTCGAGCGGACAATGGAATTTCTGGAGTATAACCGGGAGTTCGTCCGCCTCCTGCAGCACGACCTCGGGTCGCATATGCGCGGAACCGAGCTCGACCGGTCTGCGCTCGAGGCGAGCACGTCGGAGATCTCCGACCTGATCCACGATGCCGTCCTGGTGCCGATCGCAAGCATACTCACGCCATTCTCCGGGTTTGTCAGGGAGTTTTCCCGCACTTCCGGAAAAGCAGTGGAGTTTATCGTCGAAGGGGGCGAGGTCGAGGTCGACCGCCGTATCCTCGAGGCCGTAGCGGACCCGCTCCGCCACCTGATCCGCAACAGCATCGACCACGGGATCGAGCGCCCGGAAACCCGGGTACAGCACGGAAAGCCGCCGGCCGGCACCATCCGGATATGGATATCCCCCCTTACCGGAAGCAGCGTCCGGATCGAGGTCGCAGACGACGGCAGAGGTATCGACGGCAGGGTGGTCAGGCGTGCAGCCGTTGGAAAAGGCCTTATCGGTGCCGATGAAGCGGGGGAACTGACCGAAGATGCGGCGATGCGGCTCATCTTCCGGTCAGGGCTCTCCACAAGCCCGTTCGTAACCGAGATCTCGGGGAGAGGGCTTGGCCTGTCGATCGTCGAGGAGAGCGTCACCCGCCTGGGCGGAACGGTCGGTGTTGTATCGACCGTCGGTGAGGGGACGACGTTCACCCTGGCGGTGCCGGTGAACCTTGCAACCCTGCGCGGGGTTGTCGTCCGCTCCGGGAGGCAGATCTACGTCGTTCCCATGCAGTCGGTACGGCAGGTGTCGCGGGTGCGGCGGGAGGCCATCCTGCAGCAGGACAGGCGGCCGGCGATCCGGTTCCAGGGCGAAGTGATAGAAGCGATTCGACTGCATGAAGCCCTGGGAGCGGCCGGTGCATCGCCCCTCTCCGATCGGCACGAGCAGATTCCCGTCGTCATTCTCTCCCACGGTGCCGGCCGGATCGCGTGTATGGTCGACGAGGTGATACGCGTCCAGGAGATCGTCGTCAGGCCGCTGGGCAGCCAGCTCCGGTGCGTGAGGCTTATCGAGGGCGCGGTGATACTGGGCAACGGGAACGTGGCACTGGTTCTCGACCCCCTCGAACTCGTTCAGGAGGCGCTTGCGGCCGAACGGTCGCCCCTGCCGGCCGGGCCTACCGGGAAGGTCCGCCGGTCGGTTCTTGTCGTCGAAGATTCGGTAACATCTCGGTCTCTTCTTCAAAATCTCCTTGAACGGGCGGGATATTATGTTGAGACGGCCGCCGACGGCATGGAAGGATTCGCAATCCTTAAGAAGCATGAGTTTGATATCGTCATCTCTGACGTGGATATGCCCGTGATGGACGGGTTTACGCTCACCGAGAAGATCCGGGCGAATCCCCGGCTTGCACGGCTCCCGGTGGTGCTGGTCACCTCGCTCGATCTTCCGGAAGACCGCGACCACGGCATTGCCATCGGGGCGGATGCATATATCGTCAAGGCCGGCTTCAAGCAGCCGGATCTCCTGGACATCATAGACAGCCTGATGCGTGGCAGACACTGATGATATGGAGGAGCAAAACGTGACACCGGGCATGAAGATACTGGTCGTGGAAGACAGCCGCACCCAGGCCGAGTATCTCCGCCACATTCTCGAGAAGGAAGGCTACCGGGTCGGCATGGCACCGGACGGGCGTGCTGCTCTGGAGGCGGTTGCAGCCGATCGACCGGCCGTCATCCTGACCGACATCGTCATGCCGGAGATGGACGGCTACGATCTCTGCCGCAGGATCAAGCAGGATACAGCAACCAGCGACATTCCCGTCATTCTGGTCACCCATCTCTCCGATCCTGCCGATGTGATGCGAGGGCTTGAAGCGGGGGCAGACAGTTTCATCATCAAACCCTGCGAGGCGGACCTCGTGCGCTCCCGGCTCGAGAGCATCCTCGGAACGGCAGACAGAGCAGGATCCGACGGCACCGACCCGGGCATGGAGGTCTTTTTTGCAGGCCGAATGTATACCCTGTCCGCCGGCAGGCGGCAGATTCTCAACACCCTCCTCTCCACCTACGAGATCGCCGTCGGGAAGAATGTCGAGCTGCAGGAGGCGCAGGAGCGGCTCAATGCAGTGAACCGGGAGCTGCAGCGGGCAGTTGCCGATCTTGAGCGCGCGAACGACGATCTTTCGCAGGAAAACGCTGAGCGGAGGCGCGTGGAGAAGGCGCTCTCTGAGGCGAACAAAAAACTCCAGCTGATGGCGAGCATCACCCGGCACGATCTTCTCAATCTACTCATGGCGATGAACGGATACCTCGAGCTCGCCGCGGGCTCCCGGGACTCTGACCCTGAAACCTCCTGGAAGTTTGTATCGAATGCACAGGATGCCGTCGACCGGATGACGCGCACCATCCGGTTTGCGGCGGAGTACCAGAAGATCGGCGTGGCATCACCTGTCTGGCACGAGATACGGGACGTCGTAGAGCGTTCCCGGATGTATACGCCGCTTGGGACGGTCGCTCTTGAGAACGCCGTCCCTGCAGGAGTCGAGATCTACGCCGACCCGCTCATCGAGAAGGTCTTCGTCAATCTCATCGAGAACGCGGTTCGCTACGGGGAGACGATCACCGCCATCCGGTTCAGCCTCGAAGAGACGGGAGGCGTCGGCCGCATCGTCTGCGAGGACAACGGCGTCGGCGTCCCGGAGGGCGAGAAGGAGAAGATCTTCGCGTATGGATCCGGAAAGAACACCGGGCTCGGGCTCTTCCTTGCGCGGGAGGTTCTCGCCATCACCGGGATAACAATCCGCGAAACCGGCTCTCCCGACGGAGGCGCCCGATTCGAGATCGCCTGCCCGGCAGAGGTGATCCGCATCGCCGCAGAGCGGGAAGCGTGAGAAGGGGTGTCCCTCCTTACTCGCCCTCCACCGGTCGTGCCAGGTTTGCACGCAGGTACGCAAAATCGTCCTCGGTCGCATTGATCTCGTAGAGGACGGTGCCGTAGCCGGGGCACGGCTTTGTGAAAGGGAGAAGGACTTTCTGCCTGCGGATCTTCAGCCCGAGCAGCATCGGGCTTTTGAGCAGCACCCGGATGTCCCGGAAGACGAAGTCCGGAACGAGGATGTACTGCTCCTTTGAGTTCATCGCAACATACCTGTTCACCTCGTCGACGGTTGCATCCTTCAGGATGACCCGGCCACCGAGGTTGTTGACGCATCGCGAGGGCATATGTTCGCATATATACGAACGAGTTTGTATACTTTACGGATTGCATGTGAATCGGCACAGGTAACTATACCATCCCGATTGCCGATACTTCGAGCATGTATGTCGTCGCATTCAACGGCAGTCCGCGAGCAGGAGGAAACACCGAACAGCTGATCCGATGCGCCCTCGCCGTCCTCGAAGAGGAGGGGATCGAGACCGAACTCGTCCATATCGGGGGCAGAACAGTGCACGGCTGTACCGCCTGCCAGAAATGCTTCGAAAACCTGGACAACCGCTGCATCATCGGGAATGATTTCGTCAACGACTGCATCGAGAAGATGATCGCCGCGGACGGGATCATCATCGGCTCGCCGACCTACTTCGCTGATCTCTCGCCCGAGACGAAGGCGCTCATCGACCGGGCGGGCTACGTCGGGATCGCGAACGGCGGGCTCTATACCCGGAAGGTCGGGGCTGCCGTCGTCGCTGTCCGGCGCGCCGGAGCAGTCCACGCCTTCGACTCAATCAACCACTTCTTCGGGATCAGCAACATGTTCACCGTGGGCTCCTCCTACTGGAACATCGGGATCGGCCTTGAGCCCGGCGACGTCGAAGAGGACGCCGAGGGGATCAGGACGATGCAGAACCTCGGCCGGAATATGGCCTGGCTCCTCCGGAAGATCCGTGCCTGACGGTATCGCGCACCTCTTCCGGTTGCCGGGGAGAGACCTGCACGCCTGCCGACGCGATACTCTCAATACATCGTGCACCAATGAGGATTGCATGGAATCGACGGATGTCCTCGACCTTATCAAGAGACGCTACAGTGTCCGGTCGTTCCGGCCGGATGCAGTCGAAGAGGATGCACTCCGGCAGGTGCTGGAAGCGGCTCGCCTCGCGCCGACCGCGGCAAACCGGCAGCCCTTCCGGTTCATCGTGATCCGCACCGCCGGGAGGGAGGAGGAGATCCGGCGGATCTACGGAAAGGAGTTCTTCTGGGAGGCGCCCATACTCATCTGCGCCTGCACCGTTCCCGCCCGGGCATGGAGACGGTCGGACGGGAAGAACTACAGCGATGTTGACGTGGCCATTGCCGTCGACCACATGACCCTTGCTGCTGCAAGCCTCGGACTCGGCACCCACTGGGTTGCGGCATTCGATGCCGGCGCGGCGCGTGAGGTACTGGGCATCCCAAAGGACGCCGAACCGGTCGTCTTCACGCCGCTCGGGTATCCGGCAGACCAGCCCGGGGAAAAGGTGAGGAAGGACCTCTCCGATCTGGTGCGATACGAGCGGTGGTAAGGAGCGCACCCGGTTCTGCGCCGGAGCACCGTCGGAGCAGGAGAGCAGAAAAGGTTTACTATTGATAGAGACAATCCCCCTTCATGGCGCCGATCGGAAGGTGGCGAGGTCACAGTCCTTCCCTTCTCCTCACGGTGGCACTCCTCCTCATACTTCCGGCCGTTCCGCATATTGTATCGGGATCCACTCCTCCACTCAACCCGGAGCTCACCCTGTCCGTAGCAAACGATACGCTGCTTCCCGGCGAATCTCTGGAGGTGTCCGTCCTGTGGAGCAGGACACAAAGCCCGTATCTGCCTCCGGAGGCTATCCAGGTATCGCTCTACAGCGCCCCAGAGAAGACAATCATCGGAACATACCGTATTCTGCCAGACACAGACGTACAATCCGATGATCCAGTCCGGCACTTCAGCGGCGCGATACCCTCAGCGGAACTGCCCGGAGGAGAACTGATCCTCACCGCGCTAGATCCGATCTCCGGCACTGAACGGCATGTGGCGGTTTATGCGGAGAGGAGAGGCACCGAATCCAGCGATCTTCGGAACGGAGCAGTCGTCAGGAAAGGCACCGGGGGAATCGAGACGATGCGAAACCTGGGGAGGGAGATCGCCCGGCTCTTCTGGCAGGTATCCGCATAGAGATCCGCGCTACCGGCCGCCCAGGAGCGGTCGGATTTCGAAAGGGCTATCCGGATAGCCCCCGCACCATGTAAACAGCATTCCGGAGGGAGGAGAAGCAGACGGTGACCCGGCTTGACGACTATCTCGAACCGCTGCACCAGGGCGTCTGGGAAGTGGCTGTAGCGAAGGATTCGGTGACCGAGCTGCTGGACGACGGCTGGACAAAGTCCGCCCTCAATCTCCCGACGCCGGGAACGATCGCCAGTTACCGGAAAGGCCAGTACCACGTCCACGAGACAGCGGCCGAGTGGCGGGTGCACCTCGACCGCTACGACCCGAAAAGCCACCCCGTGCTCCACCTGGTCGACGACGCCCCGCTTGTCTTTATGATCAGCGGCACGTTCCTTGCGGTCATTACGGATATGAAGAGCGCCCTTCGCGGGGAGACTTCCTCACGCGTTCGGGCGCAGACGGCGGCCTGGCAGGTCCTGGTCCTCGCAGGGTTCTGCATGATGCTGATCGGGGTGCTGATCGGCGTCGACCCGCTCTCATCATTCGAGGAGATCGTCATCTTCGCCGTCCGTATGAGCCTTCTCGGGCTTGCTCTCGTCGTCATCGGGAGAGGGCTGCACTTTCAGCCGCTCAGAGTCGTGTCCGGCGGGAGAGTGCTCCTCGGACTCTGTATCCTCATCGTCGGACTCATCTCGTTCTCGCTCGAACTTGAGTGGGTCGCCTCCAGTTTCGTCCTGCTTCTGGCGCTGTGGGCGCTTGCAAGCGCCATCGTGTCGCTGAAGCGCACCATCCACGGCCGCCTCGCCGTCCCGGAGGGGTTCTACAAACGCCTCGGCATCGGCGTCACCTCGCTCATCTTCGCCCACTTCATCCTCGTAGCCCCGGATGCAGTCGAGGAACTGCTGGTGTACGTCGTGAGCGCAATCGCCCTGCTCTTCGGGTTCTCGCTGGTCCTGGAGGGGCTGATCCTCCGACGAAGGATGGAGGCGAGGATGTGACGGAGCAGCCGCTCCCTCCCTGAATCACCGGTCTTCTTATTGTCTGATACAGCGTACCTCATCTATGAGATGCGTGAACCGGCCGTAAAAAAAGTTCTCTACTGGTGCGATACCTGCAACGTCCCCCTCATCGGCCGCCGGTGCGGCTGCGGGGCTGACGGAAGGCAGATCCCGCTCCTGCAACCCTACGATCTCCGCCCGGCACTGAAAGCGGACATGGACCTCATCACGCGGCTCGTCCGCGAGCGGTTCGGCGTAGTCCCCCTGCCGAAGATCGTGCTCCTGAACAAGACCGGGGGCACCGATCGCGCCGACCTCGTGATCCTGAACGGGAACCGCTTCGGCTGGCTCACGTTCGACCCGGTCGAGCGGAGATTCTCTCTCGACATCGCGCCCGAGGCGCTCCTCTCAATTCTGCCGCACGCAACACGCGGCATCGTCGCCCTCGAGGAGCACCTCGATGCCGGCAGGGGAAAGGTGCGGATCGGCGGCAAACGGTTTCCCCTGCAAACCCCGGCGCCCGACGGGACGGTGATCGTGACCTACCGGGGCAAAGTCGGCACCGGCATTGTTCGGGAGGGGCATATCAAGGTGAAGGAACTCTCGCCGGTGACCCCGGAGACCTTCAGAGACCCGGACTGGAGCCTTGCCGTCGAGCGGAACCGCTATCACCTCAAAAACCTCGAGCGGGCCGCCGTCCGCACCATCCGCCAGCACATGCACGACCGGCCGAACGCGAACGTATCCTTCTCCGGCGGCAAGGACAGCGCCGCCGTCCTCCACCTCGCCCGGAAAGCCGGTGTTACGAAAGCGTTCTTCATCGACACCGGGATCGAACTTCCCGAGACGCTCGAGTACATCGAATCGCAGGGCGTCGAGATCGTCCGGAAAGCCGGAGACTTCTTCCAGGCGGTCGAGAAGGTCGGCCCTCCCGGAAAGGACCACCGCTGGTGCTGCAAACTCTTAAAGCTCCACCCGCTCAAGATCTACCTCGCCGAGATCGGCCCCTCGGTCACGATGCAGGGGAACCGGTGGTACGAGTCCTGGAACCGCGCCGACCTCGATGAAACGAGCCAGAACCCGGCGAACCCCCTGCAGCTGAACGTCTCCCCGATCCGGAGCTGGCGGGCACTCGAAGTCTTCCTCTACCTCTGGTGGCGGAAGGTTCCGATCAACCCCCTCTACGAGAAGGGGCTCGAGCGGATCGGGTGCTTCCTCTGCCCGGCAATGCTCGAGAGCGAGTACGAGGCTCTCCGGGTGATGCACCCCGACCTCACCCGGCGCTGGGACGCTTTCCTCGAGAGATGGGCGGCGAAGACCGGGATGCCCGAGGCCTACTGCACCTGGGGGCTCTGGCGGTGGCGGGCGCTGCCGCCGAAGATGCGCGAGGTCTGCAGGGAGAAGGGTATCGCCGTCAACGACGACTACACCCTGCGTCCCCTGCCGGAAGAAGAGCGGCGGGAGGCGCCGGCGAAGCCCGAACCCGCCGCACCGGCAGTCCCGACCGATACCGGGGAGTTCTCCGTCGACGCCGTCAGGAAGGACTTCCCGATCCTCGGAGACGTCGTCTACCTCGACTCGGCGGCGATGAGCTTTGCGCCCGAGCCGGTCGTAGCAGCGCAGGTTGAGTTCGAGCACCGCTACCGGGCCAACGTCGGCCGGGGCGTGCACCGGTTCACCCGGATCGCCACGCAGCGCTACTGGCACGCCCACGAGAAGGTTGCGCGGTTCATCGGCGGAGAAGACGGGACGACGGTCTTTACGAAGAATACGACCGAGGCGATCAACATGGTCGCGCAGGGGCTCTGCTGGAAGCCGGGCGACCGGGTGATCACCACGGTTCTCGAGCACCACTCGAACCTGCTGCCATGGCGGGCGCTCGCCCGGCAGGGCGTGGCGCTCGACGTCGTCGGCATCAACGAGGACTACTCACTCGATCTCGCCGCGCTCGAAGACGCCGTCACCGATACGACCCGGCTCGTCACCGTCACCCACGCCTCGAACGCCATCGGCGTCGTCGCCCCGATCAAGGAGATCGGCCGGATCTGCCGGGATCGCGGGGTTCTGCTGCTCGTTGATGCCGCGCAGTCCGTCCCGCATATGCCGGTCGACGTCTCCCGGATCGGATGCGACTTCCTCTGCTTCTCAGGACAGAAGATGCTCGGGCCGACCGGCACCGGCGTCCTCTGGATGCGCGAACCGAACCTCGAGCCGCTTATGCTCGGCGGCGGGATGGTCGAGGCCGTCACGGAGGACGGCTACGTCCCGGCGGAAGGTTACGGCCGCTACGAAGCAGGGACGCCGAATATTTCCGGCGGGATCGGGCTCGGGGTTGCGGCAGACTACCTCTCGAAGATCGGTATGGAGAAGATCCGCAGGCACGAAGAGCGCCTGACGACGCGGCTCATCGGGGGGCTCTCCGCGATCGACGGTGTCCGGGTCTACGCGCCCGCCGATCCGGCATCCCGCATCGGCGTCGTCTCCTTCACCGTCGAGGGCTTCCACCCGCACGAGATCGCCCAGCACCTCGATGAGGAAGCAGACATCCTGGTGCGGTCAGGGTACCACTGCTGCCAGCCGCTCCTGGAATACCTCGGGCTTCCCGATGGCGCGGTGCGGGCGAGCATCGCGCTCTACACCACCGAGCAGGAGATCGATCTTCTCATCGCCGCCGTCGGTGAGATTGCCCGGGGCGCCTGACAGTCTTCAGGGCTCCGCCACCCGCTCGTCGTGCGTGTAGACCACCAACCCGGTTTCGCTGATACGCCCGATGAGACAGAGCCCCGTCGCTTCCGCGATTTCGATCGCAAGGCCGCTCGCGCCGCCCGTCGATGCGAGGATCGGAATCCCGGCGACGAGGCATTTTCGCACCATCTCAGAGGTTACGGTTCCGGTCGTGACGGCGAAGGTCGCGGAAAAGTCTATCCCCGCACGCAGGCCGTAGCCGATGACCCGGTCGAGAGCGGTATGCCGGTCGATGTCCTCGAACGAGGCAATCACGCCCTCGGTGCCGGCGAGGGAGACCGTCTCAAGATCCCCGCCCGCCGCGGGGCCTGATGCTGCGGCAGTAAGGGCTGCGGGGGTCACGGTGAAGTCGGATCGGATCTTTTCGAGTTTCTCCGTATCGATATAGGAGACGGCGCCCCCGCAGCCGGAGAGGACGGTCTTTTTCCGCCCGGTGATCCTGAACGGGTCCTTCGTCAGGACGCTGATCCGGTTCTTCTCGACCCGGATCGACTCGATCTCGCCAGGACTTCTGATGATCTGCTCGGTGTAGAGGTAGCCGGTGGCAAACTCTTCGAGGTAATGCGGGCTCGTCAGCACCGTCGCTGCATGCCGGCCGTTGACGAAGAACGCCACCGGCATCTCTTCGACGGCTTCATCTCCCGATTCTTCACGCGATGCACCGTCGATACGGATACAGGGGATCTTTTCTGCTGCCATTCTCACTGCACGCTCCAGTAACTCTTGGGATATGTCGCCTCCAGGGTCGGCGGCCGCGGGCTTACTCTCCTGCGCTCCTCGCTCCTGCAAGAACGATGAGGTTCCCTGCCGCCCCGCCGCCGAGGATCGGGATGAGCGGACCGAAACAGTCCGTCCCGGCAAGCAGGAGCGCCGCGGCAACAATCGTTCCCGCCCAGATGATCGCCGTTCCGAGGATCGCTGCGTCCCATGCCTTCACACATCATCACCCACAGGGAGAGGACGGATGCCCGGATATATCTTCCCGGAACCTTCAGGTGTCTTCCCCTTCATGCCGGATGTTGCCGTCCGGAACCCGCATGTCGAACCGTGCCCCCTCGCCGGGCGAGCCGGTTTCCTGGATTGTCATTCCGGTGATGGCGAGGATCTCGCGCGCGAGGAAGAGGCCGTGACCGGTGTTTCTGCCGACGCCCCACCGGAAGAGCCCGTCTTTCTCCTCCGGCAGCACCCCCAGTCCGTTGTCCTCGCAGCAGAGGAACGTGCTGCCGTTATCGTGCCTGACAGAGAAGGTGATCGCGGTCACGTCCCCGCCGTGGCGGAGCGCGTTGTCGATGAGGTTATAGACGACCCGGGAGAAGAGGGGATCGGCATAGACCTGTGCACCACCGGTATCGGCGCGGATCGTCACCGGGTAGTTCCGAAACGAAGCAGCCTCCCTCTCCACGACGGCGCAGATGTTCTGCCAGACCGGCGACTGCTGGCCGAGGTCCTGGTAGTCGCGGGTGAACTCGACCTGCTGCTGAATGGTCACGGCCGCAGCGTCGCATTTTGCGAGGCGGTCGAGAAGAACGGGATCCCGGGCATCCTCCGACGCAAAGGAGAGGTAGCCGCGGATGACCATGACCTGGTTTAAGAGATCGTGCCGGGTGATGCTCGAGAGGAGAGCGAGTTTTCTGTTCGATTCCCGGAGAGCGTTCTCGTGCATCTTCCGTTCTGCAATGTCCCGGAGGATCACCACGGCGCCGGCAAACGCTCCATCGTCGCTGCGGATGCCTGCACCGGAGAGGCTGACCGGGATCACCCGGCCGTCCCGCTGCGCAAGAGCGGTCTCGCAGTCCGAAACCGATCCGTCCGTCCGGACGGCTGAGAGTATCTTCGCGGCCTCTGCGGGGTCGGCAAAGAGCGTGCCTGCCAGAGCACCGGCCGACCCGTCGCGGCCGCACCCGAGCATCGCCGTCAGTGCGGCGTTCGTCTCGACGATGCGGTTCTCATCGTCGAGGAGCATCAAACCGTCGTTCATCGTGGAGACGATGGTATCCGCCGTCGTCTCCGGGGTGATGACGAAGAGCCCGTACTTCCAGATGGCGTACCCGACGAAGATCGTATACCAGAGCGCGGTGACCGCAGGAAGCTCGAAGTATACAAAGAACGACGCCACGTCTGATGCGAGATAAGAGAAGCCAGAGAGCAGCGGGACGGTAATGCCGATGGCGATCAGCCTGGCCTGCCGGCGCTCGGCCCCGTCGGGAATCCGCAGCATATACCGGATGCAGAGAAGCCAGGCAAGCGTGGCACAGACGAGCGTCCAGACGTAGGCCAGGAGAATGACAGCAGGTATATCGGTGTACCCGGTGCCCATGAAGTATGCTGCAAACGTAAACGCCACGGCGGGCATGTAAAGGGCAGCAAGCGTCCAGGGAGCCCGAAGCCCGCGAAGATACGGATTCCTGGTAAACAGGAGGATGAAGTGGAGGGCAAGGGCGGTATCAACAGGCCAGACAGCTCCCATCGCGGCCCAGCCTGCGGCAGTGGCCGGACTCTCCAGTGCAAGCCGCATAAACTCGCTGAACGCCCAGAGCGACCCGGTGATCGAGGAAAGGAAGAAGACCTGGTGCAGGCGGCTGCCGGGATCTCTTCCGAGTACGAATGCCCCAAGGAGCGCCACGGCAGCGGCGGCGATGAAGAAGAGCAGGGTCAGGAGTTCGTACCAGGGAACCACTGATCACTTCTGGGAACACCATTATATAAACGATTTGCTTTTTTGTATCGATTCTTGAACCTTCTTTTAAAGAATCAGCAATATATATCCCCTTTATGCTGAAATGAAGAAAATTTATTCACCCTTCATTGACGACGCCCCGAACCCTCCGGCTCCCGCCGTTCACCTTCGAAAAATGAGTGGGCTTTTCTCCGCCCCCGTGCATCATACCATCTTGACGGCTTCCTCGATCGACATGGCGGGTGCGACGTGCGCCACGCCGTAGGAGCTGAACGGTGCGGTGATCCGCATGATGGACTTCTCGTCGTCGGCCTCGAAGACCGCTACCGACATGTGCCTCCCGATCAGGACAAACCGATGGTGCACCTTTACGTCCGACGGAAACTGGAAGTGTTTCCAGAGTTCCAGGACCCGGTGCGTATGCTCAGGCTCGAACTGGTACCACAGGACAAACAGCATTCTTCTCACCTCGCCCCTTTCCCTGCCGCATGGGATATATACCTTGCCCATGCCCGGTTCCCGGGCGTGCTCACGGCAGCACACGCCACAGCTGCCCGGAAAAGAGATCCGGAGCAATCAGGTAGACCGATCACCCTACGCGGTCTCATACGGCCGCGCCTGTAGCCCCTGCTTCCTTTCTTCGGATGTGGTACAGGACGAGCAGGGCTGCAAGCACGAACGGGTAGAAGATATCCAGGTACATTCCGGCTCCGGCGTTGTTGGCCGCCGTATTCCCGTGCACAACGAGCTCATAGAGATGGCCGAGGCCGGCGCCGACGAAGAACACCCCGGTCCCGATGATGGTCGCGGCGAAGAACCCTTTGCTGCAGGACTTCAGGCAGAGGACGGCGACGATACCGAGGCCGAGGTTCCACATCCCGACCTCGCGCTGGAACGGACTTCCTGCCGCCCAGCCGATCGACGCAGCAACCCGGTCAGGCTCAGGAGGTGCCCGATTCCTCCCCGGATGAGACCGAGCCCCAGCCCGACGGCGAGCTGCCACATCAGCACGGTGCCGATCGCCTGCCAACCGGCGATCTTCTTCCAGCGAATATGGATGAACACGATTGCTGCGGCGACAATCGGTAAGAGGAACAGGCAGAGAGCCGCAATGACATCCATGGTGGAGAATTGCCCTCCGGGATCATGAATACATGCGATCGCCCGAGCTCCGGATACCGTCGCGGACAGCGGGACGACGGAGCCGCTCACCAGTCCTTCTTCATCGCCTCCGCCCGCATCTCTTTCGACATCAGCTCGATGGCGTAGCGCAGCGCCGTCCGTGGCATATCCCGCTTCTTCTGCATCACGTACGCGAAGACCTCGTCCCGGTGCTTCCTGCTCGCCTCTTTTAAGAGCCACCCGTAGCCTTTCTGCACCATGTCGTCGGCGTCGGCCAGGAGCAGGTCAGCGATCAGAAGAGCCTCGGCAAGGAACATCCCCCGCTTCGCCGGCACGATCAGCGAAACCGCCGCCGCCCGGCGCATCCAGCGGTTCGGCGACTGCGCCCAGCGCTGCAACTCCGCAATCTGCTCCGGGTAGCGGACGATAAAGTCCCCGACGGTATGGTTGCAGAACCCGTCGCAGGCGGCCCAGCTCGAGATGTAGGTGTCGATCCAGTGCCGGAAGACGGCGATGTCCCCGGGTTCGTAGCGATCGGCGAGCTGCGGAGCCCACGTGGATACGACGAACGCCTCCTCCATCATCCCCGACCCGTAGAGGTCCTCGCAGAGCCGGAAGATCTCCTCTTTGTCACGGCCTTTGACTTCCTTCCAGTACCTCTTTGCTATCGCGGTGACAGTCGCCGTCTTCATCCCGTAGCAGCGGACCTCCTCCTTGAAGAACCGCTGCGACCGTTCCCGAAGCTCGGGGTCGGCCTGCGCCGCAAATTCCCGCCGTATCTGTTCGACGACCGGATCCATTATTCAGATATACGGAACAAGGAGAGATAAGCGATGCGGCAAAGCGGGTCAGCCGGGGGTGTCATCTGCCTGTCCTGCAGCTCCTGCGCTCCAGCAGCAGCACGTCCCGCCAGGTGCCGTCCTGCATCCTGCCCAGGCGTTCGCGGCGGCCGACGACGCAGAAACCGTGCTTGATATGGAGGGCAAGGCTGGGTGCATTCTCCGGGAAGATGCCTGCCTGCAGCGTCCAGAAGCCCTCCCGCTCCGATGCGGCGATGAGCGCGGCCAGAAGCGCGCTCCCGACCCCCGAGCCCCGGGCGTCTTTTCCCACATACACGCTGACTTCAGCCACACCGGCGTAGACCGGGCGCCCGGAGTACGGGCTGAGCGCCGCCCAGCCCAGGATCTCTCCATCGCCGACGGCGACGAGGCGGCAGGACCGGAGATGCCCCGCATCCCAGCGCTCCCACGACGGTGCCTCGGACTCGAACGTCGCGTTGCCGTCGGCAATCCCCTCCCGGTAGATCCGGCGCACCGCGTCCCGGTCGGCGGCGCAGAACTCCCGTATACTGCAGACCACGCCGTGGGATCTTGCGTCTCCGGCCGGACGCGGGGGTGCGCCCTCCCGCACCTGCTCAAACACCGTCCGGCGGGGGGAGAAACCGAACCTCCGGTAGAACGCGAAAGCCTCCTCGTTCCCGTCGGCGACCGACACCCGGTTTTCGACCGAGCCGTTCTCCTCCAGCCACATGAGCGCCCGGCGGACGAGCGTCGTGCCGATACCCTGCGAGCGGTAGGCCACATCGACGTAGAGAGACTCGATCTCGCCGATGCGCTCCGCCGAGAGCGAGGTTACGCAGTAGCCGACGCACCGGCCCGCCGCCGGATCAGAGGCCAGGTCGACCCGCAGATCTCCCGCCTCTGCACATCGGGCAAAGTAGGCCTTCCGGTCGTCGAAGGTCGTACGTTCGAAGAAGGAGCGGAACGTCCGGGCACGGATGCGGTGGTGCTCGCAGATCCGGTTCCAGAGCGGGCGGATCACTTCGATCCCGGTTATGTCCGTGGTTTGATACTCGATCGCCGGCATTCGTATCTCCGTGGCGCGGTCATAACCGCCCCTTCCCGACCGCACCCTCGATCCCGCGATGCTGTGCACCCCAGGCGCAGAGCGCCTCCGCGATCGGGAGCAGGATTTTGCCAAAACCGGTGATGGCGTACCCGACCTGCAGCAGCGCCCCCAGCACCTTCCGGATGCCGGAAGACGAACGATCTCCATCTGCCGCCGATGAGAACGAGCGCCGCCTCGACGGGCAATGGCAGGCTTTGCCGCTCTGCGTGTAGGTCAATATGGCTACTTCGATGAAAGTCAGGTACCAGATTAGCCGGATCTCGCATATATTCACCTGCGATACACTTCATCATGGTGCTACAGAAACCATACCGATCAGAGAGATGTTCCCCATCGCAATGCCGGTTCTTCCGCACCCTCTGCGAACCGGTATGCGCCCTTCGGCACCAGCATCTCAAACCGGGCTCCTTTACCGGGCTCACCGGTCTCCCGGATCGAGATGCCGGTGATTGCCAGAACCTCTCGACCGAGGAATAATCCAAAGCCGGTATGCTTGAAGAACTTGCGTTCAAAGATGTTTTCTTTCTCGAGCTTTGGAACGCCGGTTCCGTCGTCTTCGCAGACGAGCATCAGGCGCTCGTCTGCAACGCACGCAGAAAATCCAATCCGTGTAAGGTTCTCCCCGTGCTTCAGTGCGTTTTCCACCAGGTTGTAAATGACCTTCTCGAGGAGCGGGTCGGCAAAGATCTCTATGTTTGCAACACCTACCGATAACCTGACCGACCCCATGGAAAGGCTCCCTGCCGCCCGCAGGATGATCGTTTCAATGTCCTGCCATTGAGGCGACCGGATGCCGATCTCCTGGTAGTCCCTGGTGAAATTGATCTGTTGGCGGATGATCTCAGTGACTTTTTCCTCTTTTTCAATGAAGCCGAGCATTTTCTCGTCGGTTGCGTGCCCCTTCGAGATTTCAAGGTACCCCCGAATGACCATGAGCTGGTTGAGGACGTCGTGCCGGGTGATGCTCGATAGGAGGTTGAGCTGTTTGTTTGCCAGTCTGATCGCTTCTTCTGCCTTTTTGCGCTGGGTAACGTCACGCGCAATGCCGACCGTCCCGATAACGTCTCCGGAGCCGTCCAGAATAGGCGACCGGATTATCTCAATGGTAGTCTGGCCCTTTTTTGCATCAATGAAATTTTCCTCGACAACAGTCTGGGTTCTGCTCGCCATTACCTCCTGATCGTCTTTTTTAAACCGTTTTGCCGTCTCAGCCTCAAGACAGATCTCACAGGGCTTGTGCACCAGGTGCTCCGGATCCATTCCCACTGCAGTGCCGAATGCCCTGTTAACTGCAATAAACGTGGAATTGGCGTCCATCAGCCAGGCCATATCCGGAATATTGTTTATGAACGATTTCAATTCAGTATTTTTCTTGTGCAGTGACTCCTCCATCTGTTTGCGTCCGGTGATATCCATGATCGAGGCGATGCTCTGTTTTGTGCCAGGGAAGAGCACCACATTGATAACGGCGTCGAGCACGTTCCCATCCTTTCTGATAACCTTTGCTTCGTAGTACGTTGGTACAATCGGATCACCCTGCCTCCTCCGCCGATGGTATCCGAGCAGTTCCTCCCTGCATCCCCCCTCGATCAGATCAAAAAAACTCTTCCGGTCCTCCAAGTCTTCGCGTGAATAACCGAAGATCTTCTCACAGAATGAATTGGCAAGGGATATTGTGCCGTTGTCTTCGATGACGACCATGGCCGTACCCGAGTATTCAAAGAGCGTCTGGTACCGCTTGATGAGATCGTCCGACGTCTTTTTCAGAAGGGCATGTACGGCAGCGCGGTCCCGTATCGAACGGTCGTATTTTGCCTCAAGGCGGGCTACGCCGTCGTTGACCCTGCCGAATCCTGCGATCACCTTCTCCCGCTCTTCGGCAGAAAGCCTGTCAAGGAGGGGCTGGACCATCTCCCAGAGCAGCTCAAGTTGCCTCATCTCTCGTCCTGCAGGAAGTCGATCAGGGCAATGCAGAGGGTCTCGTTATAGAGGTCGCATGTGCACATCCTGTTGTATCCGATCTCTCCGTACGTGAAAAGACCGATCAACGGGGCGTTCCAGAGAGCGGATGCGGCCTCTACCTCGTCGACCACCATCGACCCTGCAGCATGGTATCGTGCCAGGCAGGAGAAGAGCAGAACAAGACTGGCTGTCTGACGCTCCGCGTGAAAGTCCTTTAAATCCTGGATCGATCTCTCGATAATCTCGTATCCGAACGAGCTGGAAAACCGCACTTTTGACCCCTGCGGGACAGAACCTGCATAAATAAGAGATCCTTCTGGAAGATCAACAGAAAGGAATGTGCGAAGAACCTCAGTGCCGTCCGGCCTCTTGAGGAGAAGGGGGAACGTCACCCCGACCTGCAGGAGCGCTTCGTCGTCCACATTCAGGTAATCTTTGAAGAGCTGAGCGGCGGGACGATCATCGATGGTGTAGACGACGTTCCCCTCCGATGAGGTCACCACCATCTCCGTGCCGACACCGACCCAGCCGCTGGAAGCAGTACCGTCGACGCGCACCCTTGCCTGATCAAATACGATGACGGCAGCCCCGTTCGTAGAACAGCTTTCGCCGGAGAAGACATATGTCTCCGTAAATTCGCCGTCGTCGCCTGCAATACCGCCGAATATAGGGGTTTTGGATGGGCATACTGCCTCGATTCCTCTGATGACAGCCTCTCCGTCATTCTTCAGGCCGGCTATCGCAATAATGAACGCGGGTTTCTCGAAGGTAGCCCTTCCCCACTCTCCAATCCGCTGCCCTAACTCGGCAGCCGACTCGCGGCTCCTCTCAAAGAGAGCAACAGAGAAGCACGAAGGATCCGGATCCGCAAAGTAGCACGCGGCGGAGAGCTCCTGGATCGGGGATTCTCCTGAAACCGGGAGTATCTCCCCTGCAGTCGAACAGCCAAGTACAGGGATATCCAGCGACGATATGGCAGAGGAAACCTCCGGAATGCCGAGCGCTACCGAGCTGAAGACGATCCCGAGTGTCGGGCGAAACTCAAGAGTAGTACCGATCTTTTCCACAATCTCGTCGGGCGAGTATGCCGTAAAACAGGTACACCGGGGCATACGGGATCCTTTAAGCAATGTCTTTTGAACAGTACCGCTAAAAAGGTTTGTCCTTTCATTCCATACACATACAGCCATCCGGGCAGTATATGCAGGAGCAGACCTCCGCTATCGGCAAACCGGCAGGATAGCAGGCTGATCGCCATCTCACCATGCAGGAATCTGTTACACCCGGTGCAGAGCGGGTTTTTTACAGAGCACCTCAATCATATCCAAACATGCTGTGCAGGTCTCTGATTCGGGCAGCAGATCGGCTGCCGCATCCTCCACCTGCTTCCACGGGTTCTGCCGTGTCGGGGTAGTATCGGTTTTCCCGTTTCTCCAGGAATGCTCCATACGCAGGCGGGAAACGGAAAAAACAGCATAACATCCACCGTCCGGTGTGCTACCCTGCACGCCGCCCGAGGTACCGCTCGATATGCGTCTTTGCAATCCCCATCGCAAGCAGGCGCTCGAAGACTTCCCGCCGCCCGAGCGTCGCAGCCTCGCTTTTTGCCCGCCGGAGCGCCGCGATCTCCTCGTGGTACGGGAGCGACCCTTCCCCCCGCTTCAGCCGCCGGAACCCGGCAATATCGCAGCCGGTGCCGGATACGCTCGACCCACCCCCCTCTCGGTTCATCTCGATACGGCACGCCCCGGCGACGTACTCGATCCGCCGCCACCCCTGCTTCCAGTCGACCACCGCATAGGAGGAGGGCGAGCAGTCGAGGGCGATATAGACCTTGCCGGCGATCTCATCGACCAGCATCCCGTAGTGGCCGGTGACGATGCACGCTGCCGGAAGGTCGAAGAGCCACGTCCGGTTCGCGGTCGGTGCGTGCGCCACCACAACGTCGACCGGTTCGCGGACCGATCCGGCCATCCGCCGTTCGGCTCCCGTCGGGACGCCGAGGAAGCGGATGCCGCGGACGGTCTCTGTCTTCGCCGATATTTCGTGGAGATACGGGCTCGCCTCCGCCGCGTCCCGGACGCGTCCATACGTGCCGCGAGAGTCGTCGTTGTTCCCCTCGACGACAACGCAGTGGATTCCCGCCGATACGAGACGGTCGAGGAGATTGACAAAGAGATCCGTCTCGTCCGGCGTCGACCGCGAGCAGCGGTCGTAGGCGGAATCGCCAGCGAAGATAACGACATCGGGACCGATATTTTCGGCCAGACCGAGAAACGAGGCGCCGGTAACCCGCCCGGTGCCGGAGTTGCCCCGCTCCTTCGCGCCCCACGCAAGATCGCTCAGGCACAATATCCTCATCATGGCCGGAAGGTAGTGCTCCAGGAGGTGATAGGCCTCGCGGTCGGGGAGACCGCCTAGTCCCCGCCATCCGCGAAGCGGTATGCACCCTTCGGAACCAGCATCTCGAACCGCGCCCCCTCGCCGGGCGTCCCGGCCTCCCGGATCGCTATGTCAGTGATCGAGAGGATCTCGCGGGCAAGGAGAAGGCCCATCCCTGGCTTCTCCTCGCACCTCTTCTCAAATATCATCTCTTTCAGGTGCCCGGGTATGCCAGCACCGTCGTCCTCGAAGATGAGCGTAAGCCCGCCTTCGGTCTCACGATACCAGAGATCGATCCGCGTTGCCCCTGCGGCGTGCAGGACGACGTTCTCCACCAGCACGGAGAAGACCTTCTCAAGGAGCGGGTCGGCATAGATCTCGAGCCCGTCGACCCTGAGATCGCGGGAAACGTCAAGCATGTCGAGATGGGATATCGCGTAGAGGAACGCATGCATCACATTCTGCCAGGCCGGGGGCCGGAGCCCGAGATCCTGGTAATTTTTGGCAAAGGCAAGCGACTCCCGGAGCGCCTGCACCATGGCGGCCTGCTTCTGCCGACACTCCTCCCGCTGCCCGGTCGTCCCGAGCTCCGTCTCCAGTTCGAGATACCCGGCGAGCGAGAAGACCGCACTCTGGATCTCGTCGAACGTAATACCGTTGAGGAGGCTTAGCTTCCGTGTCGCCCGGCTCAACGCCTCCTCAACCGCGACCCGTTCGGTGATATCCTCAGAGATCGCGAGCACGTACTTCGGCGCCCCAGCGGTATCGCAGAGCGAGATCTTCCGGGTGTGGAGGATCCGCTCGCCGCTCTCCGTCCGGATCGTCTCCCGCGGGATCTCCACAATCCGCCCTGCAGCCAGGGCCTGCCGATCCGTTTCGATGATACGGTCCGCCTCATCCTGCAAAAAGAGATCGCGATCGGTCTTTCCGTAGATCTCTTCGCGGGGGCAGCCGAGCAGGGCCTCGCCCGCTCTGTTGATCCGCACCAGCCGCAGGTCTTCGGCATCCTTGACCAAGAGCACAATAGGGATATTCTCCACGATGGTGCTCAGGAACGCCTCCTGCTCCGCCAGTGCCGCCTCGGCTCGCTCGCGCTCGGCGACGTCCGCCTCGAGCTGCATCACCTTCCTCTCGAGTTTGCGAAACAGCACCTCGTTGTACTGCCGGAGGATCGCCGTCTCGTCCCCGGCAGGCTCTCCTGCCGCCGGCGGCGAACGGTTTCGGTTCTCTTCGAGGACCTCGCGCACCGCCCGCGCCAGGTCCTCGGGCTTCTGGGGCTTGACGATGAACCGCTCGGCCCCGAGGCTCTTTGCGAACGCTTCGTCCTTCGGGTCGGTGTAGGTTGCGGTATAGAAGATGAACGGGACGGATTTCAGCCGGTCGTCGGCCTTCCACCGGCGGCAGAGCTCAAAGCCGTCCATGACCGGCATCAGGATATCGGTGACGATGAGAGCCGGCGGATCGGCGCGTGCGGCGTCCAGCGCCTCTGCCCCGTTCCGTGCTGCGGTCACCTCGAAACCGTAGCCCTTCAGGATCGACTCCAGCAGGTAGCGGTTCTGCAGAATGTCGTCGGCGATCAGGATCTTCGCCATCACCCACGTCCCCCGGCAGCAAGGTGCTCCTCGATCTGTGCGGCGAAGGTCTTCGGGTTTATCGGTTTTTCAATATACCCGGTGCATCCCGCGGCAAGCGCTTTTTCGCGGTCGCCGACCATGGCGTAAGAGGTCAGGGCGACGATCGGCACGCCAGCAGGCCCGGGGTTCTTCTTCAGTTCGCGTGCCGTCGCGTACCCGTCCATGACCGGCAGCTGGATGTCGAGCAGGATCAGGTCGGGTTTGTGCGAAACAGCCAGGTCAATCCCTTCCCTGCCGTCCCGCGCCCGGATCACCTCGTAGCCTTTTGCGCTCAGGATGAAGCTCACCAGGTAAAAGTTCTGGTCGTTGTCTTCAATGTACAGTATTTTCGGTTTCATACGCTCTCCTCCCGCACCGGCAGGGCAACACTGAAGGTGCTGCCCCTGCCGTATTCGCTCTCCACGCGCAGCGTCCCACCCATCATCTCCACAAGTTTCTTTGCTATCGAGAGCCCGAGCCCCGTGCCCTCGTACTGCCGGGTCAGGCCGGTCTCCAGCTGGGTGAACGGCCTGAACAGCTTCGGAAGATCCTCCTGCCGGATCCCGATGCCCGTATCGATGACCCGGATGCGGGCACGGTCTCCCTCCAGCGTGCAGACGACCCGGACTCCTCCCCGCTCGGTGAACTTGACGGCATTGCTGAGCAGATTCAGGAGCACCTGCTCCACGCGCCGCGAATCGCCTCGCATCATGCCCACCTCCGGTGCGATCCCGGTCTCGAGCGTCAGGCCCTTCGTCTCTGCAAGCGGCCGTACGGTCCGGACCACTTTCTCGATCGATGCCGCAAGGTCGAACGGCTCGTCGGCAAGCTGCAGCTGCCCGGCCTCGATCTTCGATATGTCGAGGACATCGTTGATCAGGGCAAGCAGGTGCTCGGCGCTGCCCGAGACCATGCCCAGCTGTTTCTTCTGCTCCTCGTTCAGCGGGCCTGCCAGTTCCTGGAGGAGAATTCCCGAAAAGCCGATGATGGAGTTGAGCGGCGTCCGCAGTTCGTGCGACATCGTGGCCAGAAATACCGACTTGAGCCGGTCAGCGGATTCAGCCGCCTCTTTTGCCTCTGCAAGTTCCCGGGTGCGCTCGGCGACGATCTCCTCCAGGTGGTCGCGGTGGTCTTTGAGTTCGGCAAGCGCCCGTTCTTTTGCCTGCTCTTCAGCACGGATCTTCGCGACCATCGCCTCAAACGACCGGGAGAGAACCCCGACCTCCCCGGAGCCTTCCGTCTCAAAGGTCTGGTCGAGGTCTCCGGTCTCAGTGATCTTCCGGCTCACGTCCGTCAGGCGGGAGAGGGGCGCGATGACCGTCCGGTCGAGGGCGACGATGGTGATCCCACTGAGCAGGACGAGGGCAAGCAGGACAAAGAGGAGGATGCGTGCGATGGAGTCGTTGATCTCCTGCTGGATGGTGCTGAACGGGACAAAGGCGCCGATCTTCCATCCAAGATCCGGGGACGTGCAGTACATCAGGTAGGTGCCGTTGACGACCAGCACCCCCTCGTTTGAGGTGAGAAACGCCTGTGTCTGATCCCCGAGGATGTCACTGATGCTACCGAAGAGGCGGGAGGAGTCCCGGGCGGCAAGAATCGTGCCGCCCGGGTCGGTGAGGATCATCTCCCCGTCGCCCACGCTGCCGACCGCCGCTATGTAGCGGGTCAGGTTCACGAGCGTGATGTCGGCGCCGACAACGCCGTACACGGTTCCGTTCCGGTCCTGAAGCGGAGTAACGATCCCAATATTCACATCGTCCGTCGTGACGGCCGGGTAGGGAGACGTCACGGAGACCTGCCCCGGGTGCTCCTTCGCGAGGATATACCAGGGGCGTTCCCGGGGGTCGTAGGCCGTAGGCCGAGCCCGCGGATAGGATCTGACGAAGGCTCCGTTCTCCCGCCCCATGTAGACCGAGCTGACGTAGGGGTGCGAGGTCTGGTATCCTCTCAGGATATCGATGATCTCCTGCTCCTGCTCGCCGACGGCGTACCGGAAATCCTCCTCGGAAGCGTTCAGGAAGTTCGTAAACCCGGCATCGTCCGGCGTGCGCACTTCGGTATTGAGCGAAAGTTCGAGGACGTCGTGCCGGGCCTCATCGATGAAACTTGCGAGGGCAAAGTCGATGTGCCGGAGCTGGCTGATGGCATCTGCAGAGACGGTGTCGAGGTTCTGCTCGTGCAGCGTCGATGGAAGCACACCGCCGATGAGAACCAGCACAAGCAGCGCGATGCAGAGGTACAGGAGCAGAACCCGCGACCGGAGATTCATCGTTACGGGAGGTATTCTTCCAGGCAGAGATAAGATTTTGTTTTTCATCCGGGCGCAGCGGGATACGATCCCGGTAAATTGGCGGACGCGTATCCCCGGATAGCCACGCCGTTCAATCAGTCCCCGGCGATCGGGAAAAACAGACGGGGCATCCGCCAGCCGTGACCGGGTCTGCCAATCACCCGGTACGGCCAGGCCCATATGGGGAGAAGAGGCGGAAGAGGGGAAGCGCCCCTCCCGCCTGAGTGTTGCGGCGACAAACTTTCGGTGCGGCGACTCATACGAGCGCCGGTACGAACACTGCCAGCAACAAAAGATCCTCGTGGTGCGCACTCACCGTGTGATGGACACCGGGCGGGGTGACGAATGTCTGGCCGGGAACAAGGGAAACTTCCTTGTCCTCGAGCAGAAAGACACCCTTTCCACCCAGGATACAATTCCACTCCCACTGGGTTTCGTGGTCGTGGTCCATAACCTCGCAGTTCTTCCACACACGGACGAGGTGGTAGCTGAACGCACCGCCGGTCTCTTTCCCGGTCACCAGATCCTTGAGAAAGACCCCTTTCCACTCGGGATGCTGGTACCAGGGCTCTTTCGCGCTTTCGATCTCACGATCGGGAAGAAACACGGCTCCCTTGTCAAAGGCATCCAGGACGTTCTTCTGTTCCATAATAATTCTCCAGTCCCACGGGCAGGTAAAAAGAGTAAGATGGATTCATCTTATTCTTTCACTGCGGGGATGACATCCTTGAAGACATCGATGCCCCGGTTCACGTCGGGACTCGAATTTCCGAGGCAGAAGTGAGTGATTCCGGCGGCTTTGAATCTCTCGATCTCCTTGATCAGTTCGTCCGCATCGGTTGCGACCATGTAGTTTTCCTTGATCAGGTCGTGGCCGACGATGTTTGCATGGGCTTCGACCTCCTTTGAGTCGTAGACCTTGTACTTGAACATGGCGGGAACAAGGCAGCCGGCCCAGAACCGCAGCCCCTCGATGGCTCTGTCGTAGTCGGGATCGACGGAGTACCAGATCAGCATCGCACGCTCCATCTTGGCGGGGTCTTTTCCGGAGTCGGCCGCGCCCTTTACGAAGTTCGGGATGGTGACGTTCTTCAGCACTGAGGGATCCGCAGCCACGGTCATGAGGTGGTCGCCGTATTTTCCTGCAAGCCGTGCACCCTTCGGGCCCATTCCGCTGAAGTAGAGGGGGACCTCATCTTCGGGTTTGGTGTACAGAAACGCCTTGTCGAGGGTGAAATACTTCCCCTTAAAGGTGACCGGCTCCTGGCTTCCCCAGAGCTGACGCATCACGCCGATGGCTTCCACCGTCATGTCCTGCCGCTCAGGTACGCTCGGCCACTCACCGGTAACCGGGACCTCGTTCATGGCCTCACCGGCGCCGACGGCAACGCCGACTCTTCCCGGATACATCTGACGGAGTGTTGCAAATGTCTGCGCGACAATCGCGGGATTGTATCGCAGGACCGGGCAGGTGATGCAGGTGGAGATAAAGACCTTCTTGGTTGCCTCAAGTGCCGCTCCCATCCACGCCCAGGCCTGTGCAGACTGCGCGTTGGTGTGATACCACGGGTGGAAATGGTCGTCGGCCCAGACCGAGTCAAATCCGACGTTTTCTGCCCGAATGGTCTGTTCCAGTGCTTCTCTGGGCTTGTACTGCTCCAGAGACGCGAAATATCCTACTTTCGTCTCCATTTTCATTACCTCGTGCCGGAAAAGAGGGGTATGCACGGGCATATGACAGATCTTGCGACCAAAATATTGAACTATTGTTCCGGGTACACATTGATCGGTGTGTTCGGCCGGGTTCCACACATCCGAGGCGATACTGTCGAAAGTTGTTGACCTCAACGTACGTTCTGGGTACGTTATTGTGGATACCGGCTGCCTCGCCCATGCTGTTTCGCTCGTTTCCGGTGGTGTGGACTTTCATCCACATACTGAGATTTCATCAGGGAGAAATAAACCTGCTTTTTATTGCTCGTCATTACGTGAAAACCGCCGGGCCCAGTGATTATGGCAATACTCCTTGTAGCCATCTCTACGAGAGAATTTACGCCAGGCTCCGTCCCTTACGAAAAGATCATCGAGATCGCTTATTGCTCGCCATTGAATACCACGCTCACGGCTGATACGCGTGGTGAAGAGGCATGAGCGCGAAAAAGAGAGGGGTCCTTGACGGATGACACGCGAGATCCGTATCGCAGTCAGTCCGCGCCGCCCATTGTTCCGGAGTTTGCGTCCTCGGTCACTGCTTCGGTGACATCGATCATGAACGACGCGATCTCCCCGGAAGGAAGTTTGAAGACGTAATGGGAGATCCAGGGAAAGTCCTCACGGTTCCGGTATTTGAGCGGAGTAACGAACTCGGGGTTTTCGGTGGTCAGAACGCGATAGAGGAGATCGGGTATGTACGGGCTTGGCAGATCGGGAAATTCTTCGAAGAGTCTCTTTCCGACGAGGTCTTCCTTGTCCATGCGCAGGAGGGCGGCGGTCACCCGGTTGACGTCCTTGATGATGTAATCCTCTCCCTGCCCGACCGGTTCGTAGATCAATACGCCGTTGCAGGCGTTCTCGAAGAACGAGTGATACCGGATCTCCTTCTGTTCGGTTCTGCGAAGCGCTTCTTCCGCTCTCTTCCGGTCGGTGATGTCGAGGATAATCCCGTTCCAGACCGTCTCGTTCCGGAGCCGGACGGGCTGCGAGAGCACTCTGATGAACATCTCCTCTCCGGTCGGTTTGATGAACCGCCCCTCAAACTCCCACGGCGCAACTCTTCGTATCACGTCGTTGATCGAGTCGAACCAGCGTTCCCGGTCCTCCGGAGCGATGCAGGAACCGTAGCGCTGTATCCAGGTATCCATGGGGTCGGGGGGGGAGACCGTAGACTTCGGTGGAGCGATCGTCGACATAATACATACCCCATTTGCCGGAGTCGCGGGCATAGAACTGGTAGACGATCCCGGGAAGGTTACTGGTAATGCCCCGGAGTCGTTCTTCGCTCACGCGCAGTGCCTCCTCCGCTTTCTTCCGGTCGGTGATGTCGAGAAATATCCCGTTCCAGACGGTCTCGTCCTTCAGGCGCACCGGCTGCGAAACTCCCCGAATGTACATCTCCCCCCCGGTCGGCTTGATGAACCGCCCCTCGAACTCCCACGGCGCAACTCTTCGTATCACGTCGTTGATCGAGTCGAACCAGCGATCCCGGTCTTCCGGAGCGATGCATTCGCCGTACCTCGCAAACCAGGTCTCCAGCGGTTCGGTCGTCACCCCGTAGATCTCCTGCGAACGTTCATTGACGTAATAAACCCCCCATTCGCCGGAATCGCGGGCATAGAACTGGTAAATTATCCCGGGGAGGTTGCTCATGATCCCCTGGTATCGCTCTTTGAACCGTTTCTCGGCAATCTTCTTTGCCGTGATATCGAGAAACAGAATAAAAAACTCACGAGGCGCTGTTCCCACTGTATCGGTGACCGGTGCAAACACGACCTGGAAGTACGCGACGCCGGACTTTTTGGTCGCCGTAAGGGCCTCCGATTTCAGCCGGTCGAAGTTGCACGACAGCGTCAGTTCGGCGATCTTCCCTTTTTTTATCAGGCCCTGGACGATCTCCCGGGAACACATGATGTCGTAGAGCTTGAAGTCCGCAAGGTCGGTGAACCTCGCGAGCCCGAGGATCTCGAGTGCGGCCCGGTTTGCATTCAGGATGGTTCCGTCTTCCTGGAAGAGGCATATGCCGCTCGGAACTTCTTCGAAGAGCGTGCGGATCTTGCGCTCGCTGCTCTTTAACGCCTCTTCGGTCTTCTTCCACAGGGTGATGTCGCGGAGCGTTATCATGATTCCCGGTTTTCCGGTGAACGAGATGGAAGGTATGACCGTGGAGATGAATTCCGTGAGAAATATTCGTTCGGTCCCGCGCTCGATCAGCAGCATCTCGTTGATGAAGGTCTGCGAGTTCAATATCCGGTCGATATTGTCCCAGATCGTCGGGTTGTCGAAGAGCGCCAGATGGATGCGGGAGAGTTCGCTGCCGAGGATGTTTCGCTCGGAACGGATGTTGAAGGTTTCGATGAAACTTCTGTTCACCATGAGGATATGGAGGTCCGCGTCGAGGATGACGATAGCATCGGAGAGATAGTCGAAGAGATCATCGAACGGGACGTTTTGCGCCGAAGCATAGAGTTTCGCCTTGCCGAAGGGCTTCATGACCACGTGGCCGTGCGACTGGAGGACTTCGAGGTACTTCGCCACGGAGCCGCGGTTCATCTTCAGGCTGCGCGAGATTGTGGAGATCGAAACCGCCTCGGGATACCGGTCCTGAAGGAATTCCCGGATCCGGGTATACCGGTCTTCCTTTCCACTCATATCTCAGTGATATGCGGTACCGACCTTTAAAGGAGATGGCACCCCATGCGCTGCGACATCCGACCGTCACGCTCCGTTTTTCAAAACAGAAAGTCTATTGCCCTCGTACGGCAAAAATTACCCTATGAAATACGCATTCTTCATACTGCTCCTTATCGCAGCCGTAATCCTCACGTGCGGCTGTACCCAGCAGTCCGCAGTCTCTCCGACGGAACCGACACCCACGCCGACGGCTGCCGGCCAGCCCGCCGACGCCGCCCTTGCACGCCTCTCCGACTCCAGCCCCAATTTAGCGCTCTCTCTCGATGCGGGCGTCCTTCTCCTGTCGTTCCACACCGACGGGGCGCAGAAGATGGATATTGGTTTTACGGATGCCTCGAACGTATACGGTGCAGGGTATGACTTTTCCACGACAGGGCCTTTTAACGGTTCGCTCGTGCTTCCGGTTCCCCAGAAGGAAGATTATCTGCTGAACGTCTCCGGAACCGGCGCATGGACCGCGAGCGTCTCGCGATTCGAACCGGATGCCGTCCTGAGAGCGCCGCTGAACCTCTCCGGCGACGGCACCGAAGTGCCTCCGGCGTTCTACCTGGAAGAAGGGCAGTATATATTCGAGAGGAATGAGACCGGCGTATCCTCGCCCCTGTACGAACTCCTGTACGCGAACGGCAGTTACGTCATGGATGCGAACAACACCTATGTCGAGCCAAGATTTCCCGAGTTCTCTCCCGAAACGTTCCGGATCGTCACGATCCCCCAGTCGGGCGAGTATATCCTAAGCGTCCTTGCCCGGGACAATCCCAGCAACTGGACGGTCTCCATCCTCCCCGCTCCTACCCTGCCCCCGCTCGGACCGGGGCCGGAGATCCCGGAGAAGGGAGAATAACTCTTTTTTGAAACTGAGAGGCCGGCACCGACAGGCACAGGAAACCTTTTCCGGCATGGTGAATCGCATCGGTACACGGGAACGGAGATGTCCGTCTTGACCCGCTGGTGCCCGTCACTTCCTGAAACCCGTGGCGGAAAAAAGAGAAAGGCTCAAAGTATACCGTGCAAGCCATTACGTATAAGGCAGAAAGGATACCGCCAGGATCCTCTCCATAGAGGAAGGTCATGCCGGCAATCGGGCATACCCTGCAGGCGATGCAATTCGGCCTTCCGAAGAACAGCGATTCCGGATCTCACGGATGAATCCTCCGGGTCACGTCACTCACGCCCCGAAAGAGGCGTGACGCGTGCTCACACTGTGCCCGAGCGGCGAGCCGGGCGGCTCTGCGCTCTCCACCGGGGCGTCACGTACACGAGTGACGACGAGCGGTGTCTTGTGGCATCCCTCTTTTCGAGGAATTGCCTCCGCGGGCGTGATGCGGAACCGGGTCTGCGACCCGAGAAGACCGCCGAGCTGCCGGATGACCGGCTCCCAGTCGGGAAGAAGATCCGGACAGCTCCGGTCGGGAACGAAGACGATCTCAAGATCGTGCAGCGTATACTGGATGACCTGATACTGGACGATCCCTCGCACATCTGCGAGGAGTGCATCGACAAGGTACGGATTGATTCGTTCTCCGTCGCTCCGTGCCAGCGCTTCGATCCGTCTCCCGTCGATCTGCTCAAGATACGTACCATGCGCACACCCCTGCGTTCTGAACGAAGCGAGATCCGCGAGGCCGGCATACCGGATCAATGGCATGGCACGATTATTCAGGGTCGTGACGACGACGGAACCGGTCTCCCCCGGGCTCACCGGCCTGCCGTCGTCGTCGAGCAGTTCAAGCACGATGTCCCAGTTGAGAAGCATATACCCGTCTTCGGACAGCTGCGTGGCACCGATGACGCCGGTCTCCGTCGTTGCATAGCACATGGTCGTCGGGGCGCGGAAGACCTCCTCAATGAGCGCCCGCGACTGCCGGGATGCCTTCTCCGCCGTCAGGCCGACGACCTTCGGAGAATGGACGGGTATGGCATGTTTCTTTGCGTGATGCGCCACCATCGCCATGATGCCGGGATAGCCGACGACGAAATCAGACCGGGTCTCGTTGATAAACTCGATGATCCGACCGGGAGGTTCGAGGGCGTCGATGAATGAGATATCTCCCTTCACGAGCACACCCCCTGCAAGTGGTTCGTCCGGGCCGTCGAGCGACACCGGCGGCAGGGTGTCGCCCCTGCCGATGACCACCACATACGTGGCGGTTTTCAGTTTGATTCCCCAGTAATGGCCTGTAAGATAGGGGGATGTCAGTGTGAAAAACCGGATGGCAAAATCTCTGTCCCAGGCGATGGTGCACGGCTCTCCGGCAGACCCCGAGGTCCGGAGGAGCAGGCAGTCGGCGAGGTTCACCTTCCGGGATACTGTCTCAGCGGGAAAGCCGTTCCGGATATCCGCTTTGGTGATGATTGGAAGTTTTTCGATATCCTCAAGCGTCCTGATATCCGCAGGCGAGATGCCTGCGGCATCCCATCGCTTCCGGTAGAGGGGAACATTCCGGTAGGCGTACTCGACCATCGCAAGGAATCTTCTCTCCTGGATCTCGCGGATCCGATCTTTTGGGAGGCGGAGCATCCGCTTCTGTTCGAAGAGCATCAGGGAAGCAGCCGCAAGGTCGCGAAACTTCCGGAGCCATCGCCGCGGATCACGTTCCCGTGTCATGGCACCGCTCCGTTCCATTGTTCCCGAGTTCCGCCTCAACAAACGCGCCGGACGGATGCGCCCGTATCCGGATATCGATGACGTTCTCGATCTCCGACCGGATGCGGCTTTCGATCTCCTGCGAGAGGGCATACGCCTCCTGCACGGTCGCACCCGGGTCCACCTCGAGGGTCAGCTCGACCGAAAGAGCGCCCCCGAAGCTCCGGATCCGCTGCTCTGCGATGAAGAAGACGGGCGGATTCTCCTCGACGATCCGCTCGATGAGTGCATTCGCCTGGAATGAAGGGTTCGCGTCGATCAGCTCCCGTGCGGCGATGACGCCCTCTTTCGCCCCGTAGGCAAAGATAATCAGCACCACGACGAGGGTGACGGCTGTCTGGAGAAGCGCCATCGACGGGAAGACGATGAGCAGCACGCCCCCTGCGAGGATTATCGCGGATATGGCGATATCCCCGCGGATCAGCACGGCATCGAGGAGCAGGAGACGGCTGTTCGTCTCCTTTCCCACGCGCCAGAGGTGCCGGGAGAGGAGTATCTCTATGGCGATCGCGGCGACGGCGTATCCGGCAATAAAAATGCCGTATTCGGGGACGAGATTCTCCGGCGGGCAGAGGAGCGTATCCACGATCTGGTTGAGCGCAAACCCGCAGACGGCCAGCGCAAAGAAGAGGACCATCAGGGTCTCGATCCGGCGGTAGCCGTAGTGCATCTTCCAGTCGGCCTGCCGCTGGCCGAGGCGGACACTTATCAGGGAGAGCGTTCCGGGAATCAGGCTGATAATATTGACAAACCCGTCCGTCAGCAGCGCGCGGTTGCCGGTGACGGCAAAGAGACCGACCTCGACACCGCCCAGGAGCGTGCCGATGAGCATGGAAACGACCAGTGCTCGGGAGACGCACCGGATCCTCTCGTCCCATGCCACCGGGCCGTCTGCCCGCGTCCCGCTCCTCCGGGTTCTCTTCATCTCCTCCGGCGCAGCATATGCATCTCCCGGGCTCATCGCTGACACCAGTAACTGTGCGGAGTGCCTGTATGAGGAGTGCAAAGACGGTGCACCGCGCACCGATTCGTATTCAATGCCGCAGTGAAACGGGATCTTCCCGGACGATGCTGGACGGCAGTCTCCCCGCGCCTTCTCACAATACAAGGAGTCGCAAAGCATACCAAATAAAGTTACCTGTTCTGATAATCTGTTTTCGTCCCGATTCCGTGGATATCCAGGAAGATTTTCCCGGGACACGTTGGCGGCGTGCCGTCACACGCCCAAACAAAAAGGCATACATGCAGAAAATTCGAACCCTATACGGAGACATACGGGTACGGGAGAACTTTGCCGATCGTCTCCCACCAAAGAAGGGCATCCGCACGTCCACCGGCACTCTCCATCGTACATGATCTTCCTGTCTGCCGAATCCGGCCGCAACCTCTCCTGTCGGTGAAAAAGACGCATGATTGATACGGATACGGTGATCCTCTGCACCATCGTCGTTGAGGTCTTCCTCGCGATACCGCTCGTCGCGTACTGGAAGACGCAGAGCACGTACCCCGGGTTCTCCGCATCGTTCCTCAGCCTCCTGACCATGGTCGCCGGGCAGGCTGCCGCTCTCTTCCTCGACGGTGTCCTGCCGGAGCGGGACGTCATGATCGTCAATGGCTTCTGCATCCTGCTCGCCGTGCTCCTCCTCCTCGACGGGCTCACTCAATTCTTCCGCAAAAGCCGCCTTTCGCGCGAGATCTACCTTGCCGGCCTCCCGGCCCTCGCCGCCGTTGCCCTGCTGCTCGCGATGACGGAAAGCCTCCTCCCGATCAACCTCCTCTTCTCCGGTGCCTTCATCCTGATCGTCTCGCAGAGCATCACCGTCCTCCTCACCGCTCCGGAGCAGAGAACCCTCGCCCGCCTGCTGGCGTGCATCTACGCCCTGCTCATCCTCCTGATCGTCCTGCGCCTCATCTCGGGGATCATCGATCCGGTTGCTTTTGCGCTCATCAACGACACGCCCCTGCAGAGCATCGGGCGCCTCTTCGTCCTCGTGACGACCTTCTCCGCGACGTTCCTCTTCCTCCTCCTGCACTTCCAGAGAATGTCGACCGAACTTGTCGCCGCAAAACGGGCAGCCGAAGACCTCGCCGACCGGTATGCCCTCGCGGTCTCCTCGGGAGATGCCGGGATCTGGGATATGGATCTGGCGACAGGGGTGATCGCCCGCGACGCCTCCCTCGACCGTCTCGTCGGTGCCGGCCCGGAACTCGAGGATATCCTGCAGCGCCTTGCCGGGAGCGGGGAGTTTTCCCGGCTGCAGGAGACGGCCGGGCGGTATCAGCGGGACGGCGGCGATCTGACGACCGAACTTTCGGTGCGGCGCGACGACGGGAGCCTGCAGCACCTCAGGGCGCACGTCCGGGTGATCCCGGGAAAAGAGCGGGCAGATGCCCGGGCGATCGGGCTTCTCTACGACATCACGCCCCTCCGCAAAGCCGAGGCCGCCCTGAAGACGGCGCACGAGAAGCTGAACCTGCTCACCGGCATCACACGCCACGACATCCTCAACCAGGCGATGGTCGTCACCGCCTACGGCGATATGCTGCTTGAACGGCCGCATGATGCCGGGGAAGAGCGGATGATCCGGGCGATCGTCGAGAGCGGCGAGCGGATCACCCACCTGATCCGGTTCACCGGCCAGTACCAGAACCTCGGGCTGCAGGAACCGGATTGGATCGACCCCGTCGCGGTCATGAGCGACCCCTCGTTACAAAGCCTTCTCGGGAAGCGGACACTCCGTCTCCCGGCGCCGGGCACCCTGATCTATGCCGACGGGATGTTCGAAAAGGTGCTCTACAACCTGGTCGAGAACTCCTGCAGGTACGGCGGGGAGGTCACCGCCGTCAGCCTCTCCTACAGCTTCGATACCGGGAGCCTTATCATCGCCTACGAGGACGACGGCGTCGGCATTCCGGACGGCGAAAAGGAGGCGATCTTCCGGCGGGGTGTCGGGAAGAACTCCGGGCTCGGCCTCTTCCTCTCACGCGAGATCCTCGCCATCACGGGGCTGTCGATCCGGGAGTGCGGGACACCCGGCGAGGGGGCGCGGTTCGCGATCACCGTGCCGCCGGGGCTCTTTCGGACGCCGAACGGCGAGATAGAGAGATCGTAACTGCACACCGGAATCTGTTTTCAGGATCGGCGATCCACGCCGCAGATCCCGGCGAGCCCTCCCGTCAGCACCGGCCAGAAGACGGCGATCAGCAGCGCCAGCAGGATGAAGAGGTTCCGGCCAAGCGACTGCGGCAGAAAGAGCGCCACCGGCATGTTGACCAGGGCGTGCAGCCCGACAGCGATGAAGAGATTCTGGGTGCGCAGGTAGACGAAGGCGTAGAGCACCCCCATTCCGAGCAGGGTGACGAGGCCGGGGATCCATGCCGAGGGCGGGATCCCCTGGTAGATCCGGTTCGGGATGTGCAGGAGCGCGAAGATCGACTGGCTGATCAGCAGCGCCGCAGCGAGCCGGACCTCCGGGTGGCGGCCGAGCCATGCAGCGCGGAGTTTGATGAAGAACTGCGGGAGGAGAAAGCCGCGGTACAGCGTCTCTTCAAAGAGCGCGTTTCCGAAGACCTGTGCGAGAAACGCTCCGAGAATCGCGGCGACCGCCGCCTGCTGCCAGAGATCGGCGAGCACGAGGGTGCCGTACCGGTCCAGACTCCAGAGGGCTCCGGCTACCTGCACGAGCACCCAGCATCCTGTTACCGTCACGACGGCGCCGGGGATGGATTCACGCCGGAGGCCGAGGTCGCCTGCCCGCAACCCGCTGACGGTGAGGATGATCCCGACAATGATCAGGAACTCTGCGAGGTTGACGATGAGGGTGGACTGGACGAGGCCGCCGGTGACGGTGTAGACCGGATTGAGGTAACCTCCTGCAAAGATAACCAGGTTGATCATGACCGAGAAGACGATCTTGAGGAGAATGACCACGGCAATCAGCCAGAGGGCGACCTCGCGGAGTGCATCGAACGGGAATTGGACCGAACGCAGTTTCGCCATACTCTTGCCGCCAGAAAACCCTTTGGAGGGCGTTTTCCCCGAATGGTGTGCGGGGAGATTATTTAATGGATCTGGAGAGTTCCCGGGCGGCAGGCGCGGGCCTTCGCAGGACCGCCGCCGCCCTCGGCCTGGGTGCGGAGAATCTCGATCCCGCGACACCGCTCGCCGTCGTGAACGCCGGCCTCGATACCCTGCTCGTCCCCCTCGTCTCGCTCGACGCCTGTATCGGATGCGCTCCCGATTACGCGACGCTGCGTGCGTTCGCCCTCGCCCATGCCGTCGACGTGATCGTCATCTACACCCGCGGGACGGCATACCCGGAGCACGAACCAGACCTACATCCTCTTCTTCCCCGCAGGCCAGGCGACCTGCAGCCGGGGGGAGACCGGCAACACTACCGAGCTCAACCTCACCTTCACCGCCCCGGCGGAGGAGAACTTCTTCGTCCTCGCCACGGTTCCGGATACCGGATTCACGGACGAAACAACCCTCGCCGTTCTTGCGGAAGCGGCGTTCTGCTACCCGTCCGCGACCGCGGTCGCCTACCGGTATGACGCCGGCGCCTCGTCCGTCACCGCCACCTATACAATGGAGTTCGTCGACGCGCTCGGGCTCGGCAAACCGGTGCCGGTGCAGGGACTTCTCCCCATCCACTACGGCGACTTCTTCGGACTGGGATCGGTGCTCGAGGGGACGCCGGCATGGGTCGAGAACGGCACGGGCAGCGGCATGGCCTTTGAGACCGTCAAGGGAAGCGTACAGTACCTCCGCCAGCCCTCGTTCACCTGCAGGTACCACTACCCGGGAATCCTGCCTTTCATGCCGCCGCTGGACACCCACGATGCGACAGGCGTCGACAACCTGACCCGGTGGATCGACGTCTTCAAGACCGCATACGAGCACCAAAAACCCGCGTATACCGCTTTCGACGACGGCAGAGGCACCGACACCTACACGGGCGCAAAGATACTCGGCCGCAATGCCCGGTTCGCGCTCGCCGCCGAAGGCGCCGGAAACGCAACGCTGGCCGGGAGTGTTGCCTCCTCGACGAAGTCCGGGGGCATCAGACTCTTCTTCCGGGAGAACCCGACGAACACCCAGGCCGACACAAGCACCGGCGTGGCCCCGTACTATGCTCTCTACAACGCATCGATCGGCACCCTTCTGATCTACCCCGCAAGCCCGGTCAACACCTACTTCCCGTCGGACACCCCGGTCAAGCCGTACGACGGCTACGGCACCGTGACCCGGCTGAACGATCACCACTACACCTACGGCTACATCGTCAACGCGGCAGCCCTGCTCGCGATGGAGAACGAGACCTGGATGAACGAGTACAAAGAGGCGATCAACCAGATCGTCTTCGACGTGGCCTATACAACGGAGATCCAGAATACCTACGCCTTCCCTGAGATGCGCTACTGGGACGCCTACACCGGGCACTGCGCCGCCGGCGGACTTGTCTCGCCCGACTTTCTCACCGACAACAACGACGAATCGATCTCCGAAGAGATCAACTTCTGGGCCGGCGCAATCCTCTGGGGCACCGCCTCGAACCAGCCGGAGATGACGCAGATCGGCATCGAGCACTACACCGTCGCGATCTACGCGAACTGGGCGTACTGGCGGGACCACTTCGGCACCTACCAGCGGCTCTTCGACGCCGTCGAGGGGCCGGGATACGACCCCCGCTGGGTGAGCACGCAGTATACCGCCCAGGTCTACGACGCCCAGGTCAAGCAGTCCACGTTCTTCGGGCCGCACCCCACCGATATCAGCTACATCACGGTCGCACCGATCACGCCCGCATCCTTCTACCACGCCATGGACCCTGCGGCCATCCGCACCTACCAGCAGCAGTACGAGGCCTACCTGAAACAGTACAACCTCGATCCCATCAACCCCGACGGCAAAGAGCGGTTCGGGAATAATGAGACCGCCAACCAGTGGTACGGCCAGCTGGCGTACTACAGCGAACTCGCCTGCTGGTACGCGATGGCGGAGCCCGACGCGGCACTCGCGGCTTACTTCGACGTGGCACCCGACTGGACGGTGAACGAGTACGGGATCATACCCTGCGTGATGATGACGCACGGCGGGAACTCGGGAGCCACGACCTACCAGTTCATCCGCTACCTCCAGGTCCACGGCACTCCCGACCCGCTCGAGGTCTACGCGACGAACACCCCCTACTTCATGACTTTCGTGAAGAACGGCGAGCGGACCTACGCGGCCTATAATCCGACCGATGCTCCCCTGGACGTCGCGTTCAGCGACGGCACGGTGCTGAAGGGCGTTCCCGCTCACACGCTGAGGACATACCCCACCGGGATGCCCGGGCCGCTTGCGGCAGGGTTCACCGCCAACGTCACGCAGGGCAATGCACCGCTTCCGGCAGGGTTCACCGACACGTCGGCGGGAGCCCTGACCGGGTGGGCGTGGTCGATAGACGGGGCGGCACCCTTCTCCACCGACCAGAACACTGAGTACACCTTCGACGCCCCCGGCGTCTACAACGTGACCCTGACGGTTGCAAACAGAGCCGGGGCGTCAAGCTCGGTTTCGGAGATCATCTCGGTGAAACAGCCGGGAACGCTCTCCGCCCCGTTCGTGACGGCGACAATTGACCCGATGGCAGGCGTCGGGTCGCACTCCTCTCTCACCCTGGACGCAGACGGGTCCGCCCATATCGGTTACTACGACCAGACGAACAGAACGGCCAGGTATGCGTGGACCAACGGTACGTGGCAGAGCGAGCCGGTATTCGGCTCGGACGGCGGGATCGCGCTCGCGCTCGACGGCAACGGCACCCCGCACATCGCCTACGGCAACGCCGCGGGGACGTCACTCAACGCTGCGACCCGGCAGGGAGAGAACTGGACCAATACACAGATCACTCCGGTCGGATCGGCATACCCCTCGCTCGTGATGAGCAGCAGCCACGGCCCCTGCGTCGCCTTCCAGAGCGTGCCCTTGCAGATACCCCGGTTCAGCTGGGCTCCTCCCGGCACTGCGGGCGACTGGCCGGTCGTCGATGTCGAGCCCCCGGCCTCCAGGATCGGCGGAAACTACGTCTCACTCGCCCAGACCTCCGATCAGCAACCGCACGTGTCGTATTCCACTGCAAAGGCCCTCAAACACGCCTGGATGCCCACCTGGGGCGCTCCGGAGAAATGGGTGAACGAGACCGTGGCGACCGCGAACGTCGCGTGGACGTCGATGGGCGTCGACGCAGATGGGCACCCGACGATCGCCTACTACGATGCGGGCGCGAAACACCTGATGTACGCGATCAACGGTTCGTCCTGGACAACCGAAGTCGTTGATGCGGCAGGCGATGTCGGCAGGTACTGCTCGCTGGCCTTCAACCCGATGCCCGGGTCCGACCACGCGCCCGGCATCAGCTACTACGATGCGACGAACCGGAGCCTGAAGTACGCCTGGAAGGACGGCGCTGCCTGGTACTCGACGACGGTGGACACTGGCAATGTGGGCAAGTGGACGTCGCTTGCCATCGACGAACACGGGCATGCGCATATCAGCTACGCCGACGCCGGGAACAGGACGCTGAAGCACGCGGTCCAGAGACCGGTCGACGCAGCGTTCCTGGCTTCGGCTCGTTCGGGGACGGCGCCGCTCACCGTGCAGTTCACGGACGTGAGCACCGGAGACGGGATCGTCGGGTGGGAGTGGGATATGAACACGGACGGCGTCGCCGACTCTGCGCACCAGCACCCGGTGCACGTCTATACCGAGCCCGGCACCTATACGGTGACGCTGATCGTCCGGCATGCTTCCGGGGCGCACGACACCGAGACGGCGACCGATCACATCGTCGTGACCGCTCCACAGGCCGGCTCGTCCGGAGGCGGCGGCGGCTCGGGCACGGGCAGCAGCGCGGGATCGGCATCCTCGCTGCAGGCAGGCCAGAGCGCGACGATCGCCGTCGACGCCGGGGCGATGAACTCCCTGACCGTTACGGTCGGGAGCGACGTCCAGCGGCTGCTGGTCACCGTCACGCCGTCGGGCTCACTGCCTTCGTCCGTTCCTTCCCCCACACAGACGGTGTACGAGTTCCAGGAGATAACCCCGTACTGGGCGGACGCAGCGGCGATCGATCAGGTCGTCTACACGTTTACGGTCTCGAAGGTCTGGCTTGCAGAGCAGGGCTCCGGCCCCGGCGACGTTGTGCTCCTGCGCTACAACGGCACCGCCTGGGAAGCCCTGCCGACCACGTATGCGGACGAGGGCACGGGTGACTACACGTTCGCCGCCGTCTCCCCGGGTTTCTCCTGGTACGCGGTCGCGATAGAGGAGGGAGCAACCCTCGGCATGCCGACCGCAACCACTGCACCCGACACCGCACCGGCGACCATCACGCCGTCGCCGGCGCAGACGACGCCCGCCCCCCTGCCGGCAGAGCCGGTCACCGAGATCCCGATGTTCGCGGCCGTCGGTGCGATACTCGTGATTGCCGCTGCTGGAGCCGCTCTGTGGTATCGGGAAACCGCGAAAAAACCGTAACCCGGATCCCCTATTCTTTTTTCAGCACCCCGCAGCAGAGCAGGATGTAAAAGAAAGGCGGCGGGAGAACGAGCTCCACCCTCTGCTTTTAGAGAACCCGGATGACACTTCGTGTATCCGGGTTCCAGGCCAGAGATGCTGCAATGCCGGCACAGAGAGCAGCACGGGGAAGCCCTGTAATCACGGACGAATGGCGCGACCCGGAGTTTCTCCTGATGGACAAAAGACCGCACGCAGGGCGGCCGACGACGGATGCATCGCCCCAGTGGAGGCTGTGGCATGGATTGAGGGAGAAATCCGACAGGATGGGGCGCTTTTTCTGCCTCGCACCTCGTTCCTCGTCTCCTGCAAAGAGAGCCTTCCTCAAAGAGGGAGGGTCTCTCCCACCGCCCTTCGACCGGCCCTCTCCGCTTTCCAAACCCTCATGAGAGCCGATCTTTTTCAAAAGCGTTTTCCCTTTGGCGTATACATAATTCAGCAACGGAGACGTCTCATCGGTTCACCTGAAACGACAGCATGCCGGTTCGGGACCACCGCCACCCATCCAGAAGCCAGGAGGAGCCATGCCGACAAAACCGCCCGACCTGATCTACGGCGTCGACGAGACTCCGCCGACCGTCCCCCTCATTCTCCTCGGCCTCCAGCATATCTTCATCGTCACGAGCGCACTCGTCTTCCCGGTCGTCATTCTCCGGGCGGTCGGGGGCAGCGCCGAAGATACGACGTTCATCGTCACCATGTCGATGCTGGCGGGCTGCATCGGAACGGTGCTGCAGGTGATGAACCGGCGCGGGATCGGATCGGGCTACCTCTGCCCGGCGGCCTGCGGGCCGTCATACTTCGCTGCATCGCTCCTCGCGGTGCAGACCGGCGGCCTCTCCCTGCTCTTCGGCATGACGGCAGCCGCAGGGGCTGTCGAAGCCTTCTTCTCGCGATTCCTGCACCGCCTCCGGTTTCTCTTCCCCACCGAGGTCACCGGGGTGGTCGTCACCATGATGGGAATCGCGATCATCCCGATCGCCATCCAGAACTTCATCGGCACCGGCTCCGGCGATCCCGTCAGCGAGCCTGCGGAGCTCCTCGTCGCCGCGGCCACCCTCGGCACCATGATCGCCGCCAGCGTCTGGGGCAGGGGCGGGCTCCGGCTCTACTCGGTGCTCGTCGGGATGGTGGTCGGCTACATCGCCGCCGCGCTGACCGGCGTTCTCGGGGCAGATGCGATCGCCCAGTTCATCGAGGCGCCGCTCTTTGCGTTCCCGACAATCCGCCACCCCGGGTGGTCGCTTGATGCGGCGCTCCTCATTCCGTTCATCATCGTCGTTCTCTCTACCACCTTCAAGGCCATCGGCGACCTGACGACCTGCCAGAAGGTCAACGACACCGACTGGAAGCGGCCCGATATGACGAACATCAGCGGCGGCATCCTTGCCGACGGCCTCTCCGCAGTCGTCGCGGGGCTCTTCGGCGGTATGGGGCAGGTGACCTCCTCAAGCAACGTCGGGCTCTCCATCGGCACCGGAGCAACAAGCAGGGCAATTGCCTACGTCGTCGCGGCGATCCTCCTCGTCCTCGTCTTCGTCCCGAAACTCGCGGCAGCGTTCGTCATCATGCCGGCGCCGGTGATGGGATCGGTCGTCATTTACGCCATCACCTTCATCATCGTGACGGGGCTTCGGATCATCACATCGAGGATGCTGGACGCCCGCAGAACCTTCGTCATCGGGCTCTCGTTCACCTTCGGCCTCGCCGCAGGGATGATCCCGGGCTTTTCCGAGGGGATGCACCCACTCGTCCAGCCCGTCTTCGCCTCCGCTCTCTCGGTCGCGACCGTGACGGTGCTCGTCGCCAACCTCGTCTTCCGGATCGGGATCGCAGAGCGGCAGTCACTGAGCCTCGAACCCGGGACATCGTTCCCCGACGCAATCTTCACCTTCTTCGAGCGTTTCGGCGGCGCCTGGGGTGCCCGCCCCGAGATTATCCACAAGGCGGAATCCGCGGTGAACGAACTGATGGAGCTCGTCACCATCACCGGTGCCGCGGACGGCCAGGTGCAGGTGGACGTGAAGTTTACCGAGGAGGCGCTCGACATCGATGCGCGGTACGAGGGCCGGCCGCTCGATCTTGAGCCCGGGAGGCTGCCGGTCGACCTGCTCGCCGACGGCGGCGACGTCTCCCGCCTTCCTGCCCTCCTGATCCGGCAGTACGCCGATGGGGTGCGGACGGACGAGCGTGGCGGAGAGTGCCGGGTACGGCTGCACTTCGAGCACTGAGAGACGCGTCCTTCCACCTAGTGCGCAATCTCAGCGGCATCCCGCCGCCGATCACCTGCCGGCGCCTTCTGCAGCGTGAACCGGAACGCAGCCCCTTCCTCCGGTTTTCCGGGGACCCGGTCCTCCACCCGGATGCTGCCCCCGTAGCGCTCGACGAGCATCCGGACGATGTAGAGACCGAGACCCTTGCCGCTCTGCTTGCTCTTGCCCTTCTGGAACCGGGAAAACAGGGTGGGCTTCACCGCATCGGGGATCCCGGGGCCCGTATCCTCGATCGAAACCAGCACGGTACCGCCCTGCTCCTCGACGCGGATGATGATCTCGACAGCGGGTTCACCGAACTTGATGCTGTTGCCGATGAGGTTTGTGAAGATCTCGGGGAGGAGGTCGTCTGCCCTGACCGTGACCGGTGTTCCACAATACCGGATGGTCGTCTCCGGGTGCTGGGAGATCTCAAACCGGATCACCGCATCAAGATCGACGGGCCTGAGTGCGCGGCTCGGTGTGCGGAGACGCCGGATCGTGGAGACGTTCTGGATAATCTGGATGCTCCGCTGAACCGCCGACCGGATCTTCTGCGCCATCGTCCGGCTTGGTCCTTTCAGTTCTCCGCTGAGAAGGTCGCTGTAGCCGAGCGCCACGGAATTTGCGTTGTTGATGTCGTGCACCATGATGTCCAGGTACAGGTTTGCCTCCTCGTTAGCCGCCAGAATAGCTGCCTCCGTCTGTTTGCGCTCGGTGATATCGGTGAACGTGACCACCGCCATGAACGGGTCGCCGGTGGCGTCGCGGACGAGGGTGCCGTCGTAGTTGAATATCCGCTCCCAGTCGGTTCCGATCCGCCGGGTCAGCACCTCCATATCCCGAACCTGCTCCCCCCGCAGGATGCGGGAGAGCGGCCATTCCTCCACCGGGAGGACGGTGCCGTCCGTGGTCGAGAGCTCGAAGATCATGGCGAAATCGTTCTGATTCTGCAGAGCTCTGCCAAGACCCGGAAGATCGTACATCTCCTGGGCAGCATGGTTCCAGTGGAGCAGATTGGCGTTGAGGTCGGCAACGACCAGCCCTTCGTTCAGGTTCTCGATGATCGTCCGGAGCTGGGTCTCGCTGTTCCGGAGCGCCTCCTCCGCCTGAATCCGGTCGGTGATATCCTTCCCCGATCCGAGGGTCCCGACAATGCGGCCATCGCCGTCTCGCAGAACAGCCCTCTTCCAGAGGAGCGTGCGCTCATCCCCGCTCCGCGTCACGATAACGTACTCGTCCGTATCGGGCACCGCGCCTTTTCCGGCTATCAACTGTGCAAACGCCTGTCTGGCTTTCTCACGGTGCCTTTCGGGGACGGCGACGTCGAACCAGTCCTTCCCGATGAGTTCGTCCTCCCGGTACCCCAGGAGCTCGCAGCCGCGGCGGTTGACCAGGCCGATGGTCTGATCCGCGTTGATGACGACGAGCAGGACGGCAGCCACATCCAGGTAGCCCTGTGCCCGGTCACGCTCCTTCTCGGTATCCTTCTGCTGCCGCTTCAGCCGCTCGGAGAGCCAGGCGATGACGAATGCGACCACGACAAGCATCACTGCACGCCCGTAGTCGTTGAACGTCCCGGGATCGGTCCGGAGAAGTACGTGGCTTGCGACGACCAGCCCGCCGAGGAACAGAGCCACGATGATGCCCTTTCTCCCCCACCAGACCGCGGCGAGGATGATGGGGATGTAGAAGAAGTGGGAGAAGACAACGCCTAACGACAGGACTACATGGAAGTAATAGGTCAGGAAGGCCGATACTCCGAGCAGGACTCCGATGATGAGTATCCGGACGTTTTCCGTCAGTGGTGCCATGGCAGAACGCTCCCTTAGGTACGTTCTTTGTATTGACACTATTTTATAATAATCGCCGGAATGATTTTGCACCGGTGGCGTGCACGAAAGGTGGCGGGAACGGTCGGAGTTCTCACCCCCGGGAGGGTCCGGGATGGGGAGGAGAGCGCCCGTCCCGGGCAGATCGCTGCATGCTCGTCTGCATCCATCGCCGGGCAGGACTTGCGATGAACGGCACGACGAAGAGTGCCGCGATACCAACGGTACCGCACCACCACTCAGGGACCGCCGGGTACGCCGTGATCCGCAGGCCGATATAGTAGAGGAAGATGACGAAGGAGACGGCCGAGACGACCACGTACTGCAGCGGGCGGTCGTGGGGGGTTACAATAGCGCAGTATTCCGGCGCCTTGTACGCAAGGATGTAGTACAGCCCGAAGATCCCGAGGATGGTTCCAGCAAGAAAGATCGGCCACGGCGAGATCCCCAGACCGTGGTTGATGTTGCCGAAGTCGTCGTGCTGCAGGAAGGAGCGGGTGAAGACGTACTCGAAGACCATCACGAACGTGATGACGCACGTCCAGAAGACGCAGTGGTATGCCCACCGGTGGCTCTTTACGCGTCCGGCCGCCATGAGCCCGACGGTCACGAAGAAGAGCGCTATGTTCGCGAACGGCCCGGCGAATGCGATTGCCGCCGCGGTCGGCCCCTCGCCCGCGGCAAAGAGCGCCGCATAGTCGACGTTCTCATCCCAGTGCGATCCAATCCAGTTTCCGTAGATGATGTTCCAGGGATCCTGTTTCACCCCGAGGAGATAGGCGAGGAGACTGTGCGAGAACTCGTGCACCAGGAGAACGCCGAGGTGCAGGATGAGAAAAGAGAGGGTCGTTATCGCGATGAATGCGAGCACCCGCGGGATTGGAGGGAGCTGCATGAGAGAACGCGATCTGTCGGTTTCCGTTCCGGCAGGCTGCGCCTCCAGAATCCGGGGATCCTCTCTCCTGCGATCGATCGCCGGCAGGAGGTACCCGCTGTAGGTCAGGTAGAGCAGGAGAACGGCGAACAGAACGAGCGACGTTTCCAGAAATTCCATTGCTATGGCAAAGAGAAAGAAGATCCCGACTACAATCAGTGCAAGCCAGGCTGCAGCCTGACGATAGGTCATACCCGCCCCGGTCATACGGCACTCTTCCAAACGAAAAGAACGGTCGGCGGCGGGATTAATCTTCTGAAATGGATCCGTGCGAGAGGCCGGGGCGGCGTGCCTCCGGGTTTCGTGATCCCGCAGTGACACCGTCCCGGATGCGTTTCGGACCCGGGGAAAATCTCGCTCGATCGATCCCGGCTCCGCCCATACCAGACATCCTGCGAGAATTACCCTGCCGCATGCCGCCGCTATAAGCCTGCAGTTCTGCCCTTTTTCGCCAATCCGGGCGATATTGCCCCCGGAATTTCAGTGCCGGGATCCGCCCGCATCTCACGCTTTTTCAAACGATCACCGGATGGATCTCAAAAACGTTGTATTCTCACGATAGTTTCATATCGCATGCTTACGTACTCTACGTCGACAAAAGAGTCTACAACAACCGACGATACTTCTGATGTGCAGAACATCGCTGTATGTATGCTTCATCTCATCGCTGGTACAGCATAAAATAAAGGTCGAAGCAGGAAAAGGGGAGATGCACTGTTGGTTCCCTGTGATAAAGTCGAAAAATACCCATCTTCGGTCCCATCCATGCAGAACCGAAAGAGGGCGCTTCTGGGCGAAGAACTTACTCCGGACGAGAAGAAGGCAATTGCCGACTCTATAGCGGAGAACAGGCTTGCTCTCGAAATAATGGCAAAACAGTAACTATTCTGTTTCTTCAAGATTTTCCCGGATCCACGATTCCACATCCGCAACGTCGTGCAGATACGAGGCAACAGCAATTATGAAGGCGGCCTTCTCCCGCTGCAGCGATCCGATCTTACAACCGCACTCGACCCGAAGAAGGGTATCGGCAACGGTAAAAGCAGTTCGTTTGTTGCCGTTCTGGAAAGGATGCCGGGTAGCGAGTGCATGGAGTATCCACGCGGCGCGGTAGACTGCATCACCGAATGTTTCAAACCGCGCTTCATACTCAAGGAAGAAATCTATCGAACCGAAGACGCCGGGATCACGAACATTCCTGGCAGAACCCCGATCCTCTTCCAGGTTGCTTTTTGAAATAATTTCTTCCTGTATATGGATGACGTGGCGTGCGAAAGGGCTCAAGCGACCGATCTGCTCGTCAGATAGGATCATGGTCCGCGATGCGGGAGGTCAATCGATCCTCTCCACAACGAGATTGTCTTCGTCATCAATGGTTCGTCTTCCCTCCTCACGCCTGCTGCTCTGAAACCATGAATCTCCGGCATCCAAAACCGGAACGAACCGATGATGAGTGTTTGCGTCTCTCGTTTGAAAAGCCTTGCCGATCCCTCTCTTTACCGCCACACGCTGCACATCACGACAAATGCGCACATGGATAGCAAGTCCGCTCTTTCTCAAGGAGGTTCCCCGAAGTTCCGGCGGGAGAAGAAACCATATCTCCGACCAGGCAGAGATCACACGTCAATGACTGTTCCGGAGTTCATACCCGTATCGCAGGAGACGTACAACGAGATCGCGGAACTCAAAGGTCCGGAGAGAACATTCGACGAATTCCTTGCAGACCTGGTAGAACGGGCAAAGAAGCAGCAGCTCGAACGCGATACCGAAGCGGTACTGACCCGTAACCGGTTCGGGGAGGTATAGCCGTGGCGTTCCGGGTTCACATTCTGCCGATCGAAAAAGCGCACCGCAGATACGGCCGGATGTGATGCCGCTTCGAGAGCTCTTTCCCGCTGTCTGTACAGTAGTGCAGCACGGTTGCAGCAGAGTTGCAGCATCTGCTGCAACTATTCCGAGAGAGAGAACCGTCCGGTTTGACCATCAGCCGCGCTACGGGCTCCCGAAGCGGCTGAGATGCAGCAATCGCCGGATCACAGGCACGGCCGGCATCACCGGATACACACACCGCCATACTGTGTGCTCCTGCATTCTGCTGTACATTTGTACATGTACGTATATGATCTCTGTATTCTACAGCTCAATTTCCTTCTTCTCCCCGACTCGGCCATTCCCATCTTTGCAGCAGGTGCTTGAAATCTGCTGCAAACCAGCTGCAATGCTGCAACCGTTCGCTGCCCTTCCCGTTGCGGCACGGCGATCCGCTCCCGCCGGACAGTCCGGCAGAGCGGATGAAGAGCCGGATCGCGGCCATGCCACCGACGCGGTCGTGAGATGTTCACGGATCCCAGATCTTCAACCGCCGATCGCACTCCTGTTTCGGCAGCCACCGGTTGTTCCTGCGCATCGTTCTCAGAGCGTCTGCTGTATCACGTGGATTCAGAATACCGGCATCGACGAGCGCATCGAGTATCCAGAGCGTGCCGTGGCATTCGACACCATGCGCTTTTGCCAGGGAACGCAAAAGTCCGTCGCCGGTGATCAACACCGCTCCGCTGTCCCGCGCCAGGACGAATGCCGAGAGATCCATGTACGAGAGCCTGATATGCAGCTGGCGAAGGTCGTAGAGCGCCAGAACCTGCTCCGGTTCCAGTTCGACGATCTGTACACCGGATAGCCGCAAGCGGGTGTGCGGGATGGTCTTAATCTCGTGGGCGATGAGGTCGGTGACCCGGAAAGAATAGCCGAGGTGGAGAGGATAGTGCAGAATGCCTGCAGTCTCAAGGTCGAAGATGTAGTTTGCGTCGATGGAACGCTCAATGCCGGGCCCTGTCACTCGCATGCCCCCTAGCCGGCGCTCCTCGCCGCCCCGGCGGGCAGCTCTCCCCCAAAGAGCTCCCGGGCTCGTGCTTCATCAATCGCCTCTTCACCGAGCGCCCGGAGGATGAGCATCTCCATATGTGTCGGCCGTTCCGGCTGCACCTGATCGAACGGTTCTTCCCGGCGCCATCCCCGTGCATTGAAGTACCGCCAGAGACGATCGGCGGTGGGTTTCGTGACAATACCAAGATCCGCCGCCCGGTGGAGCCAGGCGCTCATGCTCATCCCATACTTGTGCTTGAGGAGGTAGAACTCCTGCGGGGTGATGGTGCGGCGCTTCTCCCCAAGCTCGCGCACCGCCATCTCCTTCGGCACGAGGAAAGCGCCGGCGAACCGGTTGGCGGCCTTTTCTTCGTCGATATCGCCTTCGATCCGGAGCATGAGGTGGCCGAGCTCGTGGGCGAGGTTGAACCGCTGACGGTCTCCGGGCATATCGTTGTTCACCGCGATGACGGGGGTTGTGTCGTTGTAGTAGAGTGTCAGGGCGTCGAGTGCGTCCGTCGCCTCGATGACACCGACCTTGACCCCGTGCTGCTCGAGCACGTCCATGACGTTCTCGATCGGGTCGAGCCCAAGATTCCACTCTTCCCGCACCATCTGCGCCACGGTTTCGATATCGTCGAGGCTTGCCACCCGGCAGCGCTCCGGCGGCGGGAGATCGAGCGGTTTTTCTTCGCCGACGATCAGCTCGATCTCGAGGTAACGCTCGAGCCAGTCCTGCACCTGCCGGTGGATCCTGCTCTCCTCCTTCTTCTTGAGTTCCTTCCGGCAGCGATACTGGGGGAGCGACAGGGCGACCGACGTGGAGCGGAAGAAGTAGTCTACCTGCACACCGAGCGCCTCGGCGAGCCGGATGAGCACGCCGGACTTCGGGACGATCGTCCCTTTTTCATACTTCGCGATCGCCATCGCGCTCATCCCCATGCGGTCGGCCAGTGCCCGCTGACTGAGTCCTGCACCGATCCGGGCGGATTTGATCCGCTCTCCGACACTCATCTCTCTCGCCTCTACCACACCCTTGGTTTACAAAACATATACTTTTTGCTGGCATGTAAACTGCAGGGTGCCGGACGCACATGATCACGTTTCACGCTAGCCGGATCGGCATCTTCGGCTCGGTCGCACGGGGCGGAGAGGCCGGAGCGAGCGATATCGGTTCTCATCGCCTGGGTTCTCCCGGCCGGCCGGCCGAGGTCTTACCCAAACCGCCGTCGGGCGAGGCCGAGAGCGCGGCCGGCCAGCCGGATGCAGAACGCTGCCTCCTCTTCGCAGACAAGCGAGCCGCTGTACTGGACGTTGTGTCTCGCAATCCGCAGTTTGTCGAAGGCGCTCAGCAGATCCGCAACGTCGGGGTCATCGCCTGCAATATGCCGCACAGCGGTAACAAGGCAGGCATGACTCCGTTCGACGTAGCCTGCGGCATACAGAAATGCCCGGACGCTATGGAATGCACTGTTGTACGCGGCGAGGTGAGCCATCTCATACTCTTCGATGGCCACGTTCTTCTCCGCTGCCCGCAGGAACCGTGCCGCAGAATCGAGCGACCCGGGGACCCGCTCCTCCGCCCCGGGAGCAGAGCGGATAAGCCCTCTGTCGACGCACTCCTTCCACCTCATAACGGAGCTCCCCGGACGAGCACGTGATTTTTCAGAACGCTGGCGACGAACGGATCGCCCGTCTCTTTCATCTGCTCCCACCGGTAGTAGGGGACGGCCGTCACCTGCACCTCGCGGCCGGTCTCCTGCTCCAGTATCTGCACCCGGCTCTGGTCGACCTGGCCCGGATCGCCGATGACCAGGATATCGATGTCGCTCCGCTCATCGAAGGTTCCCGCCGACGTGCTCCCGTAGATAGCAACCGCGATGCTTTCAGGCGCGACATCCTCGATTCCGGCCTCCGCGAGGAGCAGAACCATGCAAGCTCGCTTCAACTCCCGGGCGACAAAGGAGTCATTGTTGAGGGAGAGGAGCCGTGCTGTGCCGAGGTGGGTGACGGTGAGCAGCCCGTCACGCTCGAAGGTATCGGCATACGACGTGACGCTTCCCGGACTGACCCCGGCCTCCCGGGCGAGCTGGTTGACGTGGATCTCACCCGCAGGGTGGGTGAGAAACCAGGCGAGGACCCGGAACCCGACGAACTTCCTGAACTCCTCGATCATATAATATATTGAATGATCGTTCAGTGTATTAAACGGTTGTGGGGTGGAGCCAAAGGTAGGATTTCCAAGACCATCGACCGCATCTTGAAGGATTTCATCCAAGATGACCTATGCCTATGACGATTTTACTGCCGACACGAGGACACAGGATGCGGTCGTGCTCTGTTTTCACCTCACAGTTCATACTGCGAATTTTCGGAAAATCACCGAAGTTCCGCAGCTATTCAGGGGATCCCCGACATCACCAGTTCCGGTCTGGTTGATCATGATGGATGATACTGAAAGAAGTGGAACATCCTGGTTTTGGTCTTTCAGCCCTGTGCAGGTCCCCCGCATACAAAAGAGATGGACGAGGGGAGTTATAAGCAAGAACAGCGTTTAGTGAAAGTGAGTAATTGCGGCGCAGCCCACCCAACAAGTCAGGATCTAGCACAATGGCTTGGGCGTGCTTACCGAAGAGAAAACATGTGAATATTTTGTTGAAGTCACTAGTGGATCTTGTCATTTTATTTTGAAGATTCTGGTGCCGTGAAATGGAACGCCAAAGACCACAGACGAGAAGAGGCGAAGATCAGCGAGATTGCGAAGGGTAGCGGGATTTGTGAATTTAAGGTGACAAAGAGCACTAGCATTGCACGCACGCGCTTTTCGGCTCATGGAATAAGGCCATGCGCAGTGGCTGGGCGTTGTCCACAGGGGCATATGATCGCAAGGCTTTCACTCCTAAGAGTCTTCCTTGCTCGTCGCGAACAGCAGATCGTGGAGATGTGTCCGGAGATACAACATCCGCTCTTTTAGTTACTTCTGCTACCGGCCATGATGTGATATACATGACCCCTTCCTTTGGAGCTGGAAGGTTGAGCACTTGTCCATAAGTTGTGTGCAGAACCGGAACTCCCTCAATCTCCCCGAGGATCTCCGGGGCAAAAGCCACTCTCGCCACTTTCCCGCTTGGAGGCAGTTCCAGTGCTGTACCGTCTGGACGATAGAGGCGAATGTAATGTTGAGTTAAATTGCAAAGGGAGACTTCAGTCTCCACTCTTTCACTAAGATCCTGAAACATCAGCGTTCACCTTCTGCATCAGTGCGTAGATATTGGACGGTGGGATCCAGTTCCCGTTTTTCGCCGTTCCCAAGCACGACATCTCGGACACATGAAAGATGATCGAATCGCCGTTCGACTACCTTGTTCCACATAGTTTGGACAACTGCAGCAGTCTGTGATTCATTATAGAAATTGCATACCTCCTTGTACTCTTCAAAGAGCGGTGCGGGCAACCTGAAGCTTGCAGGGGTTGTAGATGTGCTCGGATACTCTTCTTTCCAGCTGCGGGGATGGAACACTCCGACAATTTCAGGGTCACTTGACTCGGAGCTAATGTAGAGAAGAGCCATGTAATCTCCATATCCCTCATAAACCTCGTCTGCCGACTTTTCATCGAGCGAGGCCACTCCTAACAAGCCTCCAACATCTGTCACATAATATCCTGTGACAGGGTCATTATGTGGAGCAATGACAAGACCACAACGATCTTCAGTCAAAAAACCCCGCACTTCTGTGCGGTTGATTAAGCCCGGGCGCCTCTTTGGGAGACTCCTACCATCGTGTGCTCGTAGGCTCATCAGATCAGGATACAATTCAATAAACCAGGTCGCGAAGATCTTGCCATCCATACGTGTCACCTACTTCAAATATATACTTGTAGTAAACGCCAGTATATACGAAAGTATACAACCTAAAGGTTTCGCAACCCCTGTTCAGGTCTCGCCTCACCCTCAGCGCTTAACTGGGTCGTGTGACTACGTGAGTGAGGAGCGGAAACCTCAACTTCTGCCTATCTTGAACTGATTTTTGGCAGAATAGCGAGTGTAGAAATCTGGATTCAGAGCGGCAACCATCTCATGAAATTATGTCCGATTACCCTCTCTTTCCCCAAACAAGGGTACCAAATCCGTAAGGATGATCGTATGCCATATGCTTCTGGTAAGGGTCACCCTAGCATGAGAAAAAGGAGAATCTAGGTTACCGCACCAACCCAAGATCCTTCCTGATCTGCGTGAGCATCTGCAGATACTCTTCACTCTTTTTCGCCTCCTCCGTCGACTCATCCACCTTCATCGCCGCTCTTTCGTCCAGAGCCATCGAACACGCCGCGCAGTAGAGGGCATCGTGGGCGTTCAGGTTCTTGCATCGCGGGCACTGCCGGGGCTCGAGAGCGGCATCTGCGGGGTCAGGGCTGTCGTCGATGAACCCGGCGTTCTCCAGGAGCTTCCGCTCGACATCCGCACCCGAGAGGTGGACGTAGACCTCCGGCATCGCGCTGTTCCTCTCCCAGCCGGCCACGAGCCGGAGCTCCTTCTCTGAGAGTTCCCTTTTCTTACCATTGCTCCGGGTCAAGCTGGTAAGCCGGGCGTGACGGATCGCGTGCGGGTGGAACTCGTTGACAGATAGTGAATAGATTCCTAGGAGATGCACAGAATAAGATGGATTCCCAAGAGTGAGTGATGTAAAATCAGTTAGGATACTGTAACCGAGGGAACTTTTCGAAATGTTTATCCTCCAAAGCGTAGGGACCCCCTATCCGGGATCTAATAAAACAGAACGGGACTTTAACCAACTCTACCAGAAGATAGGCTTGTATGTTAATAATCAGAGAAGGGCAGCTTTCAAAATTTAAAATCGGAATTACAACTGATTATTTCCCAAAAACGAAACATGCGAGGGACCGGATTCGAACCGGCGAACTCCTACGAGAATAGGCCCTGAATCAATTCCCATATTATGGCAATAGGTTTCAGTAACTTTATCGTCTCTCGGTCCTATCAATCAGTATGCAGAAGCCCCGGTTCGACTCATCGACGATCCCGGTGCTCGACCCACCCGAGAACACCGAGATCCTGAAGAAATACGTACGTCACTGCGAACTCCGGAGGGTAGCCCCGACAACCATCACCAACAAGGTGAGACGACTCGCACCATTCCTAAAGTGGGCAGGTGTGAAGGCCGACGAAGTGCCTGCAGAGGCAATCGAGGACTACTTCCTGGATCGCATGGATAGACTGTCGTCGGCGACCATCGACGGCGACGTGATCGAGTTCCGGGTCTTCTACAAGTGGCTCATCGGAACAGACCGTGCGAAAGAACTTCTGAAGAACATCAAGAAGTCTCGGAAGAAACGCGATCTGCCGGTAGAGCAGCTTCTCACCCGGGAAGACATCCAGGCATTGATCGCATGTGCCGAACGGCAGCGAGACCGGGCGCTCATTGCGCTGCTGTGGGATTCGGGGGCACGGATCACCGGAGTCCTCGATCTCAATGTGGGGCACATCTCCTTCGACCGCTACGGCGGGGTGTGCATTGTCGAAGACAAGACCGGGAAGCGGAAACTTCGGCTCATCTCATCCGTTCCCGACCTGCAGACATGGCTCGATCAGCATCCCTTCGGCACTGATGCCCAGGCGCCGCTCTTCGTCACCTCGCGATCGTTTACCGGAGGAAAGCCCCGGCGGCTCGCAGGCCGGACCGTGAACAATCTCCTCTCCCGGCTCGGGAAGCAGGCAGGGATACAGAAGCCGACCAACCCACACGCCATCCGTCATGCCCGGCTCACCGACCTGGCCCGGGAGGGACTCTCAGAGATGGAGCTCCGGATCGTCGCCGGCTGGAGCAAGTCCTCGAACATGCCAGAGGTGTACGTCCACCTCTCCGGCGCCGATGTGGAGAAGAAAATCCTCAAGGCGGAAGGGGTCATTGTAGAGGAAGAGGAGAAACGGCCAACCGCAATGCAGGCGATCAAGTGTCCCCGGTGCAAGGAGCTGAACGCCGCCGGCTCAAGGCGCTGTAAGTCGTGTTCGCTGATCCTGGATCCAAAGTTGGCAGTGGAAGTGGATGAGAAGAGTCAATATATCCCGGAAGTGCTTGCAGTGATGATGAAGAAGCCGAACTTCCACCAGATATTCGAAGAAGCAATGCTAGAAGTGTCATTGCAGGGGAAAGACTGATACAACTCCTTTTTTGGATGACTTTATTGCAAAAACGCCGCGTTCCGCATCAGCGTCGCCTGGGAAATAACGGGAACTGACTGCCGCAAATTCACCAAGCGCGGCTGTGCTTTATACATGCCGGCGTCGATGTTCATGCTAGCGTATAGCGTGTGCGAATAGCAATCAAAACCGAAAAACGAGTTTCACAGGAAGGGATAGCGGGAGGCCGATCAGACGCCAACCTGGAGCGGCCACCGCACCCGTAGTGGAGTGAGCATTGCAAACTCCAGGTGATTGTTGACGCTGGCGTGCCATAAACCCTTGCGAGGGAGCGGCGCGAAAGTGTAGCGCCCTGGAGTTGGCCACGCACTCCACGTTTCCCCTTCCGGGAGACGTGCCAATGACGCCGGAAGTACCAGAACAAAACCCACCACCCGACAGCCGAAGAGACGCCGACAGTCGTAGCCATCTCAACGATGTAGCACAGGGAGTGCTATCGTGACGGAGGCCTTGTCATTCGAGGAGAAGGTGTCTTATCTCATCGACACCCCGGACGATCTTCTCCCGTGCTTTTCGCCGCTTGAGCGGGCGACCATCATGGCGCTGAAAGCAATGCGGAAGGGCGACCGGAAGGCCAAAGGAAGCCACGCCGGGAGCCGCGACACCAATGAGACAGGACCGGGAAAGCACCCCGGTGTACGGACGCCAGCCGTGGTCGACGGAGAAACAGAGCGACTCTGGGAAAAGTCCTCGCCGCGAGCAGCCCCTCCCACAACATGACAAAAGATGAGGTTTCACCGTTTCGGACTTCTTCTGTAGCCTGCTGCACCACCACGGTTGACCGCGAGCGCGGCTGCCCAAACAGTGAGAAAACCTCTCCCGCCCTTCTGCCACACACTTTCGCCCCGCATCCGCTCAGGATGTATAAACCCTGAGACCGACGGTCAGTGCATGGAGCCCAATCGACCATCCACGACCCCGACACTCTTCCAGGATCGAAGCGTCTTCGCCGCCGACTACGTACCCGAACCGGCACCCAGCCGCATGGCCATGATGGATCAGCTCGCTTTCAACCTGCGCTCAGGCATGGTCGGCGCAACCCCGAGTCACGTCATCTGCAGCGGTCCGCCGGGAACCGGAAAGACCGCGTGCGTACGGGCGCTCTTCGCCGAGATCGAAGAGATGACCGATCGCTTCATCCCGGTCTACGTCGACTGCCGCATCGACCGCACGCTGTATGCCATCCACTCGCGGGTCTTTGCGAGACTGGCCGGCCGGCCGCCGGCAGACGATATGGAGGAGTGGGACGTTACCCGCGCCGTGGCCGAGATGATGCGGGAGCGCAAGGCCGTGCTCGTCGTCTGCCTCGACGACATCGCCTGCATCGGCAGCAGGAGCGAGGTCAACCTTGCCCTGGCAACGCTGCTGCGCATGTACGAGAGCTATCCCGGCACCAAAATCGGCGTGGTCGCTATCGTCAACGATCTCAGGTACCATCTCGCCGCCGACGTGGATCGCTCTGTCTTCTCGGTCTTCCACCCAACCGAGATCTTCTTCCCGCCGCTCTACGTCAAAGAGATCCGCGGAATCCTCCGGGATCGGGTGCGGCAGGGGCTCGCTCCCCGCGCAGTCCCGGTCAAGGTGCTCGAGATGGTCGTGGAGCGGGTGAGAGAACACGGCGACATTCGTGTGGGTCTCGACCTGCTGCAGAGAGCGGCGACGCTTGCAGAGCAGGACGGCCGGAGAAGAGTGACCGCAGAGGATGTTTGCACGGCGTGCGAGAGTTCGGTGATTGATCCCCGGCTGCGGGTGATCCGTGCGCCGGCGTGAACCGAAAAAGCATCTCTTTTTCGCTCTCCTACGAATCCCACCTCCGCCCGCTCCCTCCGGTCGCTCCGCCCTCCTCCCGGGAGGAGGGCAGTCATGGCGATAGCCCCTTGTCCCGGGATTGCAGCCGATGCACCGGGTGGGTAGGGCGCAGGCACGATCCATCAGCCGCGAGCATGCCCGGCGGAGCCGGAGATGCGAGCGGCGGTCACAAAACAGCCGCCACGCTGCGAGGCCGTGCCGAGCGAGTGAGGGCGCCCGCGGGCCCGGACACCAAAAATGAGCAGGGCGATGTTCTGCAGCGACCGCAGGGAGCAAAGAAGCTCGCCCGTCTGCGCGGCTCACAACCCTTTCGGCGTTATTTTCTCAGAAATTCTTTCAGATCCTTCTCACTGATCCGGTAGAACTTGCCCACCTTCACGGCGTGCAGTTTTCCTTCACGGATCCAGGCGGTAATGTTTCGAGGCGTGGTGCGGAGGATCTCGGCCACCTCTTCCGTGGTGTAGAAGGTCAGTTCGTCATCATCAACCGGCATGGCCATAGAGTATAGTATGGTGCGGCATCCGTATAAATTCGTATCCATTTGTATGCAAATTTGTTGTAATATATACAAATAGATACAGATAGATACAAATAAATACTTTTGCGTATAATATATGAGTGGAGGAACATGAGATGTCCTTTCACAAAGCAGGAAGGCTCGCGCTGCATGACGGCGCCCTTCAGGTAGAGATCGACGGGATCGGAAGATTCTCGTTCGATAATACGATGCTCGTCGGTGCGGACGGCAAGCCCGTCGGCTATGCACTGCCGAGCACGTCGGGAAAAGCGGTGAACCTGCACATGACAGCCGGGCAGCTGTACACGGTAATCAGAACCCAGCTGCTTGAGCTCGCCGGGCAGAGAATACAGAAAGCAGCAGTGTTCGAGGTGGCGTAAATGTCCTGCCAGACCCCTACAGCCATCACGAACCCCTGCACAGAGAAGATCGGCGGGCAGCCCCTTAACCCTTCCGGGCGCCCCCTTTCTTTCACCGACGCGATCCCGTACCGCGACCTCTGCCACCTGGCCGCCCTCGAGGAGCGGGCGATGGAGATCGGCGCGGGGCGCTCACCGCTCGATCAGCGCGTCGCCGCGCATCTCTTCGGGCAGGCCGAGGCGATCCGGCAGCAGTACCGCGACCTGGTCGCAGAGTACGGTCTCGAGGCCTGCGCCCGGTGGGCGGCCGAGGACGACGCACGCCGCGGGGTGTACTGATGTCGGTGATCTGCGACGACTGCGGCGCTGAGGTGCCGGACGAGTGCTGCCGGATGAGCCGCGAGTGGGAAGAGTACTGGGGTGCGCCGTGTTCCTACACGGTGGTCACCGGCTACATCTGCCCGGAGTGCGGGCACAGGGAGGCGTGACGGATGGTCTCCGTCTACGAGGTGGTCCGGGACCGGATCATCTCCTCCCTTGCTGCCGGCACGGTACCCTGGCGGCAGACCTGGCAGAGCATGTCCCCGATGAACCTGGCCACCGGCCGGCCCTACCGCGGGATCAACCGGATCCTGCTCTCCGGCCATCTCTGGTGGGGCACCTACAATCAGATCAAACACCTCGGCGGCCACGTCCGGAAGGGCGAGAAGGCGTCCGGGATCGTGGTCTTCTGGTCGTTCGACGAGACCCGGCGGACGGTGAGCGAGAACGGCGACGAGGTCGCGGTGATCATGCAGCGGGAGCGGCCGCTGGTGCGCTACTACAAGGTCTTCAACCTCGCGCAGTGCGACGGGATCGCCGTGGAGGACGTCGGCGAGGTGCAGCCGATCGCCTCCTGCGAAGAGGTCATCGCCCGGAACGCTCCCCGGATGGTCGCGGGCGAGCCGGCTTACCTCCCGAAGAGCGACGCGATCGCGATGCCCGGGATCGACCGGTTCGTCTCGGCCGAGGCGTACTACGCGGCCTTCTTCCACGAGCTCGCCCACTGGACCGGGCACGCCTCCCGGCTCGACCGGCCCGGGATCACGGGGCCGATCCGGTTCGGCAGCGAGCAGTACAGCCGCGAGGAGCTGACGGCGGAGATGGGCGCCGCATTCCTCTGCGCGATGACCGGCACCGATCTGCCGGTGCTCGAGAACCAGGCGGCCTATATCGCCGGGTGGCTCCGACACATCCGCGATGGCTCGGCAGCCGACGTGATCCGGGCCGCGGCGGATGCGCAGAAAGCGGCGGACTTCCTCACCGGGAGCGGGGAGGAGGAATTTCCTTTTTCGGGCGGTGCGGCCGGGCGAGCTTCTTTGCTCCCTGCGGTCGCTGCAGAACATCGCCCTGGTTCTTCCCGGTGTACTGGGCCTCGGGCGCCCTCACTCGCTCGGCGAGGCCTCGCAGCGTGACGGCTGCTCCGGGACCGCCGCTCGCATCACCGGCTCCGCCGGGCATGCTCGCGGCTGACGGATCGCACCTGCGCCCACCCGCCCGGCGTATCAGCTGTTACGCCCGGGGGCAAGGGGCTATCGCCAGGACTGCCCTCCTCCCGGGAGGAGGGCGGAGCGACCGGAGGGAGCGGGCGGAGGTGGGCTCTTTGAGCAACGGCGGGCGGATGATAAATCCGATGGCTGCAGTTCACTCAGGCGCATTATTTCCGAGCGCGATTGGCAGAATCAATTCCATCTTAAAATCCCTTTCTGCTTTTAAGGAGACTGTAGATCAATCTGACTGCGTATCGGAAGGTTAATGGTCGCGCAACCGGATTATCGCGTATGGAATGCATAGCGCCGCCATACGGTGTCTCAACCGGATGGACAATTAAACCGGAGGTCTGGAAGGGAGTGGTATGAGAGGAAAATATTGTATAGCCCTCGCTCTCGTTTTGATTGCAGTCCTTGCCTGCCAGAGTGCATCCGCGTCCGGTATCGTAGACTATGAACTCGTTACCACATGGGGATCACTCGGCACCGATGAAGGAAGGTTCAACTCTCCTCACGGCATCGCGGTTGACGGTGATGGGCAAGTCTATGTTGCTGATTTCGAAAATGACCGCATCCAGAAATTTACGTCGGACGGCACTTTTGTGACCGCATGGGGTACAGAAGGCAGTGGAGACGGGCAGTTTCGACAACCGCGCGCGGTAGCGGTTGCTACTGATGGCAAGGTCTACGTAGCAGAATCCTCCCGCATCCAGATTTTTGACAGCAATGGCACATTTCTTGGGAAGTGGGGATCGTATGGCACTGATGAGGGGCAGATGAAAAGCGTCTACGACCTTGCTGTGGATACTGCTGGCAACGTCTACGTGGCTGATGCCGGTAATGACCGGGTTCAGAAGTTCAACAGCTCTGGCGGCTTTCTTTCAGCATGGGGATCGCTCGGTACTTACGATGGAGAGTTCAATGATCCCTATGGGATCTCTGCTGATGCCGATGGCAACGTCTATGTAGTGGACAATGGCAATGGTAGAATCCAGAAGTTTGACAGCGCCGGAATGTTCCTTGACAAATGGGTGTTAGGGGAAGAGTTTTACTCCCCAATGGGAGTCACGGTTGATACCGATGGCAAATTCTATGTAACAACAGTGTATTCGCCACTTCTGAAGTTCGACAGAAACGGCACTCTGATTGCACGATCCACTGCTGATAACATCTACATTAACTGGGCCGTAGCGATTGGTGCTGAGGACACTGTCTATGTAACATCTGCAAACAATCACTGCGTTTGTGTCTTTAGGGAGTCTCAACCCCCGACACCAACGATAACCCCGACACCGATTCCTACGGCGCCAGCGCCCGTATCGATCAGATCCAACAAGGGCAGTCTTGTTCACGGCAATAATTTCGTCGTCACCATCTCTGGGAGGTCGGAGAGGGATTATTGGCTCTATATCAGAGATGCGAATTTGACGCATCTTGAATACCCGCTGATCGCTCCGGGTCAGCCTGGGGTGACCTTCGCGAATGTTCCGGTTACCGGGAAGGCAAACTTCACCGAGACCCAGGCGATCGTTAGAACCGACACAGTTGGGCGCCGGTATGTCCAGCTCAACACTACATCGGCCACCGGAATCCAGACCTTCACAATCACTGTTGTTGACCCAGTCGACAACACCACCGACGATGTTAATGTAATAGTCGAGCGAGGCCAGGTCACGCAGAATATCTGCAATAGCAGCACCTACTTCCCCGGCGAGGAGATCGTGCTCTCCGGAACCAACACTGAGAACACGACTACCTACCTTTTCCTCACCGGCCCGAGCCTCCCGACTAGCGGTGCCGGACTGGATAATGTGACCGTGGCTGTTATCGACCAGCAGGGCTCCACCTTCGCGCAGACTAGCGTCGAGACTGACGATTCCTGGGAGTACAAATGGGACACCTCTAAAGCTGGTGGTGTGCTGGACGAAGGCACCTACATCCTGTACGCAGCGGCAGCGCCAAGGGATGCTCTCCATATCTCGGAGACTCAGTACGCTGTTGCATCCATTCAACTGCAGGCTCCCTGGATTCGGGTGGACGCAATCGGCGACCAGGTAGCAAGCGGTACCATCACAATCTCGGGAACGACCAACCTCCCATCGAACGACGAACTGCAGTATACTGTGCATCCCGTTACCGGGCCGGATAATGCAACCGTGCTCTCCGGCGGGATGCTCGTTCAGTGGGGGAAGCCGAACAATACCTGGCAGTTCAGGCTGGACCTGTTCCGCCTTCAGCCGGATACCTACAACCTCGAAGTTGGGTCAGTACGGACGGGTACAACCACGAACGCGACCTTCCTGCTCAAATCGCCGGCGGTAACCCCGACACCCACGCCCACTCCGTTCCAGGGCGATCTTGCTCTCCTGCCCGGCTGGAACTTCATCTCGGTCCCGAAAAGACTAGCCGACGGGAACAACACCGCAGCGCAGGTCTTCGGTGATATCGATACAGCGGGGCACTCGTTCTTCCAGTATGACGCGGCAACGCGATCCTGGAGCGCTCTGAACGGCAGCAGTGCGATCAAACCTTTGGACGGCTACTGGATCTATGCAAACGCCAGCACATCCGTCGGCCTGGTGTTTGCGGGCGGCAGTATGACAGCGCCGCCATCGAAGGCTCTCTCGCAGGGTTGGAATGCCGTCGGGTTTTCAAGCACTGTCCCGGTCTCGGCCCGCGACGCTTTCTCCTCGGTAGCGGCAGCATGGATCAACGCGATCGGCTGGGACGCCGGCCTCAAGGAGTACAACCTTGCGATCGTCAATGGAGGGAGCGGTCTGTGCAGCGACGGCCGTCTGCTGGAGCCGGGCAGGGGGTATTGGCTCTTCATGACCGACGGGGGAGAACTTGCCGCTCTTATGGGATGATTAGGCAAGATCCTTCATTTTCAATAGTATCAGTCAGAGCGCGGTTCAAAATTTTTTAATCCCGGGGATGCCTGCTTCCAGGCCGGGCGAGCTTCTTTGCTCCCGGTGGTCGCTGCAGAACATCGCCCTGGTTCTTCCCGGTGTACTGGGCACCGGACGCCCCCACCCGCTCGGCGCGGCCTCGCAGCGTGACGGCTGCTTGGTGACCGCCACTCACATCACCGGCTGGCGCCGGGCATGCTCATGGCTGGGTGCCTAGCAGAAGTAACGCTGCTTGTCGGTCTTTTTTCTTTGCTTAAGTGTCTGATTATAGATCAGGAATTCACGGCAGCCAGATCCCGAATGCAAAATGCCAGATGACACGAGATTGAAAAGCAATTATGGTTTGGGTTTCAGTTCGGGGTGCTTCTGAAAATACTTTTTGAGGTTGGGATTGCTCTTCAGTATGTCTTTGAACAGTCCAAATCTATATGGTATCCGATAGCAGCGATTGTCGTTGTCTGGGATGACCTCTGCAAATACATACCGGGTACATGCATGCTGGGTGTGTTCTTTAAATTTCCATTGGAAGAGGATGTAACTTGACTGGTCTAGGACTATCGGGATAAGGCCAATTTTCTGCCTATCAGAATTATCTTTCCTGTCAAAAATATCCGATACCCATCCATTTTCGATATCTCTCTGAAACATTAGTTTCGCACCCTTTAACATGTCAATGTCTAAGCAATGACTTCTCCAGATTTCGAATGGCCCGGAGAACCTTATCCCATAGGGTCCTTCAGCATGATACCACTCGAGCCGATAGTAATTTACACGACCACGATACTCGCACCGAATGCAAAACTGCTCAGGACAGTATGACCCTCCCATATAACCTCGTAAAGAGTATGGCAAAATGAATGGTATCACGTCCACTCTTGGCGTGGATATAGTGTCTTTCGCACCAAATACATTCAAGAGCAGACAGGGGATATTCTGGATATTGACATTATATATCCCAGTTTGACTGAATATACCCCTATCATCGGTTAATTCCAGAACTTCTGCCTCGTCTTCTTCCTCAGCCCACTCCTCTATGAGGTTTTCTTCGCCGTACTCATCGTCCATGAATGCCAAGTGGGTAGATGCTTATATAAACCTTGTGAAAATGGACGACCTCACTCATATTGCCAGAGTCGAAATGCGCCGTGCACCTTCCCTTCGAGATGATCCTGCGTCTTATCGAAAGCCGTGGTAACTCGCGTCCGATGCATCAGCAAGAAGTAGTAGAAATTTACAAACCATACTGCCGCATCGATAAATTCAACCTCACGTTGTGGCGCAATTATGTTCTTGACATCCGTCTGATCAGCAAGCGGATCGCAGAACGCCTGAACCCTGCCAAGTTGACATGCAGATAGTGAGACGGTCTTACCTGCAAAACAGAACTCAGGAAAATCTTCGGGATACATCTCTTCTCCATCGGGGAGCAGAAATGCTCCAATATCATCTTCAACAACACCGTGCCCACTCAGGTGGATTATCTCAAAATCTTCCAGATACCTTTCATCCTCCAAAACATCGAGCAAGTCTTGATCATCTCGAATTTCAACGAACTCCGTAAGTTTTGGATCAGTTATGCCCAAAAATTCCTCAAGGATCAATCCCTCTCGGTAGTTGTCCTCCTCTGGAGTACACTCGAGTATTAACAGCGACATATTTGAGGATCATTATGTTGCCTTATGGAGTTGTCGATTTGATCACAGGTTTTGATAGTGCGTGTTGCACATTTGGTAATGTTTGGGGCAATAGACAGAGTTCTTAAGGGCGATTCGGTAGCACAGGCTCCGTTTTTGATTACACGCAAGGGTTGCCTCTAGCCACCTCACAACGCTATCCTGCACACCCGAAACCCCCCCCAAAAAAAAAGTATCTCTTCAATCCCCGTCGCGTCCCGTCCAGAAGACCGCGTATACCGGGTAGTGGTCTGAGACATCTTCCGTCATTGTCTGGTTCAGCCCATAGACCGTGTCGAACCGGAAGACCCCGGCCTCGCCTGCATAGTCTGTGCCGGCACCGTCGGTGATGATGATCCGGTCGTAGGTGACATCCGTGCTCTTCGTGGTGGTGTCGAAGTCATTGGTGATCAGCCAGGTGTATTCCTCACCCCTCATCGTCGTGGCGCCGTCCTCATCGAAGTACGACCCGTCGGCGTTCAGGTCGCCCAGGACGATGAAGTCCTGCTCTGCAGGGTAGATCCCGCGGGCGTACTCCACCACGGCGTCGAGGGCGTCGATCTCCTCGGTGGCCTCGTCGGGGTCAGTGTGGATGACGATGTAGACCGCATCGAAGGTTCCGTCACGCGCCGCGAACGGAGCGATGAACGGCTGGCGGTGGAACGGGTCGGTGCCCTCCGGCTCCGGGTAGGTCGCGCCGGGCGCCGTCAGCTCGACGGTGCTCCGGTCGTAGAAGTAGGCGTACTGCTCCTTGCTGCTCGTCCGGCCGAGCCGCTCGCTCGCAACGTAGGTGTAGTTCGAGCCGTCGGCGTTCACGGCCTCGAGGAGTGCCGGCAGGGCGGTGCCGGAACTGTCGCGGACCTCCTGGACGGCGACGAGATCGTAGGTCCGGATGATTTGGGCGAGCACGTCCATGACCTCGGGCTTTCCGGCCTTCGTGACGCCGAAGACCTGGATGTTGAAGGCGCCGATCCGGATCGTGCCATTCGCCGCCGGCGGGGCTACGGTCACGGTCGGCGTCGGGGTGGCGGTCTCCTCCAGGGTCGGGATGATGATCGGCGTCGGTGTTGGTTCCGGTGTGCCGGGGAGGCTGGGCACCGTGATATCCGGCACCGTGACATCAGGTACCGAGACGTTGACCGTGCACCCTGCGGTGCAGGCGATGAACAGTATGAGCACTGCACAGACGGGCAGCGCTCGGGAGAATGGAAGTCTGGTCATTGTTTCACACTATGTGGTGCAACGATAAAAATGCAGGGCGTTTGGTTAAGCAATCCTTAAATACCAGCAATTCCGGCCGGATCCGCTGGAAAAAGCACCCTCACAGAAGCTCTCAGACGGCCGATCTTGGGGCGACCCATACTAAACACCCTCCGAAAATTACCCTTGCTCATATCGCCAATATGGCCTTATTATCCTGCCGTTTCTCGGCAATCGGAGCGAAATACGTCGTTTAATTCCAACGCCTGGATCCGGTCACGGAAACCTTCGTGAAAATCGAAAAAGGACGCTAAATTGCCTATATTTCAGGACGGAAAGAGAGGGCCATTCCCTCCCTCACGCCAGGGTCGGCACGGTGTCCGCCAGAGTCAAGTGCAACGATGCTCGGTACCCGTGCAGAAGTATGAGCGCTCGATGCTTTCGTCCTGTAGATGAAGGGGTTGGTGATAGAAACCCCAATCACACTCTGCTTCTCACCGTGAACCCCCCCGAAAACCCCCGGGTGCCCTTCAGGTAATCGCTCGTGCGGGTAAGGGCGCTCTTCACCCCCCGGTTCTGCGAGTGCACCAGGTAGAAGAGGTTTAAGAAGAAGATCGCGCTGTCAACGAAGTACACCTCCTTCTTCGGGCCGACGACCAGCCGTGCGCCGGTCTGCTGCATGAACCGGTCGGTGAACGCGACCTTCCCGAGCGAACAGGCCGAGAGTCCCACGAGCTCGGCGCTCGCGAAGCAGCCTTCCGGGAACTCCTCGGGGAACACCCGCGCCCGGAGGAGCTGGAGATAGGCCTCGCCCTTCTGCTCCACGACCCCGTGCGAGGAGATGTAGACGTGCTCGTACTCAGGGCCGCCGCCCGAGAGCAGGTTCAGGAGATCGGACTTCCGCGTGATCTCATGGTAGTCGACCGGGTGGTCGGTCATCTTGAGGAACTCGTTGAGCACATAGCCGTCCCGGCGTCCCCGGTTGTAGTCCGCCTTCTTCGTGCAGCACTCGAGGATCAGCATCGCCATCGCTCATCACCTCGCCGGCCGCCCCGCTCCGGCGGCGTCGCGCACCTCCTGCATCCTGTCCCGGATGAGGAGGTGCAGGTCGGTCACCATTCTCCAGACATACCAGACCGGAGCGTAGCCGGCGCCGAGCACCTCCGGGTTCCGGCGCAGCCGCTCGACCAGCGTCGGGAAGTCGGGGGCGGCACCGAAGGTCCTGTAGAGTTCGGAGACGGTCTCATAGACATCGTGCATTGTAGCGGACGGAACGGAGAGCCGGAGGGCGTACTCGACCTCTTCGGGGGAGGGGAAGACGGCGAAGAACGCCGGATCCTGCGGCACCTCCTCCACGTAATCGCCGCGGAACATCGCGATGATCTGGTTCCGCCGGGAGGTGCGCCGGCCCGGCCGCGGAAACCCGCCGGGATCCAGGCAGCCGGGGAACGCCAGCCCGGCGTACCACTCCGCCGCGTAGATGGCCTGGGCGTGGCGCTCCGGGGAGAGGCGCAGTCCCCGGACGATCTCTTCTACGGCCTCCAAGACCGCGTCCGGCGTCATTCGCGTCTTCTGCCGGTCGAGGGCGGCGCAGACCTCCGGGTAGAGCGCCCGGACCCCCTCTTCCTCCGCCGTGCTGCCGTCGACGACGAACCTCTCGTCCACCATCCCGCACCAGGCGGTAGTGAAGGACACCTCCGGCTCTTCGCCCTCACCGGACGGCGGGACCTCCTGGAAACGCCGCCTCACCATGATCCCTCCGTCCGGACGTGCCTGCAGTCCATGACGAGCCGCTGGTTGGCGCAGATGAGCGATGCTTCGAGTTCGGGGTGTGCACGGAGGATATCCTCGACCCCCAGATACCCTCGGGAAGCGTTCTCCGGGCCGGCCTCTTCCCCCTCCGGCCAGGTGATGAGGGTGAAGGCGGACTGGTCTGCTCCCCGCTGGATGAGGAGCGACTCCTGACCGTCCTCGTCCCGCATGGGGAGCGTCTGCAGCCCCCCGTTGGACCGCCTGGGCGTTGCGCCGAAGCTTCCGGGAACCACATCCTGCCACTGCACGGTGCCCGCGTTTCGGAAGAGACCCCTGCCATACTCCAGGTCGGCCGCAAGACCGGGATGTTCCCCGGGGAGGATCAACGTCACGCCGTCCGTGCCGGCCGCGCCTATGACCCTGGGCATGTTCCCTTCCCAGGGCATCCGCGACTCAAACGCGACGGAACAGACACTGCCCCTCTCCGCAGGCGCGACCGTGACCCTCGGCCTGTTCCTGCAGCGCCACTGCTGGAAGACGTCCTGTATCGGGTGGAACGGCGGCAGCCGCCAGGTTTCCTGCGCCCCGGCGGCTTCAACTGCCTCCCGGAGGACGGGGTACGCGGCGGAGAGCGACTCCCGGTCATCGAACGGCGTGATGACGAACCGCCGCCCCCAGGTGTCCTCCCGCACCCACTCCGCGACGGCGTGGCTCTCGGCGGCCCGGGAGGCGAACCGCACGTAGACCCGTTCGGGGGTATCCCCATCCGTGAAGAAGGGGACGATGTCGGCGGTCACCCCACCCCGGAGGTACTGCAGGGTGTAGACCTGCAGGCCGGACGGGGTCTTTCCGGGAGTCTTCCCGACGGTAGCGCGCCTCACCGGCAAGATCCACGGGCGGCTCCGCGTACTTTCCGCGGCAGCGACCTCCTGTGCGTACCCGAGACACTCGCTGAAGTGGGGGAACCCATCGAACCGGACCGCCCCGTTCCGCGGATCGCTGCCCGGGTGCATGACAAGCGCAAAACCGGAGCCCTCCGGCCGGATCTCGAGCAGCCCCGGGCGCAATGGGCGGTGCCGGGCACTCGCGTGCAGGAAGGTTCCTTTCTTAAGAAATCGATATCCGTGACGCTCGAAGAGAAGGGAGCAGCCGCCCATCTCCAGAGGCGTGACCCTCACGGACGGCATCTCCTCCCCGAACCCGGTGAGGAAGAGCCCTGGAGTTGAGTGGTAGGGCGGGAGCTCGTAGACTGCACCGTGGATACTCCACCTCCGCTCATCCTGGCTGCGCACGGGAAATTTCCTGACCTCGGCGCTCTCGAAAGCCCGGGCACGCTCACGGAGCGCCGGGTGCGCCGACAGTGTATCCTCCCGGTCAGCGTACACCGTCATGTCCGGCGCGATCCCGCCCGCCGATTCGTCCCACCGCCAGCCCACGACGGCGTGCAGGTCGGCTCCTTCCGGCCGGACCCGGGTGTAGATCCGCTCGTTCAGAACGGGCTGGATCGCGTCCGCCGGCTCGTCGGCCACAAACGGAATGATATCCACCCGGGTGCCGCCGCAGCAGGCGGACCGGAGGACGTAGCCGAGGGGGCCGGCGAAGCGGGGCTCTCTGCCGGGTGCAGGATCGAGATTCATTCTGCCCCGCCCCCTGCAGTCGGCACGACGTCCTGGTAGTAGTTCACCAGCGGCGCCTCGAGGTCGGGGTGCTCCCGGACGACGTCACCGAGCGTCGCATACTCGGCGCAGACGCTCTCCGCTTTCTCGGCCTCGCCCGTCCAGGCCAGCAGGGTGAAGCAGTCCCTGCCGGACCCGATTGGGCGCACAAAACGGCGCCGGACCAGGAGGTATGGGCGGCCGCCGCCCTGCAGCGGGAGCACGGTCACCAGAGGCTCGTCGGGGCGGCGGTCACCGCCGAAGTTCGCAAGGAGCATCCGCTTCTGCTCGAGGCGGGCGGTGAGGGAGTGCTGCAGCCCGTGATCCAGATACGGCCGGATGTCCGGGTACAGGGCGGCGAGGCCGTTGACGGTGCCGGCGGCCCGCAGCGTGGCGGCCGCCCCTGCCTCGCCCTGCCGGAACTCGAGCAGTCCGACCGGGAGCGTCACCTGGCTGTAGAGCGGTTTGCTCATCCAGCCGCGCAGCCGGATCAGGAAGCAACACTTCTCCGGAAGCTCGATCGGCATGATGTCGACTGCCGCCGGAGCCTCGTCCCGCCAGCGCTGGAAGATGTCGCGGGCGACGCGGTAGGGCCGGAGCAGCCAGCCGGTGCCGGCGGCCATCTCGCGGACCCGGTCGCGGAGGCAGGGGTACGCCGCAAAGAGGGCGTCCTCGTCGTCGAACGCCTCCAGGTGCGGGGAGGGCAGCCCGCCCGATCCCGGCGCCCAACAGACGACGGCGTGACAGAAGCCTCTGGCACACTCGTAGCGGTGGTACACCCGCTCGCGCCGGTCCCCCTCCCCCGGGACGAGGAAGGGGACGGCGACGGCAGTGCAGGCGACGCCGCGGTAGTGGTAAATATTCGGTACGGAGACGGATCCTTCGGTAATGATGTCGATGTTTTCCATGGTGTTCACCTCAAATGCTACTCTTTCGGCAGGTATCGCGCCGCGGCGGCGTCGAACCTGCCGAAAATCTCCTCTTTCTGGAGCATGAAGTCAAGTATCGCCTCTCCCACCCTGTCGAGCGGAGGCAGGCTGTCGCGATACGGATATCGCCGGAAGTACCGCAGGCACTCCCGGAAGGTTCCCCTGTCGTGATCGACCCGGACGTAGACGCCTTCCGACGAGCTGAACCCGATGCGCAACGGGAGGCTGGAGTCCGCAATCAGCACGGCCAGTACACACGGGACGCGGATCACCTCGACACCGTTGACGTCGTACGCCGGCGACGGATTGCCTGCGTAGGGTGCCGTCAGTCCGAGGAAACTCGTCCCGCTCGCCGGGACGGTGAAGAGGAGCGCCCGGGCAGGCCGGCCGCCCCCATCCCGTACCCAGGCAGGGCGGCGCAGGACAAAGATCTCTTCCGTGTGCCCGAGCGTATAGACGGCTTTGAGAAAGTCCTGCAGCGCCGCAGGGGAGATCTCCGTCACGATGCGGTCGCGCAGGTATCCATCGTCGTACCCGCGTCCGGGGTCGGTGTGGGGTGCCCATCCCCCGAACCCGGCGTGGGCGTACTCCCAGGCCGGGCCGGCGTCGTCGACGGACACCCCGACCTGCGGCGCTTCGCCGCCCCGGATCCACACCTTTACGGTTTCTGCGCTCTTGCAGAGGCATCGGCCCATATGGGAGAGAGGGACGTGATAGACCGTTTCCTCCAGGGGGATCTCGTTTCCATCAGGCGCCGGGCAGAGGGGGGACGCCAGGAATACCTCGTGGCCGCCCCCGACCGGATGCGAGATCATCGCCAGCGGTCGCAGGCCCTGTTTCTCCTCAAGCCCGGCGTCGAGCCTGACGGAGACGAAATAATCGGTATCGATCTTCAGAAACGCGCCCAGGCTCCGCCGGAACGCCTCGTACGGAAATTCTGCAACAACTCGTGCATTGTCTGTCATATTTCTACCTTCTACAACCTCATGCCGCCGAAGAGGAGCGTGCTCCTCCGCAGCGGTTCTGTTCGACCTGCTCTCCAGTCCGGGCGGAGACCCACCCTCCGGTATCCGAATGCAATACATGCTCCGCGTCACCTCACCGAAGCGCCTGCAAAGTCAGTCCTTGCAGGAGCGTGGTTCGACTCAGATCCTGCTCAGGACCGCCTCGATCCTCCGTTCCAGATCCGCTTCGATCATCTGCCGTTCTCTGCCTATCGCCCGGAGCCGTTCAAGTTCGGCCTGCAGGTCGACCGGCTCGACCACCGGGGGGACATACAGGGTGACCTCCAGTTCGGAGCCGGTGCCGGTGCGCTGCCGTTCCCGGATCTCGGAGAGGGGGACGGCGCGGGCGAACCGGGCGACCGGCTCATCCTTCCAGGCGTCGCTCCCGCTCTGAAACGCTTCGACGATGTCGCCCACCATCCGCGAGATCCTGGAATCGAGGCTCCGCGATGCGTCCGCCGCGAGGTACGCCGCCATGTCGACGAAGAGCACCGCTCCGTCTGCATCCCGGCCGCCTTCTTTCCGAAGGGCGAGGAGGTCGACGTCGTGGAGGAGTCGCGGGAACTGGCCGGACGGCAGGCGTATCACCGCCGCGAGGGCGCCCGAGTCCACGAGAGATTCCCGGAGGTCTGCGGCCTTCGCCAGAGAGTTGCTCGGCACGAGCACCACAAGGCGACGGCTCCACGTGAGGTTCGCGAGGAGACCCTGCACCTTTGGCGCCCACTCGGTGCGGAGGTTGCGTGCCGGCACCTGGATAAGATCGCTGACGACCACGTCTGCAGGAGGGGCGGCGGCCGTGTGGTATTCGTCCAGCAGAGGAGCCGGGCCGACCTCGGCGTCCCGGATCCCGGACACCAGGAGGAGAAGCCTCGCGACCCTCCAGGGTTCCGGATCGGCGATACCGTCCGGGAACGACCACCCGACAACGCGTACCGACGCTTCGCCGGCGCGGAGTGCGCTCCTGACCAGGACAAGACCCGTCCGGGCCGCGGGGTCGAAGAGGGTCGCCCCCTCCGCCGGTCGGGCGATCTCCGCGATGAGCCCTGCGACGGGCGCCGGGGTCTGGTAGCCCTCGGCCGCACGCCCGGCGAAGAGCTCCGCGATCGTCCGGATCGCCTGCATCTCCCACTTCGCGATCTTGTCGAAGACGGAGACGAGTTTCCGGAGAGTCTCCGGGTTCAGTCCGGCGAGTACGTCGGCCTCGGCCGCCGTCCCGGCAGCCTGCCGCACCGCGTCCGCCACCTGCTCTGCGTCCCCCTCCCGGGAGGCCCGCTTCACCCGGCTCCAGTCTTTCGTCTTCACAACGGCGAGGAGAGAGAGGCAGCACCGTGCCGCGGCTTCTCCGGAGAAGTTCTCCCGCCGCAGGTCGTGCAGGACCTTCGTGACGAATCTGCTCTCTTCAGACATTCCGGGAACCATTACAGCGATCCCTCCTCGGATCTCCGGACGATCTCGTTCAGGACGCGGGTCCGGGCATCACGCTCCTCGGCGAGTGTGCGCTCGTGCTCGTAGAAGCTCCGGAAGAGTGCATAGACCTCGTCCCGCATCTCCGGCGGCGGCAACGCTATCTCCAGCTCTTCGAGGCCTTTAAGCGAGATCGACCGCGTCACCACGGAGCCGGTCGACCGCTGGGCGAACTGCTGCTGCCCGTAGGGCGAGTTGAGGTACCAGCAGACGTAGTAGGGCGAGTATCCGGGCTGCAGCGTCACCGCCACGAGATTCTGGCTGATGACACAGCCTTCTGCCCGCTCGTCGGCGACGGCGCACCGGGATGTCGAGCCGGCCGTGATGATGACGAGGTCGCCGGCGGCGACGACCGGATCCCTGGACCTCCGGGTTTTCTCCGGCTCCGCTTCCCGGACGTCCGTGGTGATCAGGCCGATCGGGTCGGTGCTCAGGTCGCCGATCCGGATCAGGCGCCGCGGCACCTCCTCTCCGCCAGTATTCTCGCTGGGACGAATCCGAATACCTTTTCGGGGGCGTCCCAGCCACATCTTCTCAAACGACATACTCTCTTTCACGCTCGGCTCACCACATTCTCCTTTGGCATAGGAGTATATAAAGCATTTCATACTTGTATACAAGTTACAATTATCCCGGCTTGCAGATGTGTTTGGGAGCACCGTGCATGCTCGCAACTGCTGTTTCGGTTAAGCAATCCTTAAATATCAGCAATTCCTGCCGGATCTGGCGAAGAAACGACCCTCACAGAAGCCCACAGACAGCCGATCTCAGGGCCGGCCATACCAAACACCCTTCAAAAATTACCCTCGCTCATACGGCCAATCTGGCCTTCCGATCCTGCCTTTTTACGGCAATCGGAGCGACATACGGCGGCCAATTTCAACGCCGAAATCCAGCCTCTGAAACCTTCATTAAAATCGAAAAAGAACGCCAAATTGCCCTTCGTCCAGGACGGAAAGAGAGGGGTATCCCCTCCCTCACGCCAGGGTCGGCACACTGTCCGCCCAGGTCTCGACCGTGGTGCGGATGGTGTCGCTCTGGTAGCTCGTGATCCGGACCGCATCACGGGAGAACGTGACGTAGTAGATCTCCCCGGACGGGTCGTGGCACTTGAGCTGGCACGAGTAGGTGTCGCCCTCGGCGTCGCGGACGGCGTCCCCACCCATCGCGGTCTCGAGTGCGGCGTTGCCCATCAGCTCGGTTGCCGCGGAACCGAACGCGGCGACGCTCGGCGCCCGTGCGGAGATCCGGCCGACGGTCTTGGCCGCGATGTCCTCGTAGATCACCTTCGCGGTGTAGGACTCGCGGTTCCGGCTGACGCCGTCATACGTGACGCCGCCCTCGACGTAGTCCACGCACCCGAAGGGGTTGTCGTTCAGCACCGACGCGATGAGTGCGTCGAAGGTGCTGATGTCGGCGATCGGAGCGGTGAGCTCCCGGACCGCCGTCTTGGTGTTGTTGGTCTCGACAAAGTCTGCCATTGGTCTGCTCCTGCCTGTCGAGTCCCGGGATGACAGACACTCATAAAATATAACCTCAAGTAATATTAATCTACCTTGACTCCCTATGCTTTCTTCAATGGAGGAATGCCGAAATGACAGAGGAGAAGACGACCCGGGAGCTTGTCTATGAGACGAACCGGGACGTGAAGTGGATGTGCAAGACGCTGCAGCGGATGGAGAAGACGCACGAGGACTTTGAGACCCGGCTCCGCGACCTCGAGGGCTGGCGGCACACGAAGATCGGCGAGGAGCAGCGGATGCAGCGGATCAGTGCCGGCGCCGGCGGGCTGGTCGGCGGGGTCGTGGCGGTGGTGGTGCGGGTGATCGGTGGGTGGTGACAGATCTCACAAGGATTGTTCCTGAATCTTTCAAAGCCTTCTGCAGCCTTTTGAGGGAAATGGGGCTAGGATAGCATATAATGGACTAATTGCGACAGCCCTCCAATTAGAGATTTTCGAGCCGCCCTCAATCTGAAACAGTTAAAAATGTATTATTTTCATTTTTTGCCGGTAACAACGAAAAGCATATACCTTTGCTTGAGAACCTCGATTTCCTTCAGACTTACATTTGCTTTTGAGTATCGCCCCACTCTGACTTTTCGACCCGACTTTTCTCTTTTGGCTGCAACAAAATTATACCGTCCTTCTCCTCTCGATTCAACGCTGAAAAAGTATGTTTTTCCATCATTATATCCGACCAGATTTCCTTCGGAATCACACGTCCAATATCCTAGATAATTTAGCCTCTCTAGTGCTCGGCGCATTTCAAGTGCCATCTGATAGCGACGTGATGGATCAACGTGAGTTGCCTTGCTCAAAATCATTTTTAGATTACGTGGAATGAATGGGAGATAGTCGCAGGATTGAATGACCTTCCCTTGTTGAACTAAGTCACAATAACCTTCCAGTCCACTGTCTTCAAGTATTTTTCTCAATTTCGCCTCGCCGTTCAGCAATCGAAATGCTGTCATTCCAACTTGATAGATATCTGTCTGTATGCTGATCTGCTTGTCACTGAGTGTTTCTGGAGCTGCATGAGGGTAGTAAAATGCTTTTGACTGAACCGGAACTAATTCAGGTGAATAACATGAGATTCCGTAATCTGTTAGAGATGCCTCATCCTCTTGACCAATTAGGATATTTTGGGGTTTGATGTCACCATGATAGATACCGTTCACATGGAGATGTTCTAATCCTTTCAGGACATCAATCAGGTAGCGGATACCTTCTTGAAGCGGTATAAAGTCCAGTTTGTTAAGTTTGTTTATGATAGACCCGTTTGAATAAAAATCCATGGCAATGAGAAGCAACACCTTCTCTTCGTATATGTCTGTATCTGCTGAGTGGACTCTCACAAGATTTCTATGATCAAGGTGATTGCCTATTTGAGCTTCTTGCAATACGTCATCCGCAGCTTCCTCTGATAAAACTTGGATCTTTACTGCAACATCACGATCGATGTGGATGTCATGCGCCAGCCACACCTCACCAAAAAACCCCCCACCAATTCTCTGGCACAGGCGGTACTTATAGAGCAAATCACCCGGATCCAAGGATATGCCACAAATCATGTGATTTTCTCTCTCTCAGACCAAGCAACTGCGACTGCATCAGCCAATTTGGCAGCCCAATTATATTCTGTAAGTCCGGTTATTTCTTCCGCGAGTGTTTTGACCCGGGAACTGTTTGTACCAATCGATGTATATCGCTTAACGCTGACTGTTTTGCGCCTTTGGGCAGCAACCAGTAAAATTACGCTGTCGTAATATGCAATTTCTCGATCGGCATTCTTCTGTCCGCCGGGATGATGTTCTGCCATTTTTAATGCAATTCTCTCAATTTCAGTGTATAAACTTAATACCCGGTCAAGTTCCTGATATAACCAATAAATTTTTTCTTCCGGATTTTTGGCACTTGCTGGGAAAGTGAGTCTGTTTTCCTCGACTGCGTTAACAAATCTCGCTTTATCTCCATTAAATTCTAAAATGGCATACCAAACCTCTTCAGTACTTGAACGAACACCTAGTATCTGCATTCATAGTCCCCACAGTTTTAGGAGACTTATATCCGAGAAAATGAAAAGCTTTGGGTTTTCAGCTGCGCCATCTAGCAATGGTTGCCAAATACACGGCTTTTTCGAAAATGCAGCCCACTTTGAACTTCGACCGTTTCTCAATGACAAATCCGATCGCCGCTGGAAGAGCTGTCACACAGCGCAATGCTCAGTATTGGACAGTGAAAAGGGTAAAGCGACGCCTGAACTACACGACCTTCCGCACATACCGGCATTTCACCGTCAGGTCGAACGCCTTTTCGCGAACATTGCTGTACTCCGCACAGAACGTCCTGCCCTCCCCGGGCGCGAGTTTTGGTATCCGGTAGGAACCCGCGTCGATGATCAGGCTGCCTGCCGGGTCGGAGAACGTATACGTCACCTTGACGTTCTCCACCGGAGCCGCCCCCTCGTTCGTTATCGTAAAGTTCCGGGAATACACCGGGGTCGGGAGAACGCCGATGTCGTCGGGTCCCAGATAATCGTATGACTCTGCCGGGCCGAACGAGATCGCCAGGTCTGCCGTTCCTGCAGCCAGCAGGATCCCGTATGAGATGACGAGGACCCCGGTGAGGGCGCATCCCGCGAGGAGCAGCAGGACGAGGTTGCGGGAGAGGCGCGTCATGCTCCGGCGGCGAGTTCTCTATCTTCGCGCCGCCACTTCAGGAGCATTCGCGCCCCCACGATGAGATACAGCACAAAGAAGACGTAGACTGCAGCGGTCAACCCGTAATAGACCGGCGTCAGCGGGGGGATCAGAGACCTGTTCGCCGACGCAATGTCACAGACGACCCATATGCCGCAGAAACTCGCGATGACCGCCATCGCCGGCCAGATATTCCGCAACTGCAGCGCTTCGCGATCTCTCGGATGCATTCTTTCGTGCCTCGTTTTCAATTTCGAGGCACGGACATATAACTTTGTCCCTGCCGCCGGTCGCGGTTCGGCCGGCTTTCGGCAGGCCGTCACGGAGCCAGGCAGGGCCGGTCTCCTCGTCATGTACATTTTCACCCTGCGCGGGGTTCTTTACTATATATCCAGAACACGACGATCCTTGCATGGCAAAGCAGTTCCTTCTCTCCGACCAGACCCTCTTTCGGGACGTTGACGTCTTTGAGATCGACTACGTCCCCGAGTTCTTCAACTACCGCGAACCACAGATGAGCGAACTCGCCTACCAGATCAGCCCGGCGCTCCGGGGCGGGCGGGCGTTGAACGCCATCTGCACGGGGCTGCCCGGCACCGGGAAGACGACGAGCGTGCTCCGGGTCTTCACCGAACTCGAGCAGTTCCGCGGGAAGGTTCTGCCGGTCTACGTGAACTGCCAGACCGACCGGACGAAGTACATGGTCTACTCGCGGGTCTACGCGACGCTCTTCGGCCACACGCCGCCGCGGACCGGGCTCTCGATCCTGTCGGTGATGGACGCGATTGGTGATAGCCTGCAGAAGCGGAAGCTCAGCCTGGTCGTCTGCCTGGACGACGCAAACCTGCTGCACTACGACGGGGTGCTGGGCGATGTCTTAAACTCCCTGCTCCGGCTGCACCAGGACTACCCGGGCGTGCGGACCGGCGTCTTTGCGACCATCAGCGATATCGACCTGGACCTGGTAACGGATCTCGATCCCTGGGTAGTCTCTGTCTTCCGGCCGACGATGATCTACTTCCCGCCCTACGATGCCGACGAGATCCGGGGCATCCTCCGCGAACGGGTGCGCGCCGGGCTCTACCCGAAGGTGCTCTCGCCGGAGATGTTCGATATCATCGTGGAGCAGACGATGGAGTCGGGGGACGTACGGGTGGGGCTCGACCTGGTGAAGCGGGCGGCCATGCATGCGGAGCGTGCCGCCCGGACAGAGGTCGTCCGGGAGGATATCATGGCCGCCTACGAGCAGGCTAGGCATGTACATCTCGTCTGTACCGTCCGGGCGCTCTCGGCGGGCGAGCGGCTGCTGTTCCGACAGATCGCGGAGCTGTCGCAGGAGCAGACCGAGCCGCTGATCTCAAAAAACATCTATGCGGCGGTGAAGGATACTGCGAAGATAGGCTACACGGTGTTCTTCAAGCGGCTGCAGAAGCTCAACTCCCTGCGGCTGGTCGACATGATTCGGGTGCGGTCGAGCGACCGGACAAACGAGATCGTGCTCCGGTACGAGCCGGAGAAGGTGCGGGAGGTGTGCGGGTGAAAGGCTAAGTCAGCCTTCAATCCCAAGCATCTTTTCAACAAACCTCATACCGTCCTCGAGGAAGAGGATGTGAAGCTCATCGTAACGATTCCTTCCAGGGTTCTGAAATTTTTTGTCAGCATCTACCCGTTTTGTCCTTGAGATTATGAACGAATCAAGCGAAAAATCATCTATCCCGGTTCTGGATTTAATTCGTCTTTCGACTTCCTGAATGTCATTGCATAGTTGAACTTTCTCGTCTTCAAATCCGTTCAGATGGATGATACCCTTTGGATCGGCGAAAACAATCCTCTGATAGTTTGTCTGGTTGTCGACCACCCAAAGAATGAAATCAGGGTAGAACCATGCTGTCTTATAAAAGCCGACGCCTTTATCGTTAGGGCGATTACGGAGGAGATATATTGTCTTATCGGTGAGTTCGGCCTCGTGGCTTTCCACATACTCCCTTAATCGTTCGACAAAGATCCTTTCACCGGAGTTTAATTCCTGTGGAGTAATCGAGAATTTGCTCTCTTGAGCCTCTTTTGTAAGAAGCGGCTGGAAAAGATGGCGCTCATAAAATGCATTGGCAATGAATCTGCCACCGTTGGAAACGATGAACAGGTCAATGTTTGAATCTATTTCTTTCGCCTGTTGGATGATATCAGATGCGGATTCGTCAACCTCAACAATGTACTTCTCAAAGGCAAAGTTGCCATGACCTTCGGTCAAAGTCCCCATACGGGCGTTTTCATGGAACCATTTGCTCTGCCGATCCGCATAGGTCGCCTTGAGGGTCTTCTTCAAGATGGTAATGGCGATGTTTTCCACTTTTTCGATGTCGGCAAACTTTGTTGGACGAACCATATGCTTCGGGCAAGTAAGGGCATAATTTCCATCTTCGATGATCTTTTTCAGTTCCTTTTTGTCAAAAACAATGTTTGACCATCCGTTCAAGGCTCGGTAATCAAGGAGAACAAAGTAGATTCGGTTCCAGTCGAGCAGATCAAGGAGTTCTGCTGGAATAGCCACCGGTTCTTCCCGCTGATCCGCTTCAAGCGACATGTTCTCATAATAACTGCTCTGCTTGAGGTCAACCTTCACCGATAGGTCAGCAGATATGGTGCGTACCGCTGCGGAGTCGAGGACGAATTGTATCTGCCGCTTGAATCCGGATCGCTCAATAGACGGAACCTTGAGCCCACGTTCAAGAGTATCGTGTTGTATGGTAATTGGAATCTCAAATGGGACACGGAGATCCGTATTCATGCCACCCTGTCTAAGATAGTCTTCGAATTTCTTGAGATAATCTGCCTTGACACCGAAAAGATTTAGCGTCTCAAGGATGGGAAGGTGGGTAGGATGATCCCCGAAACTGCTGGTGCTCCTTTTCAATGATCCGTCCTTTCCTTTCAGCCGCACGCCGCGACCGAAGAGCTGAATGATCTGAGTTCCCTCACTCTGCCCAATATCGAGGAGACCCATGGCACTGACGCGGTAGCAGTCCCAACCTTCGAGGAATTTTTTTGCCCCGATTAGAATATTTACTGCCGATGCATGACTGTTGATGGAGGCAAATAACGAGGGGTGATCTATGGCGGGACCTACTTGGAGGGCGGTTTCGGCTTCCTCCACGAGTTCTAGGAACTTGTTGCGATCTCCAACATAAATTAGAGCAAAGAATGGATTGCCCCCGCAGGAAACCGATATCTCCCCAGCTGCTCCTTTCAACGGCGTTAGGACAATTGAGCCGCCTTCCCTGACGTGAAAGACTTCTTTGAGGATATCCGTGTACAGATCAACTGCGTTCTTTCCCTGCTGTCGGATATAGGAGAAGCGCCGTTCCTGAAACATCGGCCCAAAGAGATCATGATCGTTTTTTGTTTTGATGCCCGAGTTGCCATCAAGAAAACGCTGGATCGTTTCAATGACCCAGCCCCGTTCGGTAACTACACGGTTGAGGAAGGAAATGATCTTAAAAACGTCGGATTCTTCCTCGGATACGTTCACCTGACTTCCGACGAATAACCAGAGTGGATCCGCGAGATTGTAATCCCGAACCATGAATGGATAATCACGGTGGACTGCCTTCTGTTGGTAGAATGAGAGCAGGTTTGCAAGAAAGAGCGTATCTCGAACGTCTTCATCGTATGCGTCATCTCGGACATTGAGAAGGCGATACTCTTTCCCATAACCATCATCGTAGAAGTGACGGTACGAATAGTCGAAGAGGATAGATTTACCGTACTCAGCGAGAAGGTCATTGGCACCGTTTCTTCCGTTTCCAGAACCGACGGCTTGGCCAAGGGTTGCACTATACTCAAAGGCAAATCCTTGCTCTGCCAACCAATTCCGGTTAGCCCTCCAGGTATTCCCACCACTCCCCTTGTGCGCTTCATCGACAAAGATGAGGTTCTTCTTTCCGAAGCTCTCAATATCAACGGAGGCACCGCTCCCTTTTTTCTGCTCAACTATCTTCTGGATCTCAATGACCTTGATAGTATCAGACGACTCAAATGCGCAGAGCCCGCCGGGGTTCTGAGCTTGGAAACGTTCGCAGGGGATGGAACTTTCTTTGAGATGGTGGAGATGCTGGTTGGTAAGGTCTTCCCCGGGCGTGATAAGTAAAATGTTGTCGATCTTGAGTTGATATTTCGGGACAGCATTCCGGTTGTGATAGAGGAACTGAAGATAGGTGAGGTGCATGAGGAATGTTTTGCCCGACCCTGTTGCCATCCAGAATGCGAGTTTCCGAAGGTCATCAACGCTGAAATCAAACCGATCATAAGCTCTTTCTCTCCTGGCAGTTCCGGATACGCTTTGATTAACAAAGACCTCCACGTGATCGTTGAGACTGTTAAGGAGCACAACGCGGTCAGTAAAAAAGCGGTGCAGATAGTATTCGGTGAAGAGGGCCGCGAGCCACTGGAAGTACTTGAGCCGGACAGGTGTTTCGCGTCTTTGGTTTATGTGAGCCAGATGAGCACTGATCCGCAGGTCATAGGTTTCAAGATCATCAGGATCAATGAGTAATCCGGGTTCACCACCAATCCGCTCAAGTTCTAACCACTTCAAGAGGGCATCGCAGAATGAGCTGATCCCGTCTTGCCGCTGCTCCGCTTCGCGTTCTTCAGAGTCCTTGCCCTCAGTGCTGGAGAGGAGTGCTCGAACATCCCGGTATTTCTCTTTGCTAGTTATCCCGAATTGGTGGAGCACGTAGTCGTTGAGGATGAGCCACTCATGGAGAGCCATGATCCATTCACGCCCCCATGAGATCCTTGAATTCCTTTTCAATGGGGCGGGCTCCGTCAACGAAGCAGTAGCCGTTCACGTACACCACGTCGGCAGGAAGTTCCGTAAGGACATGCTCCTCGATAAAGGCCTTATCAGCTTTAAGGAATACTTCATCAGTGGTGCATTTCCTCCAGATAATCGTTGCTGACTGTTTGGAGGGGAGAGTGCCGTGGACGACCTGATAGTGAGTGCTGGTTGCCTCGTTGTCAAAGGGAACGAGCTGCTTTACTCGCAATCCAAGGAGATAGTTGAAGGTGTCAACAAGGTCTACAGTCCTGTCTTCGTGACCCTTGCCATCAGCCCGGCGTATACGAAGTTTGTACTCAAATGGATTGCGGAAGGCGTCTAGGTTCACCCGGCACAAACTATCACGTGATTCGACGTCGAGTATGTAGTGAAGGAGATAGTCGTCAAACTGGTCAAGCGTCCGCTGCTCAAGTACTATATTGTCGAGAGTGTCCTCGTACTGCTCCAGCTCGATGTACTTGAACATGTGGCTCTGACCAGTGCCATCCGGTTCCGGTTCGCCATCTTTCCAACTATCAGAGTACATCACTTTCTGGATGCGGGGCTTTGTTACAGTATCGAAGTAGTTACCCATCTCAGCGAGAATGTACTTCCGATCGCCTCCGTCTTCCTTGTTAAGGTTAAGAACAGCATGAGCCGTCGTACCGGAACCGGCGAAGAAGTCCAACACTATATCGTCAGGATTTGCCCAATGTTTAATTAAATCCTGGACCAAAAATATCGATTTTGGGTAGCTAAATTCGTTTTCTCTAAAAAATTTATTCAAATATTTTGTGCCATAGGTAGTCGCAGAATATTTTGCGTCAGCCCATAGTGTTTTGGGCTTTTTCCCATCTGGCATCCGAGTTTTTTTCACGATCTCTGCACGACCAGCTTTCTCGATTACTGATATTTCTCCATTTGCGATATCACGTTTTGCGCTTTCAGTCTCCAATCTCCAGATTCTATTCTCCCCTTTAGGGTCTATTGGCCAAATTTCAGTCGAATTCTCAAAAGGTTCAGTACTCACCCGTTTATCAGCTAAATTTATGTATAAAGGATACCATTGTCTGCGTCTGTCTGCTGGGCGGGAATTTCCTCCTCTTCTTCGCAGATTATCCCAGAGATAGAGTCCTTTAGAGTCTGTCTCTGTATATTGTGCGATCTCTTCAGGCGTTAATTCTCTTAATAGTAATTCAGATTCGGAAATGTCTTTCGCAAAAACATGACAATAATCGTGGCTTAGTGCAGGGGCATTTGGCTTCAAATTTTGACCTGCAGGATTAATCTCAATCGCAAAAGTCGCTATGTAGTTTTCAACTCCGAAGATGCTGTCTGAAATGATCCTCAAGTAGGATGTTTCAGTATCGTCGATAGCAACGGAAAGCGTCCCTGACTTCGGTAGCAAATCTCTAGCCAATAGCAATCTGTCTGCCATCATAGATAGCCAAGAAGAATTCTTATAATCGTTCTTATAGACAAACGTGCCTTCAACCGTGTTGTAAGGTGGATCGATATAAATGCAATTGATGCTTTCCGCGAATCTGTTTTTCAGCAAATTCAATGCTTGCCAGTTCTCTGATTTTATAATTAAACCAGATGTATCTTCTTCTAAATTTTCAAAAGTGCTGAGCAATTTTTCGACAAATACTGCATCAAAATTTTTTGTGTCGAGTATTAAGTAGGGATTTGCTTCTTGGAACAAGTTAGGTTCTTCTACTAAAAACGATGAAAGGCTAGCCTGCCTGCTGCTATCTAAATTGAACTCGAGCAATTCTTCCCAATTATCTCTCATCCCAACAACAATCTCCTCAAAATGCTCCGCGAAGAATTCCTCATCGATCATATCAAGCGTCATGCAGTAATTCGTTGAGAGTACGAACTTCTTCTTCTCCCAGAGTTTCTTCTGGAACTCCTCCATCTGAGCGAGAAAGTCGATGATACGAAGACAGATCGTCTTCATCACACGGGCACACGCAACGTAGTGCTGCATCTGTCGCTCGTTATCGGCTGTCAGATCATCGAGGCGGAAGACCTCATTCTTGATGTAGAAGTCGAGCTCCTGTGCAAGGAACTTGTGTAGATTCTTGTGGATGAAGTAGTCGGACGTATGCTGCGAGGAAAAGCGGGTGATGTGCTTTTCAAGCAGTGGTTTATTATCACCTGGTTTTCCCAGACTTAGACTCGCCTTCAGATCGGATCCGGGAACTTGTTCGAGAATCTTGGTGGCGACTCCCTTGATCACATCGTCACGGTTCGGGTTTTTGCGTTTTGCCCCCCTAGGAATAAATTCCGTATACTCGTTTAGGGCTACATCATCGAGGGTGATGAACTGGAAGCGAATGATGAGTTCCCGGGCATTTTCCTTCCATTCTACGGGGATGATTGCCTCACTTTCATCGTTTGCTTCCGTCTCGGGAGCAAGAACCAAATGCCGTTTTTCGGTCTTGTTATTATTTTTAGTTGATTCCGCCTTCACAACTTCAAATCGAACAGTAGTATTTTCCCCGACCTCAAATCCATAATTCTTCAGGTGCCGCTCCGTCTTGATGTAGTACTGATCCTTGTTTGCCCAGTGGAGCAGCACTTCCTCACCGTTATAGGGGATGGCGTACTTCCCATCGGCCGAGTAGCGGCGGAGCGACATGAAATCCCCGTCATCATAGTACCTGCCGAAAAAGTCGGCGATGCGGGAGAATACTTCACCTTTGTGCTGGTCGCTCATGGCACATGCCCGTACGCGATTGCAGACAGCCAGGTAACGCTCATTGAGTTCCTGAGCTATAGGGGTAATAAGTAGATCCTCCCGAATACTATCCTTCGCGAGTGCTTTATCTCCAAGTTTGTGCAGGATCTCCTCTTCAAGCGCCTGTTTGTCCCGCTCTGCCATTTCCCGCTGCTGAGCAGTGTACTCGCCGAAGACCGCATCAACCTCTTCAATCAATCCGTTGTTGATAAACTCCTCGACCTGCTCCCGTCTCAACTTCATGATCCGGTACATGCCATGGTCAAGTTCAGCTGCATCCTCAATCTGGAAGAGCTCGCGAAGGACTTTCTTCAGGTTCTTCTTGTGCTCCTCCATCTTTTTGTGTTCATATTCTTCTAGTGTCTCTCGTCGTGGCATGCTTTCCACCTGCAGATAATGCTGTAATCACAACGTTTACAAAATTGCCCCGGGCAGGGCGTAAACCTGCCGCTTTCTATATCGCTGATACGCTCTTCAGTGCGCCTGACGGTTTCGGCAACAGTCTCCTGCCCCACATCGACCGCTTCCACCAACGCTTCTTCAAGGAAACCAACCGATCCATTGCGTACCGTCTCGCCCAATGTTGACAGCCCGTGTGCGTATAACCGAATTTGGGTTGCCACCTCCTCAGTCGTCGTTGCTGCGTCCGTCGCTTTGTAGTCCCTGATCTCAACCCCATAGCCATCATGCAGAATCACATCGGCCTTCCCAGCGACAATCGCGTTCTGCAGTGGAAATTCAATCCGTGTCTCCACCTCCCGGATTCTGTGCATATCCTCTTCACACGCATGCACGAAACGAATCAAGTTTCGCCTTGCATTCAGTTTGATCTCCTCCATCCGCTTTGGCGGCATAAAGGGCATGTAGAAGTTACGGCCGATGGCCGTTGAGACAGCGCTACGCACGGAGTACCCTTCCTCACGCATCAGCTCCGCGGCCGTTCGCATGCAGAAGTGAAGCGTCGATCCGTAGCCAAGGTACTTGCTCAACCCCGGCTGATACCCCCAGAGATGGCGTAGTCGGTAGAAGTGCGGACATTTCCCATAATCGACAATCTCTGTGGCCGCGTATGTCCGGAGTTCATCCGAAGCCTCGCTGACCCGTAGAGGATAGAGGGGCAAAGAAGTCGCCGGATTCCATTCCTGAAGGTTAAGCTCATCAAGGTCATCCATGAATTCGCTGCTACCCCGGTTTTGCCCCCCGGCCGAGGTGAACCTGCTGACCACAACCACGTCCTTTGCCCGGGTAAGTGCCACGTACAGCAGTTTACGTTCGCTTTCCAGATCGCCTTCGTACTTCACGGCATCGAACAGATTCCTGGGAATGAACCAATCGCGCTGACGCCCGACCATTGAGGAGGGAAAGCGCCGGGTGACCATGGAGGGAATGAAGACCAGGGGCCACTCCAGACCTTTGCTCTGGTGAATTGTGAACACGTTCACCGCATTGACTACGTCCATCTCATCGCCTGGGTGTTCCTCGTATTTTGAGCTTGCAAACATGTTGATGTACCAACAGAGATTTTTGAGATCGCGTGGCCAATCCGCCCCCCGGCCACCAAGCCTGTTTGCAGTCTCAAAATCGGTGAGAATGTTGCCGAAATTACCGACATTTGCCATAACAGCAGCGTGAACGGGATCCGCCGGATCAAGGAAGTGATAGCCGAGAGTTGTGAGGAGCTGGTAGTACGCCTCGGTGAAGTTTTCGTAACCACCCTTAAGGACCGATTCCTTCCATAAACGAATAGACCTCTCAAGCAGCTCTGCATTCTCGATCCCAGCCGGGAAACCCTCTTGCCAATTTCGGATTGCCGCTGTGAGTATCTCGTCACCAGTGATCCGGTTTTTCCAGTCCCACCGATTTTCCTGCCAGAACCCGTCTTCAGAGAGCCAGCAAAAGATCTGGCCAAGTGATCGAATTTCGGGTCTCCGGAACAACCCCACCTTACCGCCGACTATGCAGGGAATCCCTCTGCGGCGCATTTCATCAATGAAGGGTGGGGCGGAGGTCGTCACACTCCGGAATAACAGAGCGATATCTTTGAACGAACAGATACCTCCATTGACATACCGCTCAATCTGGTCGCATATCCACACCGCTTCAGCGGTATCATTCTCCAATGCGATTCCGTACGTGGCACCTTCCTCCTCCCTGACCTTATCCATGTGGGGTTCTTCGTCACCCCGGAAGGTATCGGAAAAACTGTTAGCAAGATCGATGACTTGCCGTGTACTCCGGCGGTTTTCGGTGATTGGTATGGTGGCACAGTCAGCGTAATTATGCTTGAAATCATCAAAACACTGCTCATCAGAACCACGCCATTGATAAATCGTCTGCCTCGGATCACCGACGATAAAAATCGATGCGCCATTTCCGATAAGCTGAATAAGACGTTCCTGGGCCCGGTTGATGTCCTGATACTCATCGACGATAAGGTGGGTGACGCTATTGAGAACTTCAGGATTCTCAGCGAGTTTCTCCACGGATATGCTGATCATACGATCGAACGTGAGCCGCTTGTGCTCATCGAGTAGCTGCTCATACGACCGGAACATTCTGTAAAAATCGGGAGCATGGCTTTCTAACCTATTTTGAGGTAGCATCTCTCCATAGACCACACTGAGAGTATTGAGAAACGCCTCACAATTAGCCGAATAAAATCCATTTTTGCCGAGACCCAGGCTCCAACCTACACGCATGATGAACGCCATTTCCTGGCGTTCATCAAGCACCCCATAATCGCCGTATCCAAAATGTTCCTCGAGAATCCGAGAGCAGTATCCATGGATTGTCCCAACGTACATATCGCCCAAACGTGCGCAAATCTCCTCTCCACCAAGATGTTTTACCCGTTCGTAGATGCGGCTTTTCATACTCTCCGCCGCATTCTCTGTGAACGTGAATGCCACGATAGCAGAAGGTTCCACTTGCTTCTCGAGAAGGAGGTAAACGATCCGTCGGGTCAGGGTCTCCGTTTTACCAGCCCCTGCTCCTGCGATAATCCGAATGTGATTGCGTTTACAGAGTACGGCTAGTTTCTGGGGATCTGATAGGGGCTTGGGTTCGCTGAGTATTCTTTGAGTAATTGGAGAGCAGGGTTGTTCCATGTTTTCAGATCGTTAACCGGAGGGCTTAAATTTGTCGAAATAAGTCCATATTATTTGGTTAAAATGAGAATAAGCGTATTATATGCACTAAATTGCTGAAAATTCATTAAAACCTGTAAAACAAATCCGCAATGCTCATTATACATCATTCAGGAGTGGTTAAGGTAGACCAACACCCCTCATTTGTCCCACGTCTACACGGACCAGATGTAACACCCCACTGACACATTCTCCCGTACTCAAAGCTTTTCGCAGTGTGGAAAGCAGGTGCTATAGGAATAAGCATGTGCTCCACCGAGAATGTTAAGCACAAAGCAATTTTCCTGAAATACGAAGCACGTTAACCTTCATCTTTCCGGTTTTCTTGCAGGTTTACCAATCCTATAACTGCTGTTAGCCAATAGAACCCAAAGAGACTTAGCTGATAAGTATTCTCTTGGTATGACGCATACAGCACCCAGAGTAAGTTCCCCACTACCCAACACCCAAACCCTGCCCGCCGGATGCCCTGCGACCGCGACGCCACCAGCACCGCCCCGGCCATCCCGAGCACCACCGCCGGCCCCTGTAGGGGATCGACAGAGATCATCGCACCCCCTCCCTCGCGTTCCCCTCCCGCACGAGCCGGGCATAACACCTCTCGCAGATATTCGCCTGCGCCTCGCGGGAGCGGTAGGCCACCTTCCCGGTATCGCAGATATCGCACCGGCCGAGCTCGATCTTCACTCGCTCGAACGTCCGGTGATCGAGCAGTCCGGGCAGCGGCCGGACGGGTGTTGCAACACTGTTGTACATGGTGTTGCAAAGGGGTGTGCAAACATGAGTGCAAACACTTTTCGCGAGCGAACTCTTTGATACGTCAGGGAAATTTAGATTCCTCGATACATTGCCATTTTCGATTTTTTCGTTTGCAACAGATCCGAAAACGCACAGCTTCGAGGGTTCGTGCACGCGATCAGGCTGCTCTTCCGGTGGAGTTAGATCGGGCGTGCCGTGCGATCCGGAAATTGTTGCAAACGACCTCGAATCGTCGCGATCGATCTCGACCAGATCTTCGTTATTTCCGGATTCATCGCCGGAATGCCCCGAACACTCCTCCTCGATCTCTTTGCACACCCCTTTGCACACCCCTTTGCACTCCTGTTTGCAACCGGTGTTGCAACACCCGTCCGGAGGCGGCGGGGAGTCATCCTCCCCGGGGTCCGCATCCTCGTCTTCCAGCCAGACCGCGAGCTCTGCCACCCACTCCCGGTAACGCTCGATATCGAACTGAAAGTGGTGCTCGTGCCGCCGGATGGTCGTCCCGGTGCTCTCGTCGATGACTGTCGCGTCCACCACGCTGATCGCCGGGCACTTCTCCAGGAGGCCGCAGTAGGTCAGGCCCCGGGCGGAGTAGCCCTGCAGGATCCGCCGGACCTGGTGGTACGACAATCCGGTCGCCTGCTGTAGCATCCGGACCGTGAACGTCTCCCAGCCCATCCGGGCGATCGTGGCGAGCGCCGCCGCTTCGTTGCGAGTCATCTTCGAGTCCTGTCCACCGCCCTCCTGGTTGATCGCGCCGTAGAGCCGGGCAGCGGCCTCGAAGTCCTGCCGCGTCGCCTCGATCTGGGTGATGCCACCGGCCTCGCGCCGCTCCCGCTGCAGGAACCGCAGCGCCGCGTGGCACTTGATCAGGTCGAAGAGCATCGCCGGGTTGCGGCGGTTCGCGGCGCTGGAGAACTGGATCCGCCGGGCGAACGGGATCCGGACGAAGATCCGGCGCTGCTTGATGGCTGCCCAGAGTGCCCGGGCAGTCAGGACGTCCGGGCCATCGCCCTCCGGCTGCTCGCCGGCCTCAACCCGCTTGAGGTGCTCGAGCACCGCCCGGTCCTGCTCGGCCGAGTCGTCGATCCAGACCGTCAGCATCCGGTTCATCACCTGGTCGTCGCCCGGGTTCTCGACCTTGGCGAGCCACCAGACGCACCGCTCCGGGATGCTGCAGACCCGGAGCTGCCGGTCCGAGGTGAGCGTCCGGTGCTCGATCGGGTCGTGGAACGAGGAGGTCGCGGACTTCAGAACCTCCTGCAGGTCGTCCGAGAGCGTCGTGTCGTCGAAGAGGATCACCGTGCCCGGCCGCAGGTCGTCGGCATAGTAGAGCGCCTTGTTGGAGACAGTGCCGGTCATCTTGTAGGCCTCCGGGATCAGGGTGAGCATCGTCGAGCAGGCGTGGCTCTTGCCCTTGCCGGAGTTGCCGGAGATCGCGACGTGCAGGCCCTTCGTGTTCTCGATACTCTGCGAAGCGACCGACATAATCAGGCATTCCGCGACGATCCGGTCGCCGACGTGGGACCTGTAGAAGGTCTCGAGCAGAAACCCGAGCGGGTCGCCCTGGCTGAGGATCTCCATCGCCCGGCGGTGGTGCTCGTCCTCCGGCGGAGCAGGAGGAGGGTCGGATTTGTCCTCCTTCCTCTTCGGCACCAGCGTCCGCTTCTCCCGGGGCCGGTAGCGGTCGCGGAGCTCCGGCCAGCGCTGCGCACCGCCGCCGCAGCTCTGGTGATGGCAGCCGGCGAAGATCGCGCCGTTCGCGAACTGGATCGCAAACGCGCCGTCCTTGTGCGCCGAGGAGAACGGGCAGTCATCGAGGACGTAGAGCGTGCCGCCGCGGTAGGGCCGCGTCGACCGGACACCGATCCCGTTGTCGCAGAGCCAGCCGGCGAGGTCGATGGCAGAGCCGTTGCCGTTCGACCGCTTCGGCGCCGGCTCTTCGCCCGGGAGCAGCCCGGCGAGGTGCCGGAGCGGTTCCACCGGAACGATGCCCACGTCCTCCGGCACGGAGAGAAGCTGCGCCCGCCGGTGCGGCCGCTCGGGCGTGTTGTCGCCCTTCCGGGAGACCGTGCCGTAGAGCTTCCAGATCCGGGCGGCGTTGAAGTTCGCGGTGTCGACGGTGACCTGCTCGGTGGAGAAGAGGGCGTCGAGGACAGCGAGACACCCCTTCACAAGGTCCGTCGCCGCCTCGGTGTTCGGCAGGCTGATCCGGTAGAGGAGGTGGGCGCCGTTGCCCGAGTCGGCGATGATCGGCGCCGGGAACCCCGCCTCCGCGAGCCAGGCGGCGATCAGGCCGGCCGTGTCGAGAGCGCGTTTGTGCTCGGCGTCGGTGGACGACACCCCGCTTGGCCGGACCGGGTCGATGTCGATCGGCAGCCAGCGGCGTTGCACAATATCGGCGTCGGCCGTGGTCGCGTCCTTCCTGGAAAGACGCATCTTGATCCGGTTCGCCCGGCGGGAGAGGAGCGCCGGGTTGACGGGGTTGAGGGTGACGTAGATCCCGCTGACCGACGGATCGGCGTCGAGGACTTCGACTCTGCCGGCGAGCTCGGCACGGTCCTCGAAGTAGCCGGAGTGAACGGCGCTGTCTGCCAGTGCACGGATCTCCACCACGCCTTCCGGGGCGATCAGTTCCACCGCCCGGAGGAACTCGTCTTTCATTCCGTCTCCCCCGGGATGATCGGGAAGAGCGGGGCGCTCGCGGCCTCGCCCCGCGCCACCCGCTGCAGGCTGACCACCGGGACGATGTACGAGCCGACGCGGGTGTGGACCGCCACGGCCTTACCGGAACGGTTGATCGCGGCGTGCCCCGCGATGGCGACGTCGCAGATCAGGTAATCCTCCCGCTTGGCCTTCGAGCAGTCCTGGGTGATCGGCACCACCCGGCCGGAGAAGAGCAGGGCCTTCACGTCTTCCGGCTCGATCCGGTAACGCTCGGCGTCGACGAGGATGTGGAGCACCCCGCCGAGGCCGTAGGAGATCGTCCCGGGCTCAGTATTCATTGCCGCCCGCCTCCTGGAGCGTGATGGTGATCGCGAAGAGGTTGTGGCCGTTCAGCTTCGCCCGGATATCAACGATCGATCTGCCGTGCCGGCGGATCGCAGCCGAGAGCGCCTGCGGGACCAGGTAGATCGGCACCGGGTCGAGGGTGCGGACCGCCGTCGGTCTTATCCCCTCCGGTGCAGAAGATCTCTGGGCAGTCCCGCATGAACCGATGTTGGCGCACGCTTCATTCCGGGGGCTGCCGTCTGTTCTGTCTGTGCTTTGCATTTCGTTTCCTCGCTGTGTTGGTGTATCGGTCTGACTTTGCCGTCGGCGATCCGTTTCTCCCGGACGGGCCTTTGCTGTCGGGTCCGGGACGTGGCTGGGTACTTCCTGGAATGCTTCTCTCATGGTCTGCTCCAGTGCGGGCGGATCAAAAAGCGATCGGTGCTGAGAAGGGTGGTGGATGCCCTGGTTCGGGCGCCTCACCGTCAGCAGGTTCCCGCACGGAAAAGAGATTGATGAGGGGAGATAAAAGGAAGAACCGCGCTCGGTGAATTTGGTTTAGCGGCTGTGTGCTAGCTCGAAGATCGCGGAAGGAATGTCAGAAAGATGGCAAGGAGGTAATGAGCATACCCGAAACCGAATGCGGACGCCCCTCGCATGACCCGGACGATAGTGGTAAATCATACGTGGACAGATACAGACCGAGGCAATGAGATTATGAGAGGATTACCTCCGGAGGAGAGCCGGCGGGTCGGGCGGATTATCAACTCCCGTGTTCTAGACGGCATGAGGCGTGAATTCTACAAGGTCGTCCGGGAGATCGATTCCTTAGACGAAGCTCCAGAATGGGTCATGGAAAAAATTCTAGAAGCGGAACAAGATTATCTCAAGCACAGTACATGAGAGGCCGGATTCGAACCGAAGAACTCCTATGAACCTGGATCCCAGATCCAGCGCCTTTGGCCCGGGTCGGCAACTCTCGCCCCACGTGTGGGGCACCACGAGTACGTAACCTTACACAGCACTCAAACCAGAGCCCCGACAACTGCAGCGAAAAATGCGATCTACCAAAGGCTACCAGAATAACATTTCATAAGAGAGAATGTGCGAGGGACCGGATTCGAACCGGTGAACTCCTACGAGACTGGGCCCTGAACCCAGCGCCTTTGACCTGGCTCGGCAACCCTCGCACGGGATCTATGGTGTAATTCGCGATAAAGGCCCTGAACCTATCGCCTTTGACCTGGCTCGGCAACCCTCGCGCCTTAAAGTGTTGTACCTTCAACAAAATAAAGGTGATTGTCCCTCAGGGGGAGCCGGCCTTATTGTTGGAGTCGATGAAACGCTTCATCTCCAGTTCACGCAGCTCGTTCCGCCGGATTTTGCCGGAGATGGTCTTCGGGAGCGCATCGGTAAACTCGATCGTCCGCGGGTACTTGTAGGGCGCCGTCGTCTGCTTCACGTGGCTCTGGATCTCCTTGATCAGCGACTCCGAGGGCTTGTAGCCCGGCTTTAGGACGACGAACGCCTTGACGATCAGCCCGCGGATGACGTCGGGGGAGCCGACGACCGCAGCCTCCTGGACGGCCGGGTGCTCGACGATGGCGCTCTCGACCTCAAAGGGGCCGATCCGGTAGCCGGACGACTTGATGACGTCGTCGTCGCGGCCGATGAACCAGAAGTAGCCGTCTTCGTCCATGTAGGCCTTGTCACCGGTGTAGTAGAAGCCGTTCTGGAAGACCTTCCGGTTCTCCTCCTCGTTGTCCAGGTACTCGCGGAAGAGCCCGACCGGTCGCGGGTCGAGCTTGATCGCGATCTTCCCCTCCTTATGCTGTCCGACCGGATTGCCGTCCTCGTCGTGGAGCTCAATCACCCAGCCGGGCGAGGGGCGGCCCATCGACCCGAACTTCGGCTCCATCCCCGGGAACGTCCCGATGCAGAGGATCGTCTCGGTCTGGCCGTAGCCCTCGTAGATGGTGTTGTCGGTGCCTTCCTTCCAGGCCCGGATCACCTCGGGGTTGAGGGGCTCGCCGGCGCTCACGCTGTGGCGCAGCTCCGAGAGATCGAATTTGTCGAGGTCGGCGAGGATCAGCATCCGGTAGATCGTCGGCGGGCAGCAGAAGGTCGTGATCCCGTAGCGCTCCATCAGGGGGAGGATCTCGGTCGCGTTGAACCGGCCGCGGATATCGTAGACGAAGATGCAGGCGCCGATGAGCCACTGGCCGTAGAACTTGCCCCAGGCGCTCTTCGCCCAGCCGGTGTCCGAGAGGGTGAAGTGCAGGTCGTTCTCTTTCAGGTCGTGCCAGATCCCGGCGGTGACCAGGTGCCCGAGCGGGTAGCTCTGCTCGTGGAGCACCATCTTCGCCTCGCCGGTCGTCCCGGAGGTGAAGAAGATGACGAGTGGGTCGGTCGCCTTCGTCCGGTGCATCCCGGGCAGGTTGATGAGTTTGTGGGAGACCGGCGCCGGGTAGTCGAGCTCGACCGGGTAGCTGACCCAGCCCTCGCGCCTGCTGTCGACCGAGAGCCTGACGGTCAGCGACGGGCACTCCTCGCGGATCTCCTCGATCTTGCCGGCGTGCTCCTCGGAGGTGATGATCATCTTGATATCGGCGGCCTTTATCCGGTATTTCAAGTCCTTCGGCGTCAGCATCGTCGGGGCCGGGCAGTAGACCGCACCGAGCTTGATGAGGGCGATCGTGAAGATCCACCACTCCGGCACCCGCGGCAGCATGATCATGACGCGGTCGCCCTTCTTGATGCCGTACTTCAGACACATATTCGCCGCCTGGTTGGAGAGCCGCATCAGGTCGTAGAAGGTAAACTTCTTCTCGCCGCCCTGCTGGTCCGTCCAGATCATGGCGAGCTTGTTTCTGTCTTTCTTCGCCCATGCATCGATGACGTCGAACCCGAAATTATAGTATTCAGGAACCTCGATGGAATAATTCGCGTACCACTCGTCGTAATCGAAGGCACCCTGCTCATTCTTGCCCATAATTCGATCAATAACCTTTGGTCTCCAGGCTTTTAAGTATATAGCCGGGGGTGCGCCGTCAGGTACCCATAAAGATTTTCCATTAGTATTATGGTTTAAAAGACGATACTCATATCGATGGATGACAAGGGATACGAGTCACTGAAAATCGAGAACATCGTGGCCTCCGGCGTTATTGCTGACTCAATAGACCTCGCGAAAGTCTCCGAAACCGTGAAAAACTGCGAGCTGAATACCAAGCGGTTCCCCGGCGCGGTCTACCGGATTGAAAACCCGAAGATTGCATCCCTGATCTTCTCATCCGGCAAAGTGGTCCTCACCGGCATCCGGAACAAACAGGACCTCCAGGACGGCCTGAAGATCATCATCGGGTCGCTGAAAGAGGCGGGCGTCGACGCCTTCGACGAGCCGAAGGTTGCCATCACCAATATCGTCTGCTCCTACGACATGGGGAAATACATCAATCTGAACAAGGTCGTCATCACCCTGAACCTCGAGAACATCGAGTACGAGCCCGAACAGTTTCCGGGGCTCGTCTACCGGATCGAAAACCCGAAGATCGTGGCTCTACTCTTCAGTTCCGGCAAGATCATCCTCACCGGCGGCAAAAATATGGAAGATATCAAGCGGGGCCTGGACTTCCTCGAGCAGCGGCTCGAGAGCATCATGTAACCTTTTTCACCAGTAGCGGTGCGTCCGCACGTAGTTTCGCTCGGCTTTGAGAATCTCCCGGTAAAACGCCTCTCCTTCCGATAGCGTAGCCAGAATGCGCGATGCGACCTCGGGCCCGACCCCGCGTCCTGCAAGCGCGATCACCGCTTTCTTCCCGCTCGAGAGCACGATATTGGCGCTGCGCAGCATCCGCACCTCGGCAGCCCGCTCCTCTTCAGTCTTCTTCTGCTTCTTTGCGGCCGCGATCATCGGCTCATCCCAGGGCTTTACGGCCGCGATCAGCCGGGCGTTGCAGACCGGACAGACAGGGCGGTCCGGCACCCGCTCGACCACCGTCCTGCTCTTCCACTTCCGGCAGTGCATGCAGAAGAGGATCACCTCCTCCTTCTCGAGCCTGCGCATCAGGGTGCCGATCACCGCCTGGTCAACCGTCAGGGGAGCGATGGTGTCCCGTGAGGAGGAGAGGCCTTCGCTCCCGAGGGGGCTCATGACCCCGACGGCGATCCCGACCCGCCCGTCCTGGACGGCGGCGAGGATCTCCGCCGCCTCCCGGACGTCCATGTAGTCGCTGAAGAGCTCGCGGTAGGCCTCCTCGGCGATGACCGTCCCGTCGAAGAGGTCGATGAGCCGGTGGATGCTGATCCGCTCGTAGTCGGCGTCGGCGTCGATGGCGCCGAACTTTTTGGCGACCTGCACGAGTTTCCACTTAAAGAGCGCCGTCCGCTTCAGGGCGAGCTTTAAGACGCCCTCGATGTGGGCCGGGTCGAGCCCGGAAAGGCTCTCCTGCACCTCGAGCGCCCGCACCCCTGCGGGAAGCCGGAAGAGGATCCGGTATGCCCCGACCTCGATCCCGACCGTCGTCCCGAACCGGGCAGAGAGCAGGATCGAGAGCGCCCGGGCGAGCGCCTCGTTCGCCTTGTGCCCGCCGCAGACGTTCGCGACGACGCCCTCGGCGGTGTTCTCGAGGGTGATGAGCCGGTCCGACGGCACCGGGAAACGGCCGGCGTCCATCCGGCCGATGAATCTCTCGGCGTAGCGGAGGCTCCGCTCCCCCGCAGCATAGCCGGAAAACTCCCGGGTGCGGCGGAGCCGGCCGACCTCGTCCGCCACCGCGAAGGGCACCGGGATCTGCTCGCCCTCCCAGGAGGGGATCTCGCCCCTGGCCTTCGTCGCCGGTTCGACCGAGATCCTGCCACCCTCCATATCGAGCACCCGCCAGAGCTGCCCTTTGGTGATGAAGACCGCGCCGGTGTGCACCCAGCCGATGACGAACGACTCGTCGAGCGTCCCGACCGTCCGGCGGGAGACGATGTCGAAGACCTCGACTTTGCGCTCGTCGTGGATCATCGAGAGGTTCTCGGTGAGGTAGCGCCGCGCCCGCCCCGTCCTGATGATCCGGCTGCCGTCCCGCCGGATGAGCCGGTGCTCCGCCATCTGCGCAGAGACCTTCTCGAGGAGGCCCTCCGAGTCCGAAAAGCAGCCCGACCGCTCGATCAGCGCCTGGATCCGGGAGATCTCGATCTCCCCATACTCCACGGCGATCGCCGCCACCTGGTTCGCCATGACGTCGGCGGCGTTCATCGGCGGGAGGACGTTCTCGCACTCGTTCGCCTGCGCCCGCCGGGTGATCACCATCGACTCGAGGAGGTCATCAAAGCCGGTCGCGAGGACGACGCCGCGCGAGATCGTGTCGAGCTGGTGGCCGGCCCTGCCGACCCGCTGAACGAGCCGCGAGACCTCCCGGGGCGAGCCGAACTGGAGGACGTGCTCGATATGCCCGATATCGATCCCGAGCTCCATCGAGGAGGTGCTGATCAGCGTCCGGACGGCACCGCGGCGGAACCGCTCCTCGGCATCGACGCGGACGTCTTTTGAGAGCGAGCCGTGGTGCACCTCGACGTCGCCACGGGCGTAGAGCTCGTGGCCGAGGAGTTCGGCAGTCACCCGGGTGTTGACGAAGACCAGGGTGGAGCCGGGGCGGTCGAGGCATTTTTCGACCGAGCGGGTCTGGCCGGAGAAATCCTCGCCCGCGAAACGGACCGATATATCCAGGTGCGCCGCCACCGGCACCTCGACGAGCGAGAACGGCCGGGCGCCGCAGAGGAACCGGCCGATCTCGTCCGGGTTGCCGACGGTCGCGGAGAGGCCGATCCGCTGGAAGTCGCCGGCGTGCGCGGCGAGGCGTTCGAGAGCGACCGAGAGCTGCGCCCCGCGTTTGCTGCCGGCGAGCTCGTGCACCTCGTCGATGATCACGAACCGGACGTTTGCGAGGTGCTTTTTGAGGCGGCTGCCCATGAAGAGCGCCTGCAGCGTCTCCGGCGTCGTGATGAGGAGGTCGGGCGGCGAGAGCGCCTGGCGCCGCCGCTCGTTCTGGGGCGTGTCCCCGTGGCGCACCCCGACCGAGAGCCCGAGCTCGGCGCACCACCACTCCATCCGGGCGAGGATGTCGCGGTTGAGGGAGCGCAGCGGCGTGACGTAGATCGCCTTGAACCCCTGGCCGGGTGTCGCAAGGAGCCGGCTGAAGACCGGCAGCATCGCACTCTCGGTCTTGCCGGTGCCGGTCGGGGCGATCAGCACCAGGTTCCGGTTCTCGAGGAGGAGGGGGATCGCCTGCTCCTGGGCGTCGGAGAGGCTGGCAAACCCCCGTTTCCGGACGACCTCGCGGACCTCCGGCTCGAGGAGATCAATCGCCGTCCGCCGGTCGGAGAGTCGTCGGGGTTCCGAGATAGGTTCCATCTGCCAGAAACACCTCAGCGGTTGTATCGTTCATACAGCGGGAGAGCGGCCCGAGGCCGTCGTTCTTTATCCGGAGGACGTCGATGCCGCCGCAGAATTCGTTGAAGGCCGGGGCGAAGAGGAGCCGCGTCGGCTCATTCGTCTCCGGCCGCCTCTTCCCGAGCAGGCACTCCTCGTCGAGGCTCGCGTAGAGATAGGCCGGCTGCGCCCGGGCGGCGCACCCGACTTCGTCCCGGAGCGAGACGACCGGGTGGTGGTGGCCGAGGACGACCAGGCGGCCGAGGAGATCGGGATCGGGGTAGGTGTGCCCATGCAGGTAGCCGACGCCGTCGACGACCGCCCCGGCAGGGGGCAGCAGCTCGCCCTCCCGCAGGAACCGATCGATGCCGCCGTCGTGGTTGCCGGGCGCGACCAGCAGGGGCACGGCTTTGCGGAGCCGTGAAAACGTTCCCGGCAGTTCGGCATACTCCTGCCTGCTCGTCACCGGGACGTTGTGCTTCACGTCGCCGAGGAGGAGCAGGATGTCCGGGTCGGTCTCGCCGATGCAGGAGAGCACCCTTTCTGCCCGGGAAGCGCTCCTGCTTCCGACGTGTACCCCGTGGCGTGCGAGGCCCGACTCGATGCCCATGTGCAGGTCGGCGACGACCAGCACGCGCCGGGTGTTCTCGACGAGGAGCGCGGGGCCCGATTCGATGAAGTGAAGGTGCATTTGCGTGATGTCAGATCAGTCGGAGCATTCCTGCCGAAGGCGAGTAGCACTCCCCGGCGAGGAGGAGGTCGTCGATCGCCTGCCCGGCCGCCGAGGCAGCCAATCCGGCGGCGACGCCCCGGGCGATCGCGTCGCGGCGGGAGAGGCCGCGCGGGCCGTTCCCCTCCTCGAGGGCCGAGCGGAGGATCTCTGCGGCATTCACGGGCTCGAGCGGCCCCACGTCGAGATCGGGCCGGACGCTCTCGAGCGCCGTCGTGACCATCGCCGCGAGGTCGCCGGTGTCCCCCACAGCTTCGAGCCGCTCGAGGGTCGCTTCGGCGGTCCGGAGAACCCAGAGATCGCGGACGGTGCGGTCGACGACGGTGATCGTCTCCACCGCGATCGATGTGCGCATCCGCGTGCCGGTGCCGGCGGCAACCGCCTCCCCGACCGCGGCCACGAACGCCGGGGGGTCGATGTACTCCAGTGTGGCGGCGGCATCCGGGCTGCGCCGGTCGACCGTCAGGGCGAAGGTGCCGGTGGGGTCGGCGAGCCGCGCGTGCATCACGTCGTCACCGGACCCCTTCCGTTCGGTCAGGGCGCCGACGAGGAAGAGCCGGCGGCAGTGCGCACCGCTCGGCGTGACGACCGCCCTGCCGGCGAGCGCATCGCCGGCGTCTGCTGTTGACCGCGATCCGTTAAACTCCCGGGCAAATACCCGCACTGCCGGTTCCATTCCTTCCACGCCTCCGGGGGTGCGGCATCCCGCACCCGTGTGATAGTATATATCTGCCGCCGGACCTCTAAAAGGGATCACCGGGAACACTTTCCCCCTCCGGCGATGGCTTTACGATTCACAAGACCCAATATCTCATACAAATGGAAGGTAACCACACGATCTGGATTGAGAAGTACCGGCCCAGGAAACTCGCGGATATCGTGGGGCAGACCGACATCGTGGTGCGCCTTCAGTCGTACGTGAAGAGCGGCAGCCTCCCGCACCTCCTCTTCACGGGAAGCGCAGGCATCGGGAAGACCACGGCGGCGGTCGCTCTCGCCCGCGAGTTCTTCGGCGATGCGTGGCAGATGAACTTCCGGGAGATGAACGCATCCGACGAGCGCGGGATCGACGTCGTGCGGAACCAGATAAAGCAGTTCGCCCGCACTTCCCCGCTCGCCGGCGCCTCCTTCAAGGTCCTCTTCCTGGACGAGGCAGACGCGCTGACGACGGACGCGCAGGCGGCGCTCCGCCGGACGATGGAGACGTATGCACATACCTGCAGATTCATTCTCTCCTGCAACTACTCCTCAAAGATCATCGACCCGATCCAGAGCCGGTGCGCCATCTACCGGTTCCGGCCGCTCGACCGGGAGGCGATCGCGCTTGAGGTCGAGCGGATAGCGGCGGCCGAGGGGCTGACGGTCACCAAAGACGCCCTCGACGCCATCGCCTACGTCGCACAGGGAGATATGCGAAAAGCCATCAACGCCCTTCAGGGAGCGGCGATCCTGAGCGCGGCGATCGATGCGGCGAAGATCTACGAGATCACCTCGACGGCCAGGCCCGAGGAGATCAATGACCTCCTCAACCTTGCTGTCGGCGGCGACTTTGAGGGTGCCGAACGGCTCCTCGATGATCTCGTCCGCGGCCGCGGGATCGCCCCGAACGAACTGATCACGCAGTGTTACCGGACGCTGGTCAAGCGCGATATGGACCGGGGGCTGAAGGTCGAGCTCATCGACGCCCTTGGGGAGACCGATTTCCGACTGAGCGAGGGGGCGAGCAGCGAGATACAGATGGAGGCGATGATCGCACGGTTCGTCCTCGCCGCAGAGAAGTATACATGAGGACGGAGACGTGCCCGAAGAAGTAGAGGTCGAAGTCACCGACGTCGTCACCGAGTGGACGAAGTTTCTCAAGAAGCGCTACAAGCGGGAGCTCGCCGAACTTGCGCGGGAATATCCGCACAAGCGGTCGCTCTCCATCGATTACCGGACGATCCTCAACAACACCCTGGCGTTCGAGCTCCTGAAACGGCCGGGCAAGGTCATCGGGGACATCCGCGACGCGATAGTCCAGAACCGGCTGATCAAGCTGAAGAACGGGCAGGAGCCGACCGGGATCAGCATCCGGTTCACCAACCTGCCCCAGAAAGTGAACGTCCGCGATATCCGGGCGGAGCAGATCAACACCTTTGTCAGTATCGAGGGGATCCTGCGCAAGACCACCGAGGTCCGGCCTCGGCTCGTGGATGCGGTCTTCCGGTGCAAGTCCTGCAACAAGAACACCGACCCGATCCCGCAGAACTACAGCAGGTTCGAGGAGCCTGACTTCTGCCCGCACTGCGAGCGCAAAAGCCGGATGGACCTCGTCCTGAACCGGTGCATCTTCGTCGACGCCCAGAAGCTCCGGATCCAGGAGTCGCCGGAGGGTCTCCGCGGCGGCGAACAGCCGCAGACGCTCGATATCGACGCCACCGACGACCTTACCGGAATGGTCGCGCCCGGCGACCGGATCGTCGTCAACGGCATCCTCCGCTCGATCCAGCGGGTGAACTACGGGCAGAAAAGCACCCTCTTCGATATTTACCTCGAGTGCAACTCGATCGAGGTCGCGGAGAAGGAGTTCGAGGAGGTCTCGATCTCGGAGGAGGATGAGGCCGCCATCAAGGGGCTCGCCCGTGACGGTGCGATCTACAAGAAGATCGCCCGCTCGATCGCCCCGACGATCTACGGCACCGACGACGTGAAGGAGGCGATCGCGCTGCAGCTCTTCGGCGGGATCGCCAAGGAGATGCCGGACGGCTCCCGGCTCCGCGGCGATATCCACCTCCTGCTCGTCGGCGACCCGGGTATCGCGAAGTCGCAGATCCTCCGCTACGTCGTCAAGCTCTCGCCCCGCGGGATCTACACGAGCGGCAAGTCCTCGACCTCGGCCGGTCTGACGGCGACGGCGGTCAAGGACGAGTTCGGCGACGGCCGCTGGACGCTCGAGGCCGGTGCTCTCGTCCTCGCGGATATGGGTATTGCGGCCGTGGACGAGATGGACAAGATGGCGAAGGAGGATCGGAGCGCGCTGCACGAGGCGATGGAACAACAGTGCTACGACGACGAGACCGAGGTGCTCACGGAGAGGGGGTGGAAGCTCTTCCGGGACGTAACCGCGGACGACCGTGTCGCGACGCTCTCCCCGGACGGCAGGCTCGAGTACGCATCGCCGTCGGGTTTCACGGCCTCGGAGTACGACGGCGAGCTGTACTACGTCAAATCACGGCAGGTCGACCTTGCGGTCACGCCGAACCACCGGATGTACGTCAACCTGAACCGCCGCGCCGACGAGTGGGAGGGGTTCCGGTTCATTCGCATGGACGAGATCCCGGTTCACAAGCGGATGCGGTTCAAAAGGAACGCCGTATGGACGGGGAAGCGGCAGGAGATCTACGAGATTCCGCCGGTCGTTAAGTTCGCGAACCAGAATGCCGAAGGCCGGCTCACCGATCCCATCCACATCGGGATGGACGACTGGCTTGAGTTCCTTGGCTACTTCCTCTCCGAAGGGTCGGTGCAGCGGCATTACCAGACGGCCGTTCCCTACCGCGTGGTTCTCTCGCAGACGATCCCCGAGTCGGCCGAGAAGATCCGGCAGTGTCTTGAGCGGCTGCCGTTCCGCTTCTCCTACGACGGCAAGAACTTCGCGATCAACGCAAAGCAGCTTGCAGAGCACCTCGCGCCCTTCGGCAAATGCCACGAGAAGTACGTCCCCGACTATGCCAAGCGGCTCCCCCCCAAGCAGATCGGGGTGCTGCTCGACGCGCTCATGCTCGGTGACGGATACGTCCACAAAACGACCGGGGTCTCGGTGTACACCACTTCCTCGAAGAGGCTCGCCGACGACGTCACCGAGCTCCTGCTGAAGAAGGGCTGGTCCGGAAACGCCCGCATCATGCGGGAAGCAGGGACGGTCGCGTCTAATCCGCGGGGCGGGACCTCGACGGCAAGCCACGACACCTACCAGGTGACCTTCATCCGCGACGGCCAGAACGAACCGAACATCAACACGAACGGACAGCGGCATATCGAGCGGCGGCCCTATAGGGGCATGATCTACTGCCTTGAGGTTCCGAACCACATGCTCTACGTCAGGAGAAGCGGGATACCGGTCTGGTGCGGCAACTCGATCTCGGTCGCAAAAGCCGGGATCACCGCGACGCTGAAGTCGCGGTGCGCCCTCCTCGGTGCGGCGAACCCGAAACTCGGGCGGTTCGACCAGTTCGTGCCGATCGCCGAGCAGATCAACATGCCCCCGTCGCTCCTCTCGCGGTTCGACCTGATCTTCGTGATGACCGACCAGCCCGAGGTCCAGCGCGACGGCGCGATCGCGAACCACATCGTCAAGACCCACGCCGTCGGCGAGCTCATTAAGCAGCACGCGTACGAGCCCCTCCCCGACGTCGACGAGGCATACATCCAGCGGGCGCTCGCGCCGGTCATCCCGGACATCGATCCTACGCTCCTGCGGAAGTACATCGCGTATGCAAAGCGGACCTGCTTTCCCATCCTCTCGGACGGCGCGAAGGAGGCGCTGATCCAGTACTATATGAAACTGCGAAACCTCGCGAGCGGGAACAAGCCGGTCCCGGTCACCGCCCGGCAGCTCGAAGCGCTCGTCCGCCTCGCCGAAGCGAGTGCGCGGATGCGGCTCGCGAACACCGTCGACACCACCGACACCGACCGGGTGCTGCGGATCGTCGACACCTGCCTGCGCCAGGTCGCCTACGACGCCGAGAGCGGCAGCTTCGATATCGACAAGCTGGTGACCGGCGTCTCCAAGTCGCAGCGCGATATCATCCGGACGGTCAAGGAGGTCATCCGCGACCTCGCGAAAGACGGCGGCGGCCAGGCGAAGGCCGACCAGGTTGTCGAGACACTCATCCAGCAGGGCTTTGCCCGCGACAAGATCGAGAACGCCATCGAGCAGCTCCGCCGCGGCGGCGAGGTGCTGGAGCCCCGGCACGGGTTTTTGAAGGTCATCGGGTAAGGCGAGGGGAACCCACCCTCTCTTCGTCCAGAAGGAAGGCCGAATTACCGCCCATTTCCTATTTTGCCGAAGGTTTCAGAGGGCAGATCCCGGCATTAAAGTTAATCGAAGCATTTCACCCCGATTCCTGAAAAACGACAGGATCGCGGGGCCAGAACGGCCATATGAGGGCAGTAATGTTCCAGGGATGTCTACAATAGCTCGCCCCGAGATCGTCCGTCTACGGGCTTCTGTGAGAGTCCAAATCCCGGCGGATTTCGCCCGGATTACTGATATTTAAACGTTGCTGAACCGAAGCGGAAGTGGACCGCCTAATACGTCCGGACCTTCAGCCCGGGAACATGGGTAAAGTGACGGTCGCGTGTGGCGATCTCACCGTCATTTGCAAGCGTGATTGCGGCGATCACCTCGTCGAAGTCCCCAATCGGTCTGTCACTCCCCCGAAGCCCGGCGGCGAGCGTGCCGAAGATCCGGTATGTCTCGTCGGTTATTCCAAGCTCTATCAGCGCCTTGATAACGCTTTCAACCTTCCGGAGGTTCTCCTGCACCGATGCCGAGAGGAACGCTCCGCGGTAGAGCTCGAGGATGGTAATCGACATGGTTGCAAGGGGTAGCCCGTCCTGCTCCATTGATTCGAGCGTTCGCATCGCCTCCGGGTCGTGCCGGATCAGGTCGACGAACAGGGACGTATCAAGTGTCGGCATTGAAATTTACCTCGCGCATCGAAGCCTTCCTCATCTCGCGTGAGGCTTCTTCGATTGCATCGGCCAGTCCGGGATTCGGCCCGATCTCCTTGAGGATCTCCGAGAGTTTCTTCTTAGGGGGGTGTACTTCAGGATCACTTCAGAAAAACTCATCTTCGAAGGGCCTTTCAGCCGTGAAAGCCTCTCATATGCGTCATCGCTGATGCTGATCGTCCGAGTCCCCGTACCCGTGTATGTGTATGTATGTGTGTATATCGCCTTTTGCGGTGTGTTGCCTCGAAGACCTTCCGGTAGCACGAATCGCTGAGGAGCAGGAAGATCGACTCTCGATCACTTCACGACGATCGCGCTGCAGAAAAAGGATTGCCGGAGGGAGGAAGGAGTTCACCTCCGGCCGAGATACACTGCGAAGATCGCGACCGCCGCGAGCGGGAGGAACAAGCCCGACGCCGCTTTCTGCGTCGGGGCGGCGGCGGAGGCCTGCGCAGATCCGCTCGCTGCCTGCTCTTCGAGCCAGGCGACCGCATACGAGAGCTGGACGTCCTCGCCGGCCATCGACCGCGCGACGGTATCCTCGTCGATCGGCACCCGCACCGTCGGGGCTATCCCGCCGATCAGCGATGCATTGCTGTCCACCTGGACTGTGCCGTTCTCGTCGAGCGACGCTCCCGTAGGGAAGAGAAGGACAATGCCGAGAGGAAGTTTCGGTCCGATATCCTCCATCCCGAACGCTCCGTTCGTCCCGTACCACGAGACGATCGCGCCCGTCCCCGACCGTGTAAAGACCATGGGGAGACCCTCGCCCGAACTGAGGGTGTACGGGCTGACGAGGAGGGCGACCGGGCCTCTGTACCGGTCGGGCCGGGGCTGCGTCCAGGCCTCCCAGAGGATCGGGAACGTGCCGGTCCCGGGATCATAGAAGGTGCCGTATTCATAGAAGACCGTGCTGTTCACAAACCATCCGCCGTAGGCGGATGCCAGGTTGTCGTCTCCGCCCCCGTTATACCTGAGATCGATGACGATGCCGGGGACGTCCCGTGCGATGGCATCCTTCACCGCCGCCCTGAAGGGTTGATAGACGCCGTATGCCTCTTCGTAGACCGCGATGTAGGCATAGCCTCCCGGCAGGGTCCGGTAGGTCACGGTCTCGTTCGAGACCATGGCCCTGAGCTCTGGTAACGTTGCAGCGCCCACGTCGTTCACCTGCCGGCCGAGGAAGGTGCTCGTCCGCGTCAGGGTGTCGTAGCCGTCGTCCGCCGCGGTCAGGGTGACCGGGCCCGGCCGGCCGGCAAGCCCGACCGTCGCGGCAGTGCCCACGGGCGCCCGGGTCAGGAACCGCTGCCGCTGGAGGAACGCCCCCTCTTCGGTCGACGGCTTGATCGGAGCCCAGATGATCGGCGTCGCATTGATCGCCTCCCCGATCGGCCGGCCGTTCCACGCGACCACTTCGTCGCCGAACCGGACTCCCGCCTTTTCGGCAGCACTCCCGTTCGCGACGTAGGTCACGATGACCTTCCCTGAGTCGAGCCTGCCGACGGCAAGCCCGTAGCCCCCGCCCACGTCGGCATACTTCGCCCCGAAATCGTCGCGGGATAGAACCATGACGTGCCCGTCCGGTATGGCGGCGGAAAACTCGCGCAGCGCCCGGTAGTAGGCGGCGGAGTCGTCCCTCTTCTCGGCATCCGCAATCTTCGGTGCATACGTCAGAGAGAGTTCTTCCCAGTCGATGCCGCGCCACTCCGTGAAGGCATAACGCTCTGCCATGTAGGCAGAGGATGCAGCAAAGGCATCGGTCCAGGACATGGTGCTGAAGTCAGGGCACTCCTCGGTGATGTTTGCGGCGATAGATGCCCAGGAGGCTGCCAGTTCTTCGTTATAAGCCGTTTCGTTGTTCCGCTCGAACGGTATGCAGGTATCGGTCCACACCATCCCGCACGAATCGGTGTACTGTCCGGCGGATGCCGGCAGCACGAGGAGAAAGAGCAGGAACAGAGCGAGCATTCCGGTACTCACTCCGCTCAAAGGTCCGCGGTGCATGAATAACACTCCTGAAAGATCGATTATTCAAGGCGGCACTTGGCCTTTCCGGTTTCTTTCGGCGCCCCGATGCGGGAACGCACGCTCCGGGAGGGCGGCAGCGGCCTGGCACGCCTGCAACAGGAAAACCGTTCCGGATACTTTTTCGCACGGTGGAAACACGGCAAACCAGTACTGCCGGGTTGATGATGTATTGTAATCACATGATTGCATAATGTAATCAATCGGCGGCATACGGCACTCGCCCGTGCAAGGAGGGCGGGCCGTCGATCATTGCGAGGTATCATCTGGCACATCGCGACAGCAATCGCGAAAAGCCGCCTGGCCGGCCCGGCAAGGCCGAGAACCGGTTCATTCCCCGTAACCGTCCCCCTGCTCGGGCCGAAGCGCCACGTCGAGGAGAAAGAAGGCGACAGACAGCAGAAGCGCGAGCGCCATGTCCCGCAGTCCTGTCAGCAGGGAATCGACCGTCTCCTGCAGGAGCAACGGAGGGGGTACGTATGCCATCCCCGATGCAAACTGCCCTGCGCCGGCGCCCATGGCGAACAGTATCGTGAAGACAAACACGGCCGAGATGAAGGGCTGCGGGGACGAGCACCTGCAGAACGGTCGGGCGGATGCGCCGCACCAGGAGATACAGCGCCGTCGCAACCGCCGCGAGCGGAATGCTGACGATAAAAAAGAACAGCACCAGGAACATATATGGGGATGCACCAAAATCCCATAAACGGTTTTGGTTTCGCGCCGATGGGCAAAGAGAAGATAGATCGCTCCGGAACCACCGGAAATCGTATTTACCTGGAAAGTGCGTACCTGTATCCATGATCACCGACCGCGAAAAGGCGGCTTTCGAAGCAGGAATCAAACTCGGGGCGCTCTACCATCAGTTCGTGGGGACGCCGATCGCACGGGAGACCGCCGGCACCGTCGAGACCGCCATCGAGGGAGCCGTCGGCCTCCAGCCGTTCGTGCAGGAGATCACCGTCCGGCTGAATCGCGAGATGATGGTCTCGAACCGGTTCGGCTACTCCGAGCTCGCCGGAAAGATGTTCGACGTGGCGATCCGGACCGAGGTCGGCACGGCCTCCTGCAAGGCGACTCTCCGGCTCGAAGACGACTATCCCATGATGCAGATAACCGAGATCCATGAAACTGCCGGCAATCCCGATCACTGACGATCACATCCACATCGACCCGGTGAACGGCCGGGGGGTCGAGGCAGCGAAGGACTTCCGCCGCTCCGGCGGCACCCACATCTTCCTGGTCACCAAGCCTTCCTGGTCGCACGGCGTCGAACCCTCCTCGGGCGAGGACTACCGCGAGGTCTTCGCAGCGACACTCAGGACTGCTGAGCTCGTGCGGGAGACCGGGCTCGTCGTCTTCCCGGTGCTCGGCGTCCACCCGGCCGAGCTCACCCGGATGACCGACCGGCTCGGGATCGCGGGGGCCGCCGCCGTGATGCGGGCCGGCCTCGACGTCGCCGCCGAATACGTCCGGGACGGCCGGGCGGTCGGCCTCAAGAGCGGCAGGCCGCACTACGAAGTGGCGCCCGACGTCTGGGAGGCCTCGAACGGCGTCCTCGCCCACGCCCTCTCCCTCGGCGCCGAACTCGGCTGCGCCGTCCAGCTCCACGCCGAGAGCGGCCCCTGCACCGACGTCGTCGCGATGGCGCAGAAGGCCGGGATACCGATAGAACGGGTCGTGAAGCACTTTGCCACCCCCGACACCCCGCTGATGCCCTCCCTCATCGCGAAGCACGAGGGCATCCCGGACCTCGCCCGCGCCGGGCGCCGGTTCACCATGGAGAGCGACTACATGGACGAAAACAGCAGGCCCGGCGCCGTCGTCGGCCCGAAGTCGGTGCCGCGGTTCACCCGCCGTTACCTGGAGGAGGGGCTGATCGGCGAGGAGGACGCCTGGCGGATCCATGCCGAGACCCCGGCACGGACATACGGGGTCACGATCGACCTGCCCTGATCGACGGCCTGCTCACCTTTTTCACCCATCCCGCCAAACGGATCTGCGATGTATTTAAAAGTGCACCACACCCCGAATGCCGGAGATGTGGTGGCAGTCTGCGACCGTGAACTGCTGAACACGACCCTGCGCCGCGGCGACGTGGAGATCTGCATCACCGAAGGGTTCTACGGCAGAGAGACCGCCACCGAGGAGGAAGTCCGGAGCGCTCTCAAGGGAGCAGCGAACGTCAATCTTATGGGGAAGCGTGTCGTAGCAATCGCCATCGACATGGGGCTGGTCAGTGCGGAGAACTGCATCATGATCGGCGACGTTCCCCATGCCCAGATATTCAGGATCTAACAGCATGGACATCCAGAAGACAATCTGCCCCCGATGCGGGGAGCCGACCGAGGAGGGGCTCTGCCCGCGGTGCCGGGTGGCCGAGACCGAGTGGATCCTCTGCGAACCGAGGGTCACCGCCGTCTACTGCCCGACCTGCGATGCCCAGAAACGGGGCAGGACCTGGTCGGACGTCCACGCCGAGCGGAGCGAGATCATCTCCGAGCTTGCGGTCTCGGCAGTCCGCCTCCACGAGGACGTCAAAGGGGTTCATATCACCGTCGGTTCCGAAGACCCGACCCCGAACCGGACCTACGCGACGGTCGAGATCGACGCGACCCTCTACACCCTGCCGGTCAACGCCCTCTGCCGGGTGGAGATCGTCTGGCAGCGGGAGCAGTGCGACCGGTGCAGCCGGATCAGCGGCGGCTACTACGAGGGGATCGTGCAGATCCGGGCGACGGGCAGGAAGCCGAACGCCTACGAGCGGGAGGTTGCGGCGAGCATCGCCTACCAGGCCGAGGAGAACCTCCAGGAGGGCGGCGAGCGGCTCTCGTTCGTCTCCAGCATCGACGAGACCCGGGACGGGATCGATATCGTCGTCGGGTCGCAGCACATCGGCCAGGTGATCTCCCAGATGATCACCGGAGCCCTCGGCGGAAAATATACCACCCACCCGAAGCTGGTCGGCGAGAAGGACGGAAAGGCGCTCTACCGGGTCACCTACTCGATCCGCCTCCCCTACTACCAGAAAGGCGACGTCGTCGCCAGCAAAAACCGTTACTACGAGATCCGGAACGTCGATTCGCCGCACCTGTCGGTCTTCGACCTTGCGGCCGGAGTGGGGCGGACACTGCAGGAGGCCGAGATCGACCGGAAGATCGGGAACGTGCGGGAGGCGGAGGAGGCGCTCGTCGCCTTCACCCAGGGGAACCTGATCGGCCTCCTCGACCCGAAGACCTACGACACCCGGGAGGTCAACGTCGTCCCCTGGCTCTTCCCGGCGGAGGGGGCGCCGCTCCGGGTCCTCCGCGACGAGGAGACCGAGCAGCTGGTCATCGTCGGGTGAGCATGAGAGCGCGAAAGGTTCCGCAGGAGGCACTGGCAGGGCTTCGGGACGCCGACTGGGTCGACCGCTCGCGCCGGCCCTACGTCCGGGATGGCGTCGCCTGGGTGCCGGTGCGGGAGGGGTATCCGGCGGATGGCGATCTCCCGGAGCGGGCGCTCTATACCGGCCGGGGCTACCACCTGATCGGCGAGATCGCCGTCCTCCACGGCCCGGCGCCGACCGAGGCCGAACTCGCCGCGATTATCGCCCACTGCCGGCCCCGCGGGGTCATCCGGGTGGCGGGGCTCGCGGGCGAAAAGAGGATCCCAAAGATCGAGGTGCTCTCCGGCACCGTCGGCGAGACCGTCCACCGCGAGCAGGGCTACACCTTTCACCTCAACCCCGCAGTCGTGATGTTTGCGCAGGGCAACCGCACCGAGAAGGTCCGGATGGCCGCCCTGGTACGCCCCGGTGAGCGGGTCGCAGACATGTTCGCCGGGATCGGCTACTTCACCGTCCCGGCGGCATGCAGCGGCGCGGAGGTGCATGCGATGGAACTGAACCGGGCAGCATTTGAATATCTGGAGCGCAATAGTATAGAAAACCATGTGGAAGGCCGCGTGCGGGCGGAGCACGGCGACTGCCGCAACCTCCTCGCCGGGTACTACGACCGGGTGATCATGGGGCACTTCGACGCCCCGGGTTTTCTCCCGGCGGCGCTCGCCCACGTGCGCAGGGGAAGCGTCCTGCACGTCCACAGCATCGGGCCGGCCGAGACCGAGATCCGGCGGCACCTGCAGGACGCGGGACGTGCCGGGACGATAACCGTCCACCGGGTGAAGAAGTACGCGCCCCGCGCCTGGCACATGGTGCAGGATGTGACGATCTCGTGACGATACCGCAGACCCTTGAGGGAAAGACAATCATACTCGCGGTGACCGGGAGCATCGCGGCCGTTGAGACGGTGAAATGCGCCCACGCCCTGCGCCGCCGGGGCGCCGTCGTGCAGGCGGTGCTGAGCGAGGCCGCCGCCGGAATCATCAGCCCGGAGGCGCTCACCTACGCCACCGGCCGCCCCGCGATCACGCGCTGCACCGGCCTTGTGGAGCACGTCGTCTACTGCGGCGAGGGCGGCGAGGCCGACCTGCTGCTGATCGCGCCCTGCACCGCGAACACCATCGGCAAGATCGCCTGCGGGATCGACGACACGGCCGTTACCACCTTCGCGACCACGGCGCTCGGCCGCGGAATGCCGGTGGTCCTGGTGCCGGCGATGCACGAGAGCATGTACCGCCACCCGGCGGTCGCCGGGAATCTGGAGCGGCTGAAGAACTGGGGGATCGATATCGTCGACCCGCGGATCGAGGAGGGGAAGGCGAAGATCGCCGAGACCGACCGGATCGTCCTCGCCGCCGAGCGGGCGCTGTCAGGAAAACCGCTCGCGGGCCGGAAGGTGCTGATCACGAGCGGCGCCTGCGCCGAGCCGGTCGACGACGTCCGGGTGCTCACCACCCGGTCGACCGGGATGATGGGGCGTGCCCTCGCCCGCGAGGCCTATCGCCTGGGGGCGGAGGTGACGGTGGTGCACAGCGGCTCTGCTCCGGCCGTCCGGAACATCCCGGTATCGACCGCCGCGGAGATGCGCGAGGCGGTGCTCCGGCAGTGCCACGAGGAGGGAGTCGACATCTACATCAGCGCGGCGGCGATCTCCGACTACGCGCCCGAGCGCCGGGAGGGGAAGATCCCGAGCGGCGAGGCGCAAAATATCCGGCTCAATCCGCTCCCGAAGCTCCTCGACGCGGTGATCAGAGCCTGCCGGCCGGTCACGGTCGCCTTCAAACTCGGATGGGACGCCGAGGAGCAGGCAGCGGCCATGCTCGGGAAGGGGGCGGCGATGGTCGTCGCCAACACGCCGCCGGCGATGGGCGCGGCGGAGGGCTCGTTCGTCCTGGTGACGAAGGACGGCCGGGAACCGGTCACAGGGAGCAAAGAGGAGGTGGCGGCGGCCATATGGGCGCGACTGCGGTAGCCTTCTGCCCGGGGCACATCTCCGGCTATTTCCGGCGGATCGAGGGGGAGACATACGCGGCAACCGGGAGCATCGGCGCCGGAATCGTCGTCCACGAGGGCGTCCGCGCCGAGGCGGCGTGTGCGGATGCCACCCGGGTAACGGTACTCCGAAGAGACCGGTCCGGCGCCGTCATCGAGACGATGACCGGCTCGCCCCCGATCGAGTACGTCCTCGAAAGGCTCGGGGTGACGGCGGCGATCACCACCGCGTGCCGGCTTCCCATCGGCGCCGGGTTCGGGATGAGCGCAGCGGCGCTCCTCGCTGCAACCACGGCGGTGAACAGCGCCTGCGACCTCGCCCTCTCCGCCGACGAGGTGGCGGCGCTCGCCCACGAGGCTGAGGTCGTCCACCGGACCGGCCTCGGCGACGTCGCCGCCTGCCGGGGCGGGGGGATCGTCTGCCGGAAGGGGCCAGGGATCCACGCCGAGATCGTCCGGCTCATCGACCCGGAGGCCGGGATCGCCGCGGTGACGCTCCGCCCGCTCTCCACGGCGTCGGTCCTCGCCTCGCCGGAGAGGATGCAGGCGATCGCGGCCGCATTCCCGGAGGGCTGTCCGGGATCGCTTGAGGAGTTCTGCAGGCTCTCGCGCCGGTTCGCGGAGAAGAGCGGGCTCGTCTCGCCCGACGTCCGGGCGGTCCTCGACGCCTGCGACCGGCAGGGAGTTCCGGCGAGCATGACCATGCTCGGCAACGGTGTCTTCGCCTGCGGCGACGGGGCGGACGAGGCCCTCGCGCCCTTCGGCGAGATCTACCGCCTGCGGTGCGCCGAACGCGGCGTCCGCCTCCTGGAGGAAGGAAGATGATACCGGAAGACCACCCGCGCTACCGCTCCCTGGCAGCCCGGGAACGGCTTGCCGATGCCGCCCGGGAAGGGATCGTCGCCCTGGAAGGCCTGACCGCCCACGGCCGGGGCGAGGCGTTCGACTACCTGATCGGCGAGCGGACGACCGAGAGCGCGCTCCTCGCTGCCCGGACCGCCGCGGCTCTCCTCACCACCGCACACTGCCCGGTCATCTCGGTGAACGGGAACACCGCCGCTCTCGCCGCAGGAGAGATCGCGGACCTGCAGAAGGCGTCCGGCGCCCTCGTCGAGGTGAACCTCTTCCACCGGACCGAGACGCGTATCCACCGGATCACCGCGCTTCTCGAGGAGCACGGGGTCAACGTGCTGGCCGGCCGGGCGGAGCGGCTCGTCCCGCTCTCGCACGACCGGGCGCTCTGCCTCCCGGACGGCATCGGCAGCGCCGACGTGGTGCTCGTGCCGCTCGAGGACGGCGACCGCTGCGCGGCGCTCCGGGCGATGGGCAAGCAGGTGATCACCATCGATATAAACCCGCTCTCCCGGACGGCGCGGACGGCGACGCTCACCATCGTCGACGAACTGACCCGTGCGCTCCCGAACATCACCACCGCCTGCGCCGGCCTCGATTCCGCTGCCGCCGCAGACCTCATCGGCTCGCTGGACAATACCTATCTTCTCCGGGCGGCAATAACTGAGATACAGAAGAGGCTCGAGCATGCTCTGGATTGAAAAATACCGGCCGAAGGACTGCAGTGATATCGTCGGCCAGGAGCAGGTGATCCGCCACCTCGTCTCCTTCGCCCGCTCCGGGTCGGTCCCGCACCTGCTGCTCTGCGGGCCGCACGGCACCGGCAAGAGCGCGAGCGTCGAGTGTTTTGCGAACGTTCTCTACGGCGAGGACTGGCGGGAGAACACCAGCATCTTCAACGCCGCGGAGCTCTTCAGCATGGGCAAGACCTATCTCGAGGCGGACGAGCGGTTCGCGCATATCTTCCGGAAAGACCAGAGCCTGATCACCAACATCAAGCAGATCATCCGGTGGTATGTTTCGATGCGTCCGCTGAACGCCGAGTTCAAACTGATGGTCTTTGAGGACGCGCAGGCGCTCACCTTCGAGGCGCAGCAGGCGCTCCGCCGGATCATGGAGCGCTACAGCACCACCTGCCGGTTCGTCTTCGTCACCACCAACCCCTCGGCGATCATCCCGGCGATCGCCTCCCGGTGCCTGCCGCTCTCCTACCTCCCGATCGAGACCGATATCATCCGCTCCTGCCTGGAGAAGATCCTCGCGCAGGAAGGCGCAGGCGACCGGGTGCAGCCCGACGACCGCGACCTGATCGCCCACGCGGCGCAGGGCGACCTCCGCAAAGCCATCCTGTATCTGCAGGTCGCGGCGGAGTCGGGCCGGGAGATCGATCTTGCCGAGATCTCCGGTTCCGAGATCGAGACCGTGACCGGCTCCGCCTTCGCGGCGCTGCGAAAGGGGGACTACGACACCGCCCGGAGGATCGCCGAATCAATGATGATCGACTACGGCCTCTCCGGGCGCGAGGTCGTCCGGGAGCTGCGGGCGGCGGCAAAACGGGAGTACAACCACCCCGGGATCGCGATCGAGCTCGCCCGGGCGGACCACCGGCTCGGCCACGCCGCAAATGAGTTCGTGCAGATAGACGCACTGCTCGCAGACATTATCAGGAGGGGATTCGGTGAAGAAAGTTCAGCAGCACTATGACGACGTCGCCGAGATCTACGACGACCGCTACGACCGCGACCAGGGGCGCTACTACCACGCGCACATCCGGGAGCAGATAGCCTCCCGGCTCCCGAAGGGCGGGTTCCTCCTCGACCTCGGGTGCGGGACCGGCCTCTTTATCCGCCAGTACGTCGCCGACGGGGGCAGGGCGATCGGCCTTGATATCAGCCCGAAGATGGTCGCGAAAGGGAAGGAGCGCTACCGGCAGAGCGAGTTCGTCGTCGGCACCGCCGACGTGCTGCCGTTCTGCGACGGGACGTTCGACGCGGCCGCAAGCCTCCTCGCCTTCAGTTACGTCCCCCGCCCCGCGGCTATGCTGGACGAGGTCTACCGGATCCTGCGCCCCGGCGGGTCGCTCGCCCTCTGCACGCTCGGGCACAATGTCTTCACGAGCGCCGTCCCGTTCATCTACCAGGTCGGGGAGAAGGTGGGCTTAAAGAAGGTCGGCGTCGGCGACTTCGACGAGCATTACTATAACGAGGCGGAGATCTGCGATCTGTTAGAGAGCGCCGGGTTCGTCGACATCTCCACGAAACGCTGCTCGTTCGCCCACCTCGCGCTCCGCGGCCCGGTATTCAAGGCTGCAAGGCTGGTGGAGCCGTTCGTCGAGGAGAAGATCCCGTACCTGGCCTATAATCTCTGCGCTTCTGCAAAAAAGCCGGAGCGTTAGGAGGAGTACTCCTTCCGGAGCCGCTCGAGGATCCGCTCTTTCTTTGCGAGCGCCGCAGTCGCCGCCCGCTCGACCCCGGTTTTCATCTCCTCGAAATCACGCTTCTCCTCATCCACGACCTTCTTCACCGGGGTATAGGCCGACTCACGGAACCGGGGCGTGAAGTCGTGGATCTCGCCGCCGATGGAGAGGACCGACTCGGGCGTTCCCTCCTCCACGTAGCCGATCTCGCGCATCCGCACGCCCGCCGCCTCGACCACCCGGACGATCGCCGGCGCAGCCTCGCGGGGCGCGACGACGAGCAGGGCGTCGAGCGAGACGCCCAGGTAGTCTATCTCGAGAGCATCGAGCATTGCGAGCACCTGCGGCTGGACGAGGGTGCGCAGATCGTCCTCGACGACGACGATCCGGCAGCCCGCGGTCTCGGCCATCTCGTAGGCGTCGCCGCGCAGCCCGCCGTTGGTGACGTCGGTCATGGCGTGGATTGCGGGAAGGATATCGGCCGCGATCAGCGCCTCGGCGGCCTTGAGGAAGTGGAGGTTGATCGTCTCTTCGACGACCTCGGGGAACCCGGAGTAGATGGCGGCGGTGGCGATGGTGCCCCCGCCCGCGCCCTCGGTCATGAGGAGGACGTCGCCGGGCCGGATCTGTTTCCGGGCGGTGAGGTGGTCGGTGACCCCGACCGCGCCGACGCAGCCGGTCAGCCGGTTCCCGAGCACCATGTCGCCGCCGATCCGGAGCGTCGAGCCGGTGACGAGCGGGACGCCCATCGCCTCGCCGACGGCGCTGACGCCTGCGGTGTAGTCGAAGATCTTCGCCACATCGCCGTCGTCGGCGACGTGGATATCGGAGAGGAGGGCGATCGGCCGCGCTCCCATGACGTAGACGTCCCGGAGGGTCGCCCGGGTGACGTGAAAGCCCGCGAGGAACGGGAAGTCGGAGAGGCGGGAGTGCATCCCGTCGACGGTGGTGATGATATAGGTGCCCCCTGCCCGGACGGCGCCGGCGTCGTCCATCTCGTCGACGCCGACGGCCGCATCGGTGCTGCCGATGATCCGGGCGAGCTCCCTGTGCGCGAAGAAGTCGCCGGAGCCGCGGGAGCCGACGCCGAACTCGCCCATCGTCGATCCCGAGGGTTCGAATTCGTAGAGGTCGCCGGAGAGGCCAGTGGAGTTCTTCACCTCGGCGAGAACGGCGCGGGCGAACGACTCAGCATACGACGCGGATACGCGGCAGCACTTCACGTCCAGGATCTCGCCCTGCATCAGCCGCACGATCTCGTCGTCGGGGGTGCCGGCGGCAAGGTGCCGGCGGCCAAATTCTTCTACGTCCATTGATTAAGAGGTCGGTGCGGGAGCATGATAAAAGCGCCGTCCGGCCGGGCGGAAAGGTTCTTGCCGGGGAGCGCCAACGCATGAAGCATGAGCGGATCGCAGATGATCGCGGCCTGCAGTATCGCCGGGTCGGACTCGGGCGGCGGGGCGGGCATCCAGGCGGACCTCAAGACGTTCACGGCGATCGGAGTCTTTGGGCTGACGGTGATCACCGCCGTCACCGCCCAGAACACCCGGGAGGTGCGGGGGAGCTGGACGCTGCCGGCGGAGGCGGTCGCCGCACAGCTTGCCGCCGTCCGGGACGATTTTGCGATCGGCGCCTTCAAGACCGGGATGCTCGGCACCGCCGCGATCATCCGGACGGTTGCTGAGAGTTTACCCGCCGGGGTGCCGGTGGTCGTCGACCCGGTGATGGTCTCGACCTCGGGCCACCGCCTCCTCGCCGGGGACGCCGTCGCCGACCTCGTCGGGCTGCTGATCCCCCGCGCCGAGATCGTCACGCCGAACATCCCGGAGGCGGAGGTGCTGGCAGGGATGCGGATCGCGTCGCCCGAGGATATGGCGGAGGCGGGCCGGAGGATACGGGACCTCGGCGCCGGCGCCGTCGTAGTGAAGGGCGGCCACCTTGCGGGCGAGCGGGCGGTCGACGTCCTGGTGGACGCGGCCGGCGTCCGGCAGTTCTCGGGGCGGATGTACCCCTATTCGGTGCACGGCTCCGGCTGCTGCTTCGCCGCGGCGCTGGCGGCATATCGTGCCCGCGGCCTTGGCGTCCGGGAGGCGGCGGCCGCTGCGCGGGCGTTTGTGGAGGCGGCGATCGCGTCGGCCGCGGGTGCGCCGGGGGGATCGAGGATCGTCAACCCCGGCGGCACCCTCTTGTATCCCGATACGGGATGAGAGGGGCGCTTCGGGAGATCTACACGATCTTGCACCCGGGAGCAATACTGCACCAACGCAGGGTACGGCTCAAACGTCCGACATTTAATTCTAAAAACCGGATAAGTGTTTGATTTACCTTCTATAGAAAAACGAAATGGTTATATCGATGTTTTTGCAACTATATGTCAAATGGATGATATTGACGGTGCGATACTCCGGGAACTGCAGCGGGACGGGCGGATGTCCATGGCAGAGCTCGGCTCCCAGCTCGGCATCGCACCATCAACGGTCTTTAAGCGGATCGAGAAACTGAAGAACGCCGGGATCATCGAGCGGTTTACGATCGTCATCAATCAGAAGTGCTTCGAGCACACGCTCATCGCTTTTCTGAACGTCCGGGTGACGCCTGAGAAGAAGACAGACGTCGAAGCCTTCATGATGGAGCTGCCGAGCGTCCTCGAGCTTTATGAGGTGCTGGAGCCGGGAGACTTCTTCGTCAAGGTGCGGGTGCAGAGCATCACCGAACTGAAGCGCGAGGTGCTCATCCCGCTCTCGGGGCTTGCAGGCGTCCGGGACATCCAGACGATCATCGCCGTCCGGAAGGTCAAGGAACAGGTTCAGAACGGTTAGGGGGCAAGATACAGGTATGGAGATCGAACAGATTCAACAGATGCTCGCGGTCGTCTCGTTTCTGCTGGGCGGGCTGCTGATCGGCATCATCTACAACGCCTACCGGATCGTCAGGCAGCAGACCCTGCTCTACTTCATCTACGGGCTGTTCACGCTGATCGTCGGTATTGCGTTCGCCGATCTCGTGAGCATATTCACGCCGGACGCGTTCGTCGTCCTCTGGGCGACGGTCTTTTCGCGGCTGGTGGTGATCATCGGCCTCGGCGTGATGGCCTACGGCGTACTGAGAGGGTGAGATGCGGACAGGAGTTTCGTTTGCAAAGGACTGGCAGCTGATCAAGCTCGCCCGCTCCATTCGGCGCCACACGGTCGCGACCCCGATCCTCCGGCGGCTTCTCGACCGGGGGACGATGGAACTCTCGCGCGACATCGCATCGCTCGCCCACGACCTCGGCGCCGAGGACGGTGCGGCGCTGCGGGACCACGCGAGCGAGCGGATGGAGCCTGCGACCCTGATGGAGGGGATCCTCCTGATGTGGGGGATCGCATCGGAGCTCGAGGACCTGGACGACGGCACGCGGCTGACGGTGATCACGGCGAACACCACGGCCCTTGCGGACGCCTTTGCAGACGAACGGATCGCCATCCCCTACCTGAAGGGCTACGTCGGCGCAATCGCCCCCGACGCATCCTTCCGGGAGAGCGAGGGCGGGTTTACCATCGATTTTTCCCTGCCCGGGTAGGGCGGTAGAGCGCGTGCCCGCGGGGCGGGACTGCAGCGGGGCGGCACGCCCGCAGGGGCGGCCGCAGGCGGGTTCAACGAACATTGTTTCGCGAACCCCCTTTCATTCGTTAAAACAACCCTTTTCCCATTATCTCAACGGAGCGTCAGCAAATTTATTCGGCATGTTTTAATAGAATAAAAGGATATTTCATGAGTGCCGGAAGATCGGTATAAAATCTTTCCGACAAAAACCGTAGCGCAATAAATATATATTTTCGAAAATCAGTCGTTATTGTCAAGAGAACGCCCGATGCCGGGCGGAAGACACAGAAGGTGATTAAACCATGAACTTCAGAGAGAATGAAGATGCAGTCTCACCGGTTATCGGTGTGATCTTAATGGTCGCCATCACGGTGATCCTCGCCGCGGTCATCGCGGCGTTTGTGTTCGGGATGGCTGGGAATGTTGAAACAACAAAGAGTGTTGCTGCTACGGCGAAACAACAGGGTTCTACAAACATCATCGTTACATATCAGGGTGGGCCCGATTCGGATGATCTAACAGGCCTTAGAATATCTGCTGGCACAACCGCTACAGAAAGTACAACGAGTGTTCCTTCAGTAGGGACTTCATGGACACTTGCAGGCGGTACAACCGATAAAGATCATGTTGTTGTAACGGCAACATTCTCTGACGGGAGCCAACAGGTAATTCTCGACACCTACGTATAAGTAACCAAACTCCTCTCTTTTTAAAGATAAGACGCCAAATTCACTAATCCTTTAAACCAGCAAATTTGGAGCGAACATGCCTCTAGAGCCTCATTCAAAATTATATCGTGAAATGTGGCAATCCATATCCCATCTTCTGAACGAAAACTATATCTACATCTTCTTATTTGCGGCGAGCCTTTTTGGAATAATTACAATATCAGCTCCCAACCTGCTGATTAACGATTCATGGATCACGGTCAACCAGCTCCATCAGCTCGCCGAAGGCCATCAGGTAACATTTAGTGAAGGGAAATACGGTGCCTTCTATAACAGAACTCCATTCACCTATTTTGAAGTACGAAACAATGTGCTCATGTATTCGCTCATGCTCCCGATTACCGCACTGCCATCACTTGTCGGGATCTCGCTGTGGGGCGACTTCTTCGGGTATGCAGTCATAGCACTCTGGACATGTCTCGGAATATTCGTCATCAATGGAATGCAGCGCCTGTATATTCAGTACTCGTCAAACGAGAAGCTCCGACATTTCAGGATCTTGAAGATCTTCGCAATGATTCTGATCTTCGCCCTGTTCTTCTACAACCTTTTCCTCTTTAATCCCGAGCGCTGGCTGCCGGGCACTGCTCCACTCGAGACGGCGGCCGTCATCTTCACGAACCATCTGTTATTTGCCTCATTCGCTGTGATCACATTTACAACATATAAGGATATTTTTGAGCGAACTTCCGCTGTACTTCTCTGCACCGCCGCCACCATCTGCTGCTCTTCCTGGATTGTCTGGGCTGGAGCGGGAAAAGATCATATGCTGGTCGGAACGCTCGTTGCACTCCTTGTGCTGCTCATGGTTCGCCACATAAAGAACGGAAAGGACACATACCTGTATGCTGCATTTCTCATGTCCGGCCTTGTGGTGTGGGCGAGACCCGACGTAGGCCTTGCCACAACGGCAGCGCTCCTCATCTGGACAGGATATAACTACTTCACCACACAGACGGAAAGGAAGCAGTCACAGTCAGCCGCATATCTGCTCTCACCGCTCTTTACAGCAGTGGGCGCTCTGCCGTTTTTTGTGAATAATATTATCACAACTGGCCAACCCCTGGTTCCGGTGTACTTTCTGAAATTCTCTCTCGACAGCGAGAACGTAATCGAAACTGGCGGTGCCGGACAGGTGAGCGATGCCATGCTGGACACCGTAATGCACAGTTATGTTCCTGGAGCGCTCCCGACGGATGCAATCCATTCCATAACCGCCTTCCTGCAGAACGCGGCAGGGATCTTTTTCGATCCCGCGTCAGGTAGCATGGGACTGCTCGGAGCAGATCCGCTCATCTTGCTCGGCATCGTGCTGGCAGCCTATCTCTTGGCAACAAGGACTACAGCATTCTCACCATCGGAGAGGAACATCATCATATTCACAACAATTCTGATCCTCTGCACGCTTCTGGTATTCACCTACAGATTCAGCGGATTAAATCACAGTCACGGAATTGTCCCCGATATGCGATACCTCTCCCCGCTGTATATTCCTGGGTCGTTCTTCGGCCTTCTTATGCTCAAACCAATACTCACAGCAGAATCATTCGCCCGCCGTACGCTGAAGAGTATGCTATGCCTCTTCCCGGTACTCCTGCCCGTGCTCCTCCTGCCGGTCATCCTGCAACCCATCGAGAGAATGCTGGATATCGATACCAGCTACTTCACAAAACTTGTAATTATGGCCGCATCAGCAGTTATCATAACGGCTATTCTGGCGTATCGAAGAAGAATACCGGTTAGCTGGCTTTCGATCCCGCTTGCCATACTGCTTCTTCTCCCGTTGATCTGGCAGATCGATATGGTGATTTATTTCGGTTGCCGCCGATTTTATGAATATGAATTCTGGATTCCATTCACCAATCATCTTTATGAAGGGCTATGTTTCTTCCTCTATGGTTCTGGTTGACAGGATCACACTCTCGGAATTAATTCTATTCACACCATTTTGCGCGGTACCCGGAAAATCCGCATAGAACAGATACCCAATAAAAATTACCAGTGGGACACCGAAAGGAATTGAAAGCCCTGAAGAACCATAAAAGAGAAGCCCGTACTGCACAATGCACGAGAACAGGAAAAGTGCTCCTGAACCCATAATGAAAAAACCAGACATCCGTGCCAGATGAGAGTGTTCATCTTCCTGATCGGAAAACAGAAGGATGAGTGAAGTAACTATAATGAGAGCTCCGATAACCCAGATGCTATATGCTATTGCTGTCTTCCCGGTAACAATCCCACCGATAACATACTCCGCATCCCGGACAATCGTGATGAAGTTGTCGCCCATGTAGGTCTTCTGGTAGCGAAAGAAGAAACTCTGGATCCCAAAACCGCTCGAATCTCCAATAAGGTAGAAATTAATCGGCGCAAACAGAGAGAAGACAAGTAACAAAAAAGAACGGATACACGATACCATTGCAAAGCCCCTTCAGCGAAGTATTTATACAGTGATCATAACTACTTCTGATCCTTGATTAGAAAAAGACATCACATCTGCACATCCAGCACGACCTGACTCCTCCCATCGACGAACGACACCACGACCATAACTCGCTCCTGCGTATTCGGCTGACCGTGCGGATTGATCGCCGACGAACCGACCGCGGTATCGAGGTTCACCGACTGACCGAGCGACGGATCGCCGACGTAACAGGTGATCAGCGTCGTCGCATCGATATCCGACCCGCCGTGGTTGGTGAAGACAACATCGGTTCCCATCCGCTCCGCCGTCACGACGACATGCCTCGCATCTTCGAGGTCCGTGCCGATGTAGAATGTGGTCGCGGCGACGACTGTGGCAAGGATCATGGTGATGGCGACCATCAGGATCACCCCGATGACCGGCGAGACAGCATCCTCCGGGGCTCGTATAGAGGCCATATCTAATGAAGCATTACCGGTTCTCGCATAAATAGCCGGCACATTGCAAACGGCGATGAAATGAACCGTATATGTAAAATTTCAAACGTTAAACATATTTTCCAGGAGCCTGAATAAAAATAACAATCGTTTCCGGGCGGCACTTCCAAGCCATCGGTCGTGGACGGGCACACACCACCCGGCGATGGCCTCTCACCTGAAAAACCCAATCGTAGCACGGGAAAGAATCCAGCTCCTATATAACGGTTCGAGAAAATGTCTGTATCAGGAAAGGTCATGACCAGATCAGGTATGCACGACACCGCCGTCTCCGAAGTCATCAGCACCGTGCTCATGGTCGCCATCACCGTCATCATCGCGGCGATCATCGCCTCGCTCATCTTCGGGCTTGCGTGGATACCGGGGTTCGGGGCGACGGCCGTCACCGCCGAGCGGTCGGGGACAGACATCACCTTCACGAACCACGGCGGCGCCGGGTTCGACGAGATCCAGGAGATTACGTGCTGGGTCGGCGGGACGACGCCCGGGGTTCACCACAACGTCACCCTCGGTACCGAACCCGGCTCCACCGCCGTCAACACCTATGGAACCGCCGGCCCCGACCGGGTCGTCGTCGTCGGGAGGTTCTACGACGGGACCGAGCAGGTGCTCCTCGACAGAACGATCTGATCTATCGGCCGGCATAAGTGATGGTTGACGACAACGGGCAGCAGATGCTGAAAACCCGGCTGAAAGTGCTGCCAGCGTCACGCCCGGAGTGCAGGGCCGGGGGTGGTAGCGTCCTTCGCACCGGAACGGCGGCCGGCTGCTCTCAGGGTGCTCCCTGCATCTTCAGCGCAGAACGTATCGCACCCTGCAGCATCATGACCGAGCATAGATACACCTTCAGCACACATGCTCCCAAAATGACGACGCCCGGGTTCGTCCCGGTGCCAGAAGAGCCGTCAGAAAAAGCCATCGCAGTGCAGCACCCCGACCAGTCGTTCGATGTTCTGCAGGGCGAACGTGTCGAGACCGAAAAGAACCAACGGTTAACCCGGGACATGGATCGCATCAGGAGCCGGGGAACGTTCGCGGTCTTCGATCCGTGGCCTCCACACTCCTCATCGATGAAGCATGGCGCCCGCCCACCGGCCGGGCGCGTAAGGGCGCCATCCGGCGCGTAAGGGCGCCATCCGTGCCGGACGTGCAGCACGAGAGGCAGGTCTTCGGCACAGTGTCAGGCCGAATCGTCCCCGGGTTTCCGCCTCGCACCCTTCGGAACGTACTGCTCCATGCCGTCCTCCGTATGCACTTTTTCGAGAATCCCGGCCAGAGCTTCGGCAAGCCGCTGTGCGGCAGCGTGCGACATAGAGATGCGCGTGCCCTTCACGAACACCCGGTCGTCCCGGCGCAGGCCGGGCATCTCCAGAAAGTCGATAAAGACGTCGCGGTGCGTCACCTGGACGTACGCAAGGTTCGAGTAGGCGGTCTGCGTGATATCGGGCTGCAGTTCTTCCGGCTCGAACCGGTACCGCTCCCGAAGGTCGATCGCACCCGGCCCCTTCCGCTCTCGCTTCTCCTCTGCCAACCGTCACACCCCCGCTCCGAAAGTTCTGTACGTCTGCTCCGCATCAGGGTCCGACGAGGCTTCGCCGACAACCCAGGCGTCGGTATCGGCCGTCGCAACGGACAGGGGTTCCGCCTCCTCCCGCAGACGGGCGGTACAGTAGTCCCAGATCGCCGCGTCCATGCACTCCGTGCCGTCCCGGCCGTCGATGACGGCGTAGGCCAGGAGAAAAGGTCATGTTCCACGGCCTCGCAGAGAGATCCATGGCAACGACGATCCGGCTCCGCCGGGAGACAAAAGCCCGCCCGGATGCCGAGAAGGTGCACCCGCAGGAGAGCTACGACGACGTGGTCGGCCGTCTCCTGGACGCTGCATACGATCCGGAGCCCTTGAGCGAGGAGACACTGCAGAGGATCGAGGAGAGCATCGCCGACATGCATGCCGGCCAATGCCGGCCGTTCAAAAGGGTTTCCGGGAATTGGAACCGGCGACCTGCCATAGCCTTGGGTGCAACAGCCGGCGATACCATTATTTTTCACGAGAACCAATGAGGGCTATCCACCGCAGGGATTTGTAGTCACGGTAACGCACGTATGGGAGAGACGGCATGAGTCAGGTAAAAGAGCAGATAACTACCGAACTGAACGGTCTGCCCGAACAGGCATGCGAGGAGGTTCTCGACTTCATCCGGTTCCTCAAAACCCGGCACCGCAGGGACACCCGCAAGGCCGCCATAGCCAGCGAGTCTGCGCTGGGGAAGGACTGGCTGACGCCCGAGGAGGATGCGGCGTGGAGCCATTTGTAAAGGGGGATGGCGGCATCGTGCCGCTCTGCAACCCGTCATCCCGGCCCTCTGAGTGTGGAAGGGCATCTCCAGCATACCACGCTTCGGGAAGATTGATAGGATAGCCGCAGGAATATATCTGTGAAGAGGCTCTGGAAGAAATGAAATACAACGTTTTTGTCGAGAAGGACGAAGACGGCTACTTCGTCGCGACCATTCCGTCGCTCCCGGGATGCCATACCCAGGCAAAGAGTCTGGATGAGCTCTCTTCCCGCACCAGAGAGGCGATAGAGGCCTACCTGGATCTGCAGGGCTGCACCGGCAGCGGGTGCATTGAAATACGGGTCACAGATAGTGAAACCCGCCGATCCGACGAAGGGCGCTGATCCTCCTCTTCTTCACAGCCCCGCCGATCCCCGCCACCGAATACTTTTTGCCTCCCGCCGTCCTGAACCGCACCGATACGGACCGGCCATTCCGGTTCGATCGTTTCAGGAGGAAACCAACCATGCCCGAATTTGCCAACCCCTTTGCCGGGAACAACCTCGGCCGCAAGCTGACCCACGGCGAGATCCTGCGTGCGATCCGCTTCTCTGTCGCCGCCGAGTACGAGGCGATCCAGCTCTACATGCAGATCGCCGAGTCCACGGACAACGCACTCGTCAGAAAGGTGATGGTCGACGTGGCGAACGAAGAGAAAGAGCACGCCGGCGAGTTCCTGCGCCTGCTCCGCGAACTTGCGCCGGAGGAGATGGACTACTACGACCACGGCCACAAAGAAGTCGAAGAGATGATCGAAGAAGTCAAAAAGGGCGGGAAGTAACCCGCCGCCTGTTTTTTCACGGCAGACCCTGCGCCGGCATGCCGGGCGATCGGTTTGAATAGTCGGGACAGCGAATACCTCAACCAATGATGCCCGGACCCGAGGAGCGCATCGTCCAGAAGATAGAGATGCTCATCGACCGCAGCGAATTCATCGAGCAGCATATCTCCGACGAGATGCTGCACGACCGAATTCTCCGAAAGGCTCTCTACAAGGAGCTGCAGGAAGCAGTCGAGATCATGATGGACATCGGTGCCCTGGCGCGGCGCAGCATGCATGCGTCGGCACAGGACGACTACAGCACCATCGACGAACTCGTCAGGCTCGGGATTCTCACGCCGGAGACCGGCCGGGACGCAAAGACCGCAAACGGACTTCGAAACCGGCTCGTCCACGAGTACGACGGAGTCGACGATACAATCGCTTACACCGCCATGCACCGGCTGCTCCCCGTGCTGCGGACGTTCGCACAGGAGATAACGACATGGCTGAAAGAGCAGAAGACGAAATCATAAACCAATTCCGTGGCGTCCTGGGATCGGTCCGCGGCATCCTGCTCTACGGGTCAAGGGTGTGCGGCTATGCGGATAGCACGTCTGATACCGACCTCTGCCTCATCCTGCACGACAATGCGGACCGAACCGCCGTCTACACCAGCATCCTGAACGCGGAGCCGCAGTACGACATCGTCGTCTATGACGAGATCCCCTGGTACTTACGGGGCCGGATCCTCGAGCACCACCACGTCGTCTACGCAGAGGACCCGGAAGGTCTCGACTTCTGGCTCCACAAACAGCGCAGGGTCTGGCAGGACATGAAACGCCGGCAGCAGCCGGCCTCTCTCGACGACCTCCTCACGCGGGCCGGCCGGTAGGGGCAGGCACATGACCGCCCCGCCGCAGGCGCACCCGAACCGACCCCTGCCGCGGCTCCGTAGAGCAATACCGTCTCCCTTATATCCTCTTTTGACAAACACCACTCATTGTAGCCGCTGATGCGGCTGCAGACCCGACAGGAGGAACAGAAACATGCCCGAATTCGCAAATCCCTTTGCAGGAAACAATCTCGACCGCAAGCTGACGAAGGACGAACTCGTCCGCGCCATCCGCTACAACATGGCTGCGGAGTTCGAGGCGATCCAGCTCTACATGCAGCTTGCGGACGCCACCGACGACCCGCTCGCAAAAGAGGTCCTCATCGACATCGCGAACGAAGAGAAGGTCCACGCCGGCGAGTTCTACCGCCTCCTCATGGAGCTCGACCCGAAGGAGGGTGAGTACTACCAGGAGGGCGTGGCCGAGGTCGAGGAAGAGATCGAGAAGCTGGCCTCCCGGTCATAAGCACCCATTTTTTGCCGCTCCGGGGAGAGCAGTGCCGGCGTGGATCCGGAAAAAAGCCGGAAAAGCCCGGAAATGAATTATTGATCCTGAGAAATATATTTACCCCACAGATAAAATTAAATCACCGGGAGAGTAATCCTGATCAGCAATGATCCCGATCCCGGCAACCGATCCCGAGCTTCTCTCGCTCATAATTCTCCCGGTAGCCATATTCTTCGCCCGGATCTGCGACGTCACCGTCGGCACGATGCGGATCATCTTCATCTCGCGGGGCATGAAACTGATCGCGCCGGTGCTGGGATTCATCGAGGTCTTCATCTGGATCGTCGCGATCGGGCAGATCTTCCAGGACGTGACGAACCCGGTCAACTACTTCGCATATGCGGGGGGTTTTGCGGCCGGCAACTACATCGGCATGGTCATTGAGGAACGGCTCGCCATGGGGCTCACCCTGGTGCGGATCATCACCCAGCGGGACGCGACCAACCTCATCAGCCATCTCCGGGGATCGGGATACGGGGTGACCGTCATCGACGCCCAGGGAAAGATCGGGCCAGGCAAGATCATCTTCACCGTCATCAAGCGCAAGAACATCCCGGCCGTCGTGGATGCCGTCCACCAGTACAACCCGAAGGCGTTCTACTCCATCGAAGACGTCCGAAATGCCTATGAGGGGACATTTCCGGTCGTAGCACCGCGCCCGGCGCCGTTCTTCCTCGGAAAGGGTGTACGGAAGGGGAAGTGAGGCCCCACGTCACTGCCCGGCGGAGGAGATCCGGTAGATCGCGTTCGCGCTATCGTCGGAGACAAGCAGCGCGCCGTCCGGCATCACCTGCACGTCGACCGGGCGCCCCCAGGCTTCCCGGCCCTGCAGCCAGCCATCGGCAAAGACCTCGTAGCCGATCGGCGTATTGTTCTCATCGAGCCGCACCAGGGTCACCCGGTAGCCGATCGGGACGGCGCGGTTCCATGACCCGTGTTCGGCGATGAAGATCTGGTTCTGATACTCCTCCGGAAACTGCTGCCCGGTGTAAAACCGCATCCCGAGCGCCGCGACGTGCGGCCCGAGGTTCTGGACCGGCGCCGTGTAGTCGCTGCAGGGGTTGCCCGCCCCGAACTCGGCGTCCGGGATGGTGCCGGCGTGGCAGTAGGGGAAGCCGAAGTGCATCCCGGGCACAGGCGCCCGGTTGAGCTCGTCCGGCGGGATGTTCTCGCCCATCCAGTCGGCGCCGTTGTCGGTGAACCAGAGGACGCCGGTCTCAGGGTTCCAGTCAAAGCCCACGGTGTTGCGGATGCCGCGGGCGAAGATCTCGAGGTCCGAGCCGTCCGGGTTCATCCGCATGATCGTGCCGAACCGCTCGTCGTCGGGATTGCAGACGTTGCAGGGCATCCCGACCGGGACGTAGAGTTTTCCGTCGGGGCCAAACGCGATGAACTTCCAGCCGTGGGTAGGGTCGTCCGGGAAGTCGTCGTTCACCACGACCGGCTCGGGTGGGCTATCGAGGTTCGCCTCGATCTCGTCGTAACGGATGACGCGGTCGATCTCGGCGACGTAGAGCGAGCCGTTCCGGAATGCGACGCCGTTCGGGGAGTCAAGGCCGTCCGCAACGACGATCACTTCGTCGCCCTGCCCGTCCCGGTCGCGGTCCGGGATGGCGTAGACGGCGCCCGCTCCCCGGCTGCCGACGTAGAGCGTCCCCTCCGGCGAGAGCGTCATCGAGCGGGCGCCGGTGACGTTCGCTGCGTAGACGTCGATGGCAAAGCCGGGCGGGAGGCTGATGGTGTCGAGGGGCAGATCGCCGCCGGCCGTCCCGGTCGGCAGGGAGGTGACGACGAAGACCGCCAGGACGACGAAAACCACCGCCGTCAGCAGAATGACGAGAGTCCTGTGCCGCATGGCTATCAAACGCCGGTATCGGGGTGAAGGGATATAAAATGAGCGGCGGGGATCGTGGAGGGGGTGGTGCCGTCTCTACGACCGCCCAATGGGTAAGGCTCTTTCGGATGCGGTCTGCAGAAAAAGCGGAGAGGAAGGATCAGGTGAGGCCCTCCATCTCTGCCGGATCGACCGCCGGTACGTATCGGACGACTTCTGCCGATTTGCCGTTCCAGGTGGCAGTGCACGAAAACGCATACACCGGCGCGATATATTCCTGCGGTTCTGTTTGTATCTCCATCCAGTACCCGAGCGAGATGTCGGTTACCATGATTTTATCGTACTCCCATGGGAGTGGATCTTTCGTCAGGTTCCCCGAGCACAGCCGCTGGCATGCCTGCTCCGGCATTATGATCTTCACATCGCGGACCGGTTTCGGATCGAACTTCCTGAGGGAATTCGAGACTGCTACCACCTCGCCGTTTTCGCCGATCGATACCGTAATACCTGCGTTATAGACACGAAGGCCTTGAATTTTCTTTATGAAATGCACATGTTTGGTAAGAATATATTCCGTGACGGTCGGGCCTATGCTTCCACATGAAGATCCGACACTCACATCCTCAAAGTATACGCCATCGGAAAGGAGACCTCGCTCCTTCAGATAGGCCGTCGCAATCGCACGGGTCTCTTCGTCGGACGGAATGTCCGGTTGCTGGTGAGTGGTGTAGGGGTACGCCTTTTCCGGGATAATGTACTGAAACGCTCCGGAGTTCACGTAATAGTACACGCTTCCAGCGGAAGGTTCGGGCGTTTTCGCGTCTCCCGATACCCCGAACAGATTGTCGAGGCGCCGTTTTTCCCCGGTGCCATTGCCGGGGAGAACGGTCCGGTAGACCGGGTAGGACTCGTTCACGTCCGGGAACGGCGCGGCAAGGACGTACGGTCCGGACGATCCGACGATATTCGGAATCGAAAGGATGCCGATGGTGTCTGCTCCCGGCGCTGCCGGGTGCAGATAGGGCAGCCCGACGCCTGCGACGACGATACCCAGCACTATGACCGCGAATACCGCTAAGAACACATTTTTCCTCATCGCTCTTCCCTCGTAATCATCATGGCACTCGGACATCCACTCAAGCGGCGAACGTCATGGCTGCGATAAAAAATGATTCAGGTGAGGCCCTCCATCTCTGTCGGATCGACTGCCGGTACGTATCGGAAGACTTCTTCCGATTTGCCGTCCCACATTGCGTTGCATGAAAAGACGTACACCGGCACAATATATTCTTGGGGCTCGGTTTGTGTCTCCATCCAGTAACCGAGCGAGATGTTGGTCACTACGATTTTATCGTAGTCCTCTTGAAGCGGTTGGATCATGACGTCCCCCGCAGAGAGTCGCTGGTATGCCTGTTCCGGGGTTATGATCTTCACATCGCGGACCGGTTTCGGATCGAACTCCCTGAGGGAATTCGAGACAGCTACCACCTCGCCATTTTCTCCGATCGATACTGTAATACCTGCGGTATGCACACGAAGATCTTGAATTTTCTTTATGAAATGCACATGTTTGGTAAGGTTATATACCGTGACAGAGGTCGGGCTTCTGTTTTCACATGAAGATCCGATTTTCACATACTCAAAGTATACGTCGGCGGGAAAAAGGCCTCGCTCCTTCAGGTAGGTCGTCGCAATCGCACGAGCCTCTTCATCGGACGGGAGGTCTGGCTGCCTGTCGGTAGCATAGGGGTACGCCTTTGCCGGGATGATATACTGGAACGCCCCGGAGTTCGTGTAATAATATAACCTACCATCGGTTCTTTCAGGCTTTTCCACGCCTTCCGATACCCCAAACAGATCGCCGATGCGTCGTTTCTCCTCGGTGCTGGTGTCGGGGAGAACCGTCCGGTAGACCGGGTAGGAGTCGTTCACGTCCGGAAACGGCGCGGCAAGGACGTACGGCCCGGATGAACCGATGATATTCGGAGTCGAAGGGATGCCGATGGCGTCTGTTCCCGGCGCTGCCTGGTGCAGATAGGGCAGCCCGACGCCTGCGACGATGATTCCCAGCACAATGACCGCAAATACCGCTAAGAACACATTTTTCCTCATCGCTTCTCCCTCCTGCCCGGCAGACGTCAAACCCCCGACCCTACGAGGGGAAGAAGATCTTCACGGTATAAATACATTGCCACGGTCGGCCGTTCGTCTGACCGATTGATTTGGGAATACGTGTATTATAACAGCCATTTCCCCAGAATCTGGCGCAGAATGGCGATATTGGCACTCACCGAAAGGGCGGCTCACGTCGGGGTATACGGATCCGACCGCCTGCGGGCGAGGGGTACTCACCCCCATCCCACCCAAAACGAAAGCCAAATCAACGTCCGTTTCCCGGTTTTACCGACAGTTCCGGCGGCCAAGCCACGCTCAAAAAATTCGCCGGAAAATATCGCTCCGATTGGCGTAAAACGACAGGATCGCAAGGGCATATCGGCGATATGAGCCGGAGTAATTTTCCGGTCGATGTTTACTATGGCTCGCCCCGAGATCGTCCGTCTGAGGGCTTCTGTGAGGGTCGAAATTTCGGCAGAACGGGGCCGGATTCCTAATATATAAGCGTTGCTTGACCGGCATTGAGTTCTCCTCCCGGTGAGGGGCTTGCCGCCCTCACATCAGCCGGCGCATCTCCGCGAGGGCCGGGAAGACCACCGCCTCGCCGTCGACCTCCACCACCGGCTGGAGCCGGCCGGTGTCGACCCGCCGGAGGAGCGGCGAGAGGAAGTCGCGGCCCTTCGCGTAGTTGATGATCACCCCGGGCGAGAGCGGGTTGAAGGCGGGCATCATGAGAAGGTCCTGCCCGCCCGCGACGCCCCTGCCGTAGAGGAAGCAGGGGAACCGCTCCATCTCGATCTCGAGCACCGGATGGTCGTGCCCCATCACCAGGAAGCCGTGATCGGTGACCGCCTTGTCGCCGTGGATCATCGTAAACCCGCCGGCATCGTAGCGCTCGACGCTCCCGCCCATCACCGACGGGAGCATGGTGTCGTGCGAACCGCGGACATAGACCACCTCGCACTCGGCGGAGAGCGCCTGCACGATCGCCGAGAACTTCCGCTGCACGCTGCGGGCGATCCGGTCGAAGGAGTGAAAGATGTCACCGTCGAGGACGACCGTCCGCGGCGAGAAACGGTCCAGGATGGATGCAAACCGGTCGAGCAGGGTCTCGCCCTCGTGGAGCGGGAAGTGCAGCCCGTCCGCGTAGAGCGCCTCCTCAAGGCCGATGTGGATGTCGGAGACGACGCAGAGGCGCTCTTTGCGGATGTAGAGTGCGTTCTTGTAGAAATCGAACCGCCCGGTCAGGTCGGCCTCGGCCTGCAGGTTCACGCCGGAACATCTCCTGCAATCGAGGAGATCACCCGGCGCTGGAACTCCCGGAGCATCGAGAGCTTGTCTTTGACGTAGACGGCATCGCTGATCCCGAGCGTGGCGATCCCGAAGGCCATGGGGCTTGGGGAGAGCGCCTGCGTCGGCGCCACCGCGATCGCGCCCGACCGGACGCCCTCCACGATCGCCCTGATATTCGCCACCTCGAACTTGTCCTCGATCACCTCGCGGTAGGTCTCTTTCATCACCGCGAAGTCCTCGAGGCTCTGGGCAAACGAGATGAGCATGTCCGCGCTCACCTGCTGCCGCCGGGCGCTCCTGCGCCTGCCGCGGTAATTCCGCAGGATCATGTACGAGCGCGAGGCGTTGATCCGGAAGATCCGCTTGAGGAGCTGGGTGTTGTCGATCGCCGTCTCCAGGATCGCCTCGCATCCCCCCGGGTGGAGCCGGGCGACGATCCCGGGAATGTCGGCCTCTTTCTCCAGCGGGAGCGAGACGGCAAAGCCGGTATCGCTGATCCCGACCGAGACGTTGGTGGTCACCTCCTGCGAGATGAGGTAGGCGACGATCCGCGAGAACCCGTCGTTGAACCGCAGCCCGTAGTTGGCCATCACGTAGTAGAGGCGGCGGCGGTTCGTCAGGTCGGCCTGCTCCTCGACGACGATCCGCTCCGTCGTCGGGATCGCATCCTCCCCCAGGTACTGCACCTGCTGGGCGAAGATCTCGCAGATACTCCGGGCGGAGTTCTCGTCGATCGGATACTCCGCCAGGAGGTGGGCGACGAGGGCCTCGGGTTCGGAGTCCTGCATCCGCCGGATCATCATCTCCTTGAACGAGAGGACGTGGAGTCCGAGGTCGAAGGAGAGGGGGAGCTTTTCCGAGAACCAGCTCGGGATCGTCGGCCGGGCGGTCGTCGGGTCGACGTAGAGTTTCCCGCCGCGCCGGTAGGCGAAGGCGTAGCGCTGCCCGCCGAGGACGAAGACGTCCCCCTTGTTCATCCGCTCCAGGTACTTCTCGTCGAGCGTCCCGACCCACTGCTGGTCGCGGGTCAGGACGTCGCAGGAGAACTCGTCGGGAATAGTCCCGGAATTGAGGAAATAGATCATCCGGGCATTCCGGCCGCGCTTGCCGATCATCCCGGTCTCCGGATCGTGCCAGATCTTCGCGTAGATGTGCCGCTCCTCAAGCCCCGCGTAGTCTCCGGCGAGGTAGCGGACGACGCTCATCAGGTCTTCCTCGGCAAGGTCGCGGTAGCAGTGGGACCGGCGGACCACGGCGCGGACGGCATCGAGGCTGCACCGCCCCTCGAGCGCCATCCCGAAGACGTGCTGCGCGAGGACGTCGAGGCAGTTCTCCGGGATGTGGATCCGGTCCACAAACCCGTCCCGCCCCTCGCGGAGCATCACCGCGCACTCCACGAGCTCGTCGCGGTCGAGGACGAGGATCCTGCCCTTCACCACCTCGCCGAGGCGGTGGCCGGCACGGCCGATCCGCTGGAGGAGCGCCGCGACCGACTTCGGTGAGCCGATCTGCAGCACGAGGTCGATGTGGGGCATATCCACCCCGAGTTCGAGCGAGGTCGAGGAGGTCGCCACCCGGAGATCGCCGGACTTGAGTTTCTCCTCGATCGCAAGCCTCCCCTCCTTCCCCATCGAGCCGTGGTGGCAGCCCGAGTTCTCCTCGGTGTAGCAGCCCGGGTAGCGGACGCGGAGGTTGTGCAGCACCCGCTCGGCGCCGTTCCGGGTGTTGGTGAAGATGAGGGTATTCTTATGCTCCTGCACCATCCGGTGGACGATATCGTAGAGCCGGAGGTTCACCTCCTCGGGCGAGGCCTCGATCAGGTCCGGGACCGGGCAGACGAGCTGCAGGTCGAACTCGCGGGCGAACCGTGTGTCGACGATCGAGACGTCTCTCCCGGCGCCGACGAGGAACCGGGCGATCTCGTCGAGCGGCTCGATCGTCGCGGAGCAGCCGATCCTGACGAACCCGCCCTCGGGTTTTCCGATCAGCGCTTCGAGCCGCTCCAGGCTGACCGAGAGGTGCACGCCCCGTTTTGAGCCCGCGAGCGAGTGGATCTCGTCGACGACGACCCAGCGGACGGTCTTGAGCTTCTCGCAAAACCGCGGGGAGTTTAAGAGGATGCCGAGGGTCTCGGGCGTGACGTTGAGGATGTGCGGGGGCTTGCGGCGCATCTTCGCCTTATCGGCGCGTGAGACGTCGCCGTGGCGGATGGCGTGCCGGATCTCGCCGCACGAAACGCCGCGCTCTTCCATGACGGCGCGGATCTCGCGGAGGGGCACGGCGAGATTCTTCTGGATGTCGTTCGCGAGCGACTTTAGGGGGGAGACGTAGAGGCAGTAGACGCTGTCGTCGAGGCCTTCGGTCCGCGAGAGCGCCACGAGCTCGTCGATGATCGCGAGGAACGCAGAGAGCGTCTTCCCCGAACCCGTCGGCGAGCATACCAGGACGTTCTGTCCGTCGTGGATGAGCGGGACCGCCATCCGCTGCGGCGGGGTGAAGAGCGCATCGCGCCCGCCGAAGGTTCGTATACACCATTCTCTGACATTCTCGTCCAGAAGGTCGAGGATCGCCTCGTCGCCTGCCGCTGCTGTAGTGCTGTCCATGGAATTCACTGCCTGTTACTGAAACGATCTCGCTGTCGTGCGTCTGCCCACCGGGTCCGGGCGGGCGACGGGCTGCCGGAAAGAGGACGGGGAATTAACAAACAATGCTTCAGAAGCCAGGGAATATACCAAGCATTTCTTTTATTTTCAGGATTGCCCCGCAAAACTACCGTATAGCGCTGCGCTCTAATACCTATAATTTGAGAAATACTATTGCATAACCTTTTCGCCGCAGCAGGCATCCGCCGGATGCCGCGCGAACATTTTCCCGAAAATAAACAGGAGTTTGAGAGCATATGAGCAATATTTCGACCGTATTTGTTCCACCGCCCTGCTCCTGCAGAAGGCGGAACGGCGAGAGGCAACCGGACAGACTACAGACATATATTCACCCATACAACGCCACTCGCGGCACCGCGCACGATTCTCTCCCATGCACGCCCATGCGGCTGAATTTCCGCGAAGAACAGGAAATTCTAATGTATGATCTGGTGAAATGTTTACCAGGAAGTACGATGACAGATCACCCGGTAAAGGACATGATGCGATTGATGGCAACGAGAATCAGAACCATCTCCGATGTCATGTCCGATGAGGAGATAGACACGCTGATCACCGAGATACAGAGCGCAGACCGCGTCTACACCATCGGCGCGGGGCGCTCCGGCCTCGTGGCAAAGGCGTTTGCCATGCGGCTCATGCACCTTGGCCTGCAGTCGTTCGTCGTCGGGGAGACCGTCACCCCGGCGATGCAGGAAGGAGACATCATCATCGCGTTCTCGGGCTCGGGCGAGACGAAGACCGTCGCGGACATCTCCGAGACGGTCAAGGACATCGGCGGCAAGGTCTGCCTGATCACCTCGAAACGCGACTCCCGGATCGGCCGCATGGCAGACTGCGTCGTCATCATCGAGAGCCAGCGCGACAAGGTCGCCGACGAGTCGGCTGAGTTCGAGATCCGGCAGATGATGGGCGAGCACAAATCCTTCGCACCGCTCGGGACGATCTTCGAGACGACCGCGATGGTCTTTGCCGACGCAATCATCTCCCGGCTCATGGAGATCCGGCAGTGCGACGTGGAAGAACTCCGGTGCAGGCATGCCAACATCGAGTGAGGCAGGAAGGCCAAAGATGAACGAGCGGAGATATGCCCGGCGGGTCACCCGGATAGGGGCATCCGGGATCCGGAAACTCTTCGATGCGGGCGGGGCGGACGCCATCAACCTCGGCATCGGCCAGCCCGACTTCGACACGCCCGCCCACATCAAAGAGGCAGCGATCCGGGCGATCCGGGAGGGAAAGACCGGTTACACCCCGAACGCGGGGATACCGGGACTGCGGAGCGCGATCTGCGAGAAACTCTCCCGCGAGAACAGCCTCACGTACACCCCGGACGAGCTCATCGTGACGGCCGGCGGGAGCGAGGCGATCCACCTCGTCATGCAGGCCCTCGTCGACGACGGCGACCGCGTCCTCTTCGCCGACCCCGGGTTCGTCTCCTACCAGGCGCTGGCAACGGTCGCCGGCGGCCGGTCGGAGGGTGTCGCGCTCGATGCGGCGCTGCATATCGATATCGAGAAGGCGAAAGAGCAGATGGACGGCGCCCGGCTCTTCATCCTCAACTCGCCGGCAAACCCGACCGGTGCTGTCGAGAGTCCCGACGCAATCCGGGCGCTGGTCGAATACGCAAACGACCGCGGCGTGACCGTGGTGAGCGACGAGGTCTACGAGCACTTCGTGTACGAAAAAGAGCACTGTAGCGCAGCCCGCTACGGCGAAGACGTCATCACCATCAACGCCGCCAGCAAGACCTACGCCATGACCGGGTGGCGCGTCGGGTTCCTGGCAGCGCCGGAAGAGTACGTCGAGCAGTGCATGAAGGTGCACCAGTACTGCCAGGCCTGCGCGACCTCCATCTCCCAGTACGCCGCACTCGCCGCATACACCGGCGACCAGGGAGCCGTCCGGATGATGCGGGACGAGTACCGGGCACGCCGTGACCTCCTCTACGACGGCCTGACGGAGATCGGGCTCGACTTCCCGCGGCCGGAGGGTGCATTCTACATGTTCGTCCCGATGGGGCGAACGCTTATACGGCAGGCGATCGAGAAGGGAGTGATCATCGTGCCGGGAGAGGCCTTCGGCACGAATATGCCCGAACATGCCCGCTTCAGCTACGCAACGTCGCAGGAGAACCTCCGGCGGGCTGTCGAGAGGCTGAAAACGATACTGGAGTGAACTTGGAAATGGTAAAGGAACTACTCAAGAGGCTCTCGGACGCCCACGGGCTGTCGAGCAGCGAAGGGGCAATCAGGGCTATCATCAGAGAGGAGCTCGACGGCCACGTCGACGAGCTGCGGGAAGACCTCGCGGGCAACCTGATCGCGGTGAAGCGCGGCGGGGACTTCTCGGTCATGATCGCCGCGCACATGGACGAGATCGGCCTGATGGTGCAGTACATCGATGAGAGAGGATTTATCAGGGTCATCCCGATCGGCGGATGGTTCGTGCCCGTCCTCTACACCCAGCGCGTCGTCCTGCACGGCAGGAACGGCCCTGTTCTCGGCGTCCTCGGTGCGAAGCCCCCGCACGTGATGAAAGAGGAGGAGCGCAAGAAGGAGGTCAAGATCGAGGATATGTTCATCGACGTCGGGGCGTCGAGCGGCGATGCGGTGGCGGCTCTCGGGATTGATATCGGCACGCCCGTCACCATCGACCGCGAGTTCGCCGACCTCGCCGGCACCCGGGTGACCGGGAAAGCGCTCGACAACCGGGTGGGCGTCGCCATGCTGATCCGGGCGCTCCAGCAGGCACAGTCCCCCCACACCATCTACGGCGTCTTCACCGTCCAGGAGGAGATCGGGCTGAAGGGCGCAAAGGTCAGCGCGTACTCACTCGACCCCGACTGCGCCATCGCAACCGACGTCACCATCCCGGGCGACCACCCCGGGATCGAGAAGAAGGACGCGAGCATCGAGATGGGCGCCGGGCCGGTGCTCGTCATCGTCAGCGCCGGCGGACGCGGCCTGATGGCCGACCCCCGGATGACCGCGTGGCTGCGGGAGACCGGCGAGAAGAACGATATTCCGGTGCAGATCGAGGTCGGGACCGGTGGGAACACCGACGCCACCATCATCCACCTCGAGCGGGGCGGTATCCCGAGCATCCCGCTCTCCATCGCCGCACGCTACATCCACTCCCCCGTCGAGGTCATCGACATCGCCGACGTCGAGGCAGGTATCAGGCTGCTCGTCGCGGCGCTGAAGACCAGACCTGACCTGTAACTTTTTTTTGTCCCGGAGATCCGTCCGGGCGCAGGCCATATATACCAGGACGGGGGAAGGCAACCCCGCCGAGTGCCCGGATCCGCCGGGTGGGGGGGACGTATATGACCTGGATCGAGGACGTTGTCATCGGAAATCTGCTTGATTATGCCAGACTCATCATCGTCGGCATCTTCGCCTATCTTGCACTCGTGATCATCCTTCGCGTCTCGGGCAAACGGACGCTCGCCGCGATGAACGCCTTCGACTTCATCGTCACCGTCGCCCTCGGGTCGACCCTCGCATCGGTCATCACGTCCACGACCGTATCGCTGCTCGAGGGGATCTTCGCACTCCTCATCCTCGTCGGCCTGCAGTATGTCGTCACCTGGTTCTCGGTCAGGATAAACCTCGTCGAGAGAATGGCCAAGTCAGAACCGCGCCTCCTCTACTACGACGGCACGCTGCTCCGGGACGCCATGAAGGACGAGCGGATCACCGAGGCGGAGATCGAGCAGGCGCTCCGCGCCCAGGGGGCGGGCAGCCGGGAAAGCGTGCACGCAGTCGTTCTCGAGACGAACGGCAACCTCTCCGTCATCTCGCAGGGCGGGGACGGAGAGGTGACATCGCTCTCGAACGTCAAGGGGCCACGGCCATAAGGAAAACCGACACCCTGCGGTCATGAAAGGAGAGGCGTAAGAAGAGCGGTGCCCGAGGGTTGAATGCATACCCTGGGTGCATTTCGGACTGCGGTGGGGTGTCTTTGTCATGCATAAACCTTGTACCGGCTCGGTTTATGCATTCACCCCATCGCGGCGATGCACCTTCAGGTATGATCCTTCCCTCAGGCAAGCACTCCAGAGACTCTATAGTATATAATGATTCTTTTACCACTGCCGCAGCAATGACAATCGGGTGTGTAACGGCCGCGCTCGTCGTCGATTACGGCAAACGAACGGTGAAGAGTGCGGCTTTGGAAGGCTCGCACGAGAATATCTTCCGGGACGGCGGGCCGTGGAGAAGAACGTATACAGTGCACGACCAAAGGTCGATGCGGCATGCTCCCAGGGTCCGTCAACATCGCCGGTCAAAATAGGTTGGAACCGAAGAAGAACGGGGTGCCCGAGGGAGAAATACATACCCTGGGTGCATTTCGGACTGTGGCAGGGTGTTTTTGTCACACATAAGCCTTGTACCGGCTCGGCTTATGCATTCACCCTACCATGGCGATGCACCTTCAGGTGCGATCCCTCCCTCAGGCAAGCACCCCAGAGACTCTATAGTATATAGATTTTTGTCGGCCATGACCGTGTCCATTACCGGGCACCGTCAGTCCTCGACAAAGATCACCGTCACCGGGCACTCATCGGCAGCCTCCCGGACACACGCCTCGCTTCCCTCAGGAGCATCACCCTCCGCCGGGTCACCGCCGGTCCGGAATTCCTCGACGACCTGACTCTTCTCGTCCTCGGGATTCTGTTCGAAGAACTCCGGACAGAGCAGCCAGCAGGCCTCGCAGCTGATACATTCTTCCCGGTCGATTGTCACTTTCACCATCATGCATTCCTCCGCGAATCGGCGGTTTGTCTCGTCAAGGACGCTCATCCATGTTAAACGTAGCGCATTCGCAAGACCTCGGCGAGGCGGAAAGAGCGCTTGCGGGTGCTCTTTGACAACGCTTAACTGACGCCGCCCCGATACCGTACCAGCAATGGATATTCATACCGAGAGAAGAAACGGGGTGCTGATCGCCGGGGTTGCCGGAAGACTCGACGGCTACGGGGCGGGCCGCCTCGAAGAGGCCATCGCCGGAGCCCTGCAGGACGACGACCGGTCGATCGCGATCGACTGCGAGAGGATGACCTATCTCAGCAGTGCCGGGATCCGCATCTTCATCGCGCTGAAGAAGCGGCTGAAGGAGCGCGGCGGGACCGTTGTTCTTGCCCGCGTCGGCGACTACCCGCGAAAAGTGCTGGAGATGGCGGGGGTGCATACCGTTATCCTCTCGTATCCGACGCTCGATGCGGCGGTCGACGCCTGCTCCGCCTCCGGCGACAGTCTCTCTGTGCTCCATGAGATCGAGAATCCGTCACGGGTGCGGGACGGGGTGCGCTACTCGATCGAGACCACCTCACGCGATCCGGGCAGGCTCCGGGTGACCGGCAGTATTCAGGACGTCCTCTTCGCCAGGATCGATGAAGCGGCGATCCATGCCCTGCGCTTCTCCGACACGGGATACTCCCTCGGCCTCGGAGCGCTCGGGGAGAATGCGGCGGATGCGATGACCCTGCTCGGCGAGATGATCACACTCCACGGCTCGATGGTCTGGCTGCCGACGGACGGTCACGACACGCCGGATTTTCTGAACGCGATGCAGGATACGGGGGACGTCAGGATCTATTCGGGGTTCAACGTAACCCTCGACGGGCCGTTTGCCGAGACCATCACCATAGAGACCGAGAGCGACGAAGGGATCACCCTCGCAGACCTCTACCGGCTGATCTTTTCGCTGGCGGCGGAGCGGAGGCGCGACCACGCCGGGGTGGTCGCCGTCGCCATCTGGGCGGTGACCGCCGGGATCTGCAGTTCGGGGATCAAGCGCGCTCCCCTCCGCGACGCCGCCCCGGCGAACGAAAGATCCATCATGGACCCACAGCATATTCAGGATTGGATTGCCGTCGACGAGGAGCCGAAGTACCGCGGCGATACGATGGTCGGCTTCGGCATCGGCGTAAACCTTGCAGGCGATCTCTCCGCCTACGATCCCGGGGCGATCGGTGCGCTTTCGTACCACCATCCTGCCAACCGCGGATCTGCCGATCAGTATCTGCACAACCACGCCGTTATCTTCCGGGGGATCCCCTGGGACGGGTCGCTCGACCTCGAACGCCAGATCCGGCGGATCGTGACCGACGGGGAGTTCCTGGATATGCGCCACCTCCTGGACAGCACCCGGGTGCGCAAAGCGAAACTCGGGGTAGCGTACATCGCGGAGATCGTCCGGGAGGCCTGAGGGGCAACGCCGGAAGGCGAAGACCTTTCGGGAACGGGTTGCCGCTGAGACCATCACACACGCTCCGGCAGGCGGGAGCTACCCCCCGCTGCATTCGATTTTTCTTCGAGGGGCCGCTCCTCTCGCAGACCCGACAGTCGCGATCTTCGTCCAATGGTCATGGCGACGCTGACGACACCAGCCTGATAGAGCAGGGTGCTGCAGGCGCCTCAAAGAAGGCGCGTACAAAGCAGATGCTGCAATCAAAGAAATACACAAAAACAAGACGCCCCGGCCGGGATTTGAACCCGGGTCAAAAGCTCCGCAGGCTTCTAGGATATCCTCTACCCTACCGGGACTTCTGGGGCTGTACCCTACCTAATAAGGTAGATCTTTCAGAGATAAAAAGGATTGCACAGCGCGGGGAGGGTTCTGCATCCCGAAAAACACCGCTCTCACGAAAAATGACGGCCACAGATCGCTAGATCCCCCATTCCCGCCGGATTTCCGAAGGCACGAGCACAAAAAGATGGCGATTACGGGCGGGAATCTTACAGGGACTTCGCGCGCATTAGCAGGTCGACGTGCACCTTGTTCCCGGTGATCTCAACCAGGTAGACGCCTGCCGTCCGGACGACCATCTCCTTCTGGGTCTCGCTGCTGTACAGCCGGGCAAACCCGTCCTGCGCAACGACAGCCCCGGTGCCCTGATCCCGGATCGTGATCTCGAACCAGACATTGCTGTCGATGTTGGTGAATTTTACGGTCTGGGTCTTCTGCGACCCGTACTGGCTGGTAACGGTCTTTGTCCGGGTGATGGTGTCCGGGTCTACCGTGAACGCGACGAGCAGCGGCGGGGCGGTCAGGTTGTAGACGAACGCTTCCTTCGTGTAGTCGTAGCGCGCCGTTTTATTGTATATCTCGAGGTACTCGTTGTTGAGCCGCTCCGATTCGGGAGGGGTGCGATAGGTCGGTTGTGCGACCTCGGCGATTGCCCTTTCGGTCGGATAGGGTGTTGCGGGTGTCACATAGGTCGGGGTGGGCGATGCTGACGGCCCCTCCTGCCCGCCATCTCCCGACGACCCTCCGCCTGACCAGAAGGGAGTCTCTTCAGGCGGCAGCTCGGCACATCCCGCCGAGGCGAGAGCAAGGGTCAGAACCGCCGCCATAAATATCGCGCCATACACCCGCTTCATGGAATAGGAGTTATCCAACCCAGTATTTATTCTTTTATCCTGAAATAGGGGAGGAATGGAAAATGCATGTGTATAAATAAGGAATTCACAATCAATCACCGTCGGAGAGGATCTCGTTCGCCGTGAACGGCAGGTGGGAACGGATCGTTCCCGCGGCCAGGCAGCAAGCGACTCAGCGGCTCCGGACGGGATCGAAACGACCAGCAATCATTATCTACGTCTGTACACAAGGGGGTATGATTCTGAATGGACACGAAGCAGGGAAAACAGGCAGAAAGCACAGTCGCGCCGGCGAGCACGCTCTGTGAAACCGAGACAATCGCCGCTGCGAACACACTCCCTGAGCGGATCGTTGCACTCCTCAGGGGATGCGTCTACATGAGGCTGCTCACCGTCCTCACCGCAGTCGGTCTGCTGCTGCGGTGCTACCACCCCGGTTACAACCCGCTCTGGCCAGGCGAGGGACAGACACTGCACTTTGCCGGGCAGAGCCTCGCAGGCATCTGGGCTTCTATGGCTGGAGGTGAATTCGCCCCACCGCTCTTCTCCGGGATGGAGAACGTCATGCTGCTCTTCGGCGAGAGCGAGTTTGTGCTCCGCTTCATCCCGGCACTCCTCGGGGTCCTGACGATACCGATCATGTACTTTGTCGGGGCGACGTTCCGGGACAAGAACACCGGCATCATCGCGGCAGCACTCATGACCTTCTCCCCATTCCATATCTTCTACGCACAGGAGGCATGGGCGTACGCACCGATGCTCTTCTTCTTTGCGCTCTCCCTGCCCTTTTACATAAAGGCGCTGCGGACCGACGACCTCGGGTCGTGGGTCATCTTTGGCATCCTGGGCTCTCTCGCCTTCTGGACGCACTTCTATGCTTTCTTCCCAATAGGCCTCCTCCTGCTCTTCGCCGCGGCGTCGAAGATACAGGCGGTGCGGCAGAACCCGATGACGCTCCGGAACCCGGCTATCGGAGCTCTGGCCTTCGCCATCGCCGTCACCGCCGAGCCCTTCGTCGTGCGGACGGCAGCAGCCACGACCTACGGGATGCAGAGTCTTCCCGTCATCTCCCAGACGCTCCTGAAGGTTTCATGGTACAGCGAGCTCGTCCTGGCCTTCTTCCTGATCCTCTTCGCCGTCGGACTCTGGTTCATCTGGCGAGAGACCAGAAAGGGAGCGGCCCTCATCGCCGGCATGATCGTTCTCCCGCTGATCGTCAGTGCCCTTCTCGCAGGGAGCATGCCGATGATGCCGCACCATCTCATCTGCCTGCTGCCGTTCTGGTTCGTCGGCATTGCCGCATCAAACCAGGCACTCGTCGGCGCGCTTGGTACGAAGAAAACCATCTACGCCTTCATCGCAGTCATCGCGCTCATCAACATTCCGTTCTACGCCTCCTACTATCCGGGATTCTAGAAGAACGACTGGCGCGAGCATTCCGATGGCCGCGAAGGGATGACAGCGGACGGCCTTGCACCGATCCGGGAACCGCATCCCGATACGCGCACGCTCGCCGCCTTCACCGGCGACATCATGGCTGCAAACCCTAAAGGTGACACCCTCGCACGGATCCAGCAGAACATCGCCTTCACAAGGCTGCATATGGAAACGTACGCTTTCAAATCGGGGTAATGCAGAATACACCGATAAATACCGATTCTCCTCTCATCGTCACCATTCCACCTGCAACGAAGAGGAGAACACAGCCGCCATCGAGGCGGTCGACGATACGCCGCCACAGGGAACCCGTCCACCTTCAGCGACCGGAAATAGCGGGAAAGCAAATTTAAACCCCCAGGATTGGCGCATGCCTCCGTAAGTTTACCGATATCAACCTTCAGGCACTCCGGCACCGGGACGGCGCATTCTGGAGCGAATGGACAAAGATTGTCTCCTTCGGGCTGGTCGGGCTCTCCGGGTTTTTCATCAGCGCCCCCTTCCTTTACGGCCTCACCGATATCACGGGCATTTACTGCCGTGTCACAAATCCGGCAGGAATATTTCGCCGCGTTCACCGGGAACTACCTCATGAGCCGGCAGCACACCTGGAAGACGCTGTAAAGGCCGGCAAGAGCCAGGGTTCATGCAGGATCTCTCTTCCCGTTCCCGACCACATCCGATCCCGCCTATCGACGATCGAAAGGGGGGAGATCTTCACGGCGGTGGGGATGGGGGAGCACGCCCCTCACACGCCGGAGTAAGCGGCCATGACGCGTTGGTAGACCCGGGCGGCGTTCTCGAGGTCCGCCACGCCGACCCGCTCGTCCACAGCGTGGAGCAGGGTGATCTCGCCGGGCCCGTACTCGGCAACATCGAAACCTGCCGCCCTCAGGTACCGGGCATCCGTCGCCGCCCACTGAAGGATCGGCGCCGCCGGAGCGGCGTAGACCGCTTCAATCGCTGAACAGAGTGTCCCGACGAGCACCGTGTCGGCCGGCGTCAGCGTCGGGTCCGCGAGATTGATCTCGCGGACCGCTGCATGCTCTGCACGGGCGGTTATCGCAGCAAGGAGCGTCCCGGCCGAGCAGCCCCAGGGGACACGGATATCGAGCTCCATCCTGCACCGCTCGGCAACAATATTTGCTTTCTCCCCGCCCTCGATCCGCCCGGGGTTGTACATGATCCGGGTCAGGACGTCCCGGAGCCCCTGCATCCCGAAGACCTCCTCGAGCGCCTGCGACGACCGCTCCACGAGATCCTGCATCGCTTCCCCGGCAACGTACCGCTGCTGGTGCAGCTCCTTCATGTACTCAAGAAGGTCGAAAGCCTCCATGACGGCGCTCCTGCCGACCACCGGGTAGAGCGAGCTATGCCCCGGTTCACCGGTGAAGTCGATCTCCAGCCGGCAGAGCCCCTTCTGGCCGATGGTGGGGCAGAGCGGCGGGGTCGGTTCCGCGATCAGGCAGTCGCGAGGCACGAGCAGATCCTGTGCGAGCAGGGACTGGATGCCGTACTCTCCGCCGGTCTCCTCGTCGCAGACAAAGGCAAACTGGACGGCCGCCTCTTCGCCGGCGTTGACGAGCTTCTGGTACGCCGCGAGGAGCGCAGCACAGCCACCTTTCATATCGGTGGCACCGCGTCCCCAGACGTAGCCGTCCGCAACATCGCCGCTGTACGGATGGTGCGTCCAGCCGTCGGCGATGGCGGGCACCACATCGAGATGGCCGCAGAGGAGGAGCCGGGCGCCGGGCGCTGTCGTAACGAGGTTCGCCCTGCCGCCGGGGTGGCTGTCGACCACGCTCCGAACGCCGAGCGAATCAAGAAAACCCTTGATGTACTCGACTACCTCGGCGGTGCTTCCCGGCGGGTTCTCACTCTGGATCTGCACAAGGGACGAACAGAGATGGGCGACATCCATGGATATCCCCTCACGCCGACTTCTGGCTTCTCACATATTCATCGAAGAGCTTCGCGAGCGGCGAACCCCGGTAGATCTGCTGCAGAAACGGCCGGTCGAAGAGCTGATCGGCGAACAGCCCGAAATATTCCGCCGGGATCGGCCGTTTATCGTCGGGGTTCAGCACGATACGGAAGCTCCGGTAGCATGCCGGGTCGTCGCTGTCATAGATGCCGCTCCAGAGGAGCGGAAGCGACTCAAAGATCTCGTTGCGCTCCTGCTTCAGCCAGTTGATGAACCCGGGGAAGTAGGGCCGGTCCCCCTCGCTCTCCTGGTCGAGGCGCCAGCGGAGATATTCCATACTCATGATATTTTTCGGGGACATGTAGTTGTACGCGAGCATCCCCAGGGTAAAATCGAGGTGTGCAATTGCATCGACGAAGTAAAAATTCAGCACGGGATGGAAGTCGGAGGGGTCCTCAAGGATCAGCGACTTGTGATACAGCTTCTTCATGACATGAGTATACTCGTTCTCTTCCAGCATACCCATCTTATTGGGGAGAGAGATATAAAATGTTGCTTTGGAGGAAAAAGGATGATCTGGAGGCCCCCAGGGGGGAGACGCGGCCTACCGGAAGAACGGTTCCCGGATCTCGACGGCTTTCTGGAAGGCCGCCTCGAGTTCGTCTCCGTGCTTCCCCCGGATATCGACCAGGTTATCGCTCCGCAGAAGGCAGGGCTTGAGCTTGCCGTCGGAGGTGAGGCGAAGCCGGTTGCAGAAGGCGCAGAACTCGGTGTTGTGGAGCGGCCGCACGACCTCCACTTCGGCGTTGTCGAGGCAGTATTTCTTGCGGTGGTGCATCCGCCGCGTCACGATCTGCGTCGCCCGGGTATCCAGGTCGCGCTCGACGCCGTCGACGTCGCTGTGGGAGGTGCAGTTCCCAAAGTCCATCAGCTCGATCACCTGCAGGATCAGATCTCGGTTTCCGCGGACGAACGCCATGAAGTCGTCGAGCTCGTCGTCGTTGATCCCCTTGAGGAGCACCATGTTGAGCTTCACCGGCGTCAGCCCGGCATCGATCGCGGCCCGGATGCCGGCAAGCACCCGGTCCAGCTGATCCTTGCCGGTGATCTCCTGGTAGCGTTCGCGCTTCAGCGTGTCGAGACTGACGTTGACCCTCGATAAACCCGCTGCCTTGAGAGCCTGCGCCTTCTCTGCAAGCAGCGTCCCGTTGGTCGTCATGGAGACCTCGATGCCCGGGGGCACGGCACGGATGATATCAAGGATGTCGGGGCGGAGCAACGGCTCGCCGCCGGTGAGCTTGATGCTCCTGATACCGAACTTCTTGCCGACCTGCATGATCTCGGCGATCTCCTCTACGCTCATCTGCTCCTTCGGATCGACCTCCCCTTCGGCGTGGCAGTAGATGCACGCAAGGTTGCATCGCTGCGTCAGGCTGATGCGGAGATTCGTCACGGTCCGGCCGTATGCGTCTTGTAATACCATCCTCTCATCCTATGAAATTTTTTGCAATGATGTACGTCTCGGCACTGCCTTTCCGCGATGCCTTCGTCCGGTATCCCCTGACCGACCGGAAATGCTCTTTGATCTCGTTCATCAGGTCGGCGAAGAGTTCGCCCTGAAACGATTTGATGACGAGGTTGCCCCCGGGTTTGAGGACGTTGCAGGCGAACGCGAGAGCCTCCTCCCCGAGCGCGACGGCTCGTGCCTGGTCATAGCTCTTCTGCCCCGAGAGTTTCGGAGACGCATCCGATACAACGACGTTCACGACCTCGAGATCAGCGCAGATCCGTTCCTGAACCTCGCTCTCCGTGAAGTCCCCGACGATGGTGGTAACACCCTCGATCGGTGCGATAGGGTTTACGTCGACACCGACAATCTTGCCGTCGGTCAGTTCGCGCAGCACCTGAAGCCAGCTCCCGGGTGCGGCGCCCAGGTCGACCACGTTGTCGTCGGGTCTGATGATCTCGTTCCTCTCCTGGACTTCCAGGAGTTTGTATGCGGCGCGTGACCGGTACCCGGCCTTCATGGCGCGTGTATAGACCTTGTCTCTCGCCCACTGAGAACCCATTCTGTAAATACTCCTTCTGTGGGTGGCCGACATTGGGGAGACGGCGCACCGATGGATCATGAAAAGATCAGTGATCTAATGTACTTTCCTGCAACATCAAGGTATAGCATTCAGGCAACAAACCGATTGGAGTGGGAGAAGGGAAAAATCGCAAAACACTATTAGTAAAAGTATGATTATATAGGTTATAATTGAGTTTTATAAGGGGTCATGATGCTAAAGGCAACGATTGATGCGGAGATATTCAGGGAGTCCATTGATGCAATTGCGGCTCTTGTTACCGAGTGCCGGCTCCATACAGAGGAGGATATGCTCGTAACGCGAGCCGTCGACACCGCAAACGTGGCGATGGTCTCGCTGGAACTGAAGAGCACGGCCTTTGACGCGTATTCGGCAACGGCAGGTGAACTCGGCCTTGACATCGCCAAGATGAAGAATATTCTGGGGATGATGGGCAGAGGCGATGCACTGACACTGAACCTCCTCGACGAGGAGCGGAAGTTGGAACTTGCGTTCAAGGGCTACAAGTATTCGATCACCCTCCTTGACGCCAGCACCATCAGAAAGGATCCAAGCCCCCCGACGATAGAACTGCCCGGAAAGGCGGTCATCTCCGGGAGCGCGCTGAACAACGCCATCAAGGCGGCGGCAGTCATATCGGACAAGATAGCCCTCGGCATCGATCCCGATGCCATGACCTTCTATATGGAGGCGGAAGGGGACACCGATCATATCAAGCTCGCTCTCGGCGAGGACGAACTCGTCGCCTTGAACCCGGTCGGCGCACGCTCCCTCTTCTCGCTCGACTACCTCAAGGACATGGGCAAAGTCATGGCAAAGGCCGACGAGGTCGAGGTCAACCTGGGCGTCGATCACCCGGTGAAGTTCGCATTCGATATCGCTGACGGCAACGGCAGGGTCGAGTATCTACTTGCTCCCCGGATCGAGGCTGATTGATGGTCATCGCGTTTGACTACAAAGACCTTGCAAAATATCCTTTTTTAAAAGAATCGGAGCAGCTCGTCAGGAAACACTTTGACTCACTCGACCGGTTCCTCTCAGGACCCCGGGGAGATGAAGCGCTTCAGCGGGCAAAAGAGCGCATCCTCGACGCCATCGACCCGAAGTGGGAGTTTCGGGAGGAGGACGCGCACCGGCTCCCCCCCGAGATCGAGATCGCGAGCTACGCCCTCGCCCGGATCCTGGTCTCCTGCGCAGGAGACCGTCTGCTCCCCGAACGGCTCACCCGGTATGAAGCGATCGCTGTATCGCATTTTCTGGAGAGTGAAGAGGCGGAGAAGAAGCGATACGTCGCGCAGTTCGTCGGTCTCGATCTTGCGAAGAGTTCGCTGCCGGTGCCCGAGTACATCGAACTGATCACCCAGCTGCGCGATGCCCGGTGGCGCCTCATTAACCGCGACATCCAGAGCGGCCTCGTCAGGCTTGAGGCGGCCGAGTACGACGAGTTGCTCCGTGAACGGATCCGGGTGGTGCTTCTCCGGAATCTCCCGCTACGGGTGCCGTCAACGCTCTGCGAACGCTTTGCCCCGATCATTGACGAGATCGGCGCTGCATACCAGCAGCAGATGCTGGAGCAGTTCGGAGCGGTCGAGGAAGAGGCATTCCCCCCCTGCATCGGCGGGCTTATCGGGGCAGTCACCGCCGGAACGAACCTGACGCATATGGGACGGTTCGCCATCACCGCATTTCTCCACACCATCGGGATGAACACCTTCCAGATCGGCGAGGTCTTCGCACGCGCCCCTGACTTCGACCCGGAAAAGACGATGTATCAGGTGGAGCACATCTCAGGAAGCAGCGGAACGGCGTATACGCCGCCGTCGTGCGCAACGATGCGGACGTTCGGCCTCTGCCTCAATCGCGATGCAATCTGCGAGCAGGTCAACCATCCGCTCTCGTACTATCGGCGGAAAAAGAAGAAGATCGGGAAGCCAAAGCAGGCTTAGGCAACTCTTTTATCGAGCTGGTAGCCTGCTGCGCTGAGCGTGACGATAAAGATCACGAGAGCGACGAGATACGCGAGGCCCTGAGCTTCGGCCATGACCATGGGCAGGAGCACGATCAGCGCAATGTAGAGCGCAAGGGTTGCAACCGCGACCAAGACCTCGATGATTCGGTTCTGCATGATAAGGAATGTTTGCCCGGAGCGGGTATATCCTTTATGCATTCGTCGGGAGCGCATCTACCGCCATCTTTATGATCCTGCAGCCAAAACCCGAACCTATGGACAGAGCCGGAGCGGAGAGGCTCCTCCACGAGTACGTAACGACCGGGTCGCTCCTGATCCACAGCTATGCCACAGCGGCAGTGATGCGGAAGATTGCAGAGCACCTCGGCGAAGATGCCGGCACCTGGGAGGTCATCGGCCTTCTGCACGATATCGACTACGAGGTCACGGAGGGCGATATGACCCGGCACGGGCGTGAGGGATACCGTATCCTGACCGAAAGCGGTCTTCCCGAAGACCAGGCACGGGTCGTCATGCGGCACAACCACATGCTCTTTGGAGATTACACCGCACCGGTCGAGATCGCCCTTCAGGCGTCGGACAGCGTCTCGGGACTGGTGCTTGCCTGTGCACTGGTGAAGGGCGGCAGGATCGACGACGTCACCCCAAAGACCGTCCGGAAGAAGTTTAGGGAGAAAGCGTTCGCCGCCGGATGCGAACGCGACCGGATACGCGCCGTCGAGCCCCTGATGGATCTCGAGACACTCTACCGCCTGGCGATCGAGGGGCTTGCCGAAGATCGCGACCGGGTCGGCCTCGCATAGGCGGTATCCTTATCCCGTTCATCTGCGAAGGGTATGTGCTATGATCTCGGATGAACGCGCACAGGTCATGCGCAGCCTGGAGCAGGCCGTCGGGATGCTCGCCCAGTCGATGGACGTCCGCCTCATCCCGGAGGTCGGCATGAACATCGCCTATGCACTCCCGGATCCGCGGAGCAGAGACGACGTCGCGGCGGTTCAGGGGAGGATCGTGAAACTCGGCGATCAGGTGCATCCGGTCGGCACTGTCGCCTTCGGCGCCAGCGACCATGTCGCCCGGATCGTGATGACTGCCATGAAGTTCGACCCCGCGATCCGGAGCGCGGCGAATATCCGGTTCTCGGAGGCGCTGCTCCCCGAATTTGACACCATGATGTTCGAGGTCTGTTCCTTTGACCGCGCATCGGAGCCGCCCGGCGTCCAGACGATGGACTGGGGCGTGGCGTCGTGCTGCAGGGACGGCATGCCGGATGTTATCTACGATCGCGGCGCTGTCGGAAAAGAACCCATGATCCGGATACTCGGCGAAGATCCCGGAATCGTCGCACATAATATTCTTAAACTGTCAACGCGCATAACATATGCACAATTATAGGAAAGGTCACCATGGGCATTAAACCGTCATATATCAAAAATCTTGGAGAAGAACTGATTGCAAAACACGGCAGCCAGTTTAGCAACAACTTCGACGAAAACAAGCACGCAGTCATGGAAGTTGCCGTGATCGACAGCAAACGTGTCCGCAACCGGGTCGCCGGATATATCTCAAGAAAGATAAATAGAAGAAGACGGTAAACGTCATATCATGTTTGAGGGAGTTCTTCCAGCAATCATTACCCCTTTCACGAGGAGCGATGCGCTGGATCTCGATATTGAAGGATTACGGTCTAACATCACTTTTCTCCTGCAGAACGGCATTCACGGCATCGTCCCGTGCGGTTCGACCGGTGAGTCGGCCACACTCAGTTTTGAGGAGCACGAACGCGTCATCAGCGAGACCGTCGACGTCGTGAACGGCAAGGTTCCTGTGCTCGCCGGCACCGGCTCGAACAACACCGAAGAGGCTTTCAGGCTGACCCGTTCCGCAAAAGACGCCGGGGCGGACGGCGTCCTCGTCATCAGCCCCTACTACAACAAGCCGAACCACTCGGGTCTCATCAAACACTTCACCAGGCTCGCCGACCTCGACATCCCGGTGATCCTCTACAATGTACCGGGTCGAACGGGGCAGAACCTGCAGCCGGACCTGGTCGCCGAGCTCGCAGAGCACCCCGGCATCGCCGGGATCAAAGAGGCGAGCGGAGACATCGTCCAGGTCTCCCAGATCATCGAGGAGACCCGCGACGAAGAGTTCGTCGTGCTCTCGGGAGACGACGCAATGACCCTTCCCATCCTGGCGCTCGGCGGAGACGGCGTCATCTCGGTTGCGGCGAACGTCGAACCGCAGCGTATGGTGCACCTCCACGAGTTCTTTATGGCAGGCGACCTCGAACGGTCGCAGGAGGTGCACTACGAACTCTCGCCGCTCTTCCGCGCCATGTTCATCGACACCAACCCGATTCCGGTGAAGAAAGCGGTCGGGCTCCGCGGTATGGCGGCCGGGCCGGTGCGGCTGCCGCTCGACGACCTCGACGCGGCGAAGACACAGCAGCTGCGGGAGGTGCTCGGGCAGTATGACTAAGATTGCCATCGCCGGAGCCCTCGGCCGGATGGGGACGACGATCGGAAGGATCGTCGACGAATCGCCCGACATGCACCTCGTCGGCGGCATCGATATCAAAGACGGATCGCTCTTCGGTGCCGAAGTCGTGACATCGGATCGGATCGATGCATTCCTGCAGGAGACACGCCCCGACGTCCTCATCGACTTCACCATCGCCCACGCTGCGGTGGAGAACATCAAAGCGGCAGCCCGGAACAATGTTGCGCTCGTCGTCGGCACGACCGGGTTTACGCCCGAGCAGCGTGCGGAGATCGAGGATGCGATCGCCGGCACCGTCCCTGCGGTCATCTCGACCAACTTCAGTATCGGCGTCAACATCTTCTGGCAGATCGTCAGGGAGGCAGCCCGGCTGCTCGGCGACTACGATATCGAGGTGACGGAGGCGCACCACCGCTATAAGAAAGACGCCCCGAGCGGCACGGCAAAGACGATCCTCGAGATTCTCGACCAGGAGGTCGGAAAACGGGAGAAGGCCTACGGCAGGGAGGGAATGGGCGAGCGCAAAGATGAGATCGGCGTCCACGTGATCCGGGGCGGCGATATTGTCGGCGACCATTCCGTGCTCTTTGCCGGGAACTTCGAATGTGTCGAACTCTCGCACCGCGCCTACGACCGGGCGGTCTTTGCCCAGGGCGCAGTCAGGGCGGCCGGCTGGGTGGCGGGCCGGGACCCAGGGATCTACTCGATGAAAGACGTTCTCGGCATATGAATCCGCCGGAATGAAAGCCGGAACCAAAAATTATTTTACATGTTTTGCTGCACATGTACAGTCAGAGGAAATACATTGACAGTAAAGATTGACCTTGAAAAGTGTACCGGCTGTGAAACCTGTGTCGACATCTGCCCTGCCGAGGCTATCACCATGGAAGACGGCAAAGCAAAGGTCGACGTCGATCTCTGTGTGGACTGCGAATCCTGTGTCGATGAGTGTCCCGCCGAAGCAATCTCTATGGAGTAAATCGCCGCCCGCATAGCGCGGGACGGCATCCTGCTTCATTCTTCTTCTCGTGAAACGCCTCTGCAGCACAACCGTAGCATACTTGCAACGACTGCTGATCTTCGTTGAGGATGCACACCCGAGCGATGCTCCGGGGTGCACCTTTCCATTTTCCGAGGAACGTGAAGATCGTACTCGTGAAAAATGGCGGTGCTCCGGGAAACACCTGAACGCGGGTAGTGCTCCAGCATATACCTGATGCTTGATCTCAGAGAATCCGACCGAAATTACGCTATCCACCAACCCGCGTTCATGAAAAAAAACCATAGGGAGAAGATTTCCAGTATCGGGCTCTGGTGAAGCCCTATTCCGGCTGTCATTCTTCCCTGACGGGATTAGTGCCGGACCTGGCCGGTTCCCGAAGTTCGGCCTTTTTTCTCACGCATGCCCACATGCCGTGAACCGTGGTGGCTATCGCCATGGGGGCGGGGCAGTCATGGCGATACCCAATGGAAAGCCGTGCCCCCGGGTTGCAATCAATCGGGAACACCCGGACGCGATCGCAACAAAGGGAGTATCAGTTGTTTCGTAGGGCACTACCTGAACGCGACACGATGTCTCCACGCCCAACCTCCCGGGTGCCGCAATCTGGCGGCGTACCGCGGCGACATCCTCACGGCGGGTGGGGCGAGGGGAGGGCGGGTCTCCCCCCTCACCCTTCCCCCAACGCTGGTGCCACCACGGTTCCCGGGGTCGGGGAAACGGCTCATCGAGACACACATCCTATTAGCCACCTGCTTGAGAGACAAAACGGAAGTATCCGCTGAAAACAGCCAGGGCCGGGTGCGAGTGCCGGAGCAGATCCGGACGCCATGCAGCGGAAAAAATCATATGACGGCATCGTCAGAGCGTTCGCCGCACTGAGGGGCTTGAGAATCGACATCCCGTGAGATAGTCCCCTGGGAACCGGGACGGCCAACTCACCTTCGGGTTTCGAGCAGTATGCATCTCAGGTATGAATACCCTCCCAACCAATCTCGTGGCGCTGCAGAGGCTTAAAGCCATTTGGGATTGAGAGAGGGAGCCCTTTCAGCCTAACGCTTGTGGAACCGGGTCTTCCCGCCGTACGGGATAGAAATCACATTATTTAATAACACCAACACTACAGATACTCTTGCCTATGATAAACGTAGGGGTGCTTGGTGCCACTGGAGCGGTGGGACAGCGCTTCGTTCAGCTTCTGGCTGATCATCCATGGTTCAATCTCCATACGCTCACCGCTTCCGAACGGAGTGCAGGAAAAAAATACGGCAGTATCGTGAACTGGCGCCTTGATGCGCCGTTCCCGGATTCTATCGGCGAGACCGTCGTCACTCCGACGACCGTCGAGAGCGTGAAGGACTGCGATCTGGTATTCTCGGCGCTTCCTGCCGAGATTGCGACGCCGCTCGAGGCCGGCATCGCAGAGGCCGGCGTCGCCGTCTGCAGCAACGCCCGCTCACACCGCATGGACCCGGACGTCCCGCTGGTCGTGCCGGAGGTCAATCCCGACCATCTCGGCCTCATCGATCTGCAGCGGGATCGGGGGAGGGACGGCTTCATCGTCACAAACCCGAACTGCTCCACCATCGTACTCGTTATGGCGCTTGCACCGCTGCGCTCGTTTGCATTCACTGATGTGCGTGTCGCGACCATGCAGGCGATCTCGGGCGGAGGGTTCTCGGGGGTATCCGCAATGGATATCTACGATAATGTTATTCCCTACATCGGCTCTGAAGAGGAGAAGATGGAGACCGAGACCCGCAAGATCATGGGGAGGTTCACCGGTTCGGAGATCGAAGACGCTCCATTCGGCGTGAGTGCAAGCTGCCACCGCGTTCCGGTTATCGATGGCCACACGCTTGCAGTGTGGATGGATGTGGGGGCCCCGGTATCCGAAGTGAAAAAAGCTTACGCAAACTTTAAATCCCCGTTCAGCAATCTTCCCTTACAACCGGCAAAGCCAGTTGAGATCTTCGACCAGCCCGATCGTCCGCAGCCGCGCCTTGACCGCAACAGGGGAAGAGGCATGACGGTCTCGGTTGGGAGAATACGGGAGGGACTGCGATTCATTGCACTCGGTCACAACACCATCCGTGGGGCTGCCGGTGCTTCCGTGCTCAATGCCGAGCTGATCTATTCGAAAAAGTATCTCTAAAGAGGTGGGTCAACGATGATTAAAGACAACACAGTATTCGTAGGGAACAAACCTGTCATGAACTACGTGCTCGCGGTGGTAACCCAGTTCAACAACGGAGCGGGCGAGGTTGCAATCAAAGCACGCGGCAAGGCAATCTCGCGGGCGGTCGATACGGCCGAGATCGCCCTGAACCGGTTTCTCGAGAACGTCAGTAAGAAGGAGATCTTCACATCCACCGAGATGATCGATACCGATACCGGCAAGACCAACGTATCGAGCATCGAGATTGTACTCATTCAGGCACGGTGAGCAGGTCGGGACACGTCATCCTATATTCTGCACTTCAGCGACGATCCCGGGCTCCGAGAAGAGTATAGGCCCGGGAACACATTCACCGAACGGCAACCCACGCTACGGCCTCTTTCACCCCTATTCTGTCGACATCCCCCCACCGCCGACGGTAGATCCCACACCATTTCTTCAGGGATACCATAAAGGATTTATCGGCTGCTCTCAAACGTACTGAAGCATGAGATGGGCGGCACCTGTCATCGTACTGATGCTCCTCGCCGTACTGGCTGCTCCAGCCTTTGCAAACGATGATTCGGCGCGATACAGTTACATCTCCATAGAAAACGTCTCTATCAACCTTGCAGAGGAGCACGCCGTCGTCACCGTCGACTACACCATAGACGATGGGATCAGCCTGCTTGTTATGCTGCTCGGCAAATCGGATCTCAGGCGGAAGGTACTTGAAGTGCTGGACTTTGAGAATGCCCGGGTTCAGCGGCTCGACCTCAACCGTGCCGTCGTTATCGTGAGCAATGCATCGGACGACTACGGCGGTGGCACCTACTGGTTCCCGAAGCATACGTTCACGGTGCAGATACCGGATCTCACCGTCACCACACCGCAGGAGACCAGGCGCTTTACACATGTGCGGGAAGTGCCGGGCGGTATCGGATACTTCGCCGCCACCTGACCCATGGCCGTTCCGGTTGACGCTTTCTCTTTTTCGTTCATTGCAGAGGCTGGTTGATAAGTCGTGTATCTCCACGAGCCACTTCCCCGGTCCCGGGAACCGCAGTGCCCTACGGTACGCTGTCACCCTGTGTGTCCCGGAGCACGACCCGAAAAACGCCTGCCGGATTCATAGAATCCGGGAGAAAGAGTGCACCCCGGCACGTGCACATGACCGGGAGCGTTATGCGTCGTTCTCAAGATGTCTGGCGCCGTGCTCTCCGGCCCACCTGCCGAGAAGCGACTGGAGATAGACCCCGAAGAAGGCCAGAAACAGTCCGCCTATCGTTGCAAAGACGATGTAGCGGATGCCCACATCCTCGGTGATAGGGAACTGCGGGATCTCGCTGATGGAGAGCGTATAGATGCTTGCACCGTATGCGATGGCACCGAGCGCCAGAACAAAGAACGGCAGTGCCACGACCCTTCGGATGCTCTCACGTTCGTTCAGGAGGATGTCGACGATCTTCCCGAGCGAGGCAACCAGGCCCGCTGCAGTGAACCAGATGATTGCACCGTAGATGAACGTCAGGACATAGAAGAAGATCCCCGACGTCTTGTACAGGGTCAGAAGGCTCGTCAACCCCATGATGATACCCACGATCACCATCAATATCGCTGCAATATAGGAGACGAACGTAAACCTCCCTCCTCGAAGGGATGCCTGCAGCGACGTCACGAAGTAGTGGAAGATCTCGTCGAAACCAAACCCCTTGAAGAGGAGATAGGTGCCGATAACGCCGACCACGACGATGACGGCGAACTCGGGATACCCGAGCAGGTAGGCGGCCGCGTAGAGGAGCATGGCAAGGCCGAGCGGCACCAGGACGATCCGTGCAATCTTGGGATCGTCGAGCAGCCGTTTAAGAATATAGTAGGTCCCCTCCAGGTTCGGCATCTGGTTCACCACGACCCGACGGATGCTGCTCACCGGAACCCGGGACTGGATAATGGGGAGAACGTATTCGTCTTCGGCACCGTCCGTGACCAGGACGCTGGAAGTGGCACCGGTGGCCGCAAGGATCGTATCGAGATCGGTCGCAATCCGCCGGTCGCCCTCAAGCATATTGAGGTGGTTGCCGCTGATGACCGCAACGACAACCTCCTCGCCCCGGCCATAGAGATCGTCGTAGAGCCTGATAGTCTCGAATATCGCGTTTATGTCGGAGTCTTCGGCGTCGGCAAGAGCGAGCGCGTTCGCTGCTTTGAGGCACGCCTCCCTCCCGACGACCGGACCTGCTATCCCGGCCTTATACCCGATATCATCATCGCGATCAACGCAGAGGATGAGCGTCCGGTCTCGTGACATCTCAATAAAGATCGCTGCAAATCTATTAAATGATTTTCAAGTGTCGGGAAAACCGGGCCGCCGCGACTGCATCCTCCGGAGGTGAGCGATGAGGCGCAGCATCGGTGAGGGGAATCTTCCTTCACGTATCGGCGCAAGAGGCGGCTGCGAGCAGACGATCACCCGCGCAGTGCAGGCTTTTAAAAACCGCAAATCCAAAAAAGGTATGATTAGATGAGTTTTGCACGCTGGAGGAGAAGCAGATCGTCGGTCGTCAGCTTCTCGCCGCCGCGGAACTGCTGGAAGATCCGCTCGGCTTCCTTCCGTACCGCCTTCTGCTCCTTGGTGACCTTCGTCTTCTTGGTCTTCTGGCGGAGACCCGAGATCACCTTGTCGTAGTCGCGCAGCTCCTTCTGGCAGGCGATGAAGAGCTTGTGCTCCTCGTCGGCAGACTCCTGCGCCTCGACGAACTGCTGGTGGAACTGGTCGGCGGACTCCCGGGACTTGTCGGCCTTGCGATACGACTCGACCATCAGGTCGTGGTGCTGCTGTGCAAGTTCGGCCTTCTCGGTGACTTCCTTGTGGATCTCCGAGGCGAGCCTGCGGAACTCACGGGCATCGGCAAGCTTCGTGCGCATCTCTTTGTTCTGCTCAAGCTCGGCCTCCTGCTCTTTCACGCCGGCCTTCAGGTGCTTGATCTTCTCGATCAGTTCCCGCTCTTTGTCGGTGCTGTAGACCTCCGTCTGCTGCTTGAACTCGAGGTGCTCGATCTGCTTCTGGAGCTCCTTGATACCCCGGTTCTTCAGGCTGCCGTGCTCTTTCTTGAAGGCTTCGATCTCTTCGAAGAGTTCGTTCGCCTTCTCATTGTGCTCGTTGCGCTGCTCTTTTAACGCCTGGACTTCTTCGTTGTTCTTGTCCCGGAGCTCCTTGTGCTTCTGCGCCTCCTCGACGAACTCGCGAGTCTGGTTGTTGAGCACGTTCCGCTCACGGGCATATTTGCTTGCGAGCGCGTTCAGCTCGTTTCTACGGGTTTTGTGCTGTTCAGACTCTGCAAGAAATTTCTTTCTCTTATCAACTAGATCGTTCAACATCCACTACCAATCCTCAACATTCGGTACCTGTCTGGCATGCCCGCCACGCCGGGGTTTCTTCGATACCGGAGGCTCTCACAGTGCTACAACAACATAACAAAAGACGGTTCGCCGGACAGTCGTGTCCACGGCCGATGTTCATCTGTCTGCTCATGATGTTCAACCCCCGGTACCTCGGGCGGCGGACCCGGCGTGTTAGATTTTGCGCCGGCCGACGCCCGTAACCCCCCGTATGGCGGGATTTTACAGGAACGTTCTATTATTCAAATGTCATCTGCCCTATTAAGTATTTCGCCGGGCGTACATTCGGTTCACGGAAGGAAAAAGAAGAGAGGTGGGTTAGAGGAAGTCGATGAGATGGCCGCTTGGGGCGTCCATCGACGATGCGCGGCGTGAGGAGGACGTGCTGTGCCTCGTTGCCGCGGTTTCGAACGTGCGCTGCTGCCCGAGGATCTGCGCACTCTTGACACCGGTCATGATGGCCATGACCCGGACTCTGCCCTCGTACTCGCTGTTGACCCGTGCCCCCCAGATGACATCGGCATGCGGGTCAAGCTCGTAGGTGAGGGAACTTGCGATCTCCTCGGCGTCCTGCAGCGTCAGGTCGTTGCCGCCGGTGATATGGATGAGGCTGCCGGTCGCTCCACGGTAATCGATGTCGAGGAGCGGGTGGTTCAGGCACTCGTGCACGACGCTCTCCGCCTTGTTCTGCTGTTTGCTCTCGCCGACGAGCATCACTGCGACGCCGCCCTTGCTCATGATGGCACGCACGTCTGCGTAGTCGATATTGATGAGCGACGGTTCGGTGATCGTCTCGCTGATACCCTTGACGGTCTCGGCGATGAGCTGATCCATGACCGAGAAGGCCTGGCCGAGCGGGAGGTTCGGCACGTATTTGATGAGCCGGTTGTTGTCGAGAACAATAACCGAGTCGGCGGACGCGGCAAGAGCCTCCATACCCTCCTCGGCGCGCAGGAGCCGCGCCTTCTCGACCTGGAACGGATAGCTGACCATCCCGACGACGATGGCTCCCTGCTCCTTGGCGATCTGTGCTACGACCGGGGCGGTGCCGGTACCGGTGCCGCCGCCCATGCCCGCGGTGATGAAGACCAGGTCGGCGTCGGCAAGCAGGCTCTCGAGCGTCGGGCGCGCCATCTCGGCTGCACGCCTTCCGACATCGGGGAAGCCGCCGGCACCGAGACCTTTGGTGAGCGATTTTCCCACAAGGACGCGCTTGTCCGCCTGGATCATGTCCAGGTGCTGCTTGTCCGTGTTGATAGCAATCGTCTCGGCGCCGTTGACCTGCATATGATACAGGCGGTTGATCGTGTTGTTCCCGGCGCCGCCGCACCCGACGATGACGATACGCGGCTGACCGATCATGTCGTCGCCGTCGTCGTCCATGGTGTTTCTCATAAACTTCTCGCGTTCTGCGTGTTTCAAAGCCTCATTAATGATTGTCTGCATGGATAAACCCCCTAAACTTCGAATGAAACCTGGTCGATCTCGCGGAGGACACGGTTGCCATGCTTCTCGACAAGCTCCCGGACGGCATACCGTACGGCCTCTGAAACGGTAGGAAACTCCCCGGCCTCTACCAGCTTCTCGAGCATCTCAACCTGTTGCCTGGGCAGTCGGATCGTGATTCGGTCCATCATCTCAATCTCTCATGTCTTGCATAAAGCAGACAATTGTCTGCTTTCTGTCAGACTATGGTCATCTTTATATCTGACAACATCAGACAATCCCAAATAACATCCCGATAGTATAAAAACCTTCTTAAATTAATCCGCAGCATCTCAAAACGGTTTTATGCATAGCAATCCACAATTTACCTGCAAAGAGCCGGATTTATGAAATCACAATTTCCGAAGAAGGCGGTGCACGGCGGTACCGTCCTGTGGCATACGTTCAAAGGAAGGGGAGAGCTGCTCGATTTCAGCGCGAATCTCAACCCGTACCCTCCCGACGTCGACTGGAAACCCGATCCTGCAGTCCTCGGGGACTATCCGGACGATCGCTACGAGCGACTAAAGACGGTCATCGGCAGGACGTTTGGAAGAGACATCTCCGAGATCGCCGTAGGAAACGGGTCCGTCGAACTGATCCGGACGTTTGCTGCGGTCGTCCTGGATACGGGCGACCGTTTCTTCGTCGAGAACCCGACATTCGGGGAGTACGACCTTGCTGCGCGGCTTGCGGGAGCAGAGAAGGCCGCCGACCCGTCCGCAGCGGTAGTGCGGTTCTGCTGCAACCCGAACAACCCGACCGGAACGCTCCGCAGGCGCGAGGAGGTCGTCCGGCTGCTCGAGGATGCCGCCGCATCCGGCACCCATCTCTTTCTGGACGAGGCGTTCATCGAGCTCTCTGACCCGGGGCAGAGCCTCGTCGATCTCCGGCACGAGAACCTCTTTGTCCTGCGTTCCCTCACCAAGAGCTTCGCCGTCCCCGGGATCCGGTTCGGGTACGGGTTTGGGGACCCCGATCTCATCGAGCGGATAGAAGTCGCCAGAATGCCCTGGACGGTCAACGCGTTTGCGGAGGCCTACGCCATCGAGGCATTCGCCCGCTACGGCGATCTCGAAGAATCGCGTACGGCCATCGCCCGGGAGCGTTCCCGGCTCTGTGGCGAGCTCGACCGGCTGAGCCTTGCATATGGCACACCCGCCGCCAACTATATTCTGATCGCGCTCCCGACCACGGCGAACGAGATGACAGAGCGGCTCCTCTCCCGCAATATCCTCGTCAGGGACTGCTCGTCGTTCGGACTTCCGGAACATATCAGGATCGCGGTCCGCACCCGTGAAGAGAACAGGGAGCTCATCGAGGCGCTCGAGGCATGCTTGCCCTGATCATGGCAGGGGGCGTCGGCTCCCGCCTCGGAATGGGTGAAAAACCGCTTGTTACCATCTGCGGAAAGCCGATGATCGCCTACGTCCTCGATGCGTTTGCGGCCGCAGGTCACGAGACGGCTGTCATCGCATCGCCGCGGACGCCCTATACCAGGAACTGGTGCCGTGCGCGCGGCATCGACCTTTACGAGGCCGGCGGCGCCGGGTATATCGAAGATCTCCAGGAGGCAGCCGCTGCCCTCGACCTTACCGGCCCGGCCTTCACCTGCGTCGCCGATCTTCCCTGCCTGACGACTGAGATCGTTCGCGCGATCGAGGAGCGCTACCGCGCATCAATGATGCCGGCCTGCTCCGTCTGGGTGCCCCGCGACCTCTGCCGCGAGCACGGGTGCAGGACGGAGTACATCGAAACGGTTGAGGGCGTGGCCGCCTGTCCCGTAGGCATCAACATCGTCGACGCGGGGGCGCTCGGCGAGCCGCAGGACGAGGTGCAGATCCTCCTTTGCGATCGCCGGCTCGCCTTCAATATCAACACCCGTGACGAACTTGCACGGGTGCAGTCGTTCCTCTGCTGAGAAGTTTCTTCCCGGGCACGCCCATACACGGATAATTTCCCTGCTTTCCCGATTATTAGAGAGAAACAGTCATATCGAAGTATATCCGACATGTCTGTATGGAACTCTGCCGGGAGATCGAACTTGAGGGTCATATCATCGATTCGGGAGTTATGACCCTCGTATTCGACAAAATAATGGATATGGGCGGGGACTTTGAGATCCTGATCTTCGATGTCGGGAAGAACAAGAAGGACCCGAGCTACGCGCGGCTCAGAGTCACCGCACCCGACGACCGGCAGCTCGATCTGATCCTCTCCGAGCTGCACCGCCTCGGAGCGCGGTCGCCCGAGATCAGCGATGTAACCCTCAAACCGGCAGAGGGTGACAGGATCGTGCCGAAAGGGTTCTACTCGACCACCAACCACACGACCTTCGTCAAGTACCGGGACGCGTGGCTGCCGGTCGAGGGGATCGAGATGGACTGTCTGATCGTCGTTGAAGAGGAGGCGATGCGCGCCGTCTGCACACCCCTCTCAAAGCTCAGGGCGGGCGATGCCATCGTCATCGGGGAGAACGGCGTCCGCGTCATCTATCCGGAACGGCCGAGAAAGATCAGCACCTTCGAGTTCATGCACGGCAAGGTCTCCTCCGAACGGCCGAGCGAGACGATCATCGGCAAACTCGCCCGTGAGATCCTGGCGATGAAGCGAAAGGGCGGCAGGATCGCCATCGTCGGCGGCCCGGCGATCGTCCACACCGGTGCGACGGAGGCGCTTGCGTCGATGATCCGCGAGGGCTACATCGACGTTCTGTTTGCAGGAAACGCCCTTGCCACGCACGACATCGAGTACAACCTCTTCGGCACGTCGCTCGGCATGGATCTCAGGAGCGGCACACTGGTGACGGGCGGGCACAAGCACCACATCTACGCGATCAGCGAGATCATGCGCGCCGGTTCGATCCAGAAAGCGGTCGAGCAGGGGATCGTCACCGGCGGCATCATGTACGAATGCGTGCAGAACAACATACCGTTCGTGCTTGCAGGCTCCATCCGGGACGACGGCCCCCTGCCGGACGTTATCACCGACGTCATAGAGGCCCAGGACGCCATGCGCGAAGAGATCCGGGACGTCGACATGGTGCTGATGATCGGAACGCTTCTCCACTCCGTCGCCGTCGGCAACTGCCTCCCCTCGTACGTCAAGACCGTTTGCGTGGACATCAACCCGGCATCGGTGACGAAGTTGATGGACCGCGGCACGACGCAGGCGATCGGTGTCGTCAGCGATGCGGGAGCGTTCCTGGCACTGCTGGCAAAGCAGCTCGAAGAGCAGAGTGGAGAGGCTACCGCGTAAGCGGCATGCAGAACGGCTGCTCCTGCTCAAGCACGAACTCCCACTCCTGCCTGCAGGGACACTCCGTCTCCGCAAGCACGCGGAGGAGCTCTTTATCGGCGGTGAGGGAGAATTCGGCGATCCCTTTTACAATCGGGCCGTCGCAGGCACCGCAGTTGTGCGGCCCGCGGATCTGTCCGCCGCCGACCGGGTCGCAGAGGATATGGACCGGCGATTGGATCAATACATCCAGGACGCTCCAGAGATACGGCGGCCGGTAGGCATGCTGCTTCCAGAGCCGCTCGACCTCGGTCCTGCTCTGGACGGTGCAGAGGTTCATGGAGATCAGGTCGGCGACGGGGGCGACCGTTGCGATGGAGCGGATCATATCGTCCCGCGCCTCCGCTTCGGTCAGGAACGGGGGCTTCATCATCAGGTATGCCTTAACGCCCGCTCCGGCGCTGCGTGCCGCCGCTGCCGCCTGCAGGAAATCGGCGTAGGAAAACCCCTTGTCGATGCTCTTTTCGCGGATGGCGTCGTCCGTCGTCTCAAGCCCCATCGCTACAAAAAGGGGTGTTGTCCAGGTGCCGTCGTCGAGCCCGTCCGCGAACTGCCGCAGCACCTCGTCCTGCACAAACTCCGGCCGGCTCTCCGCGACGACCACCTTCCCCCGGAACGCCGCCGCGGCAGCGTCCAGGACTGCGGGCGGAACCTCGGCCGGATCGAAGAAACTTCCCGACGTAAAGATCTTCACCATCCGGTAGTCGTCATCGGCGTATGACTCTTTCACCCAGGCCAGCTGCGCGAGAAGCCGGCCGGTGAGCTCTTCCTCCGAAAGCGGCGGGTAGCGCTCGTGCCGGTAGCCGCACATTGTGCACCGGTTCCAGGAGCACCCGGCAGTCCTGAAGATAACGGTCAGCGTTTCGAGAACCTGCCCTTCAAAAAGATCCTTTCCGCGCCAGCACGCCAGAGGTTTCTCAACGTTTTTGGATATCATTAACACCATATCCGTTCATTCTATGATTATGAAAAGGATCGCATGGCTTTCACTCACAACCCTTATCAGCATGTTGCTGATCGTGAGCTCCGCATCCGCAGCATACGTTGCGATCAGTGTACCCGATCGCGTGGAGGCGGGCGAACCGCTCGTGGTCACCGGCACCGCCAACGTCGAAGGACTCTCGAAACCGACCCTGAACCCGGGCTTTTCGACCGAGATCGTCCTCTACTATGCAACAGGGACGAAGCAGGAGATAGCCCGACGAACCGTCGTCGTCCAGCAGGACGGTACGTTTACCGCAATCTTCGGGACGGCGGGGCTCCGCGGCGGTCAGTACACCGTCGAGATCGTCGATCCGACAAAGACTACCTTCGGCGGCAGTTCGACCACGCTTCGCTGGGTCACCATCGTCAACCGGGCAGACGAGATCACCGTCACGTCGCCAGCGACCCAGGCCTACGACGGGACACTGGATATTGCCGGCAGCCTCCCGGGAGTCGGGAACGCAGGCGTCCAGGTCGAGGTGCGTCACGACGGTGAGAACGTCTTCGGCCCGACCTACATCCAGACCACAGAGGCAGGAGCTTTTGCGCTCACGGTGCCGATCCGGGAGGGCGGGACGTACCAGGTCCGCTTTGCAGACGCTGCAGGATTCATCACGGCGGCCGAATTCCTGGTGACCGGCGGGCCGGCGGCGCCCACCACGACCGCCGCCCCCACCACGACGCCTTCGTCCACCGCCATCACCGCGACCGCCAGCGCCTCACGGGACGCGCCTGCGTACTTCGCCGTCGATACGAAGACCGGCACGGTGACGGTCGAGACCTCTCCCGGCATCGACTGGGTCATCGAGTATGCCGACGAGGACGCGACGATTCATAAAGTGAATGAGAAAGGCATGGTCGAGGGAGAGAAGGCAACCTTCACCGCGAGAGGCGGAACGGTCTACGTCAAAGTCTACCCGATGAGCTACACCGATAGCGGCACCGTCCGGCTCACCGTCGAGAACGCCGATACCGTCCAGACAAGCCAGACGGTGCCGGCGGCCTTCGGCGGCGCACCGGCCACGACACCGCAGGCGACGCCCCTGCCGGCGATCCTCGGCGTTTTTGCACTCCTCGTCCTGCTCTTTGTCAGGCAGAGGTGAATACCTATTTTTAGCCGGAGCGCAAACAGTATACGGCGAGCCGGGATAGTCTAGTCCGGAAAGGCGGGGGCCTTGAAAGCCTCTGGTGCTCGGCACCTCGGGAGTTCAAATCTCCCTCCCGGCGCTCGATTTTTCTGAATGTTGTATACTGCTCTATCCGTCAATAAAACGGCGCCGCAGGATCGATCGGCAGCCATTGCGATCAAGTACCGCTTAAATACCCCGAATTAGATCCGGATCCGCCGGAATTTCGACCATCACCGAAAACCCGTAGACAGCCGATCTCACCGCGAGGTATGGTAGACGCCCTCCCGGGGATTACCCCGGCTCATATCGCCGTTGTAACCCGACGAATTTCCCGTTTCTCGGCAATCAGGACGATATGGTTCAATGAATTGCAGCGCCGGTATCCGGCCCCGGAAATCCCGGATACCATCAAAAAATAGCGGCAATTCGGGTTTGTTGTAATCGCAGTAGGGGACGGTTCCACCCTCCCCCGCCTCTATCAGGAGCAGTACGGGCACCCTGCACGCCTGACCTTCATCACGGCGCAGGCTGCGGCGGCGATGCCGACCAGCACCAGTCCTGCAATGACAATTTTCGTACCATTCATACGCTCGACTCCCGGTTCCCCGACGACCCGGAACCGCAAGGGCAGCATCGTCGACATAAGACCTGATAATACTTTGGAGCACCCGCACCCCTACTCCGAAAGGAGCGGAAATATCCGCATCAGGTCTGGATCGAGCGATTTCACCCGCCCCGTCTCCCCGAGTGGGGTATAGGCGATCTCCCCCTTCACCTCTCCCGCCATACACCCGTTCCGGCCATCAAGGAGTGCCGTGACGGCCGCCACACCGAGCATGCTACCGAGAACGCGGTCGCGGACCGTGGGAGGCCCTCCCCGCTGGAGGTGCCCGAGAACGACGACACGGGACTCGTAGCCGAGGTGCTCCCGGATCTCATGGGCGATCTCAAAGCTCCTCCCGGGCATCTCCCCCTCAGCCACCACCACAATGGCGCTCTTCTTGCCGAACCGACGGAACCCCTCCCGAAGGCGGGCACTCACGTCAGCAGGCGAGAAAGATTCTTCCGGGATGATCAGCTCTTCGGCGCCGCCGGCAATGCCGCTCTCCAGGGCAAGGAACCCGCTCTCCCGGCCCATCACCTCGACAAAGAAGAGGCGATCGTGGGAACGTGCCGTGTCCCGGATCCGGTCGATCGCATTGAGGGCGCAGTTCGCCGCCGTGTCGAATCCGATACAGTAATCGGTCCCGTAGACGTCGTTGTCGATGCTCGCCGGCACACCGACCACCGGTATCCCCCACTCCTCCGCAAGAAGGCTGCCGCCCTGGAACGTCCCGTCGCCCCCGATCAGCACCACCCCGTCGAGACCCGCCTCCTCGATACTCGCTGCAGCGCGGGTCCGACCTTCCGGCGTCCGGAACTCCGGGCTGCGGGAGGTCTCGAGGATCGTGCCGCCGATGTGGATGGTGTTCCGGATAGCCCTCCGGTCAAGCGGCACCGTCTCTCCCCGGATGAGCCCGGCATACCCCCGGCGAATCCCGACGACCTCCAGCTCATTTGCGAGTGCGGTGCGCACCACCGCACGGATACAGGCGTTCATGCCCGGCGCGTCGCCGCCGCTCGTCAGGACCCCGATCCGCTTCATCATCTCTCCCAGAGATCAGGCCGCCGTCCCGATCGTCTCCGCTTCCCGCACCGGGAGCGCCTCCACGCCGGGCAGGCGCTCTCCCGCCAGCAGTGCAAGTGCGGCGCCGCCTCCGGTCGATATATGCGACATCCGGTCTGTAAACCCGAACTTTTCTACCGCTTCAGCGGTCGAACCGCCACCGATAACCGTCGTTCCATTGATGGATGCGATCGCGGCGGCGATTCTGCGCGTCCCCTCAGCGGATCCGGGGTTCTCGAAGACCCCCATCGGCCCGTTCCAGACGACGGTGCGGCACCGCGAGAGCGTCCGCGCAAAATCATCGATGGTGGCGGGGCCGATATCGACGATCATGGAGCCGTCGGGGATCTCGGCCGCCGGCACGGTGCGGACCTGCGCGTCCGCCTTCAACGAATCGGCCACCACGACGTCGCTCGGGAGATGGAGATCGACGCCCTGCGCCTGCGCCTTCTTCTCGATCTGCCGGACCGCGTCCAGCTGCTCCGCTTCGACGCGTGAAGCTCCGGTGCCGTACCCCTCGCTCCGGATGAACGTCGACGCCATCCCTCCCCCGATAAGCAGGTGATCCACCCGGGTGAGGACGTTCTCCAGAACGCCCAGCTTGTCGCTCACCTTGGCACCGCCTATCACCGCTGCAAACGGCCGTTCCGGCTGTTCCAGAACGTCGGCGAAGGCATCAAGCTCCTTCTGCAGCAGCAGCCCCGCCACCGCCGGCAGGTGCTGCGGGACGCCCACAAGCGATGCCGCAGCCCGGTGCGAGACACCGAATGCGTCGTTGACGTAGATATCCGCAAGACGCGCAAGATCCTCTGCGAACTGCGGATCCTTCGCCTTCTCCCCGGGATTGAACCGGAGATTCTCCAGCATGACGACATCCCCCTGCTGCATCTCCGAAACCGCGCTCTCCACCCCGCTTCCGACAACCTCCCGGAGAGGCATGACCGGCTCGCCGAGCAGCTCCGACAGCCGCCGGGCCACCGGAGCAAGCCGGAGGCTCTCCACCACCTTCCCGCCGGGCCGGTCGAGGTGGGAGCAGATGATGATCCGCGCTCCTCTCTCCTGCAGATAGCGTATCGTGGGCAGCGTCACCCGTATCCGCATATCGTCGGAGATGACGCCGTGATCATCCATCGGTACGTTATAATCGGTCCTGACCAGTACCCGCCTGCCGCTCACATCAATATCCCGAACCGTTTTCCTTCGCATCATCACCACTTCCGGCATCGTTCGCGGGCAGCGGGGTGCAGACGCCGCAGCAGACCTATCTTCTCCCGACCATGCCCGGGGGCATCCCGCACTCCCGCTGCAGAACAACCGATGCAGTGCGGGTGCATCATATAATGGTATTGTTCCGCCCGGTGCAGCGGCCGAGTATTCCCGGCACCGTACCGGACACCGGAGTGTCCGGAAAAAAATGCAGGATTTGCCTGCAGGCTGCACCTTCTGCAGGAGTGCCAACCTTTTTTGTCCGCATCATCCAAAGTACTTATGAGGAACTGCTATGTGCATCGCAATGCCCGCTGAAGTGCTGGAAATAAAAGAGGAAAATATCGGCGTTGTGGACTTCGGCGACCTGCAGCAGGAGGTCCGGCTCGACCTGGTGGATGTCAAGGTCGGGGAGTTCGTGCTTGTCCACGTCGGGTTCGCCATCCAGAAACTCTCCCGGGAGGAGGGGCTTGAGACCCGCGAGATCTTCCGTCAGGTTTATGCGGCGATGATGGAGGAGTAATGCACGAGTACAGCATCGCCTACGACATCTACTCGACCGCCCGGCGTGCAGCTCTTGAGAACCAGGCAGCGCAGGTGACCTGTGTCCACGTCGATTTCGGCGCGATGGCGATGGTCAACCCCGAGCAGGTGAAGTTCCTCTTCGACGTTATCATCGAGGAGGACCCGCTCTTTACCGGCGCGCGGCTCGACTGCCGCGATGTCGAGACCAGGAGCAGGTGCCCCTGCGGCTACGAGGGGAACGAACGGTTCGTCTGCCCGGAGTGTGGAAAGCTGCCTGAGATCGTCGACGGCAGGGAAGTCGTAGTCACCAACATCGAGATAGAGGTCGCAGACTGACGGTGCGGGCACCGCAGAAGCCTCCGACGTACAAAGCGTGTATCTTATCTGATTATCGGCCAAACAATTCGCATCAGCCGAACCGACCGTCGCGAGAGAAGACCCGGGACGGCACATCCCAAAACCATCGATACAGCTCTCTCTGAGAAGTGAATGTGACATGAAAGTAAACCTCATGCATGGTGCCGGCGGCGAGGTGATGGGCGAACTTCTTGCGACCATCACGAACCTGAAGCACAACAACGCCGGCGGAATCGGCCTTGAATCGCTGGACGACGGAGCGGTAATTCCGCTGAACGGCCAGAACATTGTATTCACCACCGACAGCCACGTCGTCTCTCCGATATTCTTCCCGGGGGGCGACATCGGCAGGATTGCCGTCTGCGGGACGGTCAACGATCTCGCGGTGATGGGCGGCAGACCGATCGCGCTCTCCTGCGGCATGATCATCCCGGAAGGATTCGACGTCGCCGACCTTGAGCGGATTGTAGCCTCGATGGACGAGGCGCTCGGCGAGTGCGGTGCAAATCTCGTCACCGGAGATACGAAGGTGCTGGAGCGCAGCGCGCTCGACGGCATCGTCATCAACACCGCAGGGATCGGCGTCGCCGAGACGGTCGTGCGCGACAACGGCCTCATCGTCGGCGACACCATCATCACCAGCGGCACGCTCGGCGACCACGGGATCGCCATCATGGCGCACCGCGAGGGGTTCGACTTCGGCGGCCAGATCCGCTCGGACGTATCCCCGCTCTGGACGCTCATCGAAGACGCGCTGGCAGCGGGAGATATCCATGCGATGAAGGATCCGACCCGGGGCGGGTTCGCCAACGCCATCAACGAGATGGCGCACAAGAGCGGCACGGGCATCGTCATCGAGGAGGAGCATCTGCCGATCAGAAAGAACGTCCGGAGCGCTGCCGGGATGCTCGGCATCGATCCCCTCGAGGTGGCGAACGAAGGGAAGGTGCTCATGGGCGTGGCACCGGGCGACGCCGAGGCCGTGCTTGCGGCGCTCCGGTCGCACCCCTACGGCAGGGACGCGGCGATCATCGGGACGGTCGTCGAGGGCAAGAGCGTCGTCATGCGGACGGCCATCGGCGGAGAGAGGTTCATCGAACCGCCGGTCGGCGACCCGGTTCCCCGGGTCTGCTAAAGAAGTCCTCAGCACCCTTTTTTATCAGCACACGGTGCACGGCGACCACTACCTGTTTTATGGCATACGGAAGGGATCAGAGACCGGAGATGGAGAACCCATGGAGCAGCAGACGGATATCGAGATACGAATCGTGACCGCATGGGATGAAGAGACGATAGCCGATCTCTACCGTGCCGGCGGGTGGTGGAGCGAGGAGTGGGACCCGGCGGCTCTGGCCGCGCTCATCCGGGGGAGCTTCGCATTTGCCGTCGCCATCGACCCTGCAACCGATCGGGCCGTCGGGATGGGCAGGATCATATCCGACGGCGTCTCGGACGGCTACATCCAGGATCTCGTTGTCCTGCCCGAATACCGGGGCAGGGGGATCGGATCGAAGGTGGTATCAACGCTGCTGAACGAATGTACTGCTGCAGGTCTCGGCTGGATCGGCCTGATCGCCGAACCCGGGACGGACGAGTTCTATCTGCCGCTGGGTTTCGGAAGACTCGAGGGATATGTCCCCATGCGCTACTATGGTGAGCGGTGAGAGAATGCTGTCGGAGAAAGACTTCAAGCCGGTAACTCTGGAAGATCGGGATATATTCTGCGAACACTACGCACGCTACCCCCAGGTGCATAGCGACAATACCTTCGCGAATATGGTCTGCTGGAACCACTACGCAGACTACCGCTACGCCGTCGCCGGGGATGCGATCATGATCTCGAGCACCATCGGCGGCGAGACGACGTACCGCGCACCGATAGGCCCGAAGAACCGCGACCTCATCGAGGCGGTCGTGGAGCTTGCCGCACGCACCGGCGGCGAAAGACCGCTGCTGACGCTTGACCCGGATTCAACCGCGTGGATCCGGGAGGTCTACCCCGCGCTCCCCCTGCACCCGGACCGGGACTTCTTCGACTATATCTATAAAACGGACGACCTCGCCCTGCTCCCCGGCGGGGAGTACCTCAACATCCGCAGGAACCTCAACAAATTCAGGAGAGCGTTCTCCTACAGGGTCGAGCCGATCACGCGGGAGAATATCGATGAGGTGCTTGAGTTCCTTATCGTCTGGTGTGAGTGGAAGGACTGCGATTCGGTGCCGATACTCTCGTACGAAAGAGAAGCTGTCCTCTTTGCGATGGAGCATTTCTTCGACCTGCACCTCTGCGGGACGATCATCAGGGTCGGTGAGAGCATCGGCGCGATATCGGTTGTTGGGCACCTGAACGAGAGAACGGCGGTCGTGCACTTTGAAAAAGCGCTTCCCGAAGCCTACCGCGGCATCTACCGGGCGATCAACGCCGAGACCGCAGCCGCCCTCACCGACCGGTACCTCTGCCTCGACCGCGAGTGCGACATGGGCGTGCCCGGACTGCGGGAGGCGAAGATGCGCTACAAGCCCCACCACATGGTTGAAGTGCATTATGCGCGAAAAGAGGATATACAGGCGATTCTCGGATGACAGAACCGGTAGACCTTCTCCTCAAAAACGTGACCCTCCCGGACGGACGGGTCGCAGACGTCTCCGTCGATAGGGGCGTCGTCAGGCACGTCGGCGCTCCGCTCCGGGCGGCCGAGACCGTCGACTGCAGCCGTCTGCTCTGCCTGCCGGCCGCCGTCGACATGCACGTCCACATGCGGGGCGGCGAGCAGGCATACAAAGAGAATTTTGCGACAGGAACAGCAAGCGCCGTCGCCGGCGGGGTGACGGTCGTCGTCGACCAGCCGAACACCATCCCTCCGATCACCACCGCAGAGCGCCTGCGCTCGCGGGTGGAAGAGGCACACAGGCAGGCCGTCTGCGGGTTTGCGGTGAACGCCGGCGTCACCGGCGATGCCGATCTTGCGGGGATGTGGCGCGCAGGGGCGCTGGCATTCGGCGAGACCTTCGCCGCCCCCTCAAGCTACGGTGAAGCGCTCCCGCCGGAGATCCTCGCACCTCTGTTTGAGCGGATACGGCAGCTCGGCGGGCTTGCCACGGTTCATGCCGAGGAGGTCGCGGGCGACCGGCCGCTGGCAACGCTCACCGGCCACGACAGGGCGCGTCCGGCGGCCGGCGAGGTCCTGGCGGTCACAGCCGTCGGCAGACTGGCGCCGCCGGGTCTCCGCCTCCACTTCTGCCACCTCAGCACCGCCGACGCCGTGGACGCAGCCAGAGGGTCTGTGGAGGTGACGCCGCACCACCTCTTCCTCTCCCGGGAAGCCTTCGACCCCGACGATGCCGCCGGGAAGGTGAACCCACCGCTTCGGAGCGAGCGCGAGAGAAAACGCCTCTGGTCGCGCTGGGAGAAGATCGATGTCATCGCCTCCGATCACGCCCCGCATACGCATGGAGAGAAGAGCCGCGGGATTGCCGCCGCACCCTCGGGCATCCCGGGCGTCGAGACGATGGTTCCGCTGCTCGTGGCGGAGGCGCGCAAGCGGCGTATCCCCCTGCCATCAGTGATCGAAAAGACTTCCTGGAAACCCGCCGACCTGCTCGGCATCCCGCGCGCAGGTTTTGCGCCCGGGGACCGTGCCGACTACGCCCTGTATCCGGAATCAATAGCGAAGGTCGACCCGGATCAGCTCCATTCGCGGTGCGGGTGGTCGCCGTACGCAGGATACGATGCCGTCTTCCCGGCCGAAGTCATCGTGCAGGGGGTGCGCGCATACCATGACGGCGCAGTTGCCGCCGCCCTCCCCCGCTGGCATCCGGGGGCTGGATATAATACCTCAGAAGACCTATAGTACATAGCCGATATAGCGCACTTTATAGGTCCCCGGGTGATCATCTGGCGAGATGCCTGGACATGAACCACGGGACAACCCAGGTGCGCGACAGGCACGCCCGGCATATGGGTAAAAGCGGGTGAGGTACGGCACCAGCCACCGGTGATCCACGCTTGTTAGTGTCGGGCGACACTTCTGAAACATCTCAGATGGTCGTATGACTTCCTTTGCAGACGCAGTAACCGAAACGGATACGGGCGTACGTATCGCACTCGACGTCTCCGCAGGTGCAAAAAAGACTGTTTTCCCTGCAGGCTATAACGAGTGGCGGCGAAGTATCCGCTGCCAGATTGCGGCACCCGCCGTCGGCGGAAGAGCGAATAAAGAGATCGTCAGAGTGGTAGCCGATACAATCGGCATCCCGCAATCGTCCGTAGCAATAGCCTCGGGAGCCACATCGTCCCAGAAGAGCATTCAAATCATCGGGAAGGCGCGCGCTGATGTGCTCGCCGTTCTCAAACCGCTTCTCGGCACCTGAGAACCCGAAGAGATATGCTGCGCGGCGCAGTATAAGCAACACCAATATATTTCAGCAAGTATTTAAAAATACTGCAGGATCTCCGGTATTTTTGTCATGTAACGCCCCCAGTCCGTTTGATGGGGAGGCCACTGACTTTAAGTAATTTCATTATAGATATATAGCTTGACCTATGCTCAGGCATATGAATCTTTGCATGACATATGGCAATTACGTTCCCGCATGGCGGGGGTGCTCACATGTATTCACCGGAAACTACCAAGTATCTTATTCACCTTATCCTGCAGACAGAGGGGGTGGTCGATAAACCTGATGTGGTCGGTGCCATATTCGGCCAGACCGAAGGTTTACTCGGCGAAGACCTCGACCTGCGGGATCTTCAGCGGACGGGGCGTGTCGGAAGGATAGATGTCCAGATAACCACAAAACGGGGTGAGACGAAGGGCGAGATCCTCATCACCTCCTCGCTCGACCGCGCAGAGACGGCGCTTCTCGCGTCGTCCCTTGAGACCATCGACCGCGTCGGCCCCTGCGCAGCCCGCGTAGCCGTCGACAGAATCGAGGATATCCGGGTGACGAAACGCCGCAACATCGTCAACCGGGCAAAAGAGCTGCTCCTCGAAAATTTCGACGAAGGCGAGATCAACAGCAACGACCTGCTCGACGAGGTGCGGGAGGTCATCAGGATCGAGAAACTCGAGCTGCTCGGCAACGAGAAGGTGCCGGCAGGCCCGAACGTCATCGACTCCGATGCGATCATCGTCGTCGAAGGACGGGCGGACGTCATCAACCTCCTCCGTTACGGCATCAAGAATGCAGTCGCCGTGGAGGGGACGAACGTCCCGGATATCATCATCGATCTCTGCTCCCGCAAGACCGCGACGGCGTTCCTCGACGGCGACCGCGGCGGCGAGTTGATCTTGCGCGAACTCTTGCAGATCGCCGACATCGACTTTGTGGCATACTGCCCGCGGGGCAAAAGCGTCGAAGGGCTGAGCCGCAAAGAGATCGTCAAGGCGCTCCGGAACAAAGTGCCGGCCGAGCTCACCGTCGAGGCGATCGAGCGGGAAGGGTCGGAACCGGCGGTGCCGGCAAAGACGATCGTCACCGAGATCCGGGTCCCGGTCGAGGAGGAGGCTCCTCCTGCGAACCCCGCCCCGCAGCAGGCACGGGGAAAAGAAGCGCCAAAGACGACACCGACACTCGGAGACCATATCGCGGACGTCAGGGACAGAAAGCGTGCACGCTTCCTCACCCCCGATTTTACCGTCATGAAGGAATCGAATGCGGCGGACGTGGAGAGCGTGCTTGAGGACCTGAATGGAAACATCGAAGGGCTTGTCATCGACCGGGTGGTCGATCAGAGGATGCTCGATCTGCTCGGCAGTAAAAACCTGGAATACGTCGCTGCACGAGACTTCAAAGGCATCATCAAGCGCCCGCTCTCTCTCAGGCTTATAAAGATAGGGTGACTGATTGGCTAGTGCAAATTTATATATGTTTATATTTACAATTTTTATTTCAGGGACGGAATATGCACAAGGAAGAGCTTATAACGTTACATGGGATTCTTACGGAAATTAAAGACTTTTTTGAAATGATGAACCCTGAACTAAAATTCTCACAGTATTACTCTTTGAAGATCGACCCGACGCAGGTTCATAAGAGCAAGATGGAGCATAAATATGCCATATTCGTCCTCGGAACAGAGCTTGCAAACGCAATGAAAGACGTGGAGTTTTCGTCATCAGGAAGAATCTCGGCGCGCATGCGGGAACTTGCGGAAAAAACGCTCAAAGAGATCGAATATCTTCAATAAATATTAGAATATCTTTTTCAAACGCTCACCCAACAACCCTCTTCGCCGACGGATCTCTGTAACGTTTTTCAGGAGAGCTCCTTCCCGGCACCCCGGGCGCTGCGCTCGTCCCGAACCCCGGAAGCCGGAGAAGACCGCATGCAAAGGCACCGGATCCGCCCGACGTCCGCCTCCCCCCAAATCCCGACGACACGTGGCGGCAATCGGCAATGTTCCAGGAAACATCCGGGAGCGTAGCGGCGATCGCACCGGGGGAGGGGCCGGCCCCCATTAGCGCTACCCTTCGACAAAGGGATTCAAGCGTATACCGCGTTCTTCCCCTGATGAGGCTGGTGCCGGACCGGGCTTGTCCCGGGCGTCTCCCCATGCCGTGGACTGTGGCGGCTATCGCCCCCTGGGGTGGGGCCGACGGGGAGGGGTTTTCCCCTCCCCTGTCTCCCGCGAAGATCCATAGATATCATCAACCCCGCCCCTCAAGGGACGGGGGCAGTCATGGTGATACCCAGGGGAAAGCCGTGCCCCCGAATACTCCGGATTGCGGTCACCCGGAGCAATAGATTCGGCCTCATCAATTGCCTGAACCCCGCCGATAGCAACAGGAATTCAGTGCACCCAGAGGGTACGGTAGCGTATATGGGGCACGCCCCTCAGGCCCGCATCTCCCGTTCCTTCTCCATCAGGAATGCGGCAAGCAGCCGGGGTATCGGTGCCGCCATGCAGTGCCAGTTCGGCGTCCCGTTCACCTCAAGAACGGTATATCCGTCACCGTCACGGAGCAGATCCACGCCGCAGTAGTCGATCCCAATGGCGGTGGCGGCAGCCTCGGTGACGGAGCGCATCTCTTCATCAATCTCGACCGGCCTTCCGATCCCTCCCTGGTGGATGTTGTGCGTCAGGCTGTCGGAGACGCGCTCTATCGCGCCGACGGCCTCCCCGTCGATGACAAACACCCGGAAATCACGGTCGTTCCAGACGTACTCCTGCAGGTACCACGGCGGCTCCCCAAGGTCACCTCCGTCGGTGACAAGCCGGATGCCGTTTCCGTCAAATCCGTACAGGGGCTTATATACAGCCTTTCCATATTCCCCGATGAACGCATGCGCACGGTCCGGCGAAGAGGTAAACAGGGTGGTGGGCGTCGGGACGCCGTGGCGGATCAGCAGCGCCGACGTCATCACCTTGCAGGCGCAGGTGACGATGCTCTCCGGCGTATTGACGACGCGGTTCTCCAGCGACAAAACGTTCAGCGTCTCGAAATGGTGGCCGTTCTGTCTGATGCCGCACGCCCAGATGACCTCGTGCGCAAGCCCGCTCTTCAAGGGGTCGACGTCGTCGAGGTCGAGTATCCGATATGCTGCCCCGGCCTTCTCAAGCTCATGGATTACCTGCCCGGTGGAGTTGTCATCGGGCGTATCGGTCGGTTTCGGTACAATGTAGATCATGGTTCTCACGTTCGCCTCTCCGCTGCAGGAGTGCTGACGCTTCCCGGGCGGTTCGTACGTACCTTTTTCTACCCGGCACAATAAAACCGGTGGTGAAGATGAACACCGCTACTGACCCCCATAAGCGCGTCATCGCCTGCGGAAACCCGTTTATGGGAAACGACGGGGCAGGAATCGCAGTGCTGAACCTCCTGCATGAGAACAACCCTGATATTGATGCGGTAGACGCCGGCGTCGGGGGGCTCGGGCTGATACCGCTCATGGAGGAATGTACAAAGGTCGTCGTTGTGGATGCAATGGTCGGGATCGGCAACCGCATCGGCGACGTCCGCATCTTTCGGGGGAACCCTCCGGCACGCGGCGGCACGCTCGCGCTGCATGAGATCGACCTTGGAGACGTCATCGCAGTCGCACGCGAACTCGGGATACCGACCGAGGTGGTGACGGTCGGTATCGAGGTCGGTTCGGTGGAGGAATACTCAGACAGGCTCGATCCCGCGGTGGAAGAGGGAGTACGGGCAGCATATGCATGCGTACTTCGGGAGATGAAGGAGTAACGCTGTATCCTTTCCCTGATGTCTCGGCGTATCCACATCGTCACCCGATATCGGGGAGACGTTTCTGGGGCGGTCCCACGAGCGATAGAACTATGAACGTGGGGCGTGTTACATACCAGCTGCGTGAAGTGTTTGTATGCAGCTGCCGCGCGGAAAGTTCCACCGCATGTATAAATCAGTTACCATCCGTTCACTGACGGACGAACTGCAGAAGACGCAGTTTACAGGGTACTGCACCATAGCACTCGGAGGTGAGAGCACCATTCTGGTATACGATAGGGGGCAGGTGCTGCTCGCCGAGTGCGGCATAGAGAGAGGAGATGCTGCACTGGATACCGTGCAGGGACAGGGGGCGGCCGGAGCAGCCGCAGAACTGAATATCTTTACACCCGAACAGATCGAACTGGCGCAGGAATTCAATCGGGCCTGTGAGGTTCTAAAAGACCGAAAGAGCAGCAGCGGGATGGCTGCAGATCGCCAGTTTTTTTTGAATTGGTTTAGGTACTGGCACCTGGACCGAAAGAGCAGCAGCAGGATGGCTGCAGATCGCCAGAGCGGGAAAGGGGCAACCGGGGTGCAGCAGACCAGGGCACGAACGGGAGAGCAGTCTGCACCGCGCCCGGGGCATGCTCGGTCGCCTCACGAAGTGCCGGCACGCCGTGCATCACAGGGACGTCCGCGTATTCGGCGAGCCCTTTCAGGCGTGCCGCGACACGCTCGGGCTGCAGAAGAGCAGCCTTCCGGACGTGTTCTGCATCGTACGCGAACGCGGGACACCGGCCAGGGTGGTGGCGGTCGACGTCACGGGCTGTCCGACAGTCGACGAGGAGACCAGAAAAGCATCCGGAGGTGTGCACGGTGAGACGAAGTGATAAAACCCGTCAGCACCCGGATACTTTTTTGCGTTCCTGTAGTTACAGAATATTGCCGACATCCACTTCTGGAGAGATACCAATAACGACAAAAATATAAATACGCGGTATGTTAAATAACAGTGGCGTGAAGTGTTTGTATGCAGCTGCCGCGCGGAAAGTTCCACCGCATTTATAAGTCAGTCACCATCCGTTCACTGACGGACGAACTGCAGAAGACGCAGTTTACGGGGTACTGCACCATAGCACTCGGAGGTGAGAGCACCATTCTAGTATACGATAGGGGGCAGGTGCTGCTCGCCGGGTGCGGTGCAAAACAAGGACAGCATGCACTGGACGACGCAAAGGAAAAGTGGGACCGCGAGGCGACTGCAGAACTGAATATCCTTACATCCGAACAGATCAAACTGACGCGGGAGTTCAACCGGAGTTTCGAGATAGGGGCTGCCGTGCGAGGAGAGAAAGGGACGAGAGGCGGCAGGGTCAGAGCGACAGAGAGACCCCCCGCACGCCCGGAGCGTCGCACGCAGCCAGCACCTCCCACTGCGCCAACAGAGCGCACGTCGCAGGGGAGTACCGGTCGACCGGTCGCGGCCGACCAGGGGCAGCATGAAGAGCTCGACGCCCTTGTCCAGATGATCGAGGCCATGGATCTCGAAACCCTCAACGGTTCGTTCAGGACGGATTGTAAGGATCTGCTCCGGAGAATCGATCTGGAGCACCTTATTCAGGACAGCGATGCGTAGGAGTTGATACCCGTCTATGGACCCAACAGGATACACTCTGTTCCTTCTGACCTTTGTAGCGATAACGGCAGTCATTCTGGTGATCGCCGTTGCCGGATGCCTGTACTGGATCGTGAACCTCCGCACGGATCTTGCGATGATCGTGGATCTCCACCAGAGGGTCACCCTTCAGCCGCAGGTGAAGTCTTCCCTTGAGCAACACCTGGGCTATGCAGATCCGGTTCCTGCCGAGTCACAGAGCACGGTGCGATCCGAGATCGATCTGGCCGGTGCGGAGAGCATGCAGGCTCACCTCTCGGCCATCGGCGAGAAGTATAGTCTCACATCTTTCACACTCGCCTCGTCGGACGGCCTCGTCATCGGGTCGACCCGCCCGGACCCGCAGGAGGAGGCGGCGGAATTCAGTTATCTCTACCTTCAGGGGAAGACGCCCGATGAGAAGGAAGTCACGCTTATCGGCGTCCCCCACAAAGGAGAGACGGTGATCGGTGTCGCTCGAACGATGCGGCAGATCCCCGGAGACGCCCTGGAACTGCTGAAGAACGATGTTGGTGATGCCCTCCAGAGATGGGTGTAATTGATGTCGGCAAGACCAAAAGATACACGACAGGGAATGTGTGGTTGAATGGTTCAGGTATATACGATTGCATCCGGGAAAGGGGGGACAGGGAAGACAACGGTTACGGCAAACCTCGGCCCGATGCTTGCGCAGTACGGTAAAAAGACCTGTATTCTGGATGCAGATGTCGGGATGGCCAACCTCGGGCTCATTCTGGGGCTTGAGAACCTTCCGGTAACGCTTCACGAAGTCCTCGGGGGGAGAGCGGCAGTCAAAGATGCCATCTATGACGGGCCGCTCGGTGTAAAAGTGGTTCCAAGCGGCCTTTCGCTGCAGGGATTCCAGAACTCCAACCCGGACCGCCTGCGGGACGTCATGAACGATATCGTCAATGACTTCGACGTACTGCTTATCGATGCACCGGCAGGCATCAGCAGAGACGGTGTCATTCCGCTGACCGTCGCAGACGGGGTTATTCTGGTGGTCAATCCGGAGATCTCCTCCATCGTTGATGCACTGAAGACAAAGATCCTGACCGAGACGGTGGGAGGGCGCGTCGAAGGAGCAATCCTGAACCGGGTGACCACAAGCAACGGCGAGATGAGCCGGGCGCAGATGGAGAAACTGCTCGGCGTTCGGATCATCGGCATCATTCCCGAAGACCCGAACGTCCGGCGCGCATCTGCGGGCCGTCTTCCGATCGTCGTCAAATATCCCTCTTCCACTGCATCCCGGGCGTTCCGACGCATCTCTGCGAATCTCGCCGGCATTGAGAGTCCCGCGGAGGAACCGGATACACCCGCACGGGAGGGATTCGTCGACCGGCTGGCCAGAGCACTCTTCAGAGGGAAACGATGACTCTTGAGCGCTTACTGCTCGTCTTCTTCGCCCTCGTCGTTCTTTTTCAGCTCTTCATGATGTACGTCATGTACCGGCGCATCAAACAGCAGCAGGATGAACTTGACCAGCTCGGACAGAATCTGGAGTTCTCAAATCAGGATCTGGAGATGCTCATCTCTGCCACTAAAAACATCAATTTCAGATGAGCCAGGTGAACCGCTCCTGCCGGGGAAGCGGCATGAACGTCTTTTTTTTACTTTCTGCCCGGTGCCGACGTCGGGAGAACATCTCGGAGATCTGCTCCGAAGAGTGCGATAGTGCTCCAGGATTGGATTAAAAAATTTCTTTTGGGAAATCTAACCGAACGTATCCTGCCGCGATCAATCCTGTATTCATTACCGAAAACCATTGCTGTAGCCATATCGGCCACAGACCTGGGCGATGAATCGTGATACCCTGCTCTGTTCAGGGACGGCTCCGCCTCCCTCCGCTGCCCGAATCTACTGTGCAAATACCGGATCATGAGGTGTGTCTTCGTCGGGATGGACCGGGGGAGGTGTGTGCCCCCATTAGCGCTACCCTTCGATACGGGGATTCAAGCGTATACCGCGTTTTTCCCCTGACCGGGCTGGTGCCGGGGACGACCGTTTTCCCGGGCGTCTCCCCATGCCGCGGACCGTGGCGGCTAAGCGCCCCCGGGGTGAGGCCGACGGGGAGGGGTTTTCCCCTCCCCTGTCTCCCGCGAAGATCCACAGACCTCATCAACCCCGCCCCACCCGGCCTCCGGCCTCCTCCCCCGCCCCTCACGGGGCGGGGGCAGTCATGGCGATACCCAGGGGAAAGCCGTGCCCCCGAATACCCCGGACTGCGGTCATCCGGAGCAAGAGATGGGATCTCATCACGTGCCTGGATCCCGCCGATAGCACCAGGAATTTCGGTGCACCCAGAGGCTACGGTAGCGTATATGGGGCATCCCCCTCCCCTGCATGTGATTGCCACTGCGCCCCCCCAAACCCGGGAGGGCGGCAAAGTGGCACCGCGACCTGCCTGCAACCCGCACGAGGAGTCACCAGGTGCTTCTCAGGACACCACCCACGAACGGATCCGTGCCGTGCATTGGATAGCCCGCACCTTCAAACCCGACATAAAAACGGAGATATTATGAGAAAATGATTGAAGACAGCCAGACAGAAACCATCATATTTATATGTCGTGGCTTGATTATATCAAAGTGATTGAATCGATCATGAGGCTACAAGGATGGATATACGTGTAGATACCGACGCGTGTGTCGGATGCGGTCTCTGTGTCAAGGATTGTCCCATGGATGTCTATGAACTCCGGGACGGGGTAAGTGTCCCCGTCAAACCGAAGAACTGCATGGGATGCCTCTCCTGTCACGAGATCTGCCCGGCTCAGGCACTTGAGCACCGGGGCATATACCCGGCACGGAGGCATTACATCGACATGCGGGTCTGTGAAATGCTGAACAGGGTGATATGATGACGGCATCCTATATCGACGAATTGCACGAGAGTTTTCACACCGACATCGTCTATCGCTCCGAAGACATTCCCCTCGAATGCACGCCGCGCCCAAGCGAGATGGAAGAGACGCTCCATGGCGTGATGAAACTCAACGGACTGATCATCCGGTCCCTCGAGGAGATCGCAGGCCGGGGGGCAAATGCGGTCACCTATCGGGCGGGGAAAAAGTTCGGCCACGAGATCGCCAAATACTTCCAGAAACGCGATGATGTGGAAGAAGCGCTGCACGAGCTCTCAGACCTCCTGCGGGGGCAGTATACCTTCGAGGTCTGGAAGCCCGAAGACAAAGAGAACTTCATCATTGAGGAAGACGGGCAGACGTTCATCTATCTCGTCTTCCACGACTGTATCGTGCGCCAGACGCTGCGGCGAAACGGACAGGAGCAGGGCGGCCCGCTCTGCCAGACGCTCTTCGGATATGTCGTAGGAGCCATCGAAGAGATCACCGGCCGCAGGGCGAAACTTGAGATCGTCCATACCGGGCCGAACGCCTGTCTCAAAAAGCTCATCCTGAAATGAGGTGCATTCCGTGAAGATAGCAATCGAAGAACTGGCAGGATGCTCGGGATGCACGATAGCAGTCCTCGACCTCCACGAGATGCTCCTCGACCTCGTAGCGCAGGCGGATATCGTCTACTCACCGGTGATTATGGACGTCAAGGAACCGCCCGAGGGCATTGATATCGCATTCGTGACCGGCGCCATCAGAAACGAAGAGAACCACGAACGCCTGAAACTGCTCCGGAAACGGGCGAAGAAGGTCGTGGCTTTCGGGACATGCGCCTGTTACGGCGGGGTTTCGGGACTTTCGATGCTCAGCAGCAACGACGAGCTCTTCAATTACGTCTACCGTGAAACCGCGACGGCAGATGACGACGGCGTCATACCCAACGACGTGCCGCCGTTCCTGTACCGGGCGTTCGCGGTCGGCGATATAACGAAGATCGACTACTACATCACCGGCTGCCCGCCAAAAGAGGCTTTTTTGCGGCAGATCATCCCGGCGATCATCGCCGGCGACACCCTCGCTCTCTCCAGGAAGTCCGTCTGCGCGGAGTGCGACCGGAAGATGGGGCCTGTTGAGAACTGGTCGCTCAAAAGGCGCCACGAGGGCATACCTGACCGGGAGCACTGTCTGCTCGGGCAGGGATATCTCTGTCTCGGAAGCGTGACCTTCGGGAGATGCGGGGCGGCATGCCCGAAGAACAACGTGCCGTGCACCGGGTGCAACGGCCCGTCCCTCGACGTTCTCCGTGAACCCTGCCGCGACATCTACAACATGATGCTGCGGCGCATCTCCGACCTGACGGACAAACCGCAGAAAGAGGTCGAGAAGGAGTTCTACGACGTCGCCCACACGATGTATGCATTCACCATCGGGAGCCTGATCATGGAGGACAAAGAGAACTCGAAGATACGGGACCTTGTCAAGGAGAGGAGCGGATGAAAGAGATCACCATCAGCCCGGTCACCAGGATCGAGGGGCATGCAGGGGTTAAGATCTACCTCAACGATGCCGGAGAGGTCGAATCCGCCCACTTCCAGGTCGTCGAACTGCGAGGATTTGAAAAATTCCTCATCGGCGCCGCCGTCGAGGAGGCGCCGCGCATCACCCCCCGGATCTGCGGGATCTGCCCGTCAGCCCATCACCTCGCCGCGGCGAAGGCGACGGATCAGATCTTCAGTGTCGAGCCCCCCGCGACCGGCAGAAACCTGCGGGAACTGCTCAACCTCGGGCAGTTCATCCACTCGCACGCGCTCCACTTTTTCATGCTCGCGGCTCCCGATTTCCTCATCGGCCACGAGGCGCCGGCAGAAGAGCGCAACGTGCTCGGGCTTGCAAAGCGGTCGCCTGATATTGCGAAGAAGGCGATCGCGGTCAGGAAATTCGGCCAGAGGCTCAGCGAAGCGATCGGCGGCAAGCCCATCCACCCCGGGAATGCTCTTCCCGGCGGCATGTCGATGCCGCTCTCCGAGAGCAGGCGGACCGAACTCCTTGCCATGGCGGAGGAGTCGCTCGGCATAGCACGGGAAGGCTGGGAGATCGCGCGCGGGCTGCTGGACGATGTCGACCAGCGTTACGGCTCCGTCGATACCGCGTTCATGGGCATGAGCGACGGCGGCGTCTTCTCGACCTACAACGGCGCCGTGGAGATGATCGGACGTGACGGAAGCCGGCTCGGGTCGTTTGCGGGTCCTGAGTACACAGACTATATCGACGAGTACTCCGAACCGTGGTCGTACCTGAAGTTTGCCCGGTTTACCTCCGGCGACTACTACCGGGTCGGGCCGCTGGCCCGGCTCAACATCATCGAGAAGATGGGAAGCGAGCATGCCGATGCGGCGCTCGCCGAGTACCGCGGGGCCTTCGGCAGGCATACCCAGACCACCCTCGCCTACAACATCGCCCGGTACATCGAGTTCATGGCCTGCTGCGAAAAGGCAGTCTCATTCCTCTCGGACGGCGGCATTACCGGCGAGGATGTCAGGACACCGGTGCAGGCTGTCAAGAACCGGCGCGGCGTCGGGATCATCGAGGCACCCCGCGGCACGCTGGTCCATGATTATTCCGTGGATGAGAACGGCATGATCGAGCACTGCAACCTGATCGTGGCGACCTGCCAGAACAACTACGCGATGGATCGGGGCGTCGAGGATATGGCCCGGCGTGTCGTAGAAAACGGTGCCGTGACCGAGAGCGCCGCAAACCGGATCGAGATGGTGATCCGTGCCTACGACCCCTGCATCTCGTGCGCCACCCACGCCATAGGCCGGATGCCTATCAGGATCGAGGTTGAACAATCCCAAACGAGGAGATACCAATGTTAAAACAGATTCTTGGAGAATTCCTGAAGCTTGACGGAGTGACGGCCGCCGTTGTTGCAGGCCGGGACGGCTTCGTCATCGAGAGTGTGACCGCCGGCGATCTCGACATCGAGGCGCTCGGAGCGATGGCGTCGACCGGCATGGGTACGTCGGAGGCAATGAGCATCGAGCTCGGGAAAGGGGAGATGAGCCAGATGCTCGTCGAGCTCGAGAACGGCCCCATCCTGTTATCACCGCTCTCCGAGGACGAGCTGATCGCCATCGTCGCGAACGCAAACGTCAACGTCGGCAGGATCAGGTACGAACTGAAAAAGAACCGCGACCGGATAACCGCTGCTCTGTGAAGTCTGATGCTGCCTGATGGGAGACTGCTTGGAAAGATGCAGGGGCCGCTCGAGAATCTCATGAGCATCACCCCCGGATTTACCGGGAGGCTTTGGATCACCGACCCTGAAGGCGCCGGGTTCCTCGTCGTCGAGACGGGGCACCCGATTGCTGCCAGGTTTGAAGATGACGACGGGATCTCGATCCAGCAGGGCGATGAGGCCATAGAACGCATCCGGAGCCTGCCGACGATCGAATGTGAAATGGCGGTATATACGCCCGATGAGCTCGACGAGGCATGGGACTACTGCTGTGATGCCGGCTGCGCCGTTGCCAGGGAGACAGTGGAGGAGCCGGAACCTGAACCGGAGCCGGTGGACATCGAGATGATGATGAGCGCGGAGCGGCTGGAGCAGATCGGAAAACAGCCCGGCGTCGTTGCGGTTTCGGTCTTTCATGAGGGGTTTGCGCTCCAGTCATTCGGAAACGCCGATGTCGAGCAGATCGCCGCCGTCGCCGAGGACCTGCTCCGTGCCGGCATCAGAATCGTCAGCGACATGGCGATGGGTGACCTCACGCAGATCATCCTCGAATCCCCGGAAGGAAAACTGATCACCGCTCCCTACGGTGAACTCTTCATCTGTGTCCTGACAGAGCCGGATGCTCATCTCGGGCTCATCCGGTTGGCGATACGGCGCATCCAGGAAGATCTCGTAAGGCCGTAGCGAACCAGACTCATTTTTCTTCTTCCGCTGCATGAGTACTCGTATGCGATACTATGCCGGGCCGTGGCGGCGGATCTCCATACCCGATGTGAACCGTGCGATCGAGATGGCGTTTGCCGAACACGGCAGAGGCAACGTGCAGATGCCGCCGAAGATCTACGTAACCTTCGATACCGGGGATTTCCGGACGATGCCCGCCTATCTGCCGGCACTCGGCATCGCCGGGGTGAAGGTCGTCAATGTGCACCCGCTGAATCGATCCGGGGGTCTGCCGACGGTGATGGCGCTCACCGTTCTTCTCGATCCTGCAACCGGCCTTCCGCAGGCGATCATCAATGCCACGGAACTCACCGCCATGCGCACCGGTGCGGCCGGAGCCGTCGCGGCAAAGTATCTTTCGCCGAAACGGCGGGTGACGCTCGGCCTCGTCGGCACCGGCAGACAGGCCGAAGCACAGGTCGAGGCGATCGCCGCCGAGCTGGCGATCGAGGAACTGAAGGTCTGGACGCGGAAAGAGAAGCATGCGGAGGCATTTGCAGCAAGGTACCCCGACTACAGCGCCCGCAGCGTGCCCATCAGGCAGGCATGCGACTGCGACGTCCTGGTGACCACCACGCCGTCCACCGTGCCGGTCGTCGATGCGGCATGGATAGCCGACGGGACGCACATCAATGCCATCGGCGCGGATGCCCCCGGTAAACAGGAACTCGACCCTGCCCTCCTCCGCCGGGCTGAGGTGTACGTGGACGATTCAGAGCAGGCAGTGCATTCGGGAGAGATCAATGTCCCTCTCAGGGAAGGGCACTACACCCCCGGCGAGATCGCCGGAACGCTCGGCGAGGTGGTGATCGGAATGAAACGGCGCTCTTCGTCCGGGGCGGTCACCATCTTCGACTCGACGGGAATTGCCGTCCAGGACCTGGCCATCGCAGCCGTTGCCATGCGGCATGCCGACGGCATCGACCTGCCGTTTCCCTGAAAGCTGCCGGATGACGGATGCCGGGAGTGCCCGGTTTGTCCGGGCAAAAAACAGACGGGAACCGGAACCTCCTACTCTGCGTCTTTTGCAAACGCCTTCCAGACCTGCTCCCGGAAGACCGGGCCGCTGTTGTAGCTGCAGAAGGGGATGAGGCGCCCGTCGGGGGTTGCATAGTGGATGCAGCAGCGCTGCACGCGCTGGGTATCGTAATTGAAACTGTCCATAAAGTGCATCGTGCCGATGAAGAGGGCGTTCCAGTGGAATTCTCGCAGGGCCTCGAAGTTGTGCTTGACGAGCGCCTTTGCGATCAGTTTCCAGAATTCCGTCGTGTTGCCGCTCTCCCCTTTCTTCACGGAGACGTGCAGGTCGCGAACTCCCTCGACCAGCGTGACGTACTTATTGATCGAACCGCCCTTCCGGAGCTTCGCCTCCATCTTCTTGATGGATGAGAAGAACGTATCGACGTCGAGCATCTTGTTCACCGGGATCATGCCCTCGTCGGTGACAAAGACATAGGTTGCGGCGCCGCAGTGCTGGTGCGCCGTGAAGACGAGCTGCGGCTTGCCCGTGTAGGCTTCCACGAGTTCGGAGACGGGAACGACACAGGGGACAGGGTAGAAGAAGTCCTTTTTGATGATGCCCCCCGTCTGCTCATCGATGCAGTCGGCAAGGTCCGGGATGGTGATACGCTCATTTGCGACGTCGTCGTCGCTCGCGGCCCCGGTGAACGCCACCGGCTGGAAGTTAACGCCCCTGACGACGTCGATATGCTCGGCGGCATACCGGATGATCTCCCCGAGCTCGTGATCGTTCCTTCCGCGAATGACCGTCGGCACCAGCACAACCCCAAGACCGACCTCTGCACAGTTCTGGAGCGCTTTCTCGCTGTGCGGGAGCAGCGGGTTGGTTGCCCGCGAGACGCCGTCGAAGTGGAGGTAGACCGTGCTCAGGCCGGCATCTTTGAGTTCCTGCACGTAACCAGCGTCCTTTGCGAGCACCAATCCGTTTGTCGCGATCTGCACCTGCTGGAACCCGAGACCCTTCGCCGTGCGGATGATCTCCGGAAGGTCGTCGCGCATCGTGGGCTCTCCACCCGAAAACTGGACTGCAGGTGCCGGCACAGGCTTCTCGTCACGCAGCAGGCGCAGCATATCGACGATCTGCTCAAACGACGGTTCATAGACGAAACCGCATGCACGGGCGTTTGCAAAACAAAAATCACAGTTGAGGTTACAGCGGTTGGTCAGATCGATATTGGCGAGCAGGGTGGTCGAACGGTGGTTGTTGCAGAGCCCACAGGCGTGGGGGCATTCCTCCGGAGCTGCGGTCTTCTGGGGGTTTGCCACACCATTCCCGATAACCTCGTACTCTTCGAATCGCTTGTACATTTCTGAGTCCGACCAGTACAGACCCCGATACAGGCCATGCTCAGGGCACGTCCGCACCAGCCAGACCTTTCCGTCCTCCTCCACTACGTCTGCATCCAGAACTGCACGACATACCGGACAGAGGCTCTTTGTCGTCTTGAGAATCATCGTATCACCTGTGCCGTAGTCCATCTGTATCTCATATTTCGATACCTTAATCTTTATATTTACTCTTTATACTAGAGTATTGGCGACCGGAAGTATGGATATCGCTTACATTGTGGTTTCTCTCTTGGCGGCGATATGGATAATGATACCGGCATACGTGCCGAACTCTGCGGCCGCACTCTTCGGCGGCGGAAGGCCCATCGACCTTGGCAGGAACTTCTCCGACGGTCGGAGAATCTTTGGCAACGGCAAGACGTACCGTGGGTTCTTCGCCGGTGTACTGATAGGCATCCTTGCAGGGGTCGCCGAGATAAGTCTGCGAAGTGCTATGGGTTGGACGTTTCTTCCGGAGCAGACACTCCTCTCGGTGAGCCTCCTCGCCGCCGGAGCACTGCTCGGAGACCTCGCCAAGAGTTTCCTCAAACGCCGGCTCGGGAAGGAGCGGGGAGAGAAGTGGCCTGTCGCGGACCAGTATGACCTGGTGATCGGGGCATTCCTCCTCGTTCTGATCGGGAACCCGGAATGGTTTTTTAACACCATAACAGTGCCTATAGCGATCTGGATTCTCATTCTGACACCACTGCTTCACCGGGCGGCAAACATTATCGGATATCTCACAGGAGTGAAGGACGTACCATGGTAAACGCTATCGCACAAATGCTGATCGATTCGGGAGCAATAGAGTTCGGAGACTTCGTACTGGCCTCGGGTGCACGGAGCAGATACTACGTCGATATCAAGACTGCGACGACCAATCCGGTAATTCTCGGAGCGATTGGGAAGGCAATTGCAGAGACCCAGGAGTTTGAGGTCGTTGCCGGCGTCGCGGTAGGAGCCGTCCCGGTCGCCGTAGCGGTGTCGCTTGCAAGCGGCAAGCCTTTTGCGGTAATCCGGAAAGAGGAGAAGGAGCATGGAAAATCGGGCGCCATTATCGGCAATGTCAGGGACAAAACGGTGCTGCTCGTCGAGGATGTGACGACATCCGGCGGGAGTGCCCTCTATGGTGTGGAGACGCTCCGCTCTGCCGGTGCCCGTATCGATACCGTGGTGACCGTCGTAGACCGCGAAGCAGGCGCCTTTGAAACGTTCGCATCCCATGGGGTGACGCTCTCCGCGCTGGTGCGGATCAGCGAGGTTCTGGACGAATAACCATTAAACGGCAGGGAGACCAAATAGATGGATATGAAAATTCTTGTTGTAGGTGGTGGTGGCAGAGAGCATGCTATCGCCAGAGCACTCTCCTGCAACAGCGACGTACAGATTTTTTCTGCGATGGCACGGAGGAACCCCGGGATCGCCCGGCTCTCCGAGCGGGTGCTGATAGAAAAAGAGACCAACGTTCAGCGCATCAGAGAGTTCGCCGCAGAATGCGGAGCCGATACTGCGATCATCGGCCCTGAGGCTCCGCTCGAGGCAGGGATCGCAGATGCGCTCGAGGAGGCCGGGATACCCTGCGTAGGCCCGAACAGGATAGCGGCACGGCTTGAGACCGACAAGTCGTTCTGCAGGCGGATGATGGAGGAGCACGGGATTGCCGGGTGTCCGCAGTACCGGATATTCCACGACGCTGCGGCGGCATGCGATTTCATCGAGTCGCACGACGGCGACCTTGCCATCAAACCCATCGGGCTGACCGGGGGGAAGGGCGTTCGGATCATGGGCGAACACGTGGACAGGGCGGGAGCCGTCGAGTACGTGAACCAGCTCGGAGGAGACGTCGTTCTGGAAGAACGGCTTATCGGCGAGGAGTTCACGCTCCAGGCGTTCGTCGACGGCACCCACCTGGCGCCGATGCCGCTCGTCCAGGACCACAAGCGCGCCTATGAAGGGGATATGGGCCCGAACACCGGAGGCATGGGATCCTACTCGATGCCCGACCACCGGCTTCCCTTCGTAACGGCGGCAGATTACGATAAAGCACTGCAGATCATGAAGGATGCCGTCGCCGCGATGAAGGCGCACGCCGCTCCTTACCGGGGAATCCTGTACGGGCAGTTCATGAACACGCGGGAAGGCCCGAAAGTCATCGAGTTCAACGCGCGCTTCGGCGACCCCGAGGCGATGAACGTCCTCTCGCTCCTCGAGTCGGACTTTCCGGAGCTGCTCTGCCGGATCGTGGAGGGGAACCTCGCAGCATCGGACGCAACGTTCGCGAAGAAGGCGACGGTCTGCAAATACCTCGTCCCGGAGGGCTACCCGGACGCACCGGTATCCGGCCAGCCCCTCTCCATCGGCGATACCGGGAGCGCTCTCACCTACTATGCAAACGTGGAGGAGCGGGAGGGCACGCTCCGCACCCTGACCTCCCGGACGCTGGCCTTCGTCGGCATCGCCGATACGCTTGCAGAGGCGGAGCGTGTCGCGGAGGGTGCGGCTTGTGCCGTAGACGGCCGCGCCTTCCACAGAAAGGATATCGGGACACAGGAGGTCCTCGACCGGCGGTGCAGGCACATGCAGGAGATCCTATGAAGAAAGACTTTCTCTCGATCGCCGATCTGACCGCGGACGACCTGAACCGGCTCATCGGCGAGGCAGAGCGCCTGAAGGCTCTCAAGAAAGAGGGAGCGGAGCACGCTCTCCTGCAGGGCAGAAGCCTCGCCATGATCTTCGAGAAGGCGTCCACCCGGACACGGCTCTCCTTTGAGGTGGGGATGACCGATCTCGGCGGGCACGCGCTCTTTCTCAACCCCCATGACATGCAGCTCGGGCGCGGCGAGGAGATCCGGGATACCGCGAGGGTCCTCGCACGCTACGTCGACGCCGTGATGATCCGGGCGTACCATCATGAAGTCATCGAGGAGTTCGCACGCTACACGGCCGTTCCGGTTATCAACGGCCTCTCCGATAAGCTGCACCCCTGCCAGGTCCTCGCCGACATCCTGACCATCAGAGAGCGGTTCGGTTCGCTCGAAGGGCTGCGGCTTGCCTGGATCGGCGACGGAAACAACGTCTGCAACTCGCTCCTGCTCTCCTCCGCGCTGACCGGTATGGAGATCGCGGTGGCAAGCCCACGCGGGTATCAACCGAAAGACGCTGTCGTGGAGCAGGCGCGAAGTGCCGGGGCGAAGATCAGCATCGGCCACGACCCGGCTGCGGCCGTAGCGGACGCCGACATCCTCTACACCGACATCTGGGTTTCGATGGGCGACGAGGCCGAGCGTGCCGCCCGGCTCCGGGCGTTCGCCGGGTACACCATAACCACAGAGCTTATACAGCGCGCGTCGCCGGATGCCGTCGTCATGCACTGCCTGCCCGCTCACCGGGGCGAGGAGATCACCGACGAGGCCATCGAGAGCCCGCAGAGCATCGTCTGGGACCAGGCTGAAAACCGCCTCCACGCCCAGAAAGCACTGCTGGTCGACCTGATCGGTACCGGCGGCAGAGAATAGGGCGATACGGTTTCAATATCTTTTTTGGCTGCTGGGGAAGCGGCGCGACGTCGTGACGGGGATGGCCTCCGGCGGTTCGACTCGGGGTTCTATCAGGAGATCGAGATATGGCTAGACCGTGGAGATACACCCCCGAAAGAAATAGGGTACCTGAACGAACCGGATGCGCCGGACCGCAGGGGCAATCTCCATGGGGGTGGGGCAGGGGAGGGGGTCAGCCCCCTCCCCGGTACGACATCCTCCACGGTCCGGTGTATCTGACCTCCCATGCCATTCATACCTCTGGAGCGTACGTCTGTCACGATCCGATTACCCGGCTCTTTGCAGAAGTATCGAAAAATCCGTGGCAGTGTTCAGAAAAAAGTTGATGCATCCCGGAGGAACAACCGGCCGGATGTTATTCTTCCTTCACGTAGTCACGGAGCTGTGCGTAGAGGTAGTCCTGCACGCTCTCGACGACTTCCCTTTTGCCGCGGAACGCCAGCAGCTCACGGGCGTCTCCATCCATGTTTGCAAAGTGCAGTTTCTGCGGGCGTCTCACGACCTCGACATCAAACTGTTTCACGATATCCATGAGTATCAACCGGGGCACACCCGGCGGAACGATCAGATCAAAGAGCTCTTCTTCTGCCATCCGTATCACCGTTACTTTCCTATCTTGATCCGCCTGGCCATGATGCAGCGGCCTCCGCGAACCCCTCCAAGCGGATCTTTCGGTTTTCCGATTGAGTTCATACAGCGTCCCATGAGCGCCGCGCCCCGGGCAAGGCCGTCGTCGACGAAGACAAGGTGGTCGACCGGGTTTTCGTAGAGGTTTCTCTCGGCAACCCCGTCCAGGATATATTCCGGTTTCCGGCCTGATATTGCAGCCCGACCGGTGAACCCGATCGATGAGTTTGGCGGAACCATCCCCTGCTCGACGGTCACATCGATGAGGCGAAGCGCCATCCGGGCGCAGACGTGATCGACGACCTGCGTAAGGACGCCGATACCATGGCTCTCATAGATTTCGTGGCCGATCTCTTTAAGTGTACTCATTTCGCTGCCGTTGACGCCACAGTCACAACCGATGAGCGCCACGCCCGACTCCATGGCTGCCGCCGCACAGACTGGAACCCGCCCGAACCGATCACGATCGGGAGGAACGATCCGGATATCGATGTGTTCGTGGATACGGTCGGCGTATCTCTGGACGAGGGCGTTCTTCCCGCCTGAAAAACTCCCTTTGATGCTCCGGTCACCGAAGAGGTCGAGCGCCGTCCCGGTCCTGTCCTTGACGAGCCCGGTCCCCCGGACTATCGCATCGGGGATCGCTCCTGCAAGGCCGCAGAAGTTTCCGATGGTCTTTGCAAAGGGATTGGGCTCGTCCGGGGCGACATCGCTCGTGATCCGCCCGTCGAGGGTGGTGCCGAAGTCGATCGAGAGGCACGGGTTCCGGAAATCGACCGGCGTCCACTTTGCTCCCTCTTTGATGCCAGCCATGGCGAGTTCGCCCTCCATCTCGTTTGCCACCATCTCCACACCCGTACAGCCCACCGGGGGAATGACGCCCGCAACCGCACCAACAAAGACGACCCGGTCGGCGTAGCTGTGCTCCTGCAGTTTCTTCGGGAGGTTCTCGATCGACATCGGGGGCGTCATCTTCCGGGGCGGCACCCCCGCTTCGAGACACCCGTTGGCAAGCGCGATGACAAAATCGCCGACCTGGTCCGGCGAGTCCATCGCCGCTACGACACCCGTGCTCCGCACCACGAAGTCGAGGTCGTCCTTGATGGAGAGGTTTGCCTCCTTATGGCAGCGGATAAGGGTGTCGCGGACGAGCTCGGTCACCGACTCGCGGGTCAGTTCGGTGCCGTCCAGCGTTCTGCCGAAGACCTCCTCCCCGGGCTTCGGTGGCCTGACGTCGCGGCTCATCGTCACCGTCTTGTTGATGATATATGTCCGGCCGGTCTCGAGGTTCGTCCCGGTAAGGATGCATTTCGTCGTCGTGTTTCCCATCTCAACGGAGGCTACAATGAAATACGGCTTTACCTTGTACTCAGGGAACGTCATGCCCGCCCCATGGGAAACAGACGGTGGAGACGGGCTTTCTACGATATGCGGTTTGGGTTTGAAAAAGCGCTCCAAAAAGCGGGCACACATAGTAGTCGTTTCTCTGTCCGTACCTTTATATTTTTCCATCGCTGAAAGAGAAGCGTTTTTTTGCGGCATTCTTTCTATCTTTCACCTGTAAAATAGGAGCGTGACGGGATGAGCCGACCAGCGGAATTATATATACCGTGAACGAGTAACCACTACGTGGATGACAGGGCGGGCTCCGGGAGAGCCGCTCCGGTCATATCGAAGGTGGTATACGTATGGTTGCATTAAACGACGATATGAAGGCAGTCTTTGCGAAGACAAAGGTATTCCCGATGGCAACGGCGTCGAAGGACGGTGTCCCGAACGTTGCTCCGATGGCATCGGTACAGCTCGCCGACGACGAGACGGTCTGGATCATGGATAACTACATGGTCAAGACGCTCGAAAATCTGAAAGAAAACCCGAAGATGGCGCTCTACTTCTGGGATCCCGACACCAAACGGTGTTTTCAGGCCAAGGGGACTGCAGAGATTCAGACGTCGGGCGAGGCGTATGAGAAGTTCCGCAGCCAGATGAAGGCAAAAAGCGACGCCTATCCGGCAAAATCGCTCATCGTTATGTCGATCACCGACGTGTACGAGTGCACGCCCGGAAAAGAAGCAGGAAAGCAGGTGCTGTAAGCACCCGGTTTCTTCACCTGTTTTTCAGATTTTTGCAGAGCCGGGCCTGGAGACCGAAGTAGGTCGAGAACCCGACAGAATGGTTCTGGTCGATCGAGACGGTATCAAAGGAGACGAGATCGTCGGAGTACAGCATCGATGCGGAACTGCGTCCCAGCACCCGGACACTGCCTTTGTAGAGACCGACGTCGACCGTCCCGGTGACACGCTCCTGCGTCGTATCGACAAAAGCGTTCAGGGCATGGAAGAGCGGCTCGTGGACGAGACCCATGTATCCAAGCTCGGACCAGCGGTCGTCGACGATCCGCTTGAACGCCAGCTCGCTGCGGGTCAGGACGAGGCGTTCAAGATCGCCGTGCGCCGCAAGGAGCACCGTTGCCGCCGGGTGCTCGTAGATCTCGCGTGCCTTGATACCAAGGATCCGGTCCTCGATCATGTCGTTCCTGCCGACACCGTTCCTCCCTGCGATCAGGTTCAGCCGCTTGATCAGGGCAAGTCCGGTGAGCCTCTCGCCGTCGAGGGCTACGGGGACACCCTTCTCAAACTCGATCGAGACCTCCTCCATCGTATCGGGAGCATCCTTCGGCGAGACCGTCCAGGCGTAGATGTCATCGGGCGGGTGGAAGGATGGGTTTTCCAGTTTTCCACCTTCGATACTCCGGCTCCAGCAGTTTTCATCGATGCTGTAGGGTTTCTCCTTGACCACGGTCACCGGGATGTTGTGCTCCTCCGCATACCGGATCTCCCACTCGCGGGTCAGGTTCATCTCCCGCATCGGTGCGATGATCTCGTAGCCTGCCGCCCTGAAGATGAAATCGAACCGCAGCTGGTCGTTCCCTTTTCCGGTGCACCCGTGTGCGATGCACCGGGCACCCTCCTCTCCTGCAATCCTGACGATCTCTTCGGCGATCAGTGGCCGGGCAAGGGCTGTACCCATCGGGTAGCCCTCGTATGAACCATTCGCCTTGATCGAGGGGAAGATGTATTCATCGACGAACCTCTCCTTGACATCGATCGTGTAGTGCTGATCCGCGAGCAGCCGACCTTTCGTGGTCGCTCGCTGAATATCCTCTTCGGGCTGGCCGACATCGACGGCGACGGTGACGACTTCATCGAAACCGTAGTGCTCCCGCAGCAGGGGGACACAGATGGAGGTGTCGAGACCTCCCGAAAAAGCAAGGACGACTTTACCCTTTTCCATTTTCCAAACTCCCACGTCGCGCTGGATGTATATCTGTAGCAGAACGATACAGTCCACAGTAGTAGGATCTTTCTCCCAATAAATGAATGGTATCGCGAATCAGTGCGTATCCTGCACCATCGATAATTCTTCCGGAAAACCGGCGGGAGAGCGGCCAACTGAGCCCGGCCGGATGCAAAACGAGAGCAGATCCACTGCAGCCGCACACCGCTGCATCACGCGCAGAACTCCTCTCGGGCGGCCAAGGGACTCTGCGTCACCCTGCCGCTGCTAAAACATCCAGAATACCTCGCATATCAGGCCTAATGCCGAAATATCGGCAAATACAGAGATTCAGGGACAGACTGGACAATGAATTGGAATACCCCTGCAAAAAATCCATTTTTTAAAAAATCCGCCCATAAATGCCAGAATTCGGAAACCAAAAATTATAAAGAGGCATGAATAGAAACCATATCTGTTGGTGTTGTATACACTTACATATGATATCCAATTTTTTTGAGAGGATCTTATGGAAAATTTGACAGAAGAGAGACCAACGGTGCAGGTCGAGAACCTGGTGAAGATCTTTGGTCCGAAATCCGAGAAGGCCTTACAGCTTCTGCAGTCAGGCTGCTCAAAACAGGATATCAAAGAGAAGACCGACCACATCCTCGCCCTGAAGGACGTCTCTTTCTCGGTCTATCCGGGTGAGATATTCGTCCTGATGGGGCTATCGGGATGCGGAAAATCGACCCTGCTGCGGTGTCTCAACCGGCTCATTGAACCGACTGCCGGCATGGTCCTCATCGAGGGCAGCAACATCGTAGCCATGTCGCCGGAAGAACTGCGAGAGACGCGGCGGCGGAAGATCGGCATGATCTTCCAGAACTTCGCCCTGCTCCCCCACCGGAGCATCCTCGAAAACGTCGGATTCGGGCTTGAGGTGCAGGGCATGCCCGAGGAAGAGCGGCACAAGAAAGCACGGGAAGCCCTCGCCCTTGTCGGGCTCGCCGGCTACGAAGAGAGCATGCCTGACCAGCTCTCGGGCGGTATGAAACAGCGCGTCGGACTCGCACGCGCGCTCGCGAGCGACCCGGACATTCTCCTGATGGACGAGGCATTCTCTGCACTCGATCCGCTTATCCGGCGGGACATGCAGGACGAGCTCATCGAACTGCAGGAGCGGCTGAGCAAGACCATCATCTTCGTCACGCACGACCTCGACGAAGCGTTGAAACTCGGCGACCGGATTGCCCTGATGAAAGACGGTGAGATCGTCCAGATCGGTACGTCCGAGGATATCCTGACAAACCCGAGCAATGCATACGTCGAGAAGTTCGTCGCAGACGTGGATATGGCCAAGGTGCTGACGGCGAGCGACGTCATGAAACGCCCGGAACCGGTGGCACCGAGCACCGCCGGGCCGCGAGTCGCCCTGCACCTTATGGAGGAGCACGACATCGCCAGCATCTTCGTCGTCAACCGGCAGCGGCAGATCCGGGGGCTCGCACTGATCGACGACGTCGTCGACGCACTCAAGACCGGGAAAATGCTGGAAGATGTCCTGATAACCGACGTTCCCACCGTCACCTGCGATACACCCGTCGCAGAGATCATCCCGGTGATCGCCGACAGCAAATATCCGATCGGCGTCGTCGACGTCTTCGGAAAGATCCGGGGCATCATTGTCCGGGGTTCGGTGCTCGCCGCCCTGGCACGCAAGGAGATTGAAGGAGGGTGGTCTGCCGCACCGGAGGCTTCGGTGCAGCAGACCGTCCTGACGGAGAAGGAGGTGGATGCAGATGCAGACGCTGCCTAAACTTCCTCTCGGCGATGCCGTGGAGGCGCTGGTCGACTGGCTAGAAGATTATTTCGGCTGGCTGCTGGACGGCGTCAGCGCAGGGCTCAAGTTCCTGGTCGACGGGTTCCAGGACCTTCTGCTCCTCATCCCGGCACCGATCTTCATCGTCCTTGCCGCGATCGCGGTCTACTTCCTGACCCGCCGGGACAGTAAGATCGCCGTCCTCACGGCGATCGGGCTTTTGCTGATCTGGGATCTCGCGCTCTGGAATCTCGCGATGCTCACGTTTGCTCTTGTGATCTCCGCGACCCTGCTGGCGCTCGCCATCGCCATCCCACTCGGGATCCTCGCGGCAACCAATGACCATCTCAACGCCGTGCTCCGGGTGGGGCTCGATTTCATGCAGACGATGCCCTCCTTCGTCTACCTGATTCCGGCCGTTATCTTCTTCGGCCTCGGGAATGTGCCGGGGATCATCGCCACCGTGGTCTTTGCAATGCCGCCCGCCATGCGGCTTACGAACCTCGGGATCCGGCAGATCCCGACCGATCTTATCGAGGTTGCGGATGCATTCGGCACGACTCCCTGGCAGAAACTCATCAAAGTGCAGCTCCCCGTCGCCCTCCCGACGATCATGGCGGGCGTCAACCAGTGCATCATGCTCGCCCTTTCGATGACGGTCATCGCCTCGATGATCGGTGCGGCGGGTCTCGGGCTGGAGGTGCTGAAAGGGATCCAGCGCGTGGATATCGGGGGCGGATTCGAGGCGGGTCTTGCCATTGTCATCATCGCGATCATCCTCGACCGGGTCACCCAGAATATTCTCCCCAATAAAACCTCCCCATAACCCCTTTATAAGGTCAGGACCTAATGTAGAATCAGGTCAATTCTGACCTTTTTGACGTCCCGTGCAGAACGGTCAAGAGAAAGGTTTATTCCATATCCCCGGCAGCATGCCGGAGCATCCTTTTTCATCGTGCAGGCGGTTCTGCACGCGATTCGCCCTGCCCCGGCGACCAGACGGATCTGGGGCGGGCTAACAAACTACGAGGTGAATGTATGTTTTTCAAAAAAGGAAATCTCGTTGCGCTGGCCGGGTGCCTGCTCGTCCTGAGCATTCTGGCTGCAGGCTGCACCGGTCAGCAGGCGACGACAGAGAACGAACCCAAGGGCGCAGTCAGTATCGGCTACGTAACCTGGGATTCGGAGATTGCCAGCACCAATGTGCTCAAGCAGGTCTTTGAGAAGGCCGGATACGATGTCGAGATAGTCGCCGTCGATGCAGGACCGCTCTACCAGGCGGTTGCGAAAGGTGACGTCGACTGTACGGTCTCCGCATGGCTCCCCGCCACGCAGGCGAACTACTGGGAGACGTACGGTGACGATATCGTCTTCGTCCGCAAGAACCTCGAAGGCGCCAAGATCGGTCTCGTCGTCCCGACCTACGTGACGATCGACTCCATCGATGAACTGAACAGCGTCAAGGACAAATTCAATGGCAAGATCACCGGCATCGAGCCCGGTGCGGGGATCATGCAGAACACCGAAGAGGCGATCACCGAGTACGGCCTCAACTACGAGCTCGTATCGAGCAGCAGCGCCGGCATGGCTGCAGAACTCCGCTCCGCCGTCCAGGACGAGAAGTGGATCGTTGTGACCGGATGGACGCCGCACTGGAAGTTCGCCCGCTGGGATCTGAAGTACCTCGATGACCCGAAGGGGGTCTACGGCGGTGAAGAGTACATCGCAACCCTCGCACGCCAGGGACTGCAGGAAGATCAGCCCGGTGTCTACGATATCCTGACCCGGTTCAGCTGGACGGCCGCCGACATGGAGTCGGTGATGCTCTCGATCGAGAATGGTGCGTCCGAAGAGGATGCCGCTGAAGAGTGGGTCAACGCCCACCCCGACCAGGTGAACGCCTGGATCGGCACAGAATAACCTTTTTTTCGGCTTTGCCGGAACACACGAGGGTCTCGGCAGTCCTTCACCCCGTGCCCGGTCTGCGGTGACGCGGCAAACGTACAGGAGACCGTGACGGCAATCGCATCGGTAAAGGAGCACCCGGACAATCTCACTGTAAACCTGCGGCAGAATATGGGTGGTATAGTCTGGAGGAGGCCGGCTGAGATCAATCAGCATTGCCGTCCGATTGCGGGTGTCAATGAACGAGTGCACGCGAGTACTAGCACCCGGAGATCCCGGGAGGATTTGTGCAAAACAGCACCGGTCAAGCAACGCTTATATATCAGCAATCCGGAGCAAATCCTTCCGAATTTCGACCCTCACAGAAGCCCTCCTACGAGGGGTCGCTGCGAAAGCGTCCAGAAACACCTGCCCCTCATCCGAAACTGATTGATCTTACCAATATTCGCCCCAGAGATCCCTTCGACTACAAAGAGATCCACGACGGCAACAGGAATACAGTCATCAGTGTCATGCTCTCCTACAAAGAAGATGGGATAGACGCAATCGCATCGGCTATAAACCCGCTTTCAAAGAAGATTATGCTGGGCACACTGGAGGAGTCCGGCGTCGAAGCGGTGCTACGACAGGAAGATCAGGATAAAAGACACCGTCCTGTATGCCGACGACGTGACCCGACGGTTCAGCAGAGTGGTGATCGCGTTTGATATTCCGGCATACACGCCCGTCATCTATTTCAAACCGAAAGGAAAGGAGGATTACCTGAAAGTCGTCCGCGACGCCGCCGGCGACCTGGTGTTTCAGGGTAAGCGGACGCCCGCACCCTATATGTCGGGATTCTATGCGTGGCTGGACGACGACAAACCCACGCTCGATTCCCTGCTTGCAGAGAGGTATGCCTCACTTTTTCTGGATGCGAACTGAACGGGATATTTCCCGAACGCCTCTCCCCGTGAGAAGACCGCGCCGGATCCGTTTTCATCGCCGGCGGCCGCCGCACTACGGGGATGACGCCCCACCTCCGTCCGGAACCCTGCGGAGGCTCACTGCACGAACAGAGGCTTAAGAAGACGCAGGTCCGACCGCGATCAGGAGCAGTTCGGAGCGGGCATACGCTTCAGAGGTATGAATGGCACGGGAGGTCAGATACACCGGACCGTGAAGGAGGTCGTGCAGGGCGAGGGATCCCAGGGAAGGGGGGCGGCCGCCATATACGCTACCGTACCCTCTGGGTGCACCGAAATTCCTGGTGCTATCGGCGGGATCCAGGCACGTGATGAGGTTCCATCTCTTGCTCCGGATGGCCGCAATCCGGGGTATTCGGGGGCACGGCTTTCCATTGGGTATCGCCATGACTACCCCCGCCCCTTAAGGGGCGGGGGAGGAGGCCGGCGGCCGGGTGGGGCGGGGTTGATGCTGTCTGGGGATCTTCGCAGGAGACAGGGGAGGGGAAAACCTCTCCCCGTCAGCCCCACCCCGGGGGCGATTAGCCGCCACGATCCACGGCACGGGGAGACGCCCGGGACAAGCCCGGTCCGGCACCAGCCTCGTCAGGGGAAGAACGCGGTATACGCGCAAATCCCCTGAGCTACGGGTAGCGCTCATGGGGCCGGCCTCCTCCCCTGCCCCCTCCCCATGGAGATTGCCCCTACGGTCCGGCGCATCCGGGTCGGCTCAGTTTCACCCCGCATCCCGCCGCCTCCCTGCCGGCGAAGGCTCCCCTCATATATAAATAGTGCAAGCGCTGTATGCTGCCCTGTACTGGAGGGTAACCATGAACGGAAACAGTATGAAATGGTACTATGTCCTGAGAGGACTCATCGCGCTCCTCTTCGGGATCGCCGCCATCATATGGCCGGCAGTCGTTCTCGAGTTTCTCGTTTACTTCTTCGGCTTCTTTGCCATCATCGTATCGGCGTTTGCACTCGTCGCAGGAGCCGCCGCACCGGAACTGGCCGGCGGATCCAGATGGCCGATCATACTGCTCAGCATCATCGGGATACTCATCGGGATCTTCACGCTGGTCTTCCCGGCACAGTTTACAGCCCTTATCGTCATCATCATCGCGCTTTGGGCAATCGTCACCGGCATCGGCGACTTCATCGCCGCGTTCGCCCCGGCGGGCATGGGAACACGGCTGCTTCTCGTGCTCCTCGGCATCGTGTCGGTGATCTTCGGCGCCGTTCTGCTCTTCTACCCGCTCCTCGGCGCAGTCACGATCATCTGGGTGCTCGGCATCTATGCAGTGATCTTCGGCATCCTCGGGATCATCTACGGGTTTACCTCCGGAAGCGGAGGGGCAGCATCGGCAACGGCATAGAGTCTGAAAAAAGACCAGTGCCGGTATGTGGAGGGGGGAAAAGCTTCCCTCCGGCACGGTTCACTGCGCTTTGAGGTAGTGGCCCAGGGGCTCGATGGTTATTTCCTGGCGCTTGATCGCGTCGATCGCCATCGCGGCGGCACGGGCCGCCTGCAGGGTGGTGATGTAGGGGATGCCGTAATCGACGGCCATCCGCATGATCTGGAGATGGTCCTGGCGCGATGCCTTGTCGGCAGGGGTGTTGATGATGAGGCTGATGCTGCCGTTGCGCATCAGGTCGATGACGTTCGGGGAGCCTTCCTGCACTTTGCGCACCAGGTTCGCCTCAATGCCGCACTGGCCGAGGAACTCAACCGTCCCACTGGTGCCGTAGAGGGAGAGACCCATCGCGGTGAGCCTCTGCGCTATCGGCATCACTTCTTCTTTCTGCTCGTCGGTCACCGAGATGAAGACGTTGCCCCTGACCGGGAGCGTGTTGTCGGCGGCCGTGCAGGCCTTGTAGTACGCCCGCCCGAAGTCGTAGTCGATCCCCATGACCTCGCCGGTACTCTTCATCTCCGGGCCAAGCACCGTATCAACACCGGGAAGCTTGTTGAAGGGGAGCAGCACCTCCTTGACCGCCACATGGTTGATCTCGCGTTCGGTGATGCCGATCTCGGCGAGCTTTTTGCCGATCATCACCTTCGCCGCCACTTTGGCAAGCGGGATCCCGGTCGCCTTGGAGACGAACGGCACCGTCCGGCTCGCCCTCGGATTCGCCTCCAGCACGTAGACCACGTCATCCTTGACCGCATACTGGATGTTGATCAGCCCGACGACACCGAGGCCGAGGGCGAGCCTGCGGGTATGGTCGCGCACCTGCCGGATGACCGAATCGGAGAGCGACTGGGGCGGGATGACGCAGGCAGAGTCCCCGGAGTGGACGCCCGCCTCCTCGATATGCTCCATGATCCCGCCGATGAGGACGTCGGTGCCGTCGCAGACAGCGTCGACGTCGATCTCCACGGCATTCTGGAGGAACGAGTCGATCAGCACCGGGTGTTTCCTGCTCACCCGGACCGCCTCCTTGATGTAGGTCTCAAGCTCCGCCTCGTCGTGGACGAGCTCCATAGCCCGCCCGCCGAGGACGTAACTCGGTCGGACAAGCACCGGGTAGCCGATCTTCGCGGCCATATCGCGTGCTTCTTCTTCCGAGTACGCCGAGCTGTTCGGCGGGCTCGGGATCGCGAGCTTCGTTAAGAGCTGGCTGAACCGGTCGCGGTCCTCCGCGACATCCATGGCGTCGGGGCTGGTGCCGAGGACCCGCACCGCCAGGTCGAGCCGCTCGATCTCCTCGGCAATCGGCATCACAAGGTTCACCGAGTTCTGGCCGCCGAACTGCACCATCACGCCGTAGTAGTCATCCTTCTTGAGGATGTTAATGATGTCCTCAAGCTGCATCGGTTCGAAGAAGAGGCGGTCGGAGGTGTCGGAGTCGGTCGAGACCGTCTCCGGGTTGTTGTTGACGATATGCACCTCGACCCCCTCCTCCTCACGGAGCGCCATCACTGCATGAACGGTGCAGTAGTCGAACTCGATCCCCTGACCGATCCGGATGGGGCCCGAACCCAGTATCAGCACCTTCTTCGTCCCGTTCTTCGTGATCTCGCAGCCCTCATCCCAGGTGGAGTAGAAGTAGGGCGTCGTCGCCGGGAACTCCGCGGCACAGGTGTCCACCATCTTGTAGGTAGGCGATCCCGCGGCCGCAGCGATCTCAACCGGATCCCTGCCCGAGAACTCGGCGATCTCCTCGTTCGTAAACCCGTAGCGTTTCGCCTCACGAACCATCCCGGGCTCGAAGGAGTCGCGCAGGTTCTGCTCCATCAGAACGATGTTCTGGATCTTTTCGAGGAAGAACGGGGTGATGGCGGTCATCCTGGCGATCTCCTCAAGGGAGAAACCCTCCCGGAAAGCGTCGAAGAGGCAGGCGAACCGTTCATCGGTCGGCTGCGTGAGGATCATCCGGATCTCGCTCTGGCTGGTGTGCCTTTTCCCGTCGGCGTCGAGCGACCGGAGCGCCTTCTTAAAGCCTTCCTCGATCGTCCGGCCGATGGACATGACCTCGCCGGTGCTCTTCATCGCGGTCGTGAGCGTCCGGTCGGCCGATTTAAACTTGTCGAACGGCCAGCGCGGCACCTTCACCACGACGTAGTCGATCGCGGGCTCGAAAGACGCCGGGGTGACGCCCGTAACGGTGTTCGTGATCTCGTCGAGCCGCAGGCCGATAGCAATCTTGGCCGCGACCCGGGCGATGGGGTAGCCGGTCGCCTTGGATGCGAGGGCGGACGACCGCGAGACACGGGGGTTCACCTCGATGACCCGGTAATCGCCGTCCCGGTACGCGAACTGGATGTTGCACCCTCCCTGCACGTCGAGCGCCCGGATGATCTTGATGGCGGCGCTGCGCATCATCTGGAACTCGTCGTCGCGCAGGGTGAGGATCGGTGCAACCACGACGGATTCACCGGTATGGATACCCATCGGGTCCACGTTCTCCATACCGCAGACGATGATGCAGGTATCGGCGGAGTCGCGCATGACCTCGAACTCGATCTCCTTCCACCCGGCAACGCTCTCCTCGACGAGGACCTGGTGAATCCGCGACCGGGAGAGACCGAGCTCGAGGATCTGCCGCATCTCCTCAGGCGTGTGGGCGACGCCGCCGCCGGATCCGCCGAGGGTGTAGGCCGGCCGGATGATGGCGGGCAGCCCCACCTCGGCAAGCGCCGTATCGATCTCGTCGATGCTCTCAACGATCATGCTCTTCGGAACGGGCTCACCGATGGCGTTCATCAGGTCGCGGAACTGTTCGCGGTCCTCGCCGCGGTAGATCGCCTCAAGGGGTGTCCCGAGGATCTCGACACCCTCGAGCGCACCCATCTCCGCGAGTTCGGCCGTCATATTCAGGCCGGTCTGTCCGCCCATGCCGGAGAGGATCCCGTCTGGCTTCTCTTTTTCGATGATCCCGGCGATGATCTCGGCCTTGATCGGCTCGACGTAGATGACGTCGGCCATATCCGGGTCGGTCTGGATCGTCGCCGGGTTCGAGTTCACCAGGATAACCTTCACACCCTCCTCCTGGAGCGCCCGGCAGGCCTGGGAGCCCGAAAAATCGAACTCCGCCGCCTGGCCGATCTGGATCGGCCCCGAGCCGATGAGAAGGACCGATTTGATATGAGACTTCTTCGGCATTTAGATCCCCCGGTAGACTTTGTCAAAGAAATGCAGCTCCGTATCCAGCGGGCCGCCGTGCGCCTCGGGATGGAACTGAACACAGGTGATGTCAAGGTCCCGGTTCTCGAACCCCTCGGTCGTGCCGTCGTTGACGTTGGTATAGGAGACTGCGCACCCCTCGGGAAGAGTATCCGCGTCGACCGCAAACCCGTGGTTCTGCGTGGTGATATAGATGCTTCCGTCCTTGTAACGGACGGGCTGGTTCGTGCCGCGGTGCCCGAACTTCATCTTGTAGGTCTCCGCACCGAGCGCGAGCGCCGTCACCTGGATGCCCATGCAGATGCCGATGACAGGCAGTTCACCGGCGAGGTCGCGGATGAGCCGGATGACATGCACCGCCCTCCGGGGGTCTCCGGGGCCGTTGCTGATGAAGAGCGCGGCGGGCTTGCACGCCATCACCTGGTCGGCCGTGGCATCGTGGGGGAAGATGCAGAGATCCGCCCCGCGCGCAGCGAGGCTGACAAGGATGTGGCGTTTGATCCCGAGATCGATGACCGCGATCCGTTTCCCCGTGCCCGCGATCCGGTAGGGCTCAGGGCAGGAGACGCTGCCGATCAGGTCGATATCCGATATCTCCGGCACCGCCCGTGCACGCTCGATCGCTTCTTCCGGATTGTCGTCGCCGACGATGAGCGACGCCCGCAGCGTCCCGTTCATCCGCGTCTTGATCGTCAGCATCCGGGTGTCCACGCCGGAGATGCCCATCCGCCCGTTCTCCTCAAAGAAACGGGCGAGCGGGGGCTGCACCGAGGGCTTCTCACAGGCCTCGCGCACGACGCAGCCGAGAGCGCGGACCTGCTGGCTCTCAAAATTTTGTGCATCTACGCCATAGTTTCCGATTGTCGGAAAAGTAAACATCAGGATCTGGCCGGCGTAACTCGGATCCGTCAGGGACTCCATATATCCGCCCATCTGTGTGGTGAAGACGAGTTCTCCCGAACAACTCCCTTCAACACCAAAACCATTCCCAATTACAAAAGTGCCGTCTTCAAGACCCAGAACCGCCTTCATGAATTACCATATTAGTTGGTCTTTGGAACCTTATTAACGGTAGTGACGGATCGGCGCACCCCCGCATCCCGTCCGCCTTCCGGTCGATGGTTCTGCCGGATGAAGACGTGCGGCAGGTTCATATGGATGACCGCGCACTGCGATGCATGGAGGGGAGCAGCAAGCCGGCAGAGAGCCGGACGGTTGAGACACCGATCGGGACATTCGTCATCGATCTTCTGACTGAAGACCTCGGCGGCGTATATCCCGGCATGCGGCGCTACACCGTGGAGATCCACTACGCCGGGCAATCCGTCTACCACTACGTGATCAACTCGTACGAACAGCCGCCGCATACGCTCTTCTCCACCGACGAGGTGGCCAACATCGTCTTCGGACGGCTCATCTACGATATCAAGGCGCGCCCGGAGCACTACACGAAAGCGCTGCCGCCTGTCCGCCGGGCACTCCCCGGCGCGGCCTACGACGTCGTCATCCTCCAGGGCAGCCCGCGGCAGTTCGGGAACTCTGCAACCCTTGCCGGATGGTGCGCCGACGAAGCGTCACGGCAACGGCGCTCGGTGCATATCTTCCCGGTCCACGAGATGGATATCCGGCCCTGCTCGGGATGCTACGCCTGCTACAACCAGGGCGTCTGCCCGGTCGAGGATGATATGCCGGCCATTATCAAGGCCATTGAGGAGGCGTCCCTCCTCATCATCGCGACGCCGGTCTATACGAACACCGTTCCGGCGGCCCTCAAGGCCGTCATCGACCGGGGTCAGGCGCTCCACGCCCGCCGGACGCTTCTATCGACCCCCATCGCCGCAAAAGGCCTTCTGATCGCCGTCGCAGGACGCCCGGGCCCCGAGCCGTTCGAATGTGTCAGATCGGTCACGGGCGCGTTCATGCGGAACATCGGCATCCATCCTGCAGAGGAGATCACGGTCGACCGGATGGATACCCGGCAGGACGTCAGGGCGATCGAGGGGCTCGAAGACCGGGTGCGGGCGGCCGTTGCGTCGCTGCTGAAGGTTTCCGGTGAGACGAAGGCTCATATAGGGTGAAATAGGATGAAATGAGTATGGCTGACGTAACCATTGAGATCGTCGGACTCTCCGAGTCCGAGTGCGGCCCGTTTCCCTGCGATGAGACCCGCAGTTGCGGGCTTGAGGTCTGTTATCCGTCGAACCGCATGCTGGACGCGGTCTCGGCACTGCGCTACGAAATCGAGAAGGAGTACGGCGACCGGGTCGCGGTGCAGCTGACCGTCATCGACGAAGCGATGCCGGATCATGTCCGGCAGCTCCTCGAGGAGCGGCAACCGCCCATCCCGATGATCCTGGTGAACGGGCGGCTCACCTCGATCGGGAGGATCTCGTATCCCCTGATAAAAGAAGAGATTGATTATGCCCTGGAAGAGGCTTAATACACCTTTTCGAGTTCGCCGGTGGCGAGGTCGAAGTACAGCCCGTGGACGGTGACCCTGCCTTCGCTCTCTGCCTGCCGGACCGGCGGGTAGGTGCGGAGATGCTCAAGCTGCACCGCGATATTCTCGAGCTCGATCTGCCGCTTGCGCTCCAGTTTCTCCTCCTCCGTCACCGGCGCCTGTATTCGCGCATCCACCCGGTTTTTCGCCTCGACGGCGTTGTTGAGCCAGAGCGGGATGTATGCATCGCTGCTCTCTTTATCCAGTGCCTTCATGGCGCCGCAGTCGGAGTGGCCGCAGACGACGATGTCGTCGACCTTCAGGTGATTGACGGCGTACTCAAGAACCGTGGCAAAGTTCCAGTCGTGCACCGGGACGATGTTGCCGATGTTGCGCTGGACGAAGATCTCGCCGGCCTTTGCTCCGGTGATCCGCTCGGGGTTGACACGTGAGTCCGAGCACCCGATCCAGAGGACGGTCGGGCTCTGACTGGAGACCAGGCTGCCGTAGTGATCGGGATCCTTACTGAAGTCCTCTGCAAGGAACTTCTTGTTGCCTTCGAGAAATCTATCGATCATCAGGATTCTCCTTATCAATGGTAGAACAGACACTTCGTATCAGGCGTGCCTATCAGTTCCCTTTTCGAGAGCGGCTACATAAACCCTGCGGCATCGCCAGGGCATGGAAAAAACAGAAATTTATGAGAGATGGCGGAGTTACCGCTGAACTGCGCCGAGATTCGCCTGCTCGACCGTCCGGGCGTAGCGGCCCAGCACGCCGGTGAGGCTGCGGGATCTCGGCACCCAGGAACGCCGCCTTTCTTCAAGGGTTTCCGGATCGACGAGGAGATCGAGCCGCTTTTCGTAGAGGTCGACCTCGATCGGGTCGCCCTCGCGGACCAGCGCGATCGGTCCGCCGACTTCCGCCTCGGGAGCGACGTGCCCGATACAGGGTCCGCGGGTGCCGCCCGAGAACCGGCCGTCGGTTACCAGCACCACCCGGGTATACCCAAGCCCCATCAGCGCCGAGGTCGGCGAGAGCATCTCCGGCATCCCGGGAGCGCCTCGCGGCCCCTCGTAGCGGATCACCACGACGTCACCTTCGTTGATCTCCCGAGCGAGGATCGCGGTCATCGCCGCCTGCTCGCCGTCGTAGACCCGTGCCGGGCCGCGGTGCCGCCAGATCGACTCCGGCACCGCCGCGCACTTGACGACGGCGCCGTCCGGGGCGAGCGAGCCCGAGACGATCTTCAGGCCGCCGGCGGGACTGACCGGCGCTTCGACGGCCTTTAAGACATCGTCGCCAGCCTTCTTTGCTTCCCGGGCGATGACGGCGACGGATTTCCCTGCGACGGTCGGGCAGTCGTCGACGTACGCTGCAAGCTCTTTAAAGACCGCGGGGATGCCGCCCGCCCGGTGGAGCGCCAGCATCGAGTGCGGTCCTGCCGGCTGCATGTGGCAGATGTGCGGCGTCTGCTCGCCGATGGCGTTGAAGGTCGCAAGATCGAGGGGCACCTCCGCCTCGCGGGCGACCGCCATCAGGTGGAGGACGGTGTTCGTCGACCCGCCGAGCGCCATATCCACGCGGATGGCGTTCTTCAGGCTCGCGAGGGTGATGATATCCCGCGGCAGGACGTTCTCCCTGACGAGTTCCACGACCCGCTCACCGCTCTCGCGCGCGATCCGGAGCTTCGCCGCATCCACGGCAGGGATGGCGGCGCACCCGGGGAGACTCATTCCAACCGCCTCTGTCATGCAGGCCATGGTGTTCGCCGTGTAGAGACCCTGGCAGCTCCCGCACCCCGGCATCGCTGCGCACTCGAGGTCGCAGAGTTCTTCTTCACTCATGGCGCCTGCGGCGACCTTGCCGACGCCTTCGAAGACGTCGATGAGCGAGAGCTCGCGGCCGCCCAGGTATCCCGGGAGCATGGGGCCGCCGGTGACGACGACCGCCGGGATGTTGCACCGGGCGGCGGCCATCAGCATGCCGGGAACAATCTTGTCGCAGGTGCCGACGCAGACGAGACCGTCGAACCGGTGCGCTTCGACCATCAGTTCGATGGAGTCCGCAATGTTCTCCCGCGACGGGAGCGAGTAGCGCATCCCCTCATGCCCCATCGCAATGCCGTCACAGATACCGATGGTGCCGAACTCGAACGGCACGCCGCCTGCTGCCGCAATCCCTTCGTTCACCTTCCCGGCGATCGACCTGAGGTGAATGTGCCCGGGGACGATCGTGTTCCAGGCGTTCGCCACACCGATGAACGGGAGGTTCATCTCACGGTCCGTCACCCCGAGCGATCGCAGCAGCGACCGGTTCGGAGCCCTCTGGTAGCCCTTCCGGACAGTCTCACTCCGCATATGCCATCATATCCGTTGGAGGATACGTGGGACGTGCGCCTGTATAATATCTCGCTGCACCAGATCGGCGGCGCCAGGATAATGCGTCTGTAGTGGGGGTGGGGAGGGGGAGCCGACGATGCGGCGGGAGCGAGCTCGCCCAATGCAGGGGGTCGGGTTGGCTATCGCATCGGGGGAGGGGGTCTCCCAATACGCGCTAACGTATCCTATGGGTGCACCGAAATCCCTGTTGCTATCGGCGGGGTTCAGGGAATTGATGAGGTTCCATCCATTGCTCCGGATGGCCACAATCCGGGTATTCGGAGGCACGGCTTTCCCCTGGGTATCGCCATGACTGCCCCCGCCCCCAGGGGCGGGGGAGGAGGCCGGAGGCCGGAGGCCGGCTGAGGTGGGGGGTGAGGTGTACGGATCTTTGCGTAAGACAGGGGAGGGGGAAACCCCTCCCCGTCAGCCCCACCCCAACGGCGATAGCCGCCAGAGTCCACGGCATGGGGAGACGCCCGGGAAAAAGGTCGTCCCGGAGACAAGCCTCCTAAGGGGAAGAACGTGATATACGCTTGAATACCCGTATCGAAGGTTAGCGCTTGGGGGAGACGCCTCTCCTGGCCCTACCCCAAAGGAGATACTCCCCAAGATCCAGCACACCGTAGAGCGAACGCGATGCCGCGAACACTGCCAGTTGCCCGACTATCGCACGAGGAGAAGGGGGCAAAAGGGCGCTCAAGCCCTCTCCTGTCGGAGAAAGGTGAGACAGAAGAGAACAAAACCAACAAAAAAGAGATCCTGCCGCCTACTCCGCAAACCCTTCGTAGAGCTCGACGACGCCGCCGATGACGATGACGGCCGGCGGACGGACACCGGCGGCGCGGGCACGATCGACGATCGTGGCGAGCGTCCCTGTGGTGACGCGCTGGTCGGGCCGCATCCCGCGCTCGATGATCGCGACGGGTGTTGCCGGGTCTTTTCCGTTCGCGATGAGTGCAGGCGCGATCATGGGGAGGTTCTTCACCCCCATCAGGATGACCAGCGTCCCCTTCAGTCGGGCGAGCACCTCCCAGTCGAGGGCCGACTCCGGCTTGGTCGGGTCTTCGTGCCCGGTGATGAACGTCACCTGCGAGGCGTAGCGCCGGTGGGTGACCGGGATACCCACACACTCCGGGACGGCGATGGCGCTCGTGATCCCGGGGACCACCTCGACCGGGATGCCGTGCTCCCGCAGGACTTCAACCTCCTCCCCACCGCGCCCGAAGAGGAAGGGATCGCCGCCCTTCAGGCGGACGACCGTCTTACCCTCCTTCACCCGTGCGACCATGAGATCCTCGATCTCGCGCTGCTCCAGCGTATGGCTGCTGCCGTACTTCCCGCAGTCGATCAGCTCTGCGCCGGCGGGGAGCGATGCGAGGATCTCCTCCCCCGGCAGCTGGTCGAAGAGCACCACGTCCGCCGCATCGATCACCTCGCGTGCCCGCAGCGTCAGCAGCCCCGGAGCCCCGGGACCCGAACCGACAAGATATGCCTTACCCGTCATGACGACAACCCCAGCGCCTCGCGCGCCTCCCGGATCAGGTGCTCCGCAAGCGCCCGAAGATCCCTGCCGCACTCCCGCGCCTCCTCAAGTGTCTCCACGTGCTGCTCCACGCGCTCCCAGCGGCTGCCGTCCAGCGCGAGCACCTCACCGATCAGGCTGCCGTCCCGGCAGTAGATTCCCTGGGGCGTGAAACACCCGCCGCCAACCTCTTCCATGACTGCCCGCTCAGCCTCGACGTCGAACCGGGTGGGCGCGTGATCGAGGAACGTAAGCATCTCCACAAGCGATGGGTCTTCCCGGCAGACGACGGCGATCGCCCCCTGGTTCGGGGACGGGACAAAGGTATCGACGGGAAGCCGGTCGCCGGGAAGGGTATACCCGAGCCGCTCGAGTCCGGCCTCCGCGAGGATGATAGCGTCGTACTGCCGCTCCCGCATCTTCCGGATCCGTGTGTCGACGTTGCCGCGGAGCGGCTTGACCTCCACCGACGGGTCGAACCGCAGGATCTGCGCACACCGCCGGGTGCTCGACGACCCGACGGTGCGGACGTCCTCTATCTGCCCGAGGTATGCAAGGAAGTCCGCCGGGGAATCACGCTCCAGCACGGCTCCGAGGGCGAGCCCGGGAGGCCTGGCGGCGGGGATGTCTTTCATGCTGTGAACCGCGATGTCGATCTCGCCCCGGAGGATCGCATCGTCGAGTGCCCTGACAAAGACACCCTGCCCGCCGATCTCGTGGAGGGGAACGCCGGTCGTCGTATCCCCCTCCGTCGTGATGACAAACGTCTCAACGGCGATGTCCCGCTCGGCGAGCATCCTGCAGACCCGTTCCGTCTGCGCCAGCGCCAGGGCGCTGCCCCGGGTACCTATTCTGATAGACATTTTCTGTACGCCGCCGTAATCTCTTCGATCTCCCGGCCGGCATGCGCCGTGGAGAGGAAATTCGTCTCAAACTGCGAGGGGGGGAGGAAGATGCCTTCACTGAGCATGCCCGCCCAGAACCTCCCGAACGCAGCAGTATCGCACTCCTGCACCTCCAGGTAGTTCCGGGGCGGGGCTTCCCTGAAGAAGTACTTGAACATCGAGCCCAGCCGCACGAATGTTCCGCTGCCGCGCCCGGATACAGCCTCGTCTATCGCCCGGGCGGCGTCCTCCATCGCCCCGTACAGGTCACGGTGCATGTGGAGGTACCGGATGGTGGCAAGCCCTGCGGCAAGGCTCGCCGGGTTGCCGCTGAAGGTGCCGGCCTGGTAGACCGGGCCCGACGGCGCAACCATCTCCATGATATCGCGCCGCCCGCCGAAGGCGCCTATCGGCAGGCCGCCGCCGATGATCTTGCCGAAGGTCGAGAGATCGGGGCTCACGCCGTAGGCGACCTGCGCTCCTCCGACGCCGACCCGGTATCCGGTGATCACCTCGTCGAAGATGAGGAGGACGTCGTGCGCCGCCGTGATCTCCCGGACCGCCGCAAGGTAGCCGTCATCCGGCAGGATGAGCCCGATATTTCCCATCACCGGTTCGAGGATGAATGCCGCGATATCGTCATTTTTTGCAAGCATCGCCTCGAGCGCTTCAGGGTCGTTGAACGGCACCTGCCGGGTATGGCTGACGAGGTCGGGGAGCACGCCGGCGGAGTTCGGTACCCCGAGCGTCGTGGCACCCGACCCGGCCTTCACCAGGACAGCATCGTGCGCTCCGTGAAAACCCCCCTCGACCTTCACAATATCGCTCTTCCCGGAAAATCCCCGGGCGAGCCGGATGGCGGCCATCGTCGCCTCGGAGCCGGATGAGACGAACCGGATCATCTCGAGTCCCGGATGATCGCTGATGATCAGCTCGGCAAGGTCAAGCTCAAGGGGTGTCGGCGTACCGTAGAGCCACCCGGACGCAAGCTGCTTCTCAATCGCCTCGCGAACGCCCGGGTGGGCGTGTCCGAGGATCAGCGGCCCGAACCCGAGACAGCAGTCGATCAGTTCCCGTTCGTCCGCCGTGACGAGTTTTGCGCCGGCAGCGCCGACCGTGTAGAACGGATAGGGTTTAATCGCACGGACCGGACTGCTGACGCCGCCCGGCATCAGCATTTCTGCTCGTTTGTAAAAATCACTGCTCTTCATCAAGCCACCTCGCAGCATCTTCTGCAAAATACGTAATGATCAGATCCGCCCCCGCCCGTTTGATGCAGGTCAGGCTCTCCATCACCACGGCATGTTCGTCAAGCCAGCCGCGCTGTGCCGCGGCCTTGATCTGCGCGTACTCGCCGCTCACCTGGTAGGCGGCGACCGGGAGCCCGAGCGGCCGGAGCGCAGCGAGCACGTCCAGGTACAGCCCTGCAGGCTTGACCATCAGGATGTCCGCCCCCTCGGCCGCATCGATCTCCGACTCGCGGAACGCCTCGCGGGCGTTGGCGGGGCTCATCTGGTAGGTGCTCCTATCGCCGAAACTGTACCCGGAGTCCGCGGCGTCACGGAAAGGCCCATAGAGGGCGCTGGCAAATTTGGTGGAGTAGGACATGATCAGGACATCCGCATAGCCTGCCGCATCGAGAGCCGTCCGGATCGCCTGCACCATCCCGTCGAGCATGCAGGACGGTGCGACGATATCTGCACCGCTCTCTGCCTGGCTGACGGCGATCCGCGCCATCAGGTCGAGCGAAGGGTCGTTTAAAAGATCGGTGCCGTCGCACGTCTCGCCGATGATGCCGCAGTGGCCGTGCTCGGTGTACTCGCAGGCGCAGAGATCGGTGCAGACAACCATCTCCGGCACCGCCTCCCGGATCGCCCTGACCGCACGCTGGACGACGCCTCCGGCTGCATACGCCTCACTCGCGGCATCGTCTTTCTGCGCCGGAATCCCGAAGAGGATCACCGCACGGAGTCCTGCGTCCCTGAGCTTCTGCACGTGCGCGGCAAGGCCGCCGACCGGGTGGCGGTACTGCCCCGGCATCGACCCGATGGGAACGGGCTCGTCGATCGATTCGTCCACAAAGATCGGCGCGATCAGATCCGCTTTTGCTATGCGGGTCTCCCGAAGGAGAGGCTGAATATTCCTTCGTCGCAGGCGTCTCATTCGTCGGTTCGGAAACATAACGGTTCACCCTGGGTTATCGCCCGTACAAGGGCTTCTGCAGTTGTCAGATCGCCGCACTCGGCACTCGCCCGGATGGCGACGGTCATATCGGAGAGGAGTTTCTTCGTCATCGACCGTGTCAGGTCATCCACCACCGATGCCATACGCGGGTCGGCCGTCCCGAGGCGGTGCAGCGCACGGTCACGTTCCCGTGTCCGGATCGCCTCAGCCCAGGTGTAGAGGAGGCCGAGTGTCTCGTCGGCCGCAGACCGCTTCATCTGCATGACGAACTGGTCGAACTCTTCAGCGATGATTGCGTGGGCGCGGTCGACCTCCGCCTTCCGGGAGGAGAGAGTCGCATCGCTGACCTGCCGGAGGTCGTCGATGGTGAAGAGGTGGACACCCTCGATCGACCGGATCTCCTCCTCGATATCGCGCGGCTGGGCGATGTCGATGAGGATCAGGTGGCGCGGACTGACGTCGAGCGGCCAGAGCCGCTCCTCCATCACCTTTCCGATCTCGGGAGCGTGAATGACCGGGTGCGGGGCGGCGGTGCAGGAGATCACGACGTCCGAAAGGGCGATATACCGGTAGAGATCGTCGAACTTGACCGCTTTTCCGCCGATCTTGCCTGCGAGGATCTCAGCCCGTTCGGGTGTCCGGTTGGTCACGTAGATGGCGGTGAGATCCTTGGCGGCGAGTGCCTGCGCCACCAGCATCCCCATCTCCCCCGTGCCGACGACCAGAATATGCCGGTCTTTCAGTGTCCCGAGCAGCTGCTCGGCGAGCCCCACCGCCGCCGACCCGATGGAGACCGCGCCCCGGTTGATATCGGTCAGGCGGCGCACCCGGACACCGACGTGCACGGCTTTGGTGACGCAGAGCTCGATCAGATTGCAGCAGGTGCCGGTGCTCTGCGAGAGAGCGAGCGCCCGTTTGAGCTGCCCGAGGATCTGGTCTTCGCCCACGATCAGGGAGTCGACGCCGGCCGCCAGTCCCAGGAGATGCCGGGGAACCGCCGCCCCTTCAAGCACGAAGAAACCGGATTTTCCCTGTTCGTGCAGGAATTCGGCGAGCATCCGTCCATCGCCCTGCACGAGAACCTCCACGCGGTTGCAGGTCTGGAGAAGCAGGACGCCCTTGAAGTGCTCCCTGGCCCGCTGCAGGAACACCTCTTCGTCCGGAAAGCGGAACCGCTCAAGCGCAGGGATATCGGCGGTGTGGTGGCTCAGCCCGGCCAGGGCGAGCGGCGCAAAGGTCATCTCGGGCACGCCAGGTATCTCTCCTCTGCAAGGTGCAATGCTCGATTGTAGTCGGATGCAAGCGCCGCCCAGATATCCTCGTCGCAGAGAACCGACCAGAGTGTCGCCGATCGCCGGTCCTGCACCGGCTCGGCATCCTTCAGCATCGCGCGGAGATCCCTCTGCAACGCGATCATCCCGTCCAGTTCCGCATATTCTCTCTCCAGGCGCAGCCGCAGGTATCGCGGCACTGCGGGGCTCATGCCGAAGGTGGTGACGGCAAGCAGATAGTGCTTTCCCGCGACGATGGAGGGCACCAGCACGTCGCCCTGTTCACCTGCTGCATTGTTCCAGAGAACTCCTCTCTCCCTGCAGAGGCTGCCGATCCGGTCGTTGAGAGCCGGGTCGGAGGTCGCCGTCACAACGAGAAACGCACCCGTCAGCATCCGCACGAGCTCATCTTCCCTGAGGTCTGCTATCTCCATCCGGCACCGCCGTATCGTAAGGCCGTCGAATGCCGGGGAGAAAGAACGGCTGATCACCGTGACCTTAGCTTCATGCTGAAAGAATGCAGCCTTTCGAACCCCGACATCCCCCCCCCCGAAGATCAGCACCGTCCGGCCTGCGAGATCGAGCATGAGCGGGATCATTCTGTGTACATCTGTTGAAACGTCCACATTAAGGTGTTGGATTCTGCCCTCCGGCGAAGGTGAACCGCCCGTCGCGGGAAACGTACCAGAATCCTTAAGTGTACTGAATAAAATGAATCTCCTGCTGATTTCCATGGCGGAAGACATATTTGCGTTCGATACACTGGATGAGACGCTGAAGCGGACGAAAGATCTACTCTGGCCGGTCAGATGGGGGGTCTGGCTCCGGCTTGCCGTGATCGCATTCTTTGTCGGGGGAGGCTTCAGCTCCCCAAACTTCAATTACAGCACTCCCGCACCGCAGGGCATGCCGGGCATCTCGCCGGATATGCTGCCTCTTGTCGTCGGCGCCGTCGCCCTCATCATCGTCCTGGCGCTCGTCTTCGGGTTCATCAGCGCGACCGTCCAGTTCGTCTTCGTCGACTGCCTGACGACCGGAGAGTTCACGCTCGCAAGGTTCTTCCGCGAACGGCTCGGCAAAGGGGCACGGCTTTTTCTCTTCCAGGCCGCTCTGGTCCTGCTGCTGATCCTCATCCTGGCGGCGGTGTTCCTCGCCGGTTTTGGAGGTGCAGCCTTCGGCGTGCCGAATTTCCTCGCGATAATCGGGGCAATCCTCCTGCTCCTGCCGGTCATCCTCGTCTTCGCGCTCATCCTCGGCCTCACGATCGACTTCGTCGTCCCGATCATGATCCGTGACGACTGCGGCGTCCTTGCCGGGTGGAGACGCCTCTGGCCGGCCATGGCATCGCAGGCGTGGCAGACGGTCGCCTACGTCGTCGTCAGGGTCATCCTGAACATCGTCGCTGCGATCATCCTCTTCATCCTGCTCCTGATTGCCCTGGTCATCATCGCCATTCCGTTCGTCCTGGCAGCGCTTGCACTCTACAGCACCGGCATCCCGGAGCCCGACTGGATCGCGGCAAACCTCCCGGCGATCATCGCCCTTACGGCTCTCTTCCTCATCATCTACATCCCGGTCTCCCTGCTCATCCAGGTGCCATTCGTCGCCTTCTTCCGGCACTATTCCCTGCTCGTGCTCGGACGGCTGGCGCCGGCATACGACCTTGTCAGGCCGCCGTCGCCTCCGGCGGCTGAGTAACCTTTTTCTCTGCGCTTCCTCTCAGGAAACAGGCACGTGAAAACCTCGCCCGGGAGACCACCCGCAATGCAGTCCCGGCCGGGTTCGTCGCGATTGAGGGGAGCGCTCCACCTATTCCACAACCGCCAGAATTTCACAGGCCAAACAGCAGTGAGTTTTGCTATCCAGGCACCACAATCACCGTTCCGGCAGAACACAGACTTTCGGCGGCATCTCGGCCGGATGCAGCAGAGCAAGGGCAACCTTTGATTAACCAGGCGCACCAGTATCGCACGGAGCGGATGTACGAACTGGTCTCTCCGGTAAGCCCCCGGGCGGTTCTGAAGTATACCGGCTATCTCCTGCTGATGATCGCCGGTGTCATGACCGTCCCCGTCCTGGCTGCGGTTATCCTTGGCGATCTCTCTGCAGCGGCGATCTACACGGCAAGCGCCGCAGTGACGTTCGGTGCCGGCGCCGTCATCGTCCGCCTCCTGCCCGAGTCGGAACTCCGGCCGAAGGAGGCGATCGTGGTCGCAGCACTCGTCTTTCCGCTCTCCTCGCTCATCAACGCGGTCCCGCTCGCGATCACCAACGGTTTTGCCCCGCTCGATGCGATCTTTGAGAGCGTCTCCGGGCTGACGACAACCGGCCTGTCGGTCGCTCCGGCGGGTGTCAGCAGCCTCTTTCTCTTCACCCGCTCATGGGCGCAGTGGGCCGGAGGGATCGGGATCGTCGTCCTGGCGCTTCTGATCCTCGTGCGGCCGGGGACAAGTGCGTTCCGGCTCTTCGATGCAAACGTCGGGGACACCCGCCTCCGGCCAAACGTCGCCGGAACCGCCAGAATCCTGGGCTCGGTCTACGTCGGGATAACCCTCCTTGCATTCACGCTCCTGCTCGCCGCCGGCATGCCGCTCTTCGACGCAGTCTGCCAGGCGCTCACCACGGTCTCGACGGGCGGCTTTTCGACCCGCCCGGAGAGCATCGCCGTATTCGCCGGATCAGCCGTTCCGGCCGCCGTGGCGGTTGCATGCATCCTGGGGGCAGTCAACTTTGCCCTCTACCCACGGCTCTTCAGAAATCCCCGCATCATCCTGGCGAGTATCCAGCTGCGCTACTTCGTCCTCATTCTTGCGGCCGGCACCGTCGCCCTGATCCTCACCCATCCGGCCGGGTCGCCGGCGGCCGTCGTATCCGCATCGGCCTTTCAGGCGGTCTCCGCGCTGACGACCGCCGGGTTCTCGACCGTCGATATCGGCGGCCTGCCCGACACGGCGAAGGCCGTGCTGACGCTGCTGATGTGGATCGGCGGCGGGCTCGGTTCGACCGCAGGCGGCATCAAGATCGTCCGCATCGTCGTGCTGTTCCGGCTGATCGAGCTCGTCTTCGCCAGATTTTTCCTGCCCAGCGAGGCCGTCACCCCCCTGAAGATCGGGGGGCATATCATCGACGAGACACGCATCCACTACCTCATCACCTTCGTGCTGCTCTACTTCGGTGTGGTCGTGGTCTCGGCCTTCGTCGTCATGCTCCACGGAGTCCCCATGAGCGATGCCGTCTTTGAGGTCTCAAGTGCACTCGGGACCGTGGGCCTCTCCACCGGGATCACCGGCGCCGCGATGCCGGAGACGCTGAAGATCATCCTGATCCTCGACATGCTGCTCGGCAGGATCGAGATCGTTCCGTTCTTCATCCTCTTCATGCCCAAGACCTGGTGGAAGCGCCCGGGCCGCACGACCACGACGGTGGAGTCATCCGGGCAGGCATCCACGGAACCGGTGAGGATTGTCAGGTGAGCTGTGCCCGTGAAAGCGGTTCCGGCGGGAAAACCTCTTCTCCAATGACGAACCTGGTAGCAGTATCGCGGTGCAGGTATATGGTGCAGCTCGAACTCGATCTCCTGGTGCTGTTTACGCTGGCGCTCGGGCCCGGCATCTTCTGGGTCTGGTACTTCTACCAGCGGGATCGGTATGAGCCGGAACCGGCATATCTTATCCTCCGGATGTTTCTCCTCGGCATTGCCGTCACGTTCCCGGTCGCCTTCATCGAGGGGCTCATAGCCGTCCTGGTCGCATCGCCCCTCTTCCTGGCCGCGATCGTCGCGCCGATCGTCGAGGAGTACGGCAAGTACTTCGTGGTCAGACGGTTCGTGTACCGGGACAGGGAGTTCAACGAACCGATGGACGGCATCGTCTATGCGACTGCTGCAGCGCTCGGGTTCGCCTCGCTGGAGAATGTCATCTACATCTTCTCCGCCTACGCCCTCTCGCCGGCAGCGGCGCTCGGCACCGTCATCATCCGCGCACTCTTCTCGGTGCCGGCACACGCGCTCTTCGCCAGCATCTGGGGCTACGCCCTCGGCAGGGCGAAGTTCTCGCCGCCCGAGCAGCGGCAGGGGATCGTCGTCCGCGGCCTCGTCCTCGCAATGGTGCTCCACGGGGTCTTCAACTTCCTGCTCATCTCAGCAGAGGTCTTTGCCGTCGCTATGCTGATCTTCGTCCTGGTGCTGGTGCCCGGCATGTGGATCCTGGTCAACCGCAACATCGGCAGAGCGCTTCGGCAGGGGCGGCGATAGGTATATGAGCAACATCCCTGTTCTATGAACATCTGAGGGACGGATCTGCATGAGAGTCATCATCGTTGGCGCAAGCCCGCTCGGACAGCACCTGGCGCAGCGGCTGATCCGGGAGCGGAATGAAGTCGTCCTGATCGACCGCAACCCGGGGCGCGCGCGGGAACTTGCGGAGACGCTCGACTGCACGGTGATCAACGCCGAGGGAACCCGGCCGGACGTCCTCGACAAGGCGGAGATCGATGACGCCGACGCAGTCGTGGCCTGCACCGATCACGATCAGGACAATATCATCATCGGCCTGATCGCGCGCAAGTCAAGCGTCCCCGAGATCGTTCTCCGGACAGACGACGAACAGTTCCTGGCGGTTGCAAAGAAACTCGGGTTCCACCACGTCATCAACCCGCCGCAGATCGGGTCGGTCATCATCGCGGATGCACTCCGGGGCGTCGACACCACCGAGCTCTCCACGCTTCTCCGCGGCGACGTCCGTTTCATCAGCATCATCGTTGAAAAGCGAATCAAGGGCATTCATACGTCGGATCTCAAACTCCCCGATGCAAGCGCGGTCGTCGGCGTCTACCGCGACGACCGGTTCCTGCTCTCGGAGGATAACCCGGTCCTAAAGGAGGACGATGAGTTGATCATCGTCACCAGGAGCGCGTTCGTCAAAGAGATCTGTTCGCGCCTCTGCGAGACCGCCGAGAATATTATCATCTGACCCGGGTCTATTTCGATACGCTTATTATCTACCGAATGCCATGTTGTAAGGCACACGACGTGTGCGCCGATAGTGTAGTGGTTATCACTAGGCGTTGCCAACGCCTAAACCCGGGTTCGAGTCCCGGTCGGCGCATTCGAAAATATTCGTCACCTCCCTCTTCTGAAACCTCGTTTCCCGGTACCGTCTACCCTCGCAGACGCTCTGCACATGTCCCTTTGCAGCGTTCAAGCCCGGGAGCTGCTGGTCGGAGAGACGGCGCTCATCTCACCCTCGCGGCGCATAGCCGCCCCCATGCCGGGCAACCCGGAGCCGGAGAACACGTTTTTATACCGCCGACCGGAAGGGATGCCGCCATGAATACTGCGTATCTCGGGCTCGGCCATCTGCTCCTCGTCGCAACGAACGTCGATTCGCTCCGGACGGTGCTCCGGGTCGCTGGGAATGCAGGGCCGCTCGCCTCTCGCCTGCCGAGGCGGGTCTGGCGCGGGATGCACACCCAGATTCCGAACCGCAATCACCGGCTTCCTGGAGCGGTCGGAGATACCTCGTCGCGCATGCCCTCTTCACCACCGAGGTTCACCGGACGATGCCGGAGGGAGTCCCCTCCATCGTTTCCCTGAACCTAAACCAGCTCGTGAAGGTGCTGATCGAGATCACCATTGCACTCACCATCCCGGCGATCATCGGCGGCGCCTGGGGGACGAACGTCGAGCACCCCTTGAAAGGTCTGCCCTACACCTTCTGGATTCTCATCGGCCTGATGGTCGTTACGGCGCTGGCCACGTTCGTTCTCCTCCGGACGGCCGAGGTGATACATCACGCCCGGTGGAGGAGATGAGACGTTCTCGCCATAAGCACGGGAACGGGGAAGAATTACACTGTCACCCGAGACGCCTCTTCCACCCGGACTGCAGGCTTCGGTCGTGTCCGTGCAAGCCGCGCGATTCCTGCCCGGAACTCATCGATATACGCCTGCATCGAGAGGCTTCCTTCGGGGAACGGACAGTCGATATCGTACATCCGCCCAATCATCGGGTCGGACGGCAGCAGATCGACGGGTATGCCGGTCGCCGCCGAGGCCTCGGCCATCGCCTTTCTGAACGGGCCGATACAGTAGGCAAGCCGCTGTTTATAGGTAAACCGGGTCTTTTCGAGGTAGCCGCAGAGCCGGTAGACCTCGATCCGGTGAAAGTCCCGCCGGACTCTCTCGTCGGCGACCCTGCCGAGCATGTAGTGGTAGTGGCGGAACGGGTACATCAGTTCGAGCTCCGCAGGGACCGTCCCGCACGTCCCGAATATAACGATATGATACTCCTCCGGCGAGAGAACCTCGTCGATGATCCTTCGGAAGAGTTTGTGGCTCGGGCTCTGGCTGTAGGGTTTCCTGACGGCGCAGGGGATAAATATCCCGACATCTCTCGCCTCTACCCGGTATTCGTCGATGATATAGCGGTATGCGGCCTCGAACTCTGCACGGTAGAAAGGCGGATCGAATATCTCGATCTCGTTGCCGTGCCGGTCGGTAACCACTCCGGTGACCCGCACGGCCGACCTTCGATCCATGCCTGATCTGCTCATCTGCCTGAGAAGATCGGCGGCGGATGATGAAAAAGCATTCCGCTTTTTGGCGGAAATCCCATATTTTGCCACCCGGCTCCTTTGCGGAACGGAGATACAGGTATATACCAGAGCTGCAGGTCAGCAGGAACCGGCGTATACCAGGCGGGGCGCGGATATTCGCACAGGCTCCGGGAATGTTCTGCCGGAAGCGGGGTTTCGTGCAGGTCGTCACCCGGAAAAACGGCGGAGGGAGAGGTCGCCGCCACCCTCACTCGAGTGTTCGGACTTTCCGCACCTTGACGGCGACGCCGCGCTTTGCCTGAACCATCTCGTCGGCGCCCATCATCGCTTTGCCCGTTGCCAGTGCACGCTCGCCCTGCACCAGCACCTCGTCGCCCTCGCGGATCGCCGGGTCGGCGGCGACGACGCCCGGGGCGAGGACGTCGCCCTGCGGCACGAAGTCGTCGATCGTCACCCGGTAGCGGTCAGGAATCAGCTGCCATCCCTCGAAGGTCGGCCGGAAGAGCCCGGTACCGGGGTCGATGCTGAAGACCTGCTGCTTGCCTCTGAGCACCGAGACCCGGGGGCCTTTGCTCCGCACCCGCAGGCCTTTCATATCGACATCGGTGCCGAACTGCCAGGCGAGGGTGCCGCGCACCATGTCGGCCTGCATCTTCCTCTCACCGCGGAGCGCCTCGTCGAGCGCCCGGAGGGACGCACCGCTCGTCGGGTGGCCGCTGCAGGTGACCTCGAGGTCGAGCGAGAGGGCTTCGGCCGCCATCTCCGCAACCGTGAGCGCCCCGCCCTCCAGGTGCGCGATGACGCGGCCGTAAGCGTTCTTTGCGAGATAGCGGACGAGGATATCGGCGATGAATGCACACTCCTCCCGGTCCCAGTAGCCGGTCACCGGCACGTCGTAGTGGCCGGCGGGGTAGACCCGCTCGAGTTCCCGCGGCACGACGCCGAGGGGCGAGGTGACGATCACCTCGTGGCCGCGGCTTGCAACCGCGGCCGCAAAGCGCCGGTGGCTCTGGGAGAGGGAGTAGGGCTTCCTTGCCGAGCAGGGGAGGAGGACCAGAACGTCGGTCCGCGTCGGGGCGAACCGGTCGATGACGCGCTCGGCATACCGCCGAACCTCCGCCCGGTTCTGCGACTCCGCCGAGTTCGCCCGCAGGGTGACGTCGCGGGCGATCGGGAGGCGGCGCTCCAGAAAGGCATACTGCCGGTCCAGGAACCGGAGGATCCCGACCTGCGCGGCATCCAGCCTGCACCGGGACTCGACGAGCTCGCGGAGCTGCCCGGCCTCAACGAACCGGGCGACGAGGGCGATCTCGCGCTCAAGTGCCTGTCGGTTGTGGCGTTTGAGGTCGCCGTCCCGGCACCCCGCACAGCCGCAGACGCCCGACTCCATCATCGATGCCGGAAACTCCCCTTCGGGCGTGCAGAAGACGCCCCGGGCGGTCGCAAGGTCAACTGCACGGTAGTCGAAGAGATCGAACCCGGTGTAGACCAGCAGGGCGGCCGCCCGGGGGAGCGCCGCCGCCGGTGCGTACCAGGCGGTGTCGGGGACGACCCGCTCCTTCAGGGCGACGAGCCACTCCACGTACTTCCTGGGGTTTGCAAGCGCCGTGTGCCATCCTGCCGCCATCACGCAGTCGCCCGACGCCGCCGCAGCCGGGGCGGCAGGATGAACGCTGGCCGGCTGATCGCTGCCGGGCTCGTGGTAGCGGGCAGCGAACGCCGGGCCGGCGTCGAGGGGCACGTTCGAAAGCGCCCGGCGCTGCAGGTTCGGGAAGAGGCCGTCCGCATCAACCGCCGCCGGGAGGGTGAGGGTCACGCCCTCGTGCTCGAAGATGCCAATCCGCGCAAGGCCGTCGCGCTTCCGGCCCTCATACCTGCTCACGCTGCACCTCCGCTCCCGGCACTTCCTCGGCAACGACCGGCGCCCATGCCGGGCCGCACCGGACCGCGAACCAGCTCTCCGGGTGGCCTGCCATCAGGCTTCGTATCCCGGCACACCCCGACCGGACCATAGCCTCGTCCCAGTCCGGGATCTCACTCTGCCCGACCGGGAAGGTCTCGGCGAGCCCGGTCGGGTAGGGGCCGAAGGGAGGTTTGAACCCGAGCACCGTATCGAACCCGGGCACCTCCTTGCCGTCGAAGGAGATGAGCACCCGCCCGCCGAGACTGATCCGCGGGATCGTCTGGTGATAGCGGAGCACCTCGGTGCGGCGGCAGCTCTCGCTGCCCCGGTAGAAGAACCGCCGTTTGGAGACCCGGTCGGCGGGTTCGAGTTCTTCTGCGTGCCGCAGGAGTTCACGGTAACCGGCGAGGAGCCGGGGGTGGCTCCTGCATCGCTCGTCGACGAGCTCCCAGAGAGTGCCGTCCTGCACCGCCTGCCGGATCCGGGCGATCTCGGCGAGGGTGACGTGGAGATTGTGAAGGGCGAGCAGCCGCTCGCGCTCCGGGGATCTCTTCAGTTCTTCGGCAGTATGGCTGCGGCAGACCCGGCAGGCGCAGGGGAGCTCCGCCAGTTCGTCCACCTTCAGGGTGCCGTGCGTCGTGATGTAGCGTCCCTCGCGGGCAAAGAGGGCGTAGGCCGCGGAGTCGAAGAAGTCGCAGCCCATCGCGACGGCGAGTGCGAGCATCGCCGGGTGCCCGGCGCCGAAGAGGTGGACGCACGTTCCGGGAGAGAGGCCGCTCTTTGCAGCAAGGACGACCTGCACGAGCTCTTTGTAGCGATACGACTCCATCAGGGGAACGACCGCGCCGATCGGGCAGAAGGTGAACCCGAGGTCCTGCACCGCTGCAGCGGCCTCCCGACGGAGGTCGGTGTAGATGCCCCCCTGCACCGGGCCGGCGAGGTTGGCGTCCGGGAAGAGCGCCTGCCCTTCCCGCATCCGCTCCAGGGTGACGGCGAGCTCCTGCCGTGCCGTCTCCCGGTCCGTGCCCGGCGGCGTCGGGATGTCGAGCGGAACGATAATCTCGCTCCCGATGGCCTGCTGGAATGCGAGCGTCTCTTCGTTGCTGACCTCGACCTCGCCGTAGACCGAGAGCTGGAACGACCCGGAGTCGGTCATGATCACGCCGTCGAAGTCGAGCACCGCATGGAGGCCTTCGGCAAGGGCTTTGTCGCGAAACTCAGTGCTCCGGTTGAAGATGTACGCGTTGGTGATCAGCGCCTCGACGCCCATCTCCTGCATCTCGCGGGGGGTGATCAGGGGCAGGTGGGGGTTCACCACCGGGAGGAGCGCCGGCGTCCGGACGGTCTTCGATCCGACTTTGACCTTGCCTACGCGGCCGCCGATATCTTTGTGGATTACTTCAAAGGTTATTGTCATTCGTTTTCTTCACGCCTCTTCCTCAAATATTTGCCCCTCGAATGTAAGTACGTTGACATCGCTCCGCTTCCAGCACCCTGCCATCAGTCCCGCTTTCTTGCAGGTGTAATCGAGAAACTCCCGGGTCTCCCAGTTGTATTCGACCGGAACCTGCGGGAGCAGAAGGCCGCTGGTCCCGAGGCCGCTGACGATCAGGCCGTGCTTCCCGATTACAACGTGCTCGGGTCGGTCCACCGGCGGGCATGCGAGCGGCTCGGGCGCCGTGAGCACCGTCACTTCAAGGTCGATATCCGGGATCTCCCGCCCGGAGACCGGCGGGAACCGCGGGTCCTGAAGGGCCGCCGAGACCGCAGCCTCGACAAGCGCCTCTCCGAGCGATTTGACCGGGTACGGTAACCCGATACACCCGCGGAGGTCACCGCGCTTTTTAATAGTGACAAAGACGCCCCGCTTTTCGTCGAAGATGCCAGGGAGATTATCCGGTGCGTACGTTTCGCCGTTAACGGCGTGTTCAATAGCCCTGCGGGCGGTCTGCAGGGCGATCCGCCCCTCCTCATCGATCAACATAGCTATCAAAAGGTCGTATACGGCTGCGTGTTCATATGCTTTTGGAACCACACCGCCGCTTTCATGCCGGGACGGGGGCGTTGCCATCGACCGTCCGGATCGTACGGGTGAGAACCGTCGGGCCGGCGCTCTCCGGGCGGATAATGACCCGCACATCCGCACCGTCGGGCAGCGGAGAGGGGAGACGGATCTGTAGCGTGAATATCTCGCCTGCCTCGAGGACGGCATCGCCGTTGCCGTTCTCCTGCGCGGCGACCGTCCACGCTCCCGGCTCCGGTGCGGCGGCAGCCGAGTAGGTGAGCGTCTCGAGGTCGCAGGGCGTCATGACGGTCACCGTCGCACGTGCCATATCGACCGGCATTCCCGGTTCGGTCGGGGCGACGGTCAGCGTGAGGGTGTCGGCGTTCTGGCCGCCGGCAGAGCGAATATCCCAGACAGCCTCCAGGCACGGACTGCCCGCGGCGACGACCGGGTAGCCGGCATCGCCTGCTCCCGCAAGGGAGGCTGCCCCCGTACCGAGCGAGAGGAATGAGAAGAGGGATGTAACGGCTATGAACGCTCCAAGGACGAGGGCGATCTCGAGCTCTGCTGCGGCATCGGGTCCTGCTCGGATGGCCATGATTGGATCGGAACGTAAGACTTAAATAATAGTTTATATACCTTTCGCTTACCTGAGGTAACCCCCCCGCCTCCGTCAAGCATATGTAGCCACACGTCCAATATACTGGGGGAGAGGGAGAGGGCGGCCGACGGTGGCACAACGATGCTGCTGAGGAAAGTCCTCCCACCGACCGGAGACGCAGCCGCATGCAAGTGCGGGTGGCGAGAGTCACGGCAATGACACAGAAACGACACGGCCCATCGTCAGTTATGAAACGACCGAGCCCCACGGGGCGATACCTAACTCGTTGAACGTAGCGATGGGATGCGATGAAACGGTGAATCCCTGCGGGTGCAAGCCAAAACAGGGCATATGGATTCTCTGGTATCCGCCCAGGTATGGCGCTGAGCTGAATGCCGCCACGAACAGAAGGAGGCTTACTCCTCCCACTCCTTGTATCTTCTGCATCACCGATCGTTTCTTCTACACTGTTTATTCCGTAACCAGAAGCAGAAGACAACCTATTCTCATGCCACGCTGACTGCTGCTGACGATCAGGATCTCGGGGCATTGTGATCATCACGCACTCCCTTGCCGGGAAGCACAGGACGCCCGATGGACTTCAGCAGACACAGATTCTCCGTGAGAAACACCGGAAAATTTCGGAGATTTAAGGGAAGGATGAGCAAACGCTAAATACACCTTCATCCCGATATCTCATGATGTCATCCGGTCACAATCAACAAACGGGTGCATTGACATCGATCTACCCGTACATCCTCCTGATCACCGCTGCCGTTGCCATCGCCGCTACGGTAGTTTCCCTGCAGGCAGGAATCACGAATGTCTTCCCCCACCTGTACTATCTTCCGATAGTGCTTGCTGCCTATTGGTACCCCCGTCAGGGTGTGGTCTTTGCCCTCGTGCTGGCAATCGCGTATTGTGCGCTCGTCCTGCTCCTCGGCAACGCCGACGTTGCAGCGCTTGCCGCTGCCGCCATCCGTGCCGCAGTATTCGTCGGCATCGCAGCGGTCGTTGCATACCTGGCAGGACACCTCAAGAACGACATGAAAGAGTATCGTGCACTCTTTGAGTCTACCGGCACTGCCACGATGCTCGTCGGGCGCGACGGCACCGTCGCTCGCATCAACAGCGAGCTCGCAAATGTGACGGGATACTCCGAGGACGAGACCGCCGGAACCATTGGTTGGGAGAATTTCGTGGCGCCCGAAGAGCGGGAACGGGTCGGCACCATGCTTGCGGGTCTGGACTCCCACGGGAGCAGTGCACCATCTTCCTTCGAGATGCGGGCTGCTCGAAAGGACGGCAGCGTCTTCGACGCGATGATGACCGTTGCGGCGGCACCGACCACGGGAGGCTACATCATCGCGCTTTCGGACATCTCAGAGAGAAAACAGGCAGATGCCGCCCTTAAGGCTTCCGAGACACGCCTCCAGACAATCCTGGACAGTCTCCAGGCAGGCGTCGCCGTCATCGATGAGGAGGATCACACGATAGAATACGTAAATCCGGCCGCTGCGGATCTGATCGGCGCTCCCGGGGATCAGATCATCGGCCATATCTGCCACCGGTTCATCTGTCCTGCACAGAAAGGGTCGTGCCCCATCAGCGACCTTGGACAGAGCGTGGATCACGCAGAACGGGTTGTCGTTACGTTGCAGGGCGAAGAGATCCCGGTCATCAAGACCGTCGCACGGATGACGGTTGACGGGCACCCGTACCTCGTCGAGAACGTCATCGACATCCGCAATCGAAAAGAGGCGGAACAGGCTCTCCTTGCCTACGTGACAGAAGCGGCACTCCGCCTGAAGCAGCCGGTCGAACTGATCCGCGACAACCTCGCAGATATCCTCCAGCAGATCCATGACGACGAAACCGCTCGCGATGTCATCGAGACGGCGATCAAGGTTCAGATCATACATGCCGACCGGATCGTCGACAACCTCCGCGACCTCGATCGTGCCGTCGCACAGGAACGAAAAGAGATTCCCGAGGCATTCAGGGCGTTCCTGTCCAGGTGAAGAGGAATGTCGGTCAATCAGATACGGCTCGACGACGGGGAGAAGAGGATTGTCCTGGCACTCTCTTCCGCAACCAGAATAAAAGAGAATAACATCGCCCTTGTCCGGGAGGTTACCGGGCAGGGCATCACCATCATCTACGTCGGCGCAAATATGCCGTCCCGGTACCTCACCGATCTCTTTGCGAAGCGGGATGTCGACATTTCACGGGTCGCATTCATCGACTGCATCACGAAGTATGCGGTGGGTTCTGTCCCGGATGTTCCGGGAAATACCAGATTTATCAGCCACCCGGGGAATTTTACCGATCTCGGCATCGCCATAACGGAGATGCTGAAGAAATATTCCGGAGAAGACGTCCTGATATTCATCGATTCGATCAATGCAATGCTGATTCATGCATCATCCGACAGCCTCATCAAATTCATTCATTTCCTCACGAGCAAACTCCGCCTTATGGAGGTCAGGGGAATTATCCTTGCGGTGGAAACCGGCCTCGATCCGGTCCTGTTCTCACACCTGACGTCGTTCACTGACGAGGTGCTCACAATCGGCGACGACGTGCAGGCGTGATCGCCGGAACGGAGCACCTACAGCGGCCGGGTGCCGGACACCCGGCGGCAGATCATCAACTCTTTCCCTGCGGCTTCAGTTCGATCTCATCGAACGTCGTCACGTGGCTGCCGGCGACCTGCCCGGCCTCGCCCGCCCGGATCAGCACGAAGATCTCAGCATCGGCGTTTTCCATCGAGACGACGTCGCCGTGCTCGGCCTTGACGACGAAACCCCGGGTGGCGAGCTCGCCCCTGACGGCCGAAACCGACCCGTAGGCGGAGAGTATGTCGTGCACCTGCTGCAGAACCTTCTGCTGCTCTTCCGTATTCACGGCCATAGATGCTCATTCCTCCCCGGCCATATAAATATACTGCGCAGAGAATGCCAGTGGTCACGCTGTGCCGCCGGCTGCCGCATCACGCATCAGGGTGGCCTGATATGCATATAGATACATAACCTTTAGATACTGAGATTACTATTGATAATAGAATGGACATTCCCACACCGGCAGAACTCAAAGCGAAACGGATGCAGCTCGGACTGAAGCAGGCAGACGTTGCACGACTGGCAGGGATCAGCCAGTCGATGGTTGCCCGCATCGAGGCGGGGAGCGTCGATCCGAGGACAAGCACCCTCATCAAGATCGTGGATGTTCTCAAATCCGCAGAGAACTCCACGCTCACAGCGGCGGACATCATGCATACCCCTGTCCTCTGTGTCTCCCCGAGCGACCCGATCAGCCGCGCGGTGGAGATTATGGGAAAGAACAGCATCTCTCAGTTGCCGGTTATCGAAAGCGGCGTGCCGGTCGGGTGCATCTCCGAGTCCGCCATCATCAACGCCATGGAGAGCGGCGGGCTGCAGAAGACGCACGCACATGACGTCAGGGACTTCATGGAACCCGGGTTTCCGACCGTGCCCCACTCCATGCCGGTGGAGACGGTCGTGCATATCCTGCAGCAGAATCACGCGGTGATCGTGCTCGATAAAGGAAAGGTGCAGGGTGTCATCACCAAGCACGACCTGATATCGCTGATCGTCTGATCCTACAGGAGAGAGACCAGTTCGCGGAGGACCGCCGCAGGATCGTCCGCCTTGACGACGCTGGATGCCAGCAGGACGCCCTGCGTTCCGAGGTCGAGCGCGATCTTTACGCAGTCGCCGGACTGGATCCCGGCGCCGGTCAGAACCTGTACGTCATCACGGACGCCCCGCACGGCCTCCACCGACCGCCTGATGATCTCCGGGTCAGCCTTTGAGACCGAGACGCCGCTGCCGATCAGTTCGGGCGGTTCGATGGCCACGTAATCGGGGGCGAGCGCCGCCGCCGCAGCACTGGTGGCGACGTTGTTTGTGCAGACGACCGTCTCGAGCTGCAGGCGTTTTGCAGCCGCGACGGCGGCTTCGATGTCGGCGAGGGTGAGTCTCCGCTCGGAGTGGTTGATCAGCGTCCCGTGCGCCCCGGCGAGCTTCACCGCCTCAGGGAGGATGTAGCCGGTATGGGCGCCCGGGGTTATCCCGTCGATGTGCTGCGCGTAGACCGGAATCGAGAAGTGCGTGCTCAGGGGACGAAGATCCATAAATGACGGCGCGACGCCGATGGTCACGCCGCTCTCTTTTGCGACATTCTCTGCAGCGGTGGCGATCCGGTGGGCGCTGCCGCCGATGCCTTCCTGGTAGGTCTTCAGATTGATCAGAATCAGAGGTGACACCATATCGATCACTTTTGACTGATAGGGCGCACGTTTTAATAAACGATCTCTTCCGGAGAGGAACTCTCCGCTTCCTGCACGCCACGGAGGAAGTGGCCGGCTGTGATCCCTCCGCACGATCGCCGTTTCACCTCCTCCTTCATCCTGCGGGTCACAGATCCCGCCTCAATGGCAGAGCGGTAGATCCCGGCCATCTCCTGCGCGTAGCGGCCGGTGCGACCGCGGGCGTCGATGGCGAGCGAGTCGTATCCGGCCGCAAGAAGGTCGGGGACATGATCGATCAGCGATGTCTCGACCGCGTTTGCAAGATATGTCCTTCCTGCGGCGTCAGCCCGTATAGGGAAGACGCGGCGTCTGCTGTCCCGAAGTCCCCGGAAGGTCTCATCCGTCCCGGACGCAAGGGCGAGCAGGCGATCCTCGGTCACCAGCGCCTCGAGGTTCCCCTCCACGATGATCTCGAGGCGCGGGCAGGACGGCAGGCTTTGCGAGCGGGCAACGAGACCGGCGAGGTCGCCACCGGAGAGCTCCGGCGAGAGTGTCAGGTGGGCAAAGAGGGGCGCGAGGGCGGCGACCGTACGGTGGTTCCAGACGTTCAGGCCCGCCGCGCCGTAGAGCGGCAGGGCAGCACCTGCTCCGGTGGCGGCCACCGCCGCCCCGACGCCGCTCACCATCACCCCGGCAATGCCCGCCGCCGCAAGGGACGGGAGAAGGGGCGCGGCCGCATCCAGGAACCGCCGGTCGGTGATCGACGGCCACTTCCAGACGAGCTGTGCCCCGCTGTTCCGGCAGATACCGGCGGCCTCGATGAGCAGCGCCGACGCATCACCGGGGTGAGCGGCAGGTTCAAAGAAAACCGTCCGGGCGCCGCCGCTCACCGCACCCCGCACCTCGTCGAGCGTTGCGGTGTAGACCGAGAGGGTCGGCTTCTGGCGGCGCTGCGGCCGCGCCGGAGCGGCCGCGAGCTCTGGGAGGATCGCTCCGAGCCGCTCTGCAGCGCGGCGGGAAGACTCCTGACCGGGGCGGAAGGATGCTGCGAGCGTCGCCGCCGCCCGGTCGAGAAACTCCCGCCGCAGGCGGTTCAGCTCGCTGAGCGGGGCGAAGAGCCCGCCCGGGTAGTCGAGCCGCAGGTGCGGGATCACAAACCGTGTCCCACCGGTCTTTGTGAACTGGGCTTCGAGCTGCTCTGCGGTAAGCGGACGGCTCCGGGCGGGCTCCAGGGCAGGACCTCGCATCCGGAACCGGAGCTCCCGCCCGTCCGGAGCGCGTATGCTCCCCGCAAGCACGGGCGCTGCATCCTCAAAGGAGACACTCACATCCAGGGGGATAGCCGGAGGCTCACGGGCTGCAATCTGCCGGGCGTGTTCCTCCAGCGCCGCCCGTCTGGTCAGGGAGATCCGCGATCCCGATTCGATGGAGAAGGGAACGGCGAGGATCATCCGGTCACCCTGCACCACCGGCGACGTCCGCACCACCATCCCCTCCTCACTGCCGGAGCGGACCAGACATACGGCGAGCCCGTCGCCCGGAGCGGGCACAAGGGTTCCTGCAAGCCGCACGGTCACTTCCTTCCTGCGGGGATTGAACGCCGTCACCGTCCCGACGAAGATGCCGCGGTTGCCGGGGAGATCGCGCCCCATCACGTCCCGATCACCGAGGAGATACCCCGCCGTGAACCCCCGGGTAAATGCCAGCGCAAGGTTCTGTCGGTCTTCCTCACCTGGCCGCCACCCGCCGGCGGCGATGCCGTCGAGCGCCCGCCGGTAGATATCCACCACCGTCGCGACATATTCGGGCGACCGCATCCTGCCCTCTATCTTGAGCGACGCGACCGGAGCCGCCACGACCGCATCGAGATTCGGGTAGACCGCAAGGTCGCGGGTGGAGAGGAGGTAGGCGTCCGCGAGGGGGACCTGCCGAAGGTCGACCGGCCTGCCGTAATCGTCTTTTCCCCCGACGAGGAGATCGTAGGGTTTTCTGCACGGCTGAGCACAGATCCCCCGGTTCCCGCTCCGCCCGCCGATGACCGATGAGAGAAGGCACTGGCCCGAGTAGCAGTAGCAAAGGGCGCCGTGGACGAAGACCTCAAGGCCGACCCGGTGGGTTCGGGCATCCCGGGCGATGGCTTCGATATCGGAGAGCGGCATCTCCCGGGCCAGGACGACGCGGGAAAAGCCGTGCTCAGCCGCCCATACGACCCCCTCGCGGTTGTGGACCGTCATCTGGGTGGAGGCGTGAACCGGCAGATCCGGGACGATCTGCCGGGCGAGGGCAGCCACGCCGCTGTCCTGCACCAGCACCGCATCGGCTCCCACCTCGTAGAGCCGGACGAGGTATGCGGCCACGTCGGCGAGCTCGGCATCCCGGATCAGCGTGTTGACCGTGACGTAGACACGCACCCCCCGGAGGTGCGCGTACGCGATCGCCTCCGCGAGACCGTCCTCGGGGAAGTTTGCGGCGTACCGGCGTGCCCCGAACCGCGTCCCGCTCAGGTAGACGGCGTCGGCGCCTGCAGCCACCGCTGCGGCGAGCGCGTCGGGCGAACCCGCAGGGGCAAGCAGTTCGGGGAGCGCACCCTCTCTTCGTATCTGTTCTCCGGACATCTCTGTTCGTTCCCAGCCTCTCGTGAGTACCAGATATGTGGAGCCGGAGGGGACTATATGATTGTGCCCGGCACGAGAGCAAAAGCAGGGGTTCATCGGGAGAGCCGCTCCAGTACATCCATGAACCGGCAGACAGGCATCATCGGCTACGGACATATGGGGAGCATGCTGGCGGAGGGGTTTCTCGCGTCCGGCGCCCTTGAGCAGGAAGAGCTCGTCGTCACTTCCCGGAGCCTCACCGCCGCCGAGGCGCTCAGAACCCGCTATCCGGGCATAACCCTCGCCGCCGACAACGCCGGCCTTGCCCGGCGCTGCGATCTCGTCGTTCTCTGCGTCAGGCCGCCCGACGTGCAACGCGTCCTTGACGAGATCATCCCGGCTCTCCGCGGCGACGAGCACCTCGTCTCCATCGCCGCAGCGCCTGACCTCAAAACCCTGGAGGATGCATATCCCGGCCCCGTCACCCGCGCGATGCCGAGCATCCTCTCGGAAGTCGGCAGGGGCACGACCCTGATCGCGCATGAGAGCAGGACGCGCACGACGGAGGCAGAACGGGTGGAGCGGCTCTTTTCTGCGATAGGATCCGTTGTCAGGGTCGGCGAGGAGAACCTAGCGGCAGCAACCGTCATATCCGGCTGCGGCCCGGCATTGATCGCGGCAATCTCTGAAGAACTGCTCCACGCCGCCGTCCGCGGAAGCGATCTTACCCGGGAAGACGCCGGCCGGCTGGTCCGGGAGACGCTGATCGGGACCGCGGCGTACCTCGAGGCGACCGGAACAAGTCTTGAAGACCTGATCCGCCGGGTTGCCACTCCGGGAGGGATCACCGAGGCAGGGGTTGCAGCCCTGCAGACCGACCTTCCACCGGTTCTCGATGCCATGTTCGAGCGGATGCTCGCCCGGAACGCTGCACTGCTGTCTTTTGGTGGATGAACAGACTTATTATGCATCCTGACCGTATACCTTCCCGAGAACCATGAAGATCGTCGCCTCCATTCAGGAACCCGATATGCTCGACATGGCAGTCTCGGCGAAGGCGAACTTCATCGAACTTCGCCTTGATATGATGGAGGGCGACCTCGCGGGCACCGTCGAACTGATACGGGCACGGACCGTCCTCCCGCTGATCGCCACCCTGCGGAGCCGTGACGAAGGAGGACGGTTTGAGGGGACGTCCGACGACTGGTTCGCGATCATCGAGCCCCTGGTGCGGCACGTCGACCTGGTGGACATCGAGACCCGGTACCGCGAGCACGCACCGAAGATCATGTCCCACGGCGTGCAGATCATCGCGTCGCTCCACCGCCCGGATATGCCGACCCGGTTTGAACTCGAGCAGATCGCTCTCGAACTCCGTTTGTTCGGGGATATCCCGAAGATTGCGGTAGGGCTCCGGTCGCAGGCGGAACTCCTCGACCTCCTGGCATACACCAGCGAAGCGCCAAAGCCGATCTGCGTGAGTATTGTAGGGGAGCAGTTCCGATGCGCCCGCGCCCTCCTCCCGCTCTTCGGTTCGGAGCTCGCCTACTGCCACGTCGGCACGCCGACCGCACGGGGCCAGTACCACGTGGAGGAGCTCAAGCAGCTCCTGGAGATGCTCCGGTAATTGCAAGCCGGTGCCGAATAAGGCCTACTGATACCGATCCGGCATTTCTTTACAGAAGAGCCGCTTTCTGGTAACAAGCACTGAAATCGCTTCGAAAATCAGACCGTGACGGCAATCGCATTGGAGGAGGGGTATCAGGGGAAGGGGCTGGCTCCACCCCCGTGAAGATTCCCCTCACGGTCCGACGCATGTTCTCTGCATCGCTGTGGATAAAAAGCATGGGGAGGAGAACACCCGCATATCATCCTCCCTCCATCCACTTTTTCCACACAAGCGCCGGACCCTCATTCCTCTTTTTCCAGAAAGCCCCGATACTTCTCCCGCTCGAGGAAGGCGTCGAGGACGGCGAGCGCCGTCATGCACTCGGCAACCGGCACGATCCTCGGCACGATGCAGGGGTCGTGCCGCCCGCCGATCCGGATCTCCCGCTCCGCCCCTGCGGCGTCGACCGTCCGTTGCGGAAGATTTATCGACGGCGTGGGTTTGACGGCGATCCTGGCAACGATCTCCTGCCCGGTGCTGATCCCGCCGAGGATGCCGCCCGCGTGGTTGCTGGCGAAGCCTTCCGGCGTCAGCGGGTCGTTGTTCTCGCTCCCGGATGCCCGTGCCGCGGCAAAACCGTCGCCGATCTCGACGCCCTTCACCGCACCGATGCCCATCAGGGCTGCGGCGATTGCCGCGTCGAGCTTCCCGAATACCGGATCGCCAAGCCCCGGCGGGCACCCGGTGACAATCACCTCAACGATCCCGCCGACCGAATCTCCCCGGTCGCGGGCGCTCCGTATCTCCGCCTCCATCTCGGCGTGCCCGGTCTTTCCGTGAATCTCACGGATCGATCCTGCAACGCGGATACCGCAGCATCCAAGAATGTTCACCGCCACGGCTCCAGCGGCAACGCGGGAGAGTGTCTCCCGGCCGGAACTGCGCCCGCCGCCGCGGTGGTCGCGGATGCCGTACTTCGCGTGGTAGGTATAATCCGCGTGCCCGGGGCGGAAGAGATCGCGGAGCGCATCGTAGTCGCCGGACCGCTGATTGCTGTTGTAGACGATGAGGGCGAGGGGTGTCCCGGTCGTCACCCCCTCGAACGTTCCGGAGAGGATCTCCACCCGGTCGGCCTCGCTGCGGGCGGAGACAAGATCGCTCGTTCCCGGCCGCCTGCGGTCGAGGTAGGGCTGGATATCCGCCTCCGCAAGGGCGATTCCGGGCGGGCACCCGTCGATGACCGCCCCGAGTGCCTTCCCGTGGCTCTCCCCGAAGGTCGTGACCCTGAAGTTTCTTCCGTAGGTGTTCACTCCATCATCTCCCGGACCAGCGCCGGCTCCACGGCGATGCCGGTGATCAGCCGGAACTGTTCGACCGCCTGGTGCACGAACATCTCGGTGCCGGCGATCGTCTCGCACCCTGCCCGGACAGCCTCACGGAGGAGCGGCGTCTCTGGCGGCGTGTATACACAATCATAGACCGTCATTCCCATTTCAAGTTGCTCTACGGTAAGCAGACTCCGGGCATCGCCCTCCATCCCGACCGGCGTCGTGTTGACGACGACGTCGACGTCGCGCCCTTCGAAGGCGTCGAGACCGCCTGCGGCGCAACCGTAGCGGCTTGCGAGAGTGCGCGCCTTCTCCGGCGTCCGGTTCAGGACGGTCACCTCCATATCCAGGGACTGGAGGGCGTAGACGGCAGCGGCGGCAGCCCCGCCGGCGCCGAGCACCACCGCCCGCCCGCCGGCGCGGTGCCGGAGAGGAATCCTGATACCCAGCCAGTCGGTGTTGAACCCCTGCATCACCCCGCCGCACTGCACGACCGTGTTGACCGCGCCGATGGCGGCGGCATCTTCCGATACCTCGTCGAGATACGGGACGATATCGACCTTGAAGGGAATGGTGACGCTCATGCCGCGGACGTCCAGCAGCCGTGCAAGCCTGACGATCGTCCCGATATCGTGCCACTCGAACCGGGTATAGCGGTAGTTCATCCCGAACCTCTCAAAGAGGCGTTTGTAGAGCCCCGGGCTCTTACTGTGCGCGCAGGGGTTCCCGGCAATTCCACAGAGCCGGGTCGCAGGGTCGCCGGCGACCGCGTCGCCGATCCCCATCTCCCGCGCGAGCAGCGCCGCCTCCCTGCGGTTCCCGGCACTCACCGTGCCTTCCGCGAGGGTGCGGGCAATCCAGGCGGCGATCTCCGGAGATGCGGCGTTCCCGGTCTCGATGCAGACGTCGGCACTGCTCCGGTAGGCCTGGCGGCGCACCTGGAGCAGGTGGCGTATCTCGCCCGCAGCCGGAAGATCCGTGAGGGCGGGCCGATCGCTTCCCCGGATCCGCTCCTCAATGACACCCGGGTCTGCCGTCAGCAGGACGATCGTCGCGTTGTACCTGAGATCTTCGACGTTCGCGGGGTCGCAGACCGCTCCGCCGCCGGTGGCGATCACGCAATCTTCGTTCCGGAGCGATGCAATGACCTCCCGTTCGAGCAGCCGGAACCCGGCCTCGCCGCGGGAACGGAAGATCTCCGGGATGGGCATCCCGGCCTGCTCCTCGATGCAGGCATCCGTATCGATGAGGGGGAGGTGGAGGTGCTCGGCAAGACGGCGCCCGACGGTGGTCTTCCCGGTGCCCCGAAACCCGGTCAGCACGACCTTCACAACAGACCAGCCTCCCGGAGGGCATCCCAGAATCCCGGGAACGACTTGCTCACGCAGGCCGGATCAGTGATCGTCACGCCGCCGAAGCCGAGCCCGAGGACGGCAAAGGCCATCGCGGTCCGGTGGTCGTCCTGCGGGTCGACAGTCACGCCGCGGAGAGGGGCGGGCTCGATCGTCATCCGGTCACTGCCGACCGTAACGCCCGCTCCCATCCGGCGCAGCGTCTCCGCCGTGACGCCGACGCGGTCGCTCTCCTTGTACTTCAGGTGACCGATCCCGGTGATCGTCGTCGGAGAGGCCGCCACTGCCGCAACGGCAGCCAGCGTCTGCACCGTATCGGGTGCGGTGGACATATCGATCGTAATCCCACGTAGGTCGCCGCTCCGCTCGACCGTTACGCTCCCATCTCCGGCGGTCACCCGGCACCCCATCCGACTGAGCGCTTCGAGAAACCGCCGATCTCCCTGCGCAGACGCCGGGTTGAGGGTATCGACCGTGACCCTGCCGCCGCAGACGGCGGCGACGGCGAAGAAGTAGGATGCCGAGGAGTAGTCACCCTCAACCGCATACTCCCGCCCCAGGTAGGTGCTGCCGCTTCGCACCCGGAACCGGGTATACCCATCCCGCTCGATCCAGACGCCGAAGGCCTGCATCACGTCCGCCGTTACATCGAGGTACGAGCGGGACGCCGGGACGTCGGGGATGGAGAGCTCGACATCCTCCTCTGCAAACGGAGCGGCCATCAGGATCGACGAGATGAACTGGCTGCTCATGCTCCCGTCGACGACGGCCGCCCCGCCCTGCAGCCTGCCCTCCACCCGGATCGGCGGATAGCCGACCCTGCCGAGGGAGGTCACCCTGCCGCCGAGGGCGCATAGAGCCTCCGCAAGCGGCTCAAGCGGCCGCTCCAGCATCCGCGCATTCCCGGTGAGCACCACCGGCCGCGGAGAGAGGAGGGCGACCGAGGTGAGCAGCCGCAGGCTCGTCCCGGAGTTGCCGAGATCGAGGGTCACCGGATCGCCGGGCGGCAGGCGGCCGCCGCACCCCGTAACGGCGATCCCGCCGTCGCGCCAGTCTACCGGGACGCCGAGGCGCTGCAGGGCGCCAGCGGTCAGCCGGGTGTCGTCGGCGTCGAGCGGGCGGGTGACCCGGCTCTCCCCGGCGGCAAGTGCGGCGGCGATCAGTGCACGGTGCGTATAGCTCTTGGAGGGCGGCGCGGAGAAGCGAAGATCCACCGCCGGGCGGCGCGAGAGGGTCACCTCCATTCCGGCACCTCCCGGCAGGTGTAACACCCGAGCTCCTTCACCGCAGTCATGCCGTGCAGCTCGGCGAGCACATCGCCGCAGCCCGATGTGACCGCAAAATCGATGAAGAAGACGTACGTTCCGATACCGCGCCGGGACGGCCGCGACTCGATCCGGGTCAGGTTCACGGACCGGGCCGCAAAGACGCCGAGCAGATCGTAGAGGAGCCCCACACGGTCGGCCGAAGGATCGATGAGGATGCTGCACTTGGTGCACCCGGCACCGTCCCGCGGTGCCGACGCTATCCGGACGAACCGGGTGACGTTCCGGCTGCTGTTCTGCACATCCTGCCTGACGACCGGGATCTGGTATATCTCCGCCGCGCTCAGAGAGACGACGGCGCCCGCATCGTCGTGTTCCAGCAGCGCACGGGCGCTCGCTGCGTTGCTGCTGGTATGCACGACGTCGGCGCCGAGCCGGTCGAGGAAATCGCTGCACTGCTCGTGCGTCTGCGGGTGCGCAAAGACAGTCGTGATCGCCGATGGATCGCCCCGTGCCGCAAAGTGGTGGCGGATAGGCATATAGATCTCTTCGGTGATGAAGACCGCCTCGTCACGGAGCCCCTGGAGGGTCGGGCCGACGCCGCCTGCCTCGCTGTTCTCCAGCGGCACGAGGCCGTCCGTCCCACCGCGTGCAACCGTCTCGATGATCCTCCCGATGGTGGGGAGGAGCGTGCAGTCGTCGCCGTAGAGGCGCATTGCGAGTTCATGGCTGAACGTGCCCGCAGGCCCGAGGGTTACGAGAGTCATCTGCTCACCACGCAGCGTATCAGGTCATCGGTCTCGCGGGTGGCGTCGCTGCCGTAGGTCTCGTAGTGCCGGGCGTTTCTTGCGAAATACTCGCGGAACCGGGCAGGGTCATCGCTCTCCACCACGGAGCGCAGATCGCGGACGGCGTCCTCGAATGCGGCGAGCACGCCGGGAACGGCCGGGTTCATCCGGAGCATATCGCCGTAGAGATCGGGGTCCTGGGCAAGCAGCCGTCCGATCAGCCCCATCTGGATGCGGTAGATCGGGCTCGTAAAGGTGAGCGACTCTGCGACGTCCACCTCTTCCCTCCGGATCGTCTCCGCCGCGGCAAGGGTGGAGACGTGGGTCAGCCCCTGGATGACCGCCATCATCCGGTCGTGCTCTTCGGGGGTGGTGATGGTGATTGAGGCTCCCTGCCGCTCGAAGACGTCGAGCAGGAGGGTGAGATCCTCAGGCTCGCACCGGGCCGGGGTGACGATGATCGTCTGGCCGCGGAGCGACTCAGCCCCCGGCCCGAACATCGGGTGCAGCCCGATGACGCGGGCAGGCGACGTGAGCATCGCGCGGACGGGCTCTGCCTTCAGCGAGGTGAGATCGCAGAGGATCTGCCGCTCCGAGAGGTGCGCCGCGATCTCCGCGATGACCCGGACCGTCTCCCTGATGGGAACCGAGACCATCACGACATCTGCCTGCTCCGCGACGTCGCGATTCGTGAGGGCCGTCTTCCGCCCCGAGACGCTGACGTCCCATCCGGCGGACGAGAAGACGTCTGCAAAGAACCTGCCCATCTTCCCGGTGCCGCCGATGATGCCGACCTGCATGGGTTTACTTCTCACGAATAGTCTCCTGCACAGGCATACCGAAGTGCCGGCCGCCTTCGGCGGTGCACCCGAGGATGCGGTCGCCCTCTCGGAGATCGACGACCGATACTGCCTCGCCGCCCTCGCCGACGAGCCGGATCGTCTCGGCATTCTGCAGGACGAGCGTTGCGCGGCCTTCTCCGGTCTCGGCCTCCACAAGGAGGAGCGGGCGGCGCTCTATCTTCACTCTGCCGACGATTGCGTCGGTCGCCTTGCCTGCGCTCTCCGCGACCATGACGCGATCGCCGACCTTCAGGTCTGCGAGGTATGCCGTCTTCCCATCCGGGAGCATGATGTAGGCATGGACTGCACCGGCATTGACCCGGAACGGGCGCGGCGCCACGTACGGGTTCTCCAGCGTCTCCGGGTGCACGAGCAGGAATGCCGAGGAGGTGTTGCCGACGAGCATCCCCTGTCCGTCCGCAAGGAGGGAGCAGGTATCGACGCAGACGCGGTCACCCATCCCCACCGGCCGGATACCGGTGACTGTGAAGGGAACGAGAGCAACGTTCCCGCGACCGGTGGATACCAGGGACGCCACGTCCCGGATGACTGCCGGATCATCGGTCGTCAGCAGGACTCCGGCGACGCCCCGCTCAAGGACGGTCAGCGCCACCGCCGCCTCCTCCCTGTTTCTCACGGCGGCGATGATCCGGTCCGACTGCGCGACCAGGTTCTCGAGCGGGATCACCGTCCAGTCCTGCGTCCGGACGATCACAAAGCCCCTGCCGGCAAGGCGGACCGCTTCGTCCTCACTCTCTTTATCGGTGATCGTCACCTCAAAGACGTCTTCGCCGGGCATAAGATCGCCGTCGGGCGCGATCGTCGTTACCCGTGCAAGTTCGCGCACCCGCCCGGCATCCTCGACCACCAGAGCGTCCGCTCCGCTCTCGATTGCCGTCGTCGCGAGATCGCTCTCCCAAGGCCGGAGATCTACCCAGAACCGCTTCATGACTCCATCTCCAGCACCCGCTCCGGGTCGGCGCCGTCGTGCACCACCCGGCAGATCGCCCGGACGAACTGCCGCACGTTCTCCCGCTGGAAGGCGTTTCTCCCCATGCAGACACCGGCAGCCCCTGCGCCGATCGCCTCCCGGATGGTGGAGAGCGTCTCAACGTCTCCTCCCTTCTCGCCCCCTGCGACCATGACAGGAACCGAACAGGCATCCGTGATCTGCCGGAACGACTCGGGGTCGCCGGTGTAGTTTGTCTTGATGATATCTGCGCCGAGCTCCTCGGCGACCCGGACGCAGTGCCCGATCGCCTGCGGGGAGGTCGGATCGATCCCCTCGCCGCGGGGGTAGATCATGATCAGCAGCGGCATTCCCCACCGGTTGCACTCTTTCACCACCATCCCCGCCGACTCGATCATGCTGGATTCATGCGGCGCCCCGAGGTTGATGTGGATCGAGACGGCATCCGCACCGAGGGCGACAGCCTCCTCGACGGTGCAGACCAGCACCTTGTCGTTCGGGTCGGGGTTTAAGGACGTGCTCGCCGAGAGGTGGACGACGAGCCCGATATCCCTGCCGTGTTTCCGGTGGCCGCCCTTCACCATCCCTTTATGCAGGACGATGGCGTTCGCACCCGCCTCACTGACATCGGAGACGATCCGGGTCATATCCCGCAGCCCCTCGATCTGGCCGAGGGTGAACCCGTGATCCATGGGGATTATCACGGATCTCCCCGTGTTTCGATCCATAATCCGTTCCAGACGTATCTCTTTTCCAATCATCTCTCTCACTCCCGTATCGTCTCGATCGCCTCTGCAGCGGACCGCCCTCCGTGTACGATCAGCGCGGCGGCACGCATCAGGTCTGCAGGCCTCGGGTGCTGGAATGCGTTCCTCCCGATGGAGATGCCTGCCGCACCCCCTTCCATCGCCCCCTGAATCAGTTCCAGGATGGCCAGATCGTCGGTCTTCGACCCTCCGGCGACGACCACCGGCACCGGACACCCCTGCGTCACTTCGCGGAACGAGTCCGGGTCACCGGTGTAGACAGTCTTCACGATGTCGGCGCCGAGCTCCGCGGCTACCCGGGCGGCGAGCTTGACGTCCTCAAGCCCGTTTTCGCTTGCGACCTTCCTGCCGCGCGGGTACATCATCGCGAGGAGCGGCATCCCCCATTCAATGCACTCAACGGCGATGCGGCCAAGGTCTTCGAGCATCCGGGCCTCCGAATCCGCACCGACATTGATATGCACCGAGACACCGTCGGCACCCATCTTCAGGGCATTGGCGACGGTGTTCACCAGCACCTTGTCGTTCGGGTCCGGGCCGATCGCGGTGCTTGCCGAGAGGTGCAGGATGAGCCCGACATCCCTCCCGTGTCCGCGATGGCCATGCAGGGCAAGCCCGATATGCCCGATCACCGCATTCGCCCCACCCTCCGCCACGCGGTCGATAGTCCTTCCTGTGTCAATCAGTCCCGGGATCGGACCCTGGGTAGCACCATGATCCATCGGTACGATGATGGTCTTTCCGGTATTCCGATCCATGATACGTTCCATACGAATTTCTTTTCCTCTCATAAGCACAACTCCTCCCAAAGGCCGCCGAAAGTTCCGATTTTTCCGGAACGCATCAGCGCCAGGGATAATAAGCGCGAAAAGCGCTAAAGCTAAAATAGGGGAAAAACGCGTACTGCAATGCCCCTCCGGTAACGGAGAAGGTCATTGTGAGAAATAGGTCGATAACACCTGCACGGTGGACGGAGAGGTCACTCGTTGAGATAAAAGCCCTCACCGGCGAAAAAACATTCACCACGCATCGCTAGTATCGTAGGCGGTTCTGATATAAAAACCTGAGCCCCGCAGCCGGAGGATCGGCGACGGGAGACGCGGCCGCGTCTCCCGACCGGATCAGGGCGACGCCCCTGCCCGTATCCGCTCGTACCGCTCTCGGTATCGGTTACTTGCGGATCTTTTTAAAGGAAATGACGTCGCCGATGGTCGTCGTCACCCTGCCGCTACTACGGGATTCGGCCTCGTCGACCGAAGAATCTACAAGTTTGATCTCAAGCGCCCGCTCGATCTTCTTCCGGACGGCATCCTCCGGAATGAGATCGCCCTTCTCGATCTTCTTGATCAGAACCTCACGCTCTTTTATCTCGTGCGCAAGATCCTGCGTCGACCAGCCCTTCATTTCCCGGGCTGTTCTGATGCGGGTGCTGTAATCGTCGACTATCTCGCCCTCAATCAGGTCGAAGACATCCCGCGGTCTTCTCCGGGGCTGCGGCGTAGAAGCAACTGGCTTTCCTGCTCGATACACAGGGGCTCCCCCGCGCCGTGACTGCTGGACTTCGGTTCCGTATTTTGCACATCTGACGCATACACAGAGTTCTGCACCTTCGATCTGCACCGTCTTTGACGGTCCATGGATAGGAGCGCCGCATAATTCACATTGCATGATTCTCGCAAAGAACTTTATATCCATTTTACCCTATATAATTAATCGAGGAGACCTATGGGAGATATAGCTCGGCAAGCACCAGACAAGGATACCGGTGAAGATCTCTACCAGTATCTGCTTGAACGGATAACCAACCTCGAAAATCGAAACCTGGAGCTGCGCGAACAGTTCCGACAGATGGAATCGGAGAAACGCTATATCGAGACCCAGAAGATCCGGTACGAGAGGGAACTCCGGAAACTCAAGAGCGAGATCGAGCAGCTCCGGAGCCCGCCTCTCGTCATCGGCACGGTTACGGACGTCGTGGATAGTAACCGGGTGATTGTGCGGAGCAGCGCAGGCCCGCGGTTCCTTGTCCGGACATCCCAGCTCATTGACCCGGATCTCCTCAAGCCGGGCGTACGGTGCACCTTAAACCAGCAGTCCCTTGCCATCGTCGACGTCCTTCCCACGAGTTACGACTCGCAGGTCTACGGCATGGAACTGGTGGAGTCTCCGGACGAGACCTACGAGAATATCGGCGGTCTCGACCAGCAGATCGTGGAGATCCAGGAAGCGGTCGAACTCCCGCTGACGCGCCCCGAGCTCTTCGACAGGATCGGGATCGCGCCGCCGAAGGGCGTCCTTCTCTACGGCCCGCCCGGCACCGGCAAGACGCTGCTTGCACGCGCAGTCGCAAACAAGACGAACGCCTACTTCCTCCGGGTCGTCGGCTCCGAACTGGTGCAGAAGTATATCGGTGAGGGCGCACGGCTCGTTCGCGAGCTCTTCGACCTCGCCAAACAGAAGGCGCCGTCGATCATCTTCATTGACGAGATCGACGCCATCGGAGCGCACCGGAACGATTCGACAACCTCGGGTGATCGCGAGGTGCAGCGGACGCTGATGCAACTCCTGGCCGAGATGGACGGCTTCGAGAACCGGGGCGACGTCAAGATCATCGGCGCCACCAACCGGATTGACATCCTTGACCGCGCCCTCCTCCGGCCGGGCCGGTTCGACCGGATGATCGAGATCCCGCTCCCCGACTTCCATGGCAGGCTCTCGATCATGAAGATCCATACCAAAACCATGACCCTCGACGAGAACGTCGATCTTTCCGAGGTGGCGCGCCTGACCGAGGGGAAGAACGGTGCGGATCTCCGGGCAATCTGTATGGAGGCAGGAATGTTTGCAATCCGGAGCGAACACGATACGGTGACGAAGGAGGACTTCCTCAAAGCGATCGACAAGCTCTCGCTGGACTTCGACAAACACCACATCCACACCTCGTTCGGTGCGATGTTTGCCTGAGATACGAAACTATCTTTTTTCTTTTAAATTTCCGCTCAGAGAGACGACTGAGAGATTTTTTGCCCGAGGTTTCCCGAAGGGGCGGCTGGCCGAGACGGCAACCATATCCGGGTGCATTCCCCAGAAGGTACATTCCATGCTTCGGAATTTCGGAGAACAGATTCCAGAGAAGCAACACGGCATACAAACCCCGGAGCAGTGTCCTTCGTGGGCTATCGCACCGGGGGAGGGGTTTCAGGGGAGGGGGGCCGGCCCCCTCCTCTGGCCTCACCCCCATGGCGATTCTCCCCACGGCCGGGTTTTCCGGAATCGTAGAGATCTTGCACAGAATGTCGGTCGAGAATAGGGCAAAGAGCAGAAGCCAAGTTCCCTACACGAAAAACCCCAGGAATGCCGGGATCAAAGAGTCGCTCGGTCTTCAGCCTCGGGGTCGGTACACCAGACCTCGAGCACGTCGTCCATGCCCTCGAGGAGTTCGGCATAATCGCTCCGTTCTTTGCCCGGCGCAATCGGCAGCGACTGGACGAGGCGACCGTCCCTGATGGCGTAGAGGCTGCGGTGCTGCCACGGCGCCCGGAGCCGGATGTTCCGCTTGTACACCTGCTGCACCAGATCGAGCGAACAGTATGTCCCTTCTGGCATCAAAAAGAGCACCTCCTCGACGTACCGGCGGATATACCATCGGATCTCGGAAATAAGAGAGAGGCTGCTTCCGAGGGACGCAGTCCTGATAAGCACACCGTAGTCCAGGCGGGTGGGGTGGTAGAACCGGAGTATTCCCCGGCTCGTCTCTGATTTTACAAGAGTCGTGTAGAGATCGACCCCCTCCGCCTGGATCAACAGCACATCCATATCAGAGATACATCCGGGTATCCGGGGTGAATGTCTGCCGCTCCTCGCGCCGCACTTTCTTGATCGCAGCAAGGAAGTCGGACTGCTCCACTGCCTCCGCATCGCGGCGAACCGCCATCATACCGGCTTCGCGGGCGATGGCCTGCAGCTCGGCACCGGTTGCGCCACCGGTCAGGCCGACGATCGCCTCGAGGTCGACGTCGCTTAAGGTCAGTTTTGCCGTGTGGATCTTCAGGATCTCACGCCGTGACCCCTCGTCCGGAAGCGGCACACTGATGATCCGGTCGAACCGTCCCGGCCGCAGCAGCGCCGGATCCAGCATGTCGATCCGGTTGGTCGCAGCCATAATCCGCACGTTGCCGCGATTGCCGAACCCATCCATCTCGGCCAGGAGCTGCATCAGCGTCCGCTGCACCTCGGCACTGCCGCTCGTGCCGTCGTGCGTCCGCATGCTGCCGATGGCATCGATCTCGTCGATGAAGACGATGGAGGGAGCCCGTTCCCGTGCCAGGATGAAGAGCTCGCGGACGAGCTGTGCTCCTTCACCGATGTATTTGTGCACGAGCTCGCTGCCCGACATCCTGATGAAGCGAGCGTTTGAGTTGTGGGCGACCGCTTTCGCGATCAGCGTCTTGCCGGTGCCCGGCGGACCGTGAAGGAGGATGCCCTTCGGGGGCTCGACACCGATCCGCTCGTAGATCTCAGGTTTCGTCAGCGGATACTCGACCGCCTCGCGAACCTCCTCGATCTCTTCCCCAAGGCCGCCGACGTTCTCGAACGTAACGTCCGGCTGCTCTTCAAGCTCCATCACCCGGATGCGGGAGTCAAAGATGTTCCCGATGATCTTGACGATGGAGAGGGTGTTGTTGACTGCAACCTTCATGCCCGGTTTGAGTGTGCGGTGCAGTTTTTCGTTCACCGCCGTGACGTATTCCTGATTGTTGCCCTGCTGCCGGAGATATACTTCACCTTTTTCCAGTACATCGACCACAACGGCAACAAACAGAGGCACACGCTTCAGCTGGCTGTTTTCTTTGCGAAGCTGGGCGAGCTCCTTCTCCGCCAGCTCGCTCTTGAGTTTCAGATCCAGGATCTGCGCCTTGAGATCCTGGATCTGGAGAGCGAGCATATCGTGCTCACTGCCAGGGTTGCTGCCAATGGTTTCGTCCATGGTACTCATATAGTTGGCTCTCTAACCTCTTATTAGTGTGGTCGTATGATCTTGAAGGGAAGAAGCATAGCGAAGGGGTCAGGCAGAGGAGAGCTCCTCGTCAGTCCCGCACCGATATCGTTCCTCTCCGGCGTGAACCCGGATACCGGCATCGTGGTTGAGAAAGGGCACCCGCTCGAGGGAAAGACGGTCGCCGGGCGGGTACTGGCGTTCCCCTACGGGAAAGGCTCCACGGTAGGATCGTACATCATCTACGCGCTGCAGCAGAACGGCACCGCCCCGGCAGCCATCATCAACGTCGAGGCGGAACCCATCATCGCCGTCGGGGCAATCATCGCCGGGATACCAATGATCGACCGGCTGCCGCTCGATCTCGCCGACCTGCAGGACGGCACCGAAGTGACCGTGGAAGGCGATTCCGGCGAGCTCATCTGCGGCGATACAGAATAACCGCCCCGGGAGCTGGAGAGCGGAGAGGCGACCGGAAGATTGATGCCCGAAAGAGGCAGACGCCAGATGGTTGTGGAAGACTACTACGCCGTGCTCGGGGTGACACACGGGGCTGACGAGCGGGAGATCCGGTCTGCCTACCGCAGACTCGTGAAACGGTATCACCCGGATACGAGCTCCGAACCAGATGCCGCCGAAAAATTCCTGAAGATACAGGAGGCGTACGAAACCCTCTCCGACCCGGCAAAGCGGGCAGAGTACGACATGCTCCTTGCAACCGGACAGGCCCGGACCGCGTACACCGGAGACGGGGAGTCCCCTGGATACCAGCAGACAACGTCACGGCAATACACCTACTATTATAAACCCGGAAAGGGGTTTTCGCGGACAGGGACAGGTGGTGGAGGCACTCTCATAGCTGTCGCTGCGCTGGTGATGCTCCTCGTCGGAGCGTTCTTCATGATATTCGTTCTTCTGCTCAAAGCGCTCCTCGCACCCCTCACCCGGGGCAATGGAGCACGAAAAAAATAGTTTCAGGGCTCCCTCCTCATCGGGCAGACGTTTGAGCCCTCCATGTTGCCGAGGGCAAAGACGTAGCGCTCCCGGATGCTGGGCGGCAGTTCATCCTCCCTGATGGGACCAAAGCCGAATATGCCGTAGAACGAGACGAGTTCACGCGTCGCATGCATGTAGAGCACCGCATCCCCGCAGGCCGCAACCAGCGCCGCAACCGCTCGCCTGGCATACCCGCGCCCCCGGAACTCTTCGGGTGTGAAGACACCGTCGACCTCCATACCGTCGGGGTGCCGCCGGCATCGCGCAACGTTGACGAGGTTGCCGTCCAGAAACACCCCGAATATCCTGTCCATCTCCGGGTCTGCTTTCTGCTGGTGATACTGCTCCCAGAGCTTCTCGGCCTTCGAAAACTCCGCCGCATCCAGTTCCCTGGCCTGCACCGTCAGCGAGATGATCGGATACTTGACGAAGACCGGCCGACGGGCACGCTTCGCCACTTCGGCGGCCGTACTTCCGAGCGGAATGTTCCGGAAGTAGTCCTGCTCCCCATACCGGGCCAGAAGAATGAGAGAGACGTCTTCTTCCTCGGCGCAGTCGGTGATCTCCTGAGCGGGATTTCCAAACCGGACAAGTATCTTTACCGCACGGTCGTCACGCTCCAGCCCGAGCGCCATTTCCCGGAGCCGCGCCTCTGAATTCTCGATGGCAGACACCAGCTCCTCCCGTGTCTCCGCACTCCTGATGACATGAACCAGGATAATCTCCGATGCACGGTCGATTCCTTTGACAAAGTCCAGTACCATCCGGGACGGTCTGGAGAAATCGACCGGGCAGAGCACTCGCGAAAAGATGTTCGTCCGGCATGCTTCCATACCGCCATTCCAGTAGCGGGTGATCAGAATATCCGCCCTGCTCCGGGTGAGGACGCGTGAAGAGACGCTGCCAAGGAAGTACCCCTGGATGATCCCCTTACCTCTGGCTCCACAGACGATCAGAGGGATCTGCTCGTCTGTAGCGCGTGAGATGATTGCCTCGGCGACATCCCCATCTTTTACGACATCAATGACCGGGATCGCCGTCAGGCCGAGACCGCTGACGTACTCTCTCTGGCGCTGCAGTTCCCGATCGATGTATTCCAGCGGCTCTTCAAAGAGATGTCCGGAGATCCACGTCCGGGTCATCGCACGATCCTCATCGACGACATGCAACAGGATCACCTCCCGTACACCGGGGATCTGCCCGATGCATTCCACCGTCCTCCGGGAGTAATCAGAGAAATCAGTCGGAACCAGTACCCTCTCAAACATCACGATCTCCTTATGCGTATCTTTTGATGGGGCAACCTCCGATTAATACATACCCATCCGCTGATCCGCATATGGGTCGGCAGCAACGGCGATACTCGTTCCCTCCGGGCCTGCCGACGGGAAGGGTCTCACGGGGAGGAAGCCTCCCCGCCCAAGCCGGAGAGGGCTGCTCGGCATCGTGCGGATTTGACCGGTAATTGCAATAAAAAGGGAAAATTTCCCTTTGTTTCCGAGATAAGCAATAACTACTTAATAACTCAAAACCGACACTATAAAGAGTAGCGTACGATGAAAATTCCGGTTGCTATTTTCCTGCATGCGGTTGGTAGAATACCCGGACAGGCACTGCCGTCTGAGCAGAGAGAAGGGATCAGGAACTCTTCTGCCCGGAAGAGACGCCCGGAGTGACCATGCAGATATCAGTGCTTCTTGTAGACGACGAGCCCCCCCTGCTCGACGTTACCCGTCTATTCCTCGAGCGAGGGGGAAAGTACGCAATCGTGTGCGCATCCTCTGCACGGGAGGCACTCGAACGTCTGCAGGGACAGCACTTCGATGTCATCGTATCCGATTACGACATGCCGGAGATGAGCGGCATCGCGTTTCTGCAGGCGCTCCGGTCACAGGACGACACGACACCATTTATCATCTTCACCGGCAAAGGCAGAGAGAACGTTGCGATCGAAGCGCTCAACAGCGGTGCAGACTTTTACCTCGAGAAAGGGGGCGATCCCCGTTCGATCTTCGCCGAACTGCAACAGATGATCCACAAGGCGTCCCGGCGCGGGTGGACGGAGGCGGCGCTCAAGGCAAGCGAAGAGCGCTACCGCGCCGTCGTCGAGAGCCAGACGGAACTCATCACCCGGTTCCGCCCCGACGGGGTCATCCTCTTCGTCAACGAAGCCTACTGCAGATACTTCGGGAAGCGGTGCGACGAGATAGTGGGGCACCGGTTCGCCCCGGAGGTTCCGGCTGAGGAACGTGACCACCTCCGCGACTACTTCGCCTCTCTGACGCCGGACAATCCCGTCTCCTCTATCGAACACCGGATCGTTATGCCGGATGGCTCGGTTCGGTGGCAGCACTGGAACGACCGGGCGATCTTCGACGCCGCCGGACGCCTGATCGAGTACCAGTCGGTCGGACGGGACGTAACAAAACGAAAGACTGCCGAAGAAGCGCTCATACAGTCGGAGCGGCGTCTCTCTACCATCATCGACCACCTGCCGGAGGCCACCTTCGCTATCGACACCGGCTCGCGGGTCATATCCTGGAACAAAGCCATCGAGGAGATGACCGGCGTTGCGGCCGCAGAGATCGTCGGAAGAGGAGAGTATGCATATGCGCTCCCGTTCTACGGAGAACGGCGTCCCATGCTGATCGATCTCGTGCTCCTGCCGGATCAGGACGGGCTCGGAAGATACCGGATGATCCGGCAGGAAGCGGGGTTGCTGGTAGCCGAATCGGCCGAGCCATTGCCGGAACTGGATGGCCGGATCCTCTGGGGCAAGGCAACGCCCCTGTACGACGGCGACGGCGCCGTCATCGGCGCTATCGAGTCAATCCGGGACATCACCGAGATGAAGCGTGCCGAAAAAGAGAGGGAAGAGTTGATCGCAGAGATAGAGACGCGGAAACGCCTTCTCGACACGATCTTCGACGTGACACCGGTCCAGTTTTACGTCTACGACCGAGACCTGCGATATCTCTACGCCTGCTCGAAGGGTGCCGAAGAGCGCGGCCTGAAACCCGACGATATGATCGGAAAGACGTGGCATGACCTCGGAATGCCGCCCGAGATCATGGAGCCGATCGAACGGCAACTCCGGACCGTCTTTGCAACCGGATGCCACCTCCAGGGAGAGTATACCGTCCCGGCCATCACCGGCGATACGGAGCAGGTCTACGAGCTGAACCCGATCTACGGGCAGGACGGCCAGGTCGACGCAGTGGTCTCGACGGTGATCGACATCACCGAGAGAAAGAGAGCGGAAGAGGTGCTCCGGCAGATCAACCGGAAGCTCAACCTCTTAAACAGTGTCACAAGGCATGACGTTCACAACCAGCTCACCATCCTGCTCGGCTATCTGGATATTTCCCGGGAGCATTCCACCGATCCGCTCCTGCTTGACTATATCACGAAGATGGAAGGGGCTGCAAAGACCATACACCGGCAGATCGCCTTCACGACCGATTACCAGGATATCGGCGTTCAGTTCCCGACCTGGCAGAATCTTCAGGAGACCTTCGAGTGTGCGCTGGCATCGCTCGATGCAGGCCGGGTGCAGGTCTCCATCAGGCTTGATGACCTCGAGATATTTGCCGATCCGCTCCTTGAAAAGGTATTCTATAACCTCCTCGATAACGCTCTCAGGCACGGGGATCAGGTCAGCAGGATCCGGGTGTACACCCGGATCGACGACGACGGCCTGACGATCATCTGCGAGGACGACGGGAACGGCCTGCCTGCGGACAAAAAAGACAGCATTTTCAAACGGGGTTTTGGGAATAACACAGGATATGGCCTGTTCCTGGCACGCGAGATCCTCTCCATAACGGATCTCTTCATCAAAGAGACCGGCACGCCCGGTGCAGGGGCACGGTTTGAGATGTACGTTCCGAACGGTTCGTACCGGCACGCCGGGATGCACAGCCCCGGAAAGGCGACCTCTCCGGCAGAACGCGACCACGCCGGATCTCCGTAAACACCGGAGAGCAACCACCCCCTTCGCAATGAAGTCTTCCCCGTTCCATGCCGGCAGGGGCAACCATTATCAGGCAGGAAGGCAAGGGTCACGCATCCACTCCGAGGGATATACAATGGAGAAAGTGAAGCGGTATCGCTGCAGAGTCTGCAACTATATCTATTCGCCCCTGCGGGGCGAACCGCACCGCGGTATTCCGGAGGGCACAGCCTTCGAAGACCTGCCCGACGATTACGTCTGCCCGGTCTGCGGCGCGACAGGGAAAGGGCCTGTCGGAAAGTGGGGCTTTGTACCCTGGGAACCGACCCGATACGTCTGCAAGGTCTGCGGCTACGTCTATGACCAGAAACGGGGAGAGCCCAAGCGCGGAATCCCTGCGGGTACAGCCTTCGAAGACCTGCCCGAGGACTACAGCTGCCCGGTCTGCGGCATAGACCCGCGGATCACCGAGTTCTACGGACCGGTTCGCAAAGCGCAGTTCGAACCGATCCTCGATCTCTGAACCGGCCCGGAGAGGAATCATTCCCCTCCCCGGCCGTTCTATTCTCTGCCGGAGCCCACAACCGCGCCGGATTTGTGCTGCTGAAAACACCTCCGTGCCGCCCGGCGATGCCGGATATATTGCATACCGCTGAAGGGCGGAAGCACTCCGATCGCCTCTTCATTCAGACCCGCCGCCCGGAGAAGATCGCATGCGTCCGTACTCTCCCGGCCGCGCTGTCAGACAATCCACAGAGGTATTAAGGATGCAGGTGTACCCAAGTACTAGCAAACGGTCAGGGGTTAGCAGAGCATATGGATATCTTCGGAAACATTCTGGGGCAGGGAAAGAACCCGAACCCATGGATCCATAAAGGAAACACCCAGCTCGAGGCCGGCAACTATTCTGAAGCAGCAAAAAGCTATGAGAAAGCCCTCAAACTCGATCCCGAGAACGCTGCCGTATGGCACTCTCTCGGATGGGCGCTCTCCTGCCTTGGTCGATACGAAGATGCTGCAAAGTGCCTCGAAAATGCAATTGAGAAGAACCCGGAGGACACAGGGGCGCTCCGGACACTTGCGCACGTCCAGAGCAGGGTCGGCAACTATGCAGAGGCTGCTGATGCCATCGGCCGCGTGGTCGAGCGCGAACCCTCAGATACGGCGGCATGGTACCTGCGGGGGGATCTGCTCGAACGGCTCGGCCGGCGCAGAGAAGCGGCCGAAGCATTTGAGAAGGCGCTCGACGCTGATCCGGATGATACCGGAGCCCGCCGTCGCCTCGCACTGCTGCTTGAGCAGGCAGGGGATTACAGAGAAGCAGCAGCCGCATACGACCGGCTCGTCCGGGCGAACCCGGACGACACCGATTCCGTCCTCCGCAGAGGAGCCGCTCTTGAGCGCCTCGGTGCGTACGACGATGCAGTTGCCTGCTGCGATGCGGTGCTGAAGGAGAATTCCGGGAATCTGCACGCCCTGTTTCTGAAGGCACGATCACTGGAGGGTGCGGGCCGGTTCCGGGATGCAGCTCAGTGTTACGAGAAGATACATACCGTCGATCCTGAAGACGTGCCGGCCTGGTACCAGCGCGGCGTCGATCTCCTCAGGGCAGGAGACTACAAGGAGGCCGCCGCCTGTTTTGATAAAGTTGCCCTGCTCGACCCGGATCAGGTGCTTGTCCGCTACACGATGGGGCTCGTCTACGATACCCTCGGCCAGTACGACCGTGCGGTGAAGGCCTTTGATCAGGTGCTCAAGCACGACCAGAACCTGCACCACGTCTGGTACAACCGGGGCATCTCCCTCTTCCAGCTCGGAGAGTACGCAGAGGCGGTAGAGTCGTTCGACAGGGTGGCGGAGAAGACGGACAGCAGCATGCGCTGGATCGGCAACGGCGGCGACCTGAGCCTCTTTGAGCGCGACGAGTCGGCCGCCCCCCGGTCAAAACCGTCCCGGTTCGATATCAGGAACACGACCATGCTCTACCACCGCGGCGTTGCGCTCCTCAACCTCGGCCGGTACGACGAGGCGCAGGAGAGTTTTGCCCGTGTCCTCGATGCCGAACCGGAGAACACCCGTGCACAGCTCGACAGCGGCATAGCCCTCCTCCATCTGGGGCGGTACGACGCGGCGGACGAAGCCTTCGCAGCAGTCCTTGATGCGGAGCCGCAGAACGCAGTCGCCCGTGCCATGCAGGCCGATGCATTGATGAACCTCGGCCGGTACGACGAGGCGCTCGGCTGCCTCGACCTCGTCCTGCAGGAGGACGCCGAGAACGTCATCGCACTGCAGGAGCGCGGGTCGGCACTGATGCACCGCTCCCGGTACCGCGATGCCATCGAGACCTTCGATGCGCTGCTGCGGATCAATCCGGGCGACGGTGCAGTTCTGAAGAGCAAGGGCAAGGCTCTCCTCCTGCTGGGACGCTATGCTGAAGCCCTTCAGTGCTTCGAAGAAGTGCTGGAGAGGAGCCCCGACGACCTCGGCAGCCTGCAGGAGCAGGCCTCCGCCCTCGAACGCCTCGGTCGGTACGGCGACGCACTCACCTGCATCGAGCGGGTGTTGCAGGTCGATGACGACGATACGGGAATGCTTCTCCGGAAGGCCAGGATATGTGAGGAACAGGGCAAATTCGAACGTGCGCTCGACTGTTACCGCCGGCTCCTCGAGGCTGCCCCGGCAGACTCGGGGTTCCTCCTGAACACGGGCATGGTGCTCACCACGCTCGGCCGGTTCGATGAAGCTGCCGAATGCTTTGAGAAGGTTACCGAAACAGAACCCGGCAACCTCTTCGCCTGGCTGCACCGCGGACAATCGATGCTGCACCTGGGCGACTACGCCCGTGCCGCAGAGTCGTTCGAACGGATCGTACAGGAGAAGCCGGACGATGTCGGCGCACAGTTCGCGCTCTCAAATGCTCTCTTCCACCTGGGCATGTACCAGCGTGCGGTCGCGTGCTGCGACCGTGTACTGGCTGCCGACCCCGCGAACGCGGCCGCACGGAAGACCAGGGCGTCGTCGCTCGAACACCTTGGAAAACATGAGGAAGCTGCCGCCGGATTTGAACAGTACCTGGAACAGGCTCCGGGCGACCTGAACGCACGGATGGCGCTCGGGAAGGTGCTGGAGAAGGTCGGGAAGTACTCCGACGCGATCAAGTCCTATGCCCAGGTGCTGCAGGAGGACGATAAAAATCTGGAGGCCTGGCACGTTCTGGCGAGCGCGCTGGTGCATATGGGGCGCTGCGACGACGCACTCGAATGCTCGGACAGCATCATCGAGCTGAACGCCGGTGACCGGGCAGCATGGCAGCAGCGGGGTGAGATCTCTGTCTGGCTGGGTCGATACGCGGATGCCGAGGCCTGCTATGAGAAAGTGCTCACCGCCGATCCCGGGGACCTCGCGACACGCCGCGCCCTTGCAGATGCACGCGAGAAGGCGGGCAAGTACCAGGAGGCGCTTGCCGAGTACACCGCCATCCTCGAAGAGGAACCAACGAACATCGACACGCTCTATGCCAAGAGCACCGCGCTTATCCGCCTCGGCCGATACGCCGACGCAATCAAGCCGATCGACAAGATCATCGTCCTCCAGCCCGAGAACGCGGCTGCTCTCTTTATGCGCGGGATGGTGTTGGAGAAGAACGGGAGGTTCGACGACGCCCTGAAGAGTTACGAAACGGCGCTTGAGATCGACCCGCAGAACGCCGTCGTCTGGAACGCACAGGGCATGCTCCTTGATACACTCGGGAGATACGCCGATGCGGTTGCGGCGTTCGACCGCGCCGCAGTCCTCGGCACCGACGACGCCAACATCGTCTTCAACAAGGGGATCGCACTCTCCCATCTCGGCGAGAACGAGGCGGCGCTGGCCTGCTTCGACCGGGTGATCGCGGCAAACCCGGACCACGCGCAGGCGTGGTACCGGAAGGGCAGGGTCTTTGACCGCCTCGGACGATACCGCGACGCCGCCGACTGCTTCTCCCGGGCGGTCGCGCTCAACGAAGGAACCAGGCTGGATGATCAGGCATGAGACGGAGATGAAAAGATGCACAGAAATACACTCACATCTATCGGGCTGCTTGCATGCCTGATGATAGCATTCGTATCGGTCAGCGGCTGCACGGGCACCGGTGAGACGGCGACGGCAGAGGCCGGAGATCTGGTGCAGGTGCACTACACCGGCACGCTTGCGGACGGCACGGTCTTCGATACCTCGGAAGGGAGAGAGCCGCTGCAGTTCACCGTCGGTGCCGGGGAGATGATCGCGGGCTTTGACCAGGCGGTTCCCGGCATGGCCGTCGGAGAATCAAAGACCGTCACCATCCCGGCGGACCAGGCGTATGGCGCGTACCGCGATGACCTGCTCATCGACTTCGACCGCGAACAGGTCAACGGCACCGTCGAGGTCGGCCAGAAGGTGACGATCACGACCTCCAGCGGTCAAGCGATGAACGTCCCGGTGGTCAACGTCACCGACTCGACTATCACCGTCGATGCCAACCACCCGCTGGCGGGGAAAGATCTGACGTTCACCATCGAGCTCGTCGAGATCGCCTGATCTCTTCAGGCACCTTTTTTTGCGGCCTGCACCGCGCCGCCTGTCCCGCAGGAGCGCAGGTTATCCTACCGGAATCAGGATCTCCTCAGGAGGAACCTCTCGCGGGTCGTTGTGCTCCACCTCCCGCATCGGCCCCGTAATGACAAGTCCCTTTTCTTCCAGCCACGCATACAGCCGCAGATACGTGGGTTCGCACGCATCGTAGGCCCCCCGGTGGAAGGTTCTGGCCATCCTGCCGCCGGGAAGCGTGCAGACCTGCATTGCGGAGCCCGGCATGGTGCCTTCCGGCACCGGAAAGGCAACTTCCACATCCGCCGTTCCTGCCGCATCCGCTTTCATCGCGTCCTCCGGTCTGACTTCATGCATGACGAAGACGGGCGGGCCGAGGAGAGGGATGGCCCGCTCCATTGCGGAAACGGCAATTACAGGCAGAAACTCGGCGATCATCCGGTAGTGCCCGGTCTTCCGAACCCCGAGCACCGTCTGCTCCGGCACGTCGATGATGGTGATCTCGTCCATAGCGCTTCACTCCGGCGGTAGTGCTCTGCGCCAGATAAAGGGTGCTGGTTTCCCGCTGTGGAGGAGCCGGTCATGCCCGAAACTCGACCCGCCCCCACTTCCTATCGATCCTGCCGAGGAGCAGGTATGCTGCAATGCCCAGCCCGGCGGCAAGGCCGAGCTCGGCAGGCAGCATCCCGGGAGAGAACGATAAAACGATGAGCACAATGAGAACCGGCGCCACGCCCAGCGCGTAGACGGTCATCACCCGGTAATCGAACATCAGGCTGTTTGTGAAGATGCCGGTCATGTAGGCTGTCAGCACGCCCGTGTACCCGGAGACCATGAACATGATGAAGAGGCTGACCGGCAGCAGCGCAAGTTCACCTCTGGAAAGAGCGATCAGGGCGAGATAGACCACGGAGACGGCGGTATTGAGGACGACGAAGAGGATGAGCTTCGCCTTGATCACGTCGGTCATGGTGACGGGCAGCAGCCGGTAGTTTGCATTGTTGTCGATATTGTTCAGCCACCCGTAGACCAGGGATGCGAAGAACCCGATGATGATGGCGTAGAAGACCGTGGTAAACGGCAGGCTGATCGCTTCGCCGTCGCTCATGAAGACCAGCGCGCTTGAGAGCATCCAGAGCAGGCCCCAGAGAAACAGGAGGGGAAACACGAAGGAGAAGAGCACGGATCCGAGGCCTCCGCTCCGCGAAAGATCGATCCATTCTTTGGCAGCCAGCGCGGAGTAGCGCCCGACCGCCCGGAACCTCTCCTGCACGCCGTTAAAGTTGCTGGTATACCGCTTCTCGGTCGGGCGCGGCGTTTCCCGGATGCAGCAGAGCGATACCGCGGAGAGAACGATAAAGACTGTCAGCGCCAGCACGATATCGGTCGCCGACCCGCCGGCATATGCCCCGACGGTCGGGATGAACCGGCCGATGCCGGCGAGCACGCTCGCCTGCCCGAACGTCGCCGCGACCAGAAGCCCGATCATGGCGAGTACTATCAGAGCAAACAGGGTTTTGCTCCGCACGACAACCGTGGAGAGGGCGAAACTTATTGATACGCCGAGAAGAAACGACAGGACGAACGTCAGCGCCGCCAGCGGCAGATCGACGTGCAGGCCGGTGACGAGGGTGGAGGCGTACAGGCCGAAGACGACGGGCAGCACGTTCATGCAGATGTAGTAGAGGACATCCTTGAAATAGAAAAAAGCAAAGACGCGTTTGTTGGATATCGGCAGCGTGGCCGGAATGTTGAGCAGCAGCCGCACGCCCGGCATGCGGCGCTCCAGTATCGCCTCCTGAAACAGCGCCATGCCCCCGACCAGCATGCCGGAGCCGAGCACCGAGGCCTGTGCCAGCGTAACGAGCTCGTAGGTGGAGAGCGACATGCGCAGAGGCATCAGCATCAGACCCATGAGCCCTGCCAGGACAAATATGAAAACCGGGTACATGAGCAGCGAGCTTCTGAACATGGACGACTGAGCCCGGTATTCCTCTTTGAGGAGCAGCCGGAAGAGACGGGCGCTCATCGGGATTCCTCGTGCACCAGCCGCATGAAGACATCTTCCAGGCTCTCCTGGGACGCCTTGAGCTCCGAGAGCTTCCCGCATGCGATCAGTCTGCCGTCGTACAGGATGCCGGCCCGGTCGCAGAGTTTCTCGGCGATCTCGAGGATATGGGTGGAGAGGAATACCGTCCCGCCTTCGCGCACGTAGGAGCGGAGGTAGTCCTTCATGGCGCGCTGCACGAGCGGATCCAGGTCAAGAAAAGGCTCGTCGAGGAAGAGCACCTTCGGCTCATGTACCAGTGCAGCAGATACGATCACCTTCTTCTTCATGCCCTTGCTGAGATCCTTGCAGAGCACATCCCTTTTCGACCCGAGATCGAAGAACTCAATCCAGTGCTCGATCCGGGAATCCGGATCGGGCACATTCCGGATGCTGCAGACGAGCTCCAGGTACTCCCTGACCGTCAGGAAACTCGGCGGATACTCCGTCTCCGGGACGATGCCCACCGCCTTTTTCACGCCGATGGGGTCGCTCGCCACATCGATGCCCATCACCTCCGCAGTTCCCGACGTAGGCGCGATAGAGCCGGTCAGTATGCTGATCGTCGTCGACTTGCCCGCGCCGTTCGGCCCGAGCAGGCAGAACGACTCGCCTTCGGCGACCTCGATGCAGAGACCGGAGAGCGCCTCAACGGCTCCATACTTCTTTGTCAGATCATTGGTACTGATCGCCGCCATACGACTAATCAAGCCACTTTTAGCCGTTAAATAATAAATAGTTAGCCATATTCCCGTAATACCAAGCGAAAACAATATATTGAGCATCCAGTGGATATTGATGTCGGGACACGTTCCCGTGAGAATCGCTTCACAGACGGCAGCGGGGCAGAAGAGGAGCGTCCCGTGGACAGTGAAGTCCCGTCCCCCTCCGGGCGGCCTCAGAACTCCCGGCCTTCCTGCTCACTCCTCCCCCGGTTCACCCGGTTCCGGGAGCGGCCGGACAAGCACCTTGTCGACCCGGAAACCGTCCATATCCATCACCTCAAACCGGAGATGGTTCCACTCGAATACATCGCCGGAGACCGGGGTGCGCTCAAGATACGTCATGACGAAACCGCCGACGGTCTGGTAGTAGCCCCGCCCTTCACCGGGCAGCAGCCCGACACCGAAGATGTCGCGGAACTCATCGATCGGGAGCATTCCGTCGAGGAGCCACGAGCCGTCGGCACGCTGCACCGCCTCCTGCTCAACCGGCTGCTCTGCGGAGGGGATGTCGCCGACGATCGCCTCCAGAATGTCGTGAAGTGTTATCACGCCCTGGATACTCCCGTACTCATCGGTGACGAGCGCAAACTGCGTCCCCGACTGCTTGAACTGCTCAAGCACCTTCAGCGCCGGAATACTCTCGGGCACGAAGAGCGGCTGCCCGAGCACCGCTTTGAGATCAGGTTTCGCGCCCGAGGCCATGCGTGCCCAGACATCCTGAACCGAGACGATCCCGAGGATGTCGTCGAGATCTTCACGATAGACAGGGAAACTTGAGTGGCCGCTCTCGATCATGATCCGCCAGTTTTCCTCCTCTGGATCGGTAATGTCGAGGGCCGTTACTTCAGGGCGCGGCGTGAGCAGCGCACTGACCCGCCGGTCAGCAAGCCGGAAGACCCGCTCGACCATGTCCTGCTCGGCCGGCTCGAAGACGCCGGCCCGCGTACCCTGCTCGATCATGACCCTGATATCCTCTTCGGTCACCTGCGGTTCGACCGGTTTGCGGACACCGATCAGAAACAGCACCGCCTCGGTCGAGATGCTGAGGAACCGGACTATCGGAGAGGTGATGATCGAGAGAAGGCGCATCGGCCGGGAGACGAGCGATGCGATCCTCTCGGCGTTCGCCAGCGCCGCCCGCTTGGGCACGAGTTCGCCGATGACGAGGGTTACGTAAGTGATGCCGATGACCACGATGCCGATGGCAATCGTATCGCTGTAGGGAGCGATCGCCGGATAGGCTGCCAGGACTGCGGCGAGCTCGCCTGCTATCGTCGCCCCGCCGAAGGCGCCGGCGAGGATCCCGATGACGGTGATGCCGACCTGAACGGTGGAGAGGAACGGCGTCGGGTCTTCTATGATCTCGAGCGCAGCCGCTGCTCCGGCATCCCCAGCCTCCGCCTGCCGCTGCAGCCGCAGACTGCGGGACGATATGATGGCGAACTCGGCCATCGAAAAGATGCCGTTGGCAAGGATCAGCAGGAGAATAATGATGCTGTTGGTGATGATCGGCATGGTACGGATCTCCTCCGGCAGGGATTCACGCCCTGGCCACGGCGGTTACAGGGACGGTTGTCCTTTACCGTATATAGTGTTTCTTTGTATGCTGTGCTGCCCGCGACCGGCTCTGCAAAGGTATTATATGAGGTGCTGGCGTGGGATACGTGAGGTGCACGTAGCATGATAGACACTGGTGAGCCGGCGCCCGATTTTTCACTGAAGGATCAGCACGGGGAGATCTTTACCCTCTCCGGGTACCGGGGAAGAAGAGTTGTCCTCTCGTTTCATCCGCTTGCATGGACAGAGACCTGTACGCGCCAGATGCGGGCGCTTGAGGAGAACTGGCAGGAATTCGACGCACTCGGCGCCATCGCAATCGGCATCAGCGTGGACTCCGTCCCCTGCAAGAGGGCATGGGCAAAGGCGATCGATCTCGAGATGACAACCCTGCTTGCCGATTTCTGGCCGCACGGGGGTGTCGCCCAGGACTACGGCGTCTTCGACAGCGAACGGGGCGTCGCAGAACGTGCGACGGTCGTCGTTGACGAGTTCCAGCATATCATCTATGCAAAGCGCTCAGAACCGGGCGGCGTCCCGGACCTGCAGGAGGTGATCGCGCTCCTGCGTGAAGAGGAGGAGAGCCGGGTGGAGGAGATCAACGTCCCGAAGATATAGCCGGGATGAGCGGTCAGGACGAAAGGAGTAAGCGTCCCCGGATCAGAAACCATGCCTATGCCGCAGGATACAGACAACAACGAGATCCGCTTCCGCGAGGTGCAGCGCTTCCGCCAGCCGCTCCTCTGGCTCTTTCTCATTGCTCTTGCAGCCTTCTCGCTCTTCAGCATCGTATACCAGGTCGTTCTGGGCATCCCGGTCGGCAACAATCCTGCTCCGGACAGCGTGCTCTTTCTCATCTGGGTGATATTCGGCGTTGGGTTTCCGCTCTTCTTCGCCCTGCTCTCCCTCACGGTGGAGGTGCGCGGAAGCGGCCTGTACTACCGTTTTCTGCCCCTGCATCTCTCCTTCCGCCGGATTGAGTGTGACGAGGTGGCGACGATCGAGGCGAAAGAGTACCGGCCACTCCTCGAATTCGGCGGCTGGGGGATCCGCTACGGTGGGCGGGGGCGCAAAGCGTACAACGTCAGCGGCACCCGCGGCGTGGAGATTCTGCTGAAGAGCGGGAAACGGGTCCTCTTCGGGTCGCAGCGGCCCGAGGAACTCGCCCGGGCGATCGGGGAGGCGCGCTCCCGGAGCTCCGGTGGCCGGGCATAACCATTATTTCCTCACAACCACCTTCCGGAGGTATGCCTCTGACCCGCATGGGATGGGTTCTCTCCGTCCTCATTCTGGCACTCTATGCCGGCGTCACCGCGGTGGTGCTTACGAATCCTTCACCCGATCCCTTCAGCCTGTTTGTCCGGCTCTCTGCCCTCTGGGGATTTCTCGCGCTGGGCATCGCGACCATCCTGACGGCGTTCCTCCGCGACATCCGAAGGGTCTTTGGACGACCCTTTCTCGCCGTGCACCATACGTTTGCAGCTTTTGGGATCCTCTTCCCGACGCTCCATCCCGTGGCTCTTGCGCTCCAGACCGCAAACCCGGCCGTCTTCATCCCGGTCTTCGATTCCTGGACGGCATTCTGGACGCTTGCCGGGAGGCCGGCTCTCTACCTCCTCTACATCGCCGTTGCCGGGGTGCTGCTCCGGCAGACGATTCGGCAGTACTGGCGATGGGTACATGGCCTGATGTATGCGGCACTCTTCCTTGCCATCGTCCATGGAAATCTGAGCGGTACCGACTTTGCAAATCCGGGGATATTCGTCGTCTTTAACGGCCTCTTTGCCGCCGTGATCGTGGTCTTCATCGTGCGGCGCCTGCAGAGGATGCGATCGCAGAAGAAGCGGCAGGCGACGGCCGGGTCAGGCACCTGATCGAGGATCCCCCTTCCTCGTCCGCACCGGTGATATTTTCAGGTGCCGGTGTCATTCTCGTCACAACGGATCCGGAGTCGCCATGACGTTGCAGTACCCCTTTCTGCTCTCCATCCCCCACAGCGGGGAGGTGATACCCCCGGAAGTGCAGGACCGCGTTGCGATCACCAGGAGAGACATCCTGTATACCGGCGACCCCCTTACCCGGCGCATCTACGGCTTTGAGGGTCGGGTCGCAGCCTGCATCGCAACGGATATCGCCCGGGTGATCGTCGACATGAACCGGGCGCCGTACTATGCACCGTTCATGAACCCGGACGGCATCGTCAAAAGGGTGACGTCGGAAGGGGTGCCGGTCTACCGGGAGGGACTCTACCCCGACAGAAACCTGATCCTGACACTCCTCAAGCGCTACTACTACCCATACCACCAGTCGCTGGACGCAGCGCTCGACGCCGGGGGTGTCCGCCTGGCGTTCGACTGCCACAGCATGCTCCCCTACCCGCCGCCCCTCTCGACGGAGCCTCCCGGCCCGCGGCCGCTCTTCTGTCTCAGCAACGGCGGAGATGAGAAGGGGCGGCCGACACGGCACGGCACCGTGACCTGCCCGCCGGAGTTGCTGGCAGCGCTCGCCGACGCATTCCGCGATGCATTCGGCGGCGAAGGCGAGATCGCGCTCAACAAACCGTTCCGCGGCGGGTTCATATCACAGGCGCACTACCGGCACCGGCGCATCCCCTGGGTGCAGATCGAGATGAACCGCAGACTTTACGAGGACGATGCATCGAGCGACCTCGCAACGGTGCAGCCCGATGAAGCAGTGATCCGGGGGCTCCGAAAGCGTATCTTCTCGGCGCTCGAGCAGTTCTGGCAGAGCCTGCCGGAGGAGGCGGGGACGGGTGTACAGGATGCAGCCCATGGCCGCGGGGGTGGCTGAACGCGGAACAGGCGCAAGGCCGGCACATGCCTGTTGCTTGTATCGAGAAACCACCGCTCCGGATCCCGGACCCGCGATAACACGTCCGGAAACACCGGACCGTGGTGAGTGTCTTCGTGGGGGTGGGGACAAGGGAGGAGGCCGGCCCCATGAGCGCTACCCTTCGATACGGGGAGCACATCCCAAAAGGATTCGTGGATGGAATAATCGATCCGGATCGACGCACTCCTCTCGATGTATCAGTACGTGAGGTGCATCAGAGGCAGAACCTAGAAGCACGACATTTCCAGGGGTATCGCGCGGGGGGAGGGTGCGGGAGGGGGTCTCCCCCTCCTGCCAGAGAGTATTGGGATAACCTCGGGATTCAAGCGTATACCGCGTTCTTCCCCTGACCGGGCTGGTGCCGGGCATGGCTTTTCCCCTCCCCTGTCTCCCGCGAAGATCCACAGACATCATCAACCCCACCCCACCCGGCCTCCGGCCTCCTCCCCCGCCCCTCAAGGGGCAGGGGCAGTCATGGCGATACCCAGGGGAAAGCCGTGCCCCCGAATACCCCGGATTGCGGCCATCCGGAGCAATAGATTCGGCCTCATCAATTGCCTGGACCCCGCCGATAGCAACAGGAATGCAGTGCACCCAGAGGCTACGGTAGCGCGTATGGGGACCGGCCTCCTCCCCTGGTACCCCTCCCACAATGCGATTGCCATCTCGGTCTGGTGTATCGACCATCATCTACAGTATGACAAATCTGTCAACCGGGTGACGAAACCCTGTCAATCACCCTGAAATGGCCATCTCAAACCCGCTCAGGGGCAGGGGAGCGAAGTCTTGAAAACAGGGTTTCTTCGCCGAATAAACCCCTGAAATCACCGTGTTTTCAGGGCAGAAGAGACTATCACCTATGGGCACCTATATAAATAGCGATGGATTCTGTCCACCTGATCCTCGAGCGTTACTTCGGACACCGTGCGTTCCAGCCCTACCAGGAGGAGATCATACGTGACCTTCTCAGTGGGCGGGACGTCCTGGCAGTCCTCGCGACCGGAGGGGGCAAGTCGCTCTGCTACCAGCTGCCCGCCCTCCTCGGCGAGGGCACCACACTGGTCGTCTCCCCGCTCATCTCGCTCATGAAGGATCAGGTGGATGAACTGCAGAGCAGAGGGATCGCCGCGGAAGCCCTGAACAGCTCGCTTCCGTTCCCGAAGGTCAGGCAGATCACCGCCGACCTCGCCGATGGCCAGATATCGCTCCTCTACCTCTCCCCGGAACGCGCCGTAAGCAAAGAGTTCCTCGACGCCGCCGCCAGCGTTCCCATCTCACTCATAGCCGTCGACGAGGCGCACTGCATCTCGATGTGGGGACACCAGTTCAGGCCGGAGTACCGTGGCCTGCGCCGGATCAAAGAGCAGTTCCCGGACGTTCCGGTGGCTGCCCTGACGGCGACCGCGACTCCGGACGTCCGGGAGGATATCATCCGGCAGCTCGATCTTCGTGACCCGCAGGTCTACGTCGGGAGCTTCAACCGCAGAAACCTCCGCTACACGGTGCAGCGGAAGGAAAGCAACGCCTACCGGCAGGTCACGCGATACCTGAAGCGCCATCCCACGGACTGTGGGATCATCTACTGCGCGACCAGGGAGCGGTCCGCAACGCTCGCCGGGAAGCTCCGGGACGACGGGTTCTCCGCACTCCCCTACCATGCCGGACTCGGGGCGAAGCGGCGGTCCGAGACGCAGGAACAGTTCTGCGCTGACGAGGCAGTGATCATCTGTGCAACCACCGCATTCGGGATGGGGATCGACAAAGCGGATGTGCGGTTCGTCATCCACTACGACATCCCGAAGAACCTCGAAGCCTACTACCAGGAGACAGGCCGGGCAGGGAGGGACGGCAAAAAGAGCGACTGCATGCTCTTCTACGCCGAGGAAGAGGTGCGGCGGGTGCGGAGGCTGATCACCACCGAGTACGCAGGCGGACTGCAACGTGAGATTGCGCTGAAAAAACTCGACGAACTCGTCGACTACTGCACGACGACGGCCTGCCGGCGTGCCCGTCTCCTCGCATATTTTGGGGAGAAGGCTGCAGACGAGCGGTGCGGCACCTGTGACACCTGCAGGGGGAGACGGAGCCGCAGAGGCGCTGAACACCCCGCAACCGCACCCTCCCGCTCCACCGGATAACCCACCCTGCGGGGAAGGGTTGATATCCCCGGGCCGCAGAAAGGGTGCATATGGCAAAGCTGACACGCTCTCAAAACGACCGGATGGTTGCCGGTGTCATCGGCGGGATCGGGGAGTACTTCAACATCGATGCAAACCTCCTGCGGATCATCTGGGTCATCGTCACCGTCTTTACGGGATTCCTCCCCGGTATCATCGCCTACATCCTGCTCTGGCTCATTCTTCCGGAGGAGTAGGGCGGTCTCCTCCCGATCACTGCGGGAGACTCGGCGCCGCGCTCTCCCGCAGCTTTTTGATGGTGTCGCGCAGCGCGATTGCCCGCTCGAAGTCGAGCCTTTCCGCCGCATCGCGCATCTCCGCCTCGAGCTCGATGAGCAGGTTCGGGATCTCACGCTTCGGGACGTGCTTGACGTCCGTAATCTCCACAACCTTCTCGCGGATCGGTTTTCGGACCGTCTGCGGCGTGATATTGTGCTTCCGGTTGTAGGCGAGCTGGATCGCACGCCGCCGGTTGGTCTCGGCCATCGCCCGCCGGATCGAGTCGGTCATCACATCGGCGTAGAGGACGACCCGGGAGTTTACGTTCCGGGCGGCTCTCCCGATGATCTGGATCAGGCTCCGTGCGTCGCGGAGGAACCCTTCCTTGTCGGCGTCCAGGATACCGATGAACCCGACCTCCGGGATGTCGAGTCCTTCCCGGAGAAGATTGATCCCGACCAGCACATCGTACTTCCCGAGGCGGAGCTGGCGGATGATCTCGGTCCTCTCAAGGGTGTCGATCTCGGAGTGGAGGTAGCGGGTCCTGATTCCCTGTGCCGCCAGGTACTCGCTCAGCTCCTCCGCGAGCCTCTTCGTCAGCGTCGTGAGGAGGATCCGGTCGCCCCGCTCGATCGTCACGCGGATCTCGCTGATGACGTCCTGCACCTGCCCCTCGATCGGCCGCACCTCCACGGCCGGATCGACAAGGCCCGTCGGCCTGATGATCTGCTCCGCCACCGTCGAGCGGCCGAGTTCGTAGTCGCCCGGCGTCGCCGAGACGAAGATGGTGCTCTGCATATACCGCTCGAACTCCTCGAACTTCAGCGGCCGGTTGTCGAAGGCCGAGGGGAGGCGGAACCCGTACTCGACGAGCGCTTTTTTCCGCGAGTAGTCGCCGTGGTACATGGCGCGGAGCTGCGGCAGCGTCTGGTGGCTCTCGTCGATCACCATCAGAAAGTCCTCCGGGAAGTAGTCGAGCAGGCAGTAGGGCTTCTCGCCCGGCGCCCGGCCGTCGAAGTGGCGCGAATAGTTCTCGATCCCCTTGCAGCTGCCGGTCTCCTCGAGCATCTCCATGTCGTACAGCGTCCGCTGCTCCAGGCGGTGCGCCTCCAGCATCCCGAGGCGGGGAAGGTGCTCCTCAAGCTCCTGCCGGATCGATGCGATCGCCCGCATCTTCTCGTGCTCCGGGACGACGAAGTGCCTGGCCGGGTAGACGTAGAAATAGTCCATCGTCTCGAGCCGCTGGCCGGTAACCCGGTCGACCTCGCTGATCCTATCGACCTCGTCGCCGAAGAGCTCGATCCTGATGATGTTGTTGAAGTAGCCGGGGACGATGTCCACGGTGTCGCCCTTCACCCGGAACCGCCCGGGCGCGAGCTCGATGTCGTTCCTCTCGAACTGGATATCCACGAGCCGCCGGAGAAGGTCGTCCCGCCGCAGCCGGCCGCGCACCGTGACCTCGAATCCCATGTTGTAGAAGTGCTCGGGGTTGCCGAGACCGTAGATGCAGGAGACCGACGCGACGACGATGACGTCCCGCCGGGAGAGGAGCGAGGCGGTGGCCGCAAGCCGCATCTGCTCGATCTTCGGGTTGATCTGGGCGTCTTTCTCGATGTACATATCCCGCTGGGGGATGTAGGACTCGGGCTGGTAGTAGTCGTAGTAGGAGACGAAGTACTCCACGCGGTTCTCAGGGAAAAAATCCCGGAACTCGTTGTAGAGCTGGGCGGCGAGCGTCTTGTTGTGCGCGATGACCAGAGTCGGCCGCTGCACTTCATTGATGACGTTGGCAATCGTGAAGGTCTTCCCGGAACCGGTGACGCCGAGGAGCGTCTGGAACTGCTCGGCGTCCTCAAGTCCCCGGGCCAGTTTCCCGATGGCCTCGGGCTGCGAGCCTGTCGGGGTAAAATCGGCTTTCAGGTTGAATGCGGTCATGATATCAGCGCCTTTTTACGGAGTGTTTTGTGGTAGGCAATCGCAAACCGGTGCGCCTCGTCCCGGATCTCCTGGATGTAGAGCGACGCCTTCTCCCGCCGGTCGAGAGGGAGGGGATCGGAGACGCCCGGGACGTAGATCTCCTCTTCGCGCTTGGCGATCCCGATGATGGGAATCGCAAGACCGAGATCCTCGAGTTCCGCAACCGCGGCGGAGAGCTGCCCCTTCCCGCCGTCGACGATGATCAGGTCGGGGAGCGGAGCACCCTCAGCCTTCAGGCGCCCGTAGCGCCTGTGCACCACCTCGGCCATCGCCGCAAAGTCGTCGACCCCCTCCACCGTCCGGATCCGGAATTTCCGGTAATTCCGCTTGTCGGGGCGGCCGCCCCGGAACTGCACCATGGATCCGACCATCGCCGTTCCGGCGAGGTGGGAGATGTCGAAGCACTCGACGACGGCCGGGAGGTCGGGAAGGTCGAGGAGGCCCTGAAGCGCCTCAAGCTTGATCCTATCACCGAAGAACCCGATCTCGACGTTCTTTCGCACGAGATCGAGGAGCTTCCTCTTCGCACCCCGCTGCGGGACGGTCAGGCGCACGCGGCTCCCCCGGACGTGCGAAAGGTATGCGGCGACCGCATCGTTTACCGATTCCGGGAGGATGATCTCCTTCGGCGGTTCGTGCTCGGCGTAGTAGCGGGTCAGGAACTCCTCGAGGAACCCGTCGCCGTACTCGAAGGTAAACTCGTGCTTCTCCGCGAGCGTTCCCTTGTAGACGTTGAAGAGCATCAGGGAGACGGTATCGTCGCTCTCGATGAAGTTTATCACATCCTCGTCATACTGCTTCTGCCGCAGGACATGCTGCCGCTCGGTCAGCCGCTCAAGCGCCTCGATCTGGTTACGGAGCTCCAGCGCCTGTTCGTACTCCTCCCGGGCGGCGTGCTCCGCCATCTCGACCCGGAGGTGCTGGATGAGCCAGACGATGTCGCCCTTCAGGACGGCCTCGGCACGGCGGACGCGCTCTGCGTACTCCTCCTCGCCGATATTCCCGATGCAGGGAGCGCTGCACGAGCCGATATGCGCCCGGAGGCAGGCACGTTTCGGGAGACGGCGGCACGAGCGCAGCCGGAAGGTGGCCTTCAGGAGCCGCAGCACCTCGTCGCGCTCCCGCGCCGAGACGAAGGGGCCGTAGAACGAGCCGTTCCCCTCCGGGCTCCTGCTGATGAAGATCCGGGGAAACGGCTCGTGCGAGACGCCGATATAGGCGTAGCTCTTCGAGTCCTTCAGGTCGATGTTGAACTTCGGCCGGTGCTTCTTGATGAGGGTGTTCTCGAGCAGCAGCGCCTCGACCTCCGTATCGGTGACGATGAAGTCGACGTCGGCCGCTGCGCTCACCATCCTGCGGGTCTTGGCGTCGAGGTCGCGCTTCTGGAAGTAACTCGACACCCGTTTTTTCAGGTTCTTCGCCTTGCCGATGTAGATGACCGCTCCCACCTCATCGGAGAAGAGGTAGCAGCCGGGATCGGTCGGAATGCGCGAAAGATCTATCATTGCCCCGCAAGCATCTTTTTCAGATATTCTCCGGTGTAGCTCGCGCGAACCGCGGCCACCTCTTCAGGCGTCCCGGCCGCGACGATCTCGCCGCCGCGCTCGCCGCCCTCGGGGCCGAGATCGATGATGTAGTCTGCCGACTTGATGACGTCGAGGTTGTGCTCGATCACCACCATAGTGTTCCCCCGGGCGACGAGGTCGTCGAGAACGGCGATCAGATTCTTCACATCGTGGAAGTGTAGCCCGGTGGTCGGCTCGTCGAGGAGGTAGATCGTCCTGCCGGTGGCACGCTTCGAGAGCTCCCGGGTCAGTTTGATCCGCTGCGCCTCGCCACCTGAGAGCGTCGTCGAACTCTGCCCGAGCTTGATGTAGCCGAGGCCGACCCGGGAGAGCGTCTCCAGTTTGTTCCGGATCGCGGGGATGTTTTCGAAGAGGTCCATCGCCTCCTCGACGCTCATCGCGAGGACATCGGCGATCGACCTGCCGCGGTACTTCACCTCGAGCGTCTCCCGGTTGTAGCGGGTGCCCTTGCACTCCTCGCACTCGATGTAGACGTCGGGGAGGAAGTTCATCTCGATCTTGATCAGCCCTTCACCCTGGCAGGCCTCGCACCGCCCACCCTTGACGTTGAAGGAGAACCTGCCGGGTTTGTAGCCCCGTACCTGCGCCTCCTTCGTCGCGGCGAAGATCTTCCGGATCTCGTCGAAGACCTTGGTATAGGTGGCCGGGTTCGACCGCGGCGTCCGCCCGATGGGGCTCTGGTCGATGACGATCACCTTGTCAAGCTCCTCATCGGCGACGAGCTCGTCGAAGTCGCCCGGGCTCTCCCGGGAGCCGTGGAGGCTCTGCATCAGGGCGCGGTAGAGCGTCTCGTAGATGAGCGTCGACTTCCCGCTCCCGGAGACGCCGGTGACGACGGTCAGCACCCCGATCGGGATGTCGACGTCGATGTCCTTGAGGTTGTTCTCCCGGCAGCCGCGGAGGCGGATGAGCCGCTCGCTCTCCCGGCGCGAGGGGGGCACCGCGATCCGGAGGTCGCCGGCGAGGTAGCGGCCGGTGAGCGATGCGGGATCGGCCGCGATTGCATCCGGCGTTCCCGCGGCGACGATCTCCCCGCCGTGCAGCCCGGCGCCGGGGCCCATATCGACGACGTAGTCGGCGCTCCGGATAGTATCCTCGTCGTGCTCCACCACGACGAGGGTGTTGCCGAGGTCGCGGAGGCGGCGGAGGGTCTCCAGCAGCTTGTGGTTGTCCCGCTGGTGAAGCCCGATCGAGGGCTCGTCGAGGACATAGAGGACGCCGGTCAGGTTCGAGCCGATCTGCGTGGCGAGCCGGATCCGCTGCGCCTCTCCGCCCGAGAGCGTCCCGGCGCTCCGGGAGAGGGTGAGATAGCCGACGCCGACCGTCTCGAGGAAGGCGAGGCGGTCGACGATCTCCTTTAAGACCTGCTTTGCGATCTCGTGCTGGCTCTCGGTGAGGGTCAGGGTCCGGAAGAACTCCGCTGCCCGGGTGATGGAGAGGTCGGTGACGTCGACGATGGAGTGTCCGTCGATCCTGACGGCGAGCACCTTCTCCTTCAGCCTTTTGCCGCCGCAGGCCGGGCAGGGCGTGATCCGCATGAACCGCTCGAGGTCCCTGCGCCGGTACTCGGACTGCGTCTGGTGGTAGAGCCGCTGCGCCTGCGGGGCGAGCCCCTCCCACGTCCCGGCGTGCGACCAGCGTGCATCCCCGTTCTTCATCTCCATGGAGAAGCGGATCCGCTCGTGCGAACCGAACATCAGGGCGTTGTACTGCCGCTCGGTGAGGTCTTTGATCGGCGTGAAGACGTCGAACCCGAAGTGCTTCGCCACGGCGCCGAGGTACTGACCCCGGTAGCCGTCGAGGAAGTTGCGGTAGAGCGCGACCGCACCGTCGGCGATGCACTTCTCCGTATCCGGGATGATGAGGTCCGGGTCGAACTCCATCCTTATCCCGAGGCCGTTGCACTCCTCGCAGGCGCCGAACGGGCTGTTGAAGGAGAACATCCGGGGCTGCAGCTCCTCAAACGCGATCCCGCAGACCGGGCAGGCCATCAGCGACGAGTAGACTCCCTCGCGCCCCTCCTCGTCGACGGCGATGATGAGCCCCTCCGACTTTTTCAGGGCGCTTTCGCAGGCCTCGACGAGGCGGCTGCGGTCGTCGACCGTCAGGCGGTCGATGACGATCTCGATGTCGTGCTTCCGGTAACGCTCGAGCGTGATCTCATCGTCGGTGCGGTGGATCTCGCCGTTCACCCGGACACGCATATAGCCCTCTTTCTGGAGGTCTTTGAAGACCTGCTGGTAGGTACCCTTCTTCTGTCGGATGATCGGGGCGAGGATCGTGACCATGCCGTGCATCTCCGCGGCGATCCGGTCGGCGATCTTCTCGGGCGACTGCGCCTCGATGGGGATATGATGAACCGGGCAGAAGGGCGTCCCGATACGGGCGAAGAGCAGCCGGAGGTAGTCGTATATCTCGGTGACCGTCCCGACGGTGCTCCGGGGGTTTTTTGACGTGGTCTTCTGCTCGATGGAGATTGCGGGAGAGAGCCCGTCGATGCTGTCGACATCGGGCTTGTTCATCAGACCGAGGAACTGACGGGCGTACGCAGAGAGCGACTCGACGTAGCGGCGCTGCCCCTCGGCGTATATGGTATCGAATGCCAGCGTCGACTTCCCGCTCCCCGAGACGCCGGTGACGACGATCAGGGTGTCCCGCGGGAGCTCGAGGGTGATATTCTTGAGGTTGTGCTCCCGTGCACCTTTGATGACAATACTCTTCATTCTGCTATCAGTACTGTTGTCGCCGGAAGATAATAGTGGTATTGACGGGGCGCGAAAGTGTTTTGTATCGGAAAAATGGGGACATAATACAGAGAATTCAACGAGAACTACGGTTCTTCACCGCATCCCCGGATCAGCGGCAGGGGAGATGCGGTGAAGAACCGCCTGCCCGTCCAGAGGCCATGCGTCGGGACGGGATTTTAGATCGTCGCAGGCTCCCAGTACGGCCGGAATCCGTAGTACTGGTACACCCGTGCCAGCCACCCAAGATCGTGTATTCCTTCCCAGGAATCACGGTCGTAATTCGGGGCGCTCTCAAGCGTCTCCCGGGTAACATTTACCGTGACAGAGTCTTCATCAGGCATCCCGGAGTACGATTCCCAAGGCACCGGAATGAACTTCTCGCCGATCCCAAGGATCCCCCCTGTTGAGATGACCAGAAATGCCACCCGCCCGCTCTTCATATCGAGGATCAGATTATGCACGGTGCCGAGAGCCTGCTGATCAGGGCTTTTCACCGTTTTCCCGGTGATCGATCGTGATGTGATGACCTGCGGATGCACCGCCGTTTCCATGCTCATTGCCGTCATATCAATACCACCTGAATGCAGGACAGCGCATGCAGTCCTGCCTACGAACGAGAGTTACAGCATCCGGACACATTTAAATGTATCTTCTGCCCGATGGCGAGCTCATCTCACCGGTGTGCAAAGTCTCAGGGCAGGCGTCAAAAATGGGGTGCAGAGTGGCATTCTCTGCTTCGGTGGTGCCGCGAAGAACGGAGATTACCGCTCGCGGCGCCGCTCCCAGTACGGCTCGTAACCGTAGTGGGAGTAGACGCCGGTCAGCCACTCGCGGTTCGCCGCCGAAGGCCAGTTGTCCTTGTCGAATCCGGGTGCATTCTCGAGACGCTCTTTCGGGACGTCGAGGATGAACCTGTGCTCGTGCGGGGCGATGCGAAGCGCCTCCCACGGGATGGCGAAGTACTTGTCGCCAAGCCCGAGGAACCCGCCGAACGACAGGACAGCATAGGCGATCCGCCCCTCCTCAATGTCGATCATCAACTCCTCGATCTTGCCGAGGTCTTCACCCTGCGGGTTTCTGACGTTATCGCTCTTTATGGTGCTTGCCGAAAGAACCTTCCATTCAGGCACCGCTTCTTCCCGGGTTTCGGTTGCAGCTCCCCTCATACTCATCTCACTCCATCTAGGTCAGGTGAAGCGTTTCCGCCTCACACAAGGGGCGGAAATTATAGTATATAGTATATAATAGTATCCATATACAGCCGCAAAGACCGTCCCTGTGGCAGCCACGCCCAGGAATACCTCTCCATTCTGCTATCCTCCTTCGCGGGGCGGCAGCGCCGGCCCTGGGGAGACCATCACGTCACGGGGAGCCACCCCGGCGTGGGAACGCACCCGGGACCCGGCAAAGATCTGGTTCTCCCTACGCTTCCTTCTTCCACTCACCGGTCCTGGGATCCTTCCCGTACTTCTGTTTGACGGCAGCCCAGGCGACTTTGTGGGAGACTTCCTCACGCGATTCACTCGGATCCCTTCGTTCGCCTGGATCGGCATACTGCTCCCATGCGCTGTTGAAGGCCTCCCGGTAAATGTCCTGCGCATGCTCCGGAAGTTCCTCCTGCACCAGTTTCGGCAGTTCGCTGTTCTTCTCATACGGCATGGTGTTTCACCTTCGGTCAGACAGTGGCAGGTATTCTCAGCGCATTATAAAAGGTTTCAGGTGCGGATCCCGGGTGTACCACTCCATCGGTCGGAGGATCTGATGCAGAACCTGCAGATCCCTCTTTCAGGATGACGTTTACGGGCAACCCGGCCGGTAGTGCTCCAGCATATACCTGACACGTGATCTCAGAGAATCCGGCCGAATTACGCTACCCGCCAACCCGCGTTCATGACAAAAAAGAACATGGGGAGAAGATTTCCAGTATCGGGCTCTGGTGAAGCTCTCTTCCGGCTGTCATTCTTCCCTGACGGGATTGGTGCCGGACCTGGCCGGTTCCCGAAGTTCGGCCTTTTTTCTCACGCATGCCCGCATGCCGTGAACCGTGGCGGCTAAGCGCCCCCGGGGTGGGGCCGACGGGGAGGGGTTTTCCCCTCCCCTGTCTCCCGCGAAGATCCACAGACATCGTCAACCCCACCCCACCCGGACTCCTCCCCCTCCCCCAGGGGCGGGGGGCAGTCATGCCGATACCCAATGGAAAGCCGTGCCCCGGGGTGCAATCGATCGGGGATGCGATCGCAACAAAGGGAGTATCAGTTGTTTCGTAGGGCACTACCCATCCGCCCTTCGGGAACCCGGCAGGCTGCCAGGGGGCGGTCTTCAATCAGGGCGGTGTCACCTTCCGAGACCTGCCCATGTAATGCCCGATAAGGTCATGCCCGAACCTCTTTGCCTCCGGGGATGTCGCGATAAGATCCCGGGTAAAATCGTAGCTTCCCGACCGGTAGAAGAAACCGATGGAGACGAACTGATCCGTTACGGCAGCGGCGATGGGAGGGACGTCATCCGCAACGTAAATCGCGACGTTCTCCCGCCCGATAGCCTCGGACGATGAGATGCCCTCGTAGACTCCCGGTGTCACCACGAGCGCGATGCGGGTTGACTGCTCCGCCATCCGGCTGAAGAAATCGATATAATCGGGAAAGAGAAACGGTGTTATCCCCATGACGTGCTTCGATCGCCCGAGATAGTCGAAGAAGACCTTCTGGGGTTTCAGGACGTTTTTGGGCTCTGCCGTTATCACCCGGAAACCCTGCAGTTCATGGAGCCGGGCATAAAACGGATCGGGAAAACGAATCGAGTGCTCCGGGAAGGCGTCATGAAGCCGAAGCAGCGTATCCAGGCTCTCGTTGAGCTGCGCAAAAAGGATCCGGCAGGCACGACCGCGGTCAGTGAGGACAGCATCGCCCCGGATCTCCTCGACATACCCGGCAGATGCCAGACTGTGCATCGTAACAGAGTAGGTCGACGCGGGCATCTGTTTCTTGATGCTGTCTATCGAATCCCCGTTGAAGAGTGCATCCAGTATTTCGATCTTCCGCCTGCTCGAAAAAAGTTTCATGGCCTCAGAAGTATTCATTGTCCGTCGTTTACTATTTGGAGAGCTTGTCCATTAACCTTCGCCATCAAGATGATCCGAGGCCTTCTTTCTGCCGGAAACCTGCGCATCGTGACGAATGCCCCGGCGGAGGTGCCGCCCCGGCATGCCAGATCTTTTGGCTCTGCACACCGTATGTGGTACGTACGGAGGTATGCACGAAGGCGTATCGGATCCATGCATGTACACTGGCGCCATATCCCTGCAGCGAACAACTCATACGCGGCTCTCTACGCGGCCTGTGAGCAGGCGGGATACCTGCTCGATGCGGTGAACGAACCGACCGGCGATATCACCTGCTACAGCCTCACTTCCATCTCCGAACGGTTCTACCGGGAGGAGATAGCGGATGCGGACTGCATCACCGTCGTCGGCGGCCCGCATGCATCCGCCTGCTACCGTGAGGTCGCGGAGTACGCCGACTACGTGATCGTCGGCGAGGGGGAGTATACCCTCCCGCGGCTGCTCGCGTCGCTCGAGAAGGGCACGGAAGTCCCACCCGGTGTGGCCACCAGGGCAGGCTACACCCCCGCCGACCACACCGTCCTCCTCGATGCGCACCCGCCCTTCACCCGGGTGAAGGGATACACCGAGATCAGCAGGGGATGCCCGTTCGGGTGCGGGTACTGCCAGACGCCCCGGCTCTTCGGCAGGTGCATGCGCCACCGCTCCATCGACGAGATCGCGGCGGCAACCTCACGCTTCCGCGACGTTCGCTTCGTCACCCCGAATGCATTCGCCTACGGTTCGGACGGCATCCATCCCCGGTTCGACAAGGTAGAAAAACTGCTCTCACGACTCAAGAACCGCATCTACTTCGGCACGTTCCCGGGAGAAGTGCGCCCCGAGTTCGTCACCGACACGTCGCTCGAGCTGGTCGGCCGCTACTGCGCCAACACCCGTCTGCACTTCGGCGCCCAGTCGGGAAGCGACCGGATCCTCAGAGAGATCCGGCGCGGGCATACGGTAGCCGACGTCCATAGCGCCCTCGACCTCTGCAGAGAGCACGGGTTTACCCCGGTGGTTGATTTTATCGTGGGTCTGCCCGGCGAATCCGAGGAAGACGAACAGGCGACGGTCGATCTTGTCCGTGCGGCAACACGGGTCGGGAAGGCGCACGTCCACTGCTTCATCCCGCTGCCGGGCACGCCGCTCGCCGATGCCCGCCCCCACCCCCTCCTCCCCGAAACGCAAAAGATCCTCGGCCAACTCGCCTTAAAAGGGAAAATTACGGGTTCGTGGATGGAACATGAGATAAGGTTTTTTAGCCGCAGTTCACATCTATAACCATGATGGATGTGCTACTCCTAGCAGATCTGCATGGTCAATATGGAAAATTGCAGAATTTCCAGGGTTATGACTACGATGCAGTCATTATTGCGGGCGACATCACCAATTTCGGCCCGCTCGAACCTGTCGAATCGGTACTCTCAAACATTGACGTGCCGTGCCTTGCGGTTCCCGGAAACTGCGATCCCCGTGAGATCATCGACGTAATCGAACGTTCCGATGCCGTTAATCTCCACAACTCGTGGATGGCGCTCGGAAAGGTCACACTCGCAGGTCTTGGCGGCTCAAACGCGACACCATTCGGCACACCATTCGAACTGAGCGAAGAAGAGATCGATGCTCTGCTGACACGTATCGTCGGCGTCATGGAACCGAACGTCCACAATGTGCTGCTTGCCCACGCTCCGCCCTATGAGACCCTGGACAACGTCGGGGACAAACCTGTCGGGAGCCAGAGTATTCGAAAACATATGAAGCGCTTCGATCTCGTCTGCTGTGCGCACATCCACGAGGCACGGGGAGTTACCGAGGTCGACGGCGTCAAGATCGTCAACCCGGGTCCCGCCTCAGAGGGCTACGGCGCACTGATCCACTTCGGAGCGGAACCCAAAGATATCCGCATCGAGCTGATCACTGTTTAGAGAGGATCAGCTCCAGATACGATGTGTAGAGCGGCATACCCTCTACACCAAGCTCTTTTGCCAGTGCAGTGACCCGGTCGGCAGCGTCTTCTTCATTCTCTTCCGCAAGCACCTCAATCTCGATGAACGTGCCGAGCCCGTCCACCTCGTCGAGGGTGACCGTGGCATCGTCGAGCTCGAAGATCTCACGGAGTTTGTTCACCTCCGCAGTCGGCTGAAAGCCGAGGCGCCCGAAGATCTCCTCGCATGCGGCACCGGACTCGACCTGCAGATTGTACTCCTCACGGGCCTTGGTGCCCTTGAGCTCGATCTTCGGACCCTTATAGGTCACAAAACAGTCTCCGCCGGTGTACCGGACCCTGAGAGCCTCATCGGTCTCTGCAAAGTCGCGGTGCGGTGCGTTGTAGTAGACGTCCCGCTCGTGCTGTCTGCCGCACGGGCGTGCGTTCCATGCAGAGAGCTGCCTGCGGATGGGCGCGAGGTCGGGTACGGGATATTTCAGTTCAACTTCCAGCATACTTCGATCACGTCTGTAGATGTTTGCCCTGCATTTATAAATCACCACATCTCCCCGGCCCCGCTGCGGGCACGCCGGATACTCTCCTGCTGCTCGTGTGCCGCAGCCAGTGAACCGGTATCGCCTTCCTTCTCTGCGGCCAGAGTCGCCTGATCGGTCAGCCTCCGGGCGGCGGCGTACGCCCCGATCTCGCAGTAGCGCCGCCCGAGCTCAAGGCAGAGGGCGAATGCCTTGGCATACTCCCCCGCACCGATGAGGTGAACTGCGAGCGATACGAGGGCATGCTGCCGGTCAGAGAGCCGGTCAGCGAACCGCTCGAAGCATCGCACCGCATCGGCGTGCAGGTCGGTCTGCTCCCTCTCCGACACCATCGCTCTGCAGCATTCCCGGAGCAGCGGGTGCGCGAAGTCGTACGTGTTCGCGCCTGCCCGCCGGAAGAAGGGACTCTGCTCAAGCTCTGCAGAAATCCGCTGCAGGCTGAGCCGTTCGGTCTCCAGTATGCATGCCGCTATAACGCCCGGGACGGGCGGGTTCAGGATACTCAGGGTGCGTGCCCGCTGCTGCCAGACCGGTTCCGCCTCGATGTACACCCGTGCCGCCGGGTCTGCGATCTCAGGGAGAAGGGCGGCGACGGACTCCCGGTCCGGCGCCCGCTTCCGTATCAGGAGGAGGCTGAAGAGAGCGATAAGGCCAAACGGGGTGCACAGTTCGCGGGCAAGCATCTCCGCGGTCTCTTCCGCAATCACGATGTCGAACCGCCGCCGGGCAACCTCCCGGACACCGGAGCCGTCCAGCGTGGAGAGCGGCATCGCCTCTCCGCCCGCAGACTGCAGTGCCCGGTATCGCCCGTCGTCGCCGTCGCCGCCCTCCCAGGCCACCACTATGACGATACCCGCGGGAAGATGCCGCATGAGCTCGAGCGCCAGCCGGAAGTCCGGCTCCGATGCACACTGCAGGTCGTCCAGGAGAAGCACCAGTCTTCCGCCGCTCTGCCGTGCTGCGTCGCCGACACGTTCAAACGCAGCGAGAGATGCTGATACGACCTCATCGAACCCTGCGGCGCCGATGTCGGCAAAGACGCCGATCACCTCCTCGCCGACCCGGGCAAGCATGCCGACCGGGTGAACCGGCGCGGTGTAGCGGTCGAGGTGATCGGCAAGAGCCTTCAGGGCAGGTTCCGATTCCGCGCTCCGGAACCCGGATCCCCGCATCCCGGCCAGGACCTCCCGCCAGGCCGAGAAGATCAGCCCTTCCGTCGGAGAGAACCAGCCGAGAACTGCCCTATCCCTCCCGGCCTCGTGGACAATCCAGTGCAGCAGCGAGGTCTTCCCCGCGCCGGCCGCACCCGATACCACCAGCGCCCGGCCTGCGTCCGGCGGCCCGGAGAGTATCTCCCGGATCCGTCTTCGCTCCGTCGTGCGCCCGGCGAATTTCTCCGGCGGGCACGGTGCATATCGGCTCCTCTGCACCTCCAAAACCACCGGCTCCATACCTGCATCCCCTCCAGGTTTTCTGCCCACCGTGATCCTGCGCCTACTTCAATGTAGTGCATTGCCGGGATCCGTCCCGCCGGTGCCGGCGGCGGCATCCCGTGTCCCGCTCCGCACAATCCCGGCAGGCGCTCTTCCGGGATGTCTTGCATATGTTCACCATTCGGGCAAACGGACGCTTTTCCATCAGCATCCGGCCCCGGGGAGAATCACCTATAAATACCATTCGAAACAAATGAAATGGAACAATTGAAACTGCGTGATACCCGGGGGATTCTGCGTTCGCCGAAACCTTCGAGAGGGTATCCGGATTCAGGTGAATACAATGGCTATTCAAGAAGGAGATTTTATCAAACTCAAGTACACCGGACGTTTCGGGGACAATGTCTTCGATACCACCTCAGACGAGGTTGCAAAAGAAGAGGGGATCCACAACCCGCAGGCCGAGTACGGGCCGGTGACCATCCGGGTCGGCAGCCACCACGTGATCGTCGGGCTTGAAGAGGCCCTGATCGGCAAAGAGGTCGGGGACGAAGGCGATGCCGAGGTGCCGCCGGAGAAGGCGTTCGGCGAGCACGATGAGTCTGCCGTCCGCTCCTTCCCGACATCGCAGTTCCGTGAGAAACCGAAGGTCGGCATGCGGATCGAGGTCGAGAACCGCGAGGGTGTCGTCGTCAACGTCATCGGCAAGAGGGCGGTCGTCGACTTCAACCACCCGCTCGCAGGAAAGACGCTCACCTACCACTACACGATCGAGGAGAAGGTCGAGGCTCCTGAAGAGCAGATCCGCGGCCTGATCAAGCTCTATACGGGAAGAGACGACATCGAGTTCACCATCGCCGACGGCACGGCCGAGTTCCTCCTCCCGCCCGCCATCGCCTACGACCGCCGCTGGATGGTCTGGAGAGGCACGCTCATCCGCGAGATCTTCGAGTGGATGGAGGATGTCAACGAGATCGTGATGAAAGAGGTCTTCAAGCGGCCGGAGAAGCCGGCGGCGCCGGCGGCTGTGGAAGAAGCACCGGAAGAAACAGAAAGCGAAGAGCCAGAGGAATAATTCCTCAATCTATTTTTACTCGATCCGATAGCGCAGGAGCGCCGCAAGACCGCCGAGTGCCTCGAGGCGCTGTCCCGGTTCGAACTCCGTGCTCATCACGACGACCGCTGCGTTGAGAAACTCCGCCCGCTCGATGACGGACTGCACCCGCTCGTCCCGGAGCAGCGCATCGACGGCGAGGATCGTCTCGACGGCACCGTAGTCGATCGCCCGCTCGACCTCACCGACACCATACGACACCGCGTCGTTTGTCGCGATACGCGTCAGCACCTCGTCCATCAACCGAACTTCCCGGGCCAGGTGGAGGTCGCCGGTGAGCCGTTCGAGGACGCCGAGCCCCACCACTTCCTGGACCGCGCCCCGCCCGACCCGCCGGGTCTCGATCACCGCCATCCGCTCGGCGAGATCAGGCGCCTGGGCGCGGACGAACCGTGCGAAGTCATCCTTCACAAAACCGGGACCTGCAACAACCAGCGGCCCGGTCACGTCCCCGATGTACTCGAGCGTCCTCTCAAAAAGTGTCGAACGGCTCTCCTGATCGGCCCCCTTGCTGCGCCCGAGGGTTATCGTCGTCACATGCTCGGGGCCGAACTGCCGGAGCCGGAAGATCTCCACCTCTCCCTCCTCAACACTCACGATGTGCACGACCCCGTAGACCGAGGCCGCAACCGCCCGCTCAACCCGCTCGAGGTCGACCGGCCGCCAGTGCTTGATGACCGAGATCTCGTACCCGGGCTCGCAGTTCAGGGTATGGTGGGAACCGAGGTCGACGCCGCTCTCGATGACCCCGGTGATCCGCAGCCGGTTTGCATGATGGTGAAACTCCACCTTCTCTACCCGGATGCCGAGTCTGACCGGCTTTTTCTCCGCCTTCTCGGGGCGGAGCTTGTCGCTCGCCGACTCGACGCTCCGGAAGGTCGTGGCAAAGACGAGGTCGCCGGGGCCGATCAGGTGCCGAAGATGCCAGATGTCGTCGAGCGTCTCCGGGAAGAGCCGTATCTCGCCATAAGAACGCTTGATCTCAAGATACTCCGCTTTCATGATTCGACGATATCCGACCCGCCGGGAGGCACGAATGCCGCCACCGCTTCGGAATTCAGGATATTCTTCAGGCTTTTCCACTCATCCTCGCCCAGCTGCTGCCGGAGTGCGCGTACGACCTTTTTTGCCGTATCGTTCGGCTCAAACGTGCCCGGCTGCAGCATGACCGAGACCTTCGCCCGCCCGGTGACGGCGGAAGGCGGTCCGCCGATGACGGCCGCCTCCGGCGCCAGCTGGAGGCCGATGGCGATACCGAGCGGGACGCTCCGGTAGTAGGTGCGTTCGCCGCGGACGACAAAAGCACCGCGTGCGACGAACTCACCCGACTCCGCGGTCTTGCTCACCTGATCGGGGCGTGCAGCATAGACCGTCGCCGCAAAGTGGCCTGCTTTCCAGGCGTTTGAGTAGGAGGCGGCGAACCGGGCGACCTCATCCATATCTGCGGTCGGCCCTTTGACGATGACGACGCTGCCGCCGTGGACGTCGGCGTGGACGAAGGTATCCCCACCCTCCATGTAGCGCTTGACGAGTTCCTCGTTCTGGGATGCATCCCTGCCGCCGATAACCAGCACGCCGTCGGAGGTGGAGAACCAGCGGAACCGGTGGAACCACCGTTTCTTCTGAACGGTTATCTGTATTTTCCGGGAGGGTTTCCGTACGATCTGCCGCTCCATCGCGGCGATCGCACCCGCCTTCTTCTTCTTGAACTTCTTGATCAGGTCGTAGTAGCGGCCGACGTTCTGTTCCACCGTCTCGTGCACGAAGATTTTGACCGGCTCGCCGAGGTCGAGATCGACCGCCGCATCCGCCGGATGCACCGCACGGACCGCCCGGGCCGCAGGATGGCCGCTCGACCGCAGGATCGTCTCGATCTCCTGCCACGAGTGCTGCCTGCTGGCCTGATCGAGCGTGCCGATGACGTCGGCAACCAGGGTATAATTCTCGTAGAGACGCTCGACGATCCGCTCGTACCGTTCGATCTTCTTCTCGAAGCCGACGATAGCCTCCTGCTGCCGTCTGCGGATGATCTCCTCCTGCGAGAGCCGCGGTTTCTCCGCCTTCGCCTCTTCTTTTCTGGTCTGCGGATAGAATGCATCGAGCGCTTCGCTGTAGGTCGTGAACCGTTCGACGACCGGCTCGTCTCCGAGAGCAATCGGCCAGCACCCCGAGGAGGTTATCACCGGCTCCGGCGCATCGGCGGCCGCACCGAGAAGGTTGCCCAGGGCGGCGTGCACCGCCGCGGGATCCGCCTCCGCCGCCGGGAGCGCCCGGTCGATGCCGGCCTGCCTGCAGACCTCCTCGGCGTACCGGCCGCCGAGCATGCAGGCGACGGCAAGCGTCCGGACGATATCGCGGTCCGACCCTACGAGCACCGATCGGAACTCGTCGACCCCCATTGAGGAGCAGTCCGTTCCGGAGAAGGCATAGTGTGCGCCGGGGACGACCTCACGGGTCTTGAACCGGTGGTGCCAGAGCGGCTTTACGATCGTCCACGTCTCGTCGCAGAGCACCGCGTTCCCTTCGTCGAAGAGCTCGAAGACCAGGTGGTATGTCGTATCCTTCTTCCCGATATCGATGGCTATCGTCCGTTCCATCCCGAGCTGTTCGAACCCGAGAACCCGACCGCCCGCAAGATGCTTGCGCAGCAGCATGGCAAAACTCGGGGGGTTTTTCGGCGGAATCGGGAATGCGGCCGTCAAATGAGCACGCCTCCCCACCTCCACCAGGAACTGATATTTCGTGCGGTCTTCACCGTTCAGCCTGATGCCGATCGTCTTCTCGTCGAACTGATAGATCTTTCCGATCCAGAGCGGTGTTCGGGCGTTGAGCTCCATAGCGACTGCCCGGAGATCCACCCCGCTCATTCCCTGAAGTGTTGCCATTGGTTCCGAATACTGTACGACCCGGTTCCTAAAAAAGCGTTTGACCCGGCAGGTGCATGCGGGTGCAGGTGAAAAACCGGGGGTGACGCCTCTCCCAAGGCCCCTCTTCTTTCCCAGAGCAGCTTTCGGCACCGCAGGAGAGCGTGGAAGCTGCCCCTGTTGATTCTGCTCCCGGAAACGTGTTGCCGGAGCCGGGCGGGTGCGGAACAAAATCCTGCAGGTGACTCACCTTTATAACCGGAGAGACCCCTATTCTATAGTGATATTGTCCGTCCGCGGATGAAACTTTCAAACCTGCCGGAGGGAGCATCGGCACCGGGCGGGCCGGTTCTCATATATCATGCATCCTGCTGCAGGAATCATCTTCCACTGGTGTCACAATGAGCGATGAGGCAATAGAGGCAAAGACCGAGAAGAAAGCGGGGAAAACCCGCGCAGAAAAACAGGCCGAGCATCAGAACCGCATCAAACGTACCGTTGTTGCCTGTTTCATGGGCATTATCGCCGGAGGCCTGTCCTTTTACCTCTCCGGCGACGTCGATATGGCAACCGGCCTCCAGCCCACCGCCATCATCGGGGTGATCCTTCTGCTTGCAGGCATTGTTTTTCAGAAACACATCTTTATGCTGACCAGAGTAGATTATATGGAACTGCGGGGGAAAGACTGGTTTTACCAGGGTTTCATGACGTTCACTCTCTGGTTTATGACGTGGACGTTCCTGCTGACATCATCCGTGCTGTGAAGAGCCATGCGCATTGCAGTTGTCCATAGAGATCGCTGTCACCCGGTCAAATGCGGAACGGAGTGCATCCTGTACTGCCCCCGTGTCAGGACCGGTGATGAGACTGTTCTGATAGGTGAAGATAACAAGGCCGTCATCTCCGAAGAGCTCTGCGTCGGCTGCGGCATCTGTGTCAGAAAGTGCCCCTTTGAGGCAATCGATATCGTCAATCTCCCGGAGAAACTGGATCAGCCCACCCATCGCTACGGGACGAACGGGTTCATTCTCTACGGCCTCCCCATCCCCATTGAAGGAAAGGTGACGGGCATCCTCGGAGCGAACGGTATCGGAAAGAGTACCGCGGTGAAGATCCTCTCCGGCCATCTGGTGCCGAACCTCGGCGAGCCCGACGGTGCGGTCGGGTGGAAGGATGTGCTGAAGCAGTACGCCGGCTCGGAGCTCTTCGACTACCTCCAGACGGTTTCACAGAAGAACGTCAAGGTAGCGCTCAAACCGCAGTATATCGACCACATCCCGAAGGTCTTCTCCGGCACCGTCAGCCAGCTTCTCGCCACCACCGATGAACGCGGCGCACTGGACTCCTACATCGACCGATTATCGCTCCGGCCGATCCTCGACCGGCCGATCACCGCCCTCTCGGGCGGTGAACTACAGCGGGTGGCGCTGGCCGCCTGCCTGGCGCGGGAAGCGGACTTCTACTTCTTCGACGAGATCACGCCGTTCCTGGACATCTATCAGCGGATGGCAGCGGCGAACCTGATCCGGGAGCTCGCCGAAAAGCGCCCCGTGATCATCGTCGAACACGACCTCGCCATCCTGGATATGCTGGCCGATACCGTGCACATCGCCTACGGCCAGCCGTCGGTGTACGGCATCATCACCTACCCGAAGGGCGTGCGGGTCGGGATCAACCAGTACCTCGAAGGATACCTCCCGGAGGAGAACGTCAGGTTCCGCGAATACGCGGTGACCTTCGACCAGCGGGCGCACGAGAGCGACGTCACCCGGGAACTGCTGCTAAAGTTCCCGGAGATGACCAAGCGGTACGATACCTTCTCCCTGCATATCGGCGGGGGAGAGATCCGGTGCGGCGAGGTGCTCGGCCTCGTCGGTGCGAACGGTATCGGCAAGAGTACGTTCGCGCAGCTTCTGGCCGGGGTCCTGGAGCCGGATACCGGAGCGATGGATCAGCAGGTCAGGATCTCGTACAAGCCGCAGTACATCAAGGGGGACACGGAAGCAACGGTCGAGATGCTCCTGCGGCAGTGCACGACGAGGTTCGATACCTCCTACTACCAGCACGAGATCATCGAGCCGCTCAGCCTCAAACCGATCCTCCAGTCGACGGCAAGTTCCCTCTCCGGCGGCGAGCTGCAGCGGCTTGCCATTGCGCTCTGCCTCTCCCGCGACGCCGACCTCTACATCCTGGACGAGCCCAGCGCCCACCTCGACGTCGAGCAGCGGGTGAAGATCGCACGGTTGATCCGCAAACACGCGGAGGGCCGCAACTCGAGCACCCTCGTCATCGACCACGACATCTACCTGATCGACATGATCAGTGACCGGATTTTGGTCTTCGACGGCGAACCCGGCATCCACGGTGAGGCTGCGGGGCCGTTCTCGATGGCCGACGGCATGAACACGTTCCTCCACCAGCTCGGCATCACCTTCCGCCGGGACAAGAGCGGCAGGCCGCGGATCAACAAACCCGGCTCCTACCTCGACCGGGAGCAGGTCGCCGCCGGCGATTACTACTACGCCGATATCTCGAAGAGCTGAACCGATACCGGCTCTCCGGAGCCGGAGAGCAATCACTTTTACAAAAGAAAACGGGCGGGGAACCTCCGCCGTCAGAACGGCGGCGTGGCACCGCTGCTCCGATTGAGAGCGCGGAGATCGTCCTGGCTCCGGTTGATCAGGCCGTGAAGGTCGTCCTTGCTGACGCCCATGCCCGTCGGGGCGTAGCGGTCGATGAGATTGTGCACCCCCGAACCGTTGAGTTGCCCGGTTTCGTTGGTGTCTGCGGAGAAGATCCCCCGGACAGAGTCACCGATCCCCTCGATATATCCCGGCGTCTGATTGGCCGTGCCGTTCCGGGCCATCTCCACCACCGGGGAGGCCTCCTCGGGCACCTCCGGGAGGAGGGGCGTTCCGAGCAGCCGGATGCAGAGGGCATTGATCGACCGCTGCAGCGTCGTCACCGAGTCCCCGACAGCCTCGCCCGCAAGCGCTTCGAGACCCTGGAGAACTGGCAGGCAGGGTTCTGCTGCACCGGCGGGAAGACCGGCCGCCTCCTGCACAGGAGCGGAAGCCACCACCTCGCGCGCGGCTCCGGTCACCGCCGCAGCCGTAACGGCAGGCACCGGGACGCGGCCCTGCCCGGCCGCCGGTGCCGCACCTTCGGGCGGGGCCGCGATACCGATCGGCTGCGTCTCCCGGGCGGGTGGAAGGTACCCGACTGCTCCGGGGACGACGAACCAGCACCTCCCCGCCGAGTCGAGGAAGACTGCCTTCACAATATCCGACCCGATACCGTCCCCTGCCGTCAGGTGCAGCTCGATGCCGTCCCTGCCCCAGCCGAAGATGCCCCGATCGGTCGCGACGTACAGCAGCCCGTGAGCGTCTGCAACAACGTCGTTGATCCGGTTCTGCCGCTCTCCGAGATCGTCGACGGTGAGAACCGTTTCAAGCCCTTCGGAGGCCGTATATCGCCAGACGGCCGTCTCGTTCGCAAGGAGCACACCGCCGAAGGGGTCGGGGCGCACCTGCTGCATCAGGAGGCGTGCTCCGCCCGCATCGGCCACCTCCTCAAACTTTGCCGCCTCCGACCGGTTCCGGAACACCCAGACCCCTTCCCCCCGGGAAACGACCACGAGCGAGTCGCTGGCCGGGTCGACCGCCATGCTCAGGATCTCGCGGCACCCGAGCTCCGTCTCAGCGTAGGGCTTGAACCACGTCCAGGTATCGTTCGCGTAGCGGTGAAGTCCGGAATGCCCTGTCGCAACCCAGACCTCATCGCCCCGGCAGATGATGTCGTTGATACAGAGGTTCTTTAGGAGTTGCTGGTCCTGAATCGTTTGAAACAGAACACCGTCATAGACCTGCAGGCCATCGGGAAACCCAATCCAGAGTCTGCCGGAGTGATCGTACTCGACGGCGGTCACCATATCGCTCAGGAGACCCACGCTGCTGTTCCGGTTCATCCGCGCCGAATGCCATTCCCCGGCAGAATCGTAGATCGCAACGCCGGCGTCCGTGGCAAAGATAACCTCACCGTGATGCCCGTTGACCATATCCTTGACATTCTCGGAGACGATCAGCTGATCGGACTGGGGAATGAAGAGGAGAGGAGCGCCGGCAACCGCAGGAACGCACAAAAGAAGAAGAAACAGAGGAGTCAGAGGTCGACACATCTGCCATCAGCCCTTTTGACGGTGATCCGACCCCCGTCGCCGGGGCGATACATCACCGATCGTCCGACCTTGCCGCCCGTCTCCTCGGCTTCGATCCGGATCCGGCGCGACTGCAGAAGCGCGCGGATCTCCTCGACATTCCTCTCGCCGATATTCAGGTTCGCAGCCGAATACTCAAACATGCTCGCTCCGCCGACGAGTTTTGCAACGATGGACGTCTTCACGCAGCCGAGATCCTCCATTTCGCGCAGCACCACGGCAAGAGCGGTATCTGCAAACTTCCCCGGCCGATCGGTCTCCCCGCGGCTCGCCGGAAGCATGACATGTGCGAGCCCGCCGATCGACCGCCGCGCGTCGTACAGGATCAGTGCGACGCACGAACCGAGTCCGACCGTCGCCATGGGGAACGACCCGACGCGGTAATCACCGATACCGATGATCACCGCGTTTCCCTCAACAGAAAAGCGTCTGTCCATGAGCTTCAAAACCGGCGTTACGTTGCGATAAGCTCTTCAAGAAGCCTGAGTATCTCGGTGAGTAATGCAGGGTTCGGGAGCAGGAAAATGCTTCCGTACACAGGGGGGGCATCGGTCTTCAGCTCCGTGCTGAAGATCACGACCTCGTTGACGTCGGCAGCCATCTGTGCGATGATCGACTCAAACGCGGCATGCGCCATATCGACGGCGAGTGCCGGCGGCGACGGGAGCATGATTATTCCGAGCAGTTCGGCGGTCGCATCCAGAAACGCCGATATCATGATGTTGCCGATCTCGATGACGGCGCTCTGGTCCATCTCGGTCAGGTCACGGTCGAGATCGGTCGTTCCGAGCATCTGGTTTGTCAGCTGGATGACCGCTCCTTTCGGCATGCTGACGACGAGGTAGCCGCCGTCGGCCAGATCACCCTGGATCTGAAAGACTACCAGGGCAGATATTTCATCGCCGATGTACTGGTAGACGTCCGCAATATCGACGACCTTCACCTGCGGGACGGTCATCTCGACCGGGCTCATCAGCATCTGCGAGAGTGTCGTTGCAGCGTGGGCGGCGCCGATATTTCCAAGCTCGTTCAGAGCATCCGTCTGATAGATATCAAGTTCCATTGAAGATTCACCTACACCATTGTATTCACATCGAGAACCGGCACCACATCCCCATCACCGGGGATGGTAACACCGCTGATCCCGCGGCAGCTTCCCACCAGGCGGCTCAAGGGTTTCACAACCACTTCCTGCTGCCCTTCGACGGAATCAACAACAATACAGCACTTTTTCCCGTCATTCTGCAAAACCACCAGCGTATCGCTGCCCTTTGACGATGCCCCGAACATATCCTCGAGCCGGTGCATCGGCAGAAGACTGTCCCGGAGCAGGATGGTCTCCGTCGAGCCGATATGGTGGATCGCGTCCTGGCGACCGGTGGCGACCTCCACGACATTGCTGACGGGTATCGCACACCGCCGATCGTTGATGTGCACCATCATGACATCGACGATCGCCATGGTCGGCGGGAGCACGAGCTCGAACGTCGTGCCCTTCCCAAGCGTGGAGTCGACCCGGATCGTCCCTTTGAGCGATTCAATTGCCCGTTTCACGACATCGAGCCCGACACCCCGCCCGCTGATATCGGTGATCTTCTCGGCCGTGGAGAAGCCGGGCTGGAAGAGCAGGCCGATAAGCTCCTCCTTCTGTGCAGTCCGCGCCGCCTCGGCGGTCATGAGCCCTTTCTCGACGGCGGAGTGCCGGAGCTTCTCGGGATCGATCCCGCTGCCGTCGTCCTCGATCTCGATGATGACATTGTCCTTATCGCGCCGGGCGACCAGTTTCAGGAGACCCTTGCGCGGTTTCCCGTTTGCTTCACGGACATCCGGGGGTTCGATGCCGTGATTGACGGCGTTGCGGATGATATGCAGGAGCGGATCGTTCAGCCCGTCCATCATGCTCCGGTCAAGTTCCGTATCGCCTCCGTCAACGATGAATTCAACCTCTTTCCCGTCATAATTCGCGACATCGCGGACGACCCGGGGAAGCCGGTTGAAGATCCGCTCGAGCGGGATCATCCTGATACCCATCATCAGGTTCTGGAGGTCCGAGACCGACCTGCCGACCATGCTGAGAGCCTCGTCAAACTCCTTGATGCCGTGTTTGCGCGCAATCTGCTCAAGACGACCCCGGTTGATGACGAGATCCTCGACGAGGTTCATCATCTGGTCGAGGCGATGGATATCCACCCGGATATTCTTGATCTCCCGTGCCTTCTCGCTCTTTCCGGGCTTCTGCGGCGCCTGAATATCCTCAAATTCGAGATCTGGCCGGGGATCGGCATCGGCGGCGGCCGCCTCCTGTTCATACAAAGAGACTTCAACAGCGGTGACATCAGCGCCGGAAGCAACCGTCTTTAGCGCCTCTTCGCCGGCATCGCTCGCAATCCGGAGAGAGAAGGATTCGCCGAACATGCCGTCTTCGATCAGGTCGCGCGACGGCGTCGTCGCACGAATACTCCCGAGTTCTTCCAGGTTCTGCAGAATGACCAGTGCCCGCACATCTTTCATCCCGCACGCAGGATCGAGGGTGATGCGGAGCGTATACACAGGAGACGCATCGGCATCGGGATCCTCCATAGCCACCGGTATCATGGCAGGCTCCGCATCCGCGCCGCCGCCGTCAGGCAACGCATCAAAGGCTGCTTCGTCCGTGCCTTTATCACTGAAAGCCTTCAGGCTTTTGATGAGGATCTCCGCTGTCTCGGATGAGGGATCGCCGCCGCCCTCGATCTCGTCGAGCATCACCTCGATCACGTCCGTGCACCGGAGGAGGAGATCGGTGAGGGCGGGCGTCACTGTACGCTGTCCGTTCCTGACGAGCTGGAAGACATCCTCCATCGAATGGCAGAGCCGCTCCATATCGTCGAAACCCATGGATGCCGACATGCCCTTCAGCGTATGCGCCGACCGAAAGATCTCGTCGATTGCCGCCGCATCTTCACCGTGTTCAAGGGCGAGGAGGCTATTGACGATGGTCTCGTGGTTCTCGCGCGACTCCTCCACAAACAGTTTCCGGTAGATCTCCTCATCGAGCATGTTCTTCACACAACCTCTTGTAGTCTCTTCGTAATCTCACGAGCCAGATCCTTCAGCGGGACGACGGCATCGACGCAGTCACGGGCAAGCGCCGAACGAGCCATGCCGTAGACGAGACAGTCCTCCTCGGCGCAGACCATCGTCGCTCCCCCGGCTTTTTTGATCGCAAGCATCCCTTCTCCGCCGTCGTGCCCCATCCCGCTGAGCAGGACGGAGACGATACAGGGGCCGAAGACATTGGCGGCAGAGACGAATGTCTTGTCGACTGCAGGCCGTACGGCATGCACCGGTGCAGCCCGGGAATGGACGATGCGGCCGTGGTTCTTCCCGCCCCTCCCAAGCAGGCTCGTCACGATGGTATGGTAGCCCGCCTTTGAGATGACGGCAGTACCATTCTTCAGCGTCTCCCCGTTCACCGTCTCCTTCACGGAGAGCGGCGATACCCGGTTGAGACGCTCCGCCAGGGGCGCGGTGAACCCTTCGGGCATATGCTGCGTGACAATAACCGCCGCAGGGATCTCGGCCCGGAGCCCGGAGAGCACCTGATCGAGCATATGCGGCCCTCCCGCCGACGACCCGATAAGCAGAACCGCCTCCGCATCGGTCTCCGAGACTCTCGCCGGGCCAGAGAAGACCGGCACGGCAACAAGGCTCTTGATCTTCTCGACGAGCTCCCGCTCGACACCGCGGACCTGATTGATATCCCGCGGTTTGAGCATGAAATCGTCGGCGCCAAGCCGCAGAGCCTGATGCGTCATATCGGCGTTCCGGGAGGTCAGCGTTGATAACATGATGACCTTCGGTCTCCGGCGCATCTCCCTGAGCGCACCGAGCACCTCGAGCCCGTTCATGCGCGGCATCTCGATGTCGAGCGTAACGACGTCAGGAGCGAGCTCGCGGATCTTCTCGAGCGCATTGATGCCGTTGACGGCGGTTCCGACAACCTCGATACCCGGGTCGTCCTTGAGCATATCCTTCACCAGCGTCCTGATGAAGAGTGAGTCGTCGACGACCAGAACCCGAATCATGCTCATGTACTGAGAACGCTCTTCACTTCTTCAAGGACTTTCGGAGCCTGGAACGGCTTGACGATATATCCCTTCGCACCGCTCTTTATCGCGAGCTTCACCATCTGCTCCTGGCCGACTGCTGTACACATAATCACCCTTGCCGATGGATCGGCACCCTTTATCGCTTTCAGTGCCTCGATACCGTTGACCTTCGGCATCACGACGTCCATCGTCACGAGATCCGGCTTAAGCTCCTGGTATTTTGCGATGGCTTCTGCGCCGTCGCCAGCCTCCCCGACGATATCGTGGCCGCCTGAGAACAGAATATTCTTTAAAAGGGTTCTCATGAACATTGTATCATCGACAATCAGAATCCTTCCCATTGCTCACCGTATTCATTATTTGTAATATGCGCTATATAGAAGTTCTTGTTAGATAATTATTTCAAAATCAGTTTGTTGAAGATTTTACGGAATCAGAGATGTACCTCACCCCTTTCGCCGTCAGCTGAATCTCTTTGCGGATGCAGAGAACCTCTGCAACGCCCATTGCAAGCAGCTTTTCATAAATGGCGTCCAGCTCCTTCTGCGAGATCTGGAGCATATTCTCGATGGCATGCGAGTCCATCCCGCTGTAGACCAGCATCGCCACCTGCGAGGTTACGGGATCGAGCGCTTCGGCAGGCTCCGAGTCCTGGGTTGCCTCTTTCAGGAAATTGTAGAGGACCTGCAGCGTCGTCAGCGGGCAGAGGACGAAACTCGTCACGACTTCGTTGTCGATGAGATGGTCGATCTTGACGACGTTCAGATCTTTCTCCTGGATCTCACGTGAGGTGAGGTCGATGCTGGCCACCTCATCGAGGGGAATACAGACCTGATTGGTCTGGCTGACGAACCATATCCCGGTCTTCACCACGGCAATCGCCCCCTTCTCCCACTGCGCATCCTTGACGAGGACACCGCCGCGTATCGCCGGCGACATGAAGTATGCATTCAGCCGGTAGGCGTTGCAGGACATGATGATGAACTTCTTGAGCACCTGCAGAACCTTCTCGACCGATGCAATACGGTAGACCTCTTCAGGGCTGCTCCCGGCGGTTATGATGACCTGGTTCTTCTTCTGCTCAAGATCGACGACCGATTTGTACGGGATATCGCGCGCAACCGGATCGCCGATGACTATCCGGTCCTCTGCAATGCCCATCTTTGTCTGAACCCATGCCCCGTTGTGCTCTATCTTTATTGGAACTTCCTTTGCCACGGCTCGACCCCCCGGATCAGATTCGCCTTCACTGCATCATCACTGTTTTGGTTTCATCGCCCGCAAGAGTTCTTCCATCTCATCGGCGAGCTCCTGTGCACTGTACTTCGTCCCCTTCAGGTTGCGGAGCAGGCTGACGTCCTCAACGACTTTGCGCTTCTTCGTATCAGCCTTCAGTTCCGCCATGAGATCGTCGTCGGCAAGGCCGCCCGAGGCGAAGGTGACCATGTCGAGTTCTTCCTCCGGTTCCTCTTCGTCCTCTTCCTCCTCCGCCTCTTCGAGGTCTTCGGGTGCGGCAAAAGGAGCAGAAGAGCCGGAGGCTTCGTCCCCATCGCCCTCGATCTCGATGGCGTCGAGATCGAGGTCATCGAGAGCACTGAGATCATCGCTTAAGAGGTCTGCACCGGCATCGAGCCCCCCCATAATATCCTCCGGGAGCGTCTCCGCGGGAGGAGCCTGAAGGGTGGGTCTGACCGCCGCACCCGGACCTTCGCCGCCTGCTGCTTCGTCCCCGAGATCCAGGCCGGCAGGAAGGTCGAGATCGTCAAGGTCATCCTGGTGCGCCTTCAGGATATCCGCAACAGCCAGCTCCTCTTCCTCCGAGAGGGCCGACACCTCTTCTGTGGCGAACTTCGATGCAATCCGCGAGACCTCGCCGTCGACGTCGAGATCGTCGAACGATTCGGTATCGAGGTCGTCGAGGGCGCTTAAGGGATCGCCGGCAGCCCCACCGGAACCCCGAGAGCCCGACCCACCCTCTTCCGGAACGGAGTCGGCGAGCGTCTGATCGAGCATAGCGTCTATTTTGCTCATCTCCGCCTTCTTCACGTGCTCGGGGGCACGGCCCTTCGCGACGGTGCTCCGGACGGATGCAAAGAATGCCGCAAGCATGCTTCGCACATCCGGAAGAGTGGGGAGCTTCGCGGAGAAACGGGAGGGCTTTCTGGCGGCTTTCCGGGGCGACCGCCGCCTGCGGTCCATCCAGGCCTTCAGCGAGGCACGTATCTGCGAGGGGCGGATCTCGGCAAGCGGCAGCGCACCCGTCCCAATCAGCACGCACACACCGACGACGACGGTGCCACCGATGACGTACACCGGCGGGATATCGATGAAGATCAGCGCAGAACCTGCAGTAACGGTAACCAGAAAGAGGATTGGGCGACGGAGCTTCTCCTGCATAATCAGACACCTGCGAAACTGGGTATGTTGAAGAATATCCCAACCATAATTGGGGCGATAACGTAAATAATTCCTGTAATGGTACAGAGCAGACTGCCGAAGAAGTAGTACATGTACCGGTCTCCACCGGCGACGATCTTCCCGGCAAGGGTGTTGCTGAGGGTCAGCAGGATGAGGATCGTCACCACATACGCCGACATCTCCGCTTCGGGAAAGTCGGTGAAGAAGTTCATCGCGCCCGCCATACTGCCGCCGATCGATGATGAGCCGCCGCTTATCGCCGATGTCGCCTCATTGAACGTGTCCAGCACCGCCTGCACCGCTTTGGACATCGTGAGCAGGATCTCGAAGAGGAAGATGAAGATCCCGGCCATGGCACCGTGCATCGGGACCAGCAGCACCACGAACCCTTTCACCAGCATATCGCGTTTTCGCCGCAGCAGGACCTGTTCCAGCATCGAGGAGCCGACGATCTTGCCGATCCGGTCGGGCGATCCGCCCAGTGCGACGGCGTCGCGGAAGATGTTCATGTACTTGTAGATGAGGTTGCTCCCGCACTCACCGATGAACTTCTTCCAGCTGCCCGCCTCGTCGAGGCCGAGGTTGAGCTTGGAGGAGACGGAGTTGATGAACGGCTCCAGGTGTTCCAGAGATTTCTTGTCGATCTCGCGGAGTGCATCGCCGGTCGTGATGCCTTTCCCGCCCATGACCGACCCGAGACTCCGGATGAAGGTGGAGAAGTCCTCATCCCTGCTGACGACGTTGGCGTCGTCGATGTAGCCGATGATGCCGAGCGGCATCAGGAGCAGCCCCACGAGGAGGAAGATGATCCCCGCGTTCACCCCGATGATGAGCAGGATCAGGCATATCGCCGCAGTGAGGGGCAGAACCGTCCGCTCCATCCTGCGTATCATCCCCTGCTCCCGCGAACAGATATCCGCGAGGCCGTGCGTCTTCGCATCGTCGGGAACCGCCCGGTACATAATGGCGAGGCCGAAGCCGGAGATGGCGATGATGATCGCATACGACGTACTCAGCGCCGACTCTATCCCGTCGGGAGCGTAGATCGCAACCGAGATCATGATGATGATCGCAACGAGCGTCCCCGAAAGGAGCATCGCAAGGTATGCATCACCCCACTTCTTCAGGAGCTCGACGCCCTGCTCGAAGGTGTTTCTGTAGATCTCCCGGACGGTGGAGAGTTCGGTGACGATGAAATCCTCGTCCGGCACACCCGAATCGATGGAGTTTGCGTACCGGTTCAGCATGCTCTGGAGCGTCACGTTCCTGCACTTTTCAGCAATAACCCGGAGAGCCTCGGCGTAACTGTAACTCCAGCCACTGACCAGCCGCTGCACCCGGGCGATGTAGCGGCTCGGGACGTACTCGAACCGTTCGGCGGTATAGGCGAATATCTCCGGCCGGGTGACCGCCGCCGTGGTGATCGCCGCCATGTAGGTGTACATGAAGAGGAGGTCCTGACCCATCTTCTTGTTCTCGAGGAGCCGGTCCTGCAGGGCGCGCAGCGACCGGATCTGGTCATCGAACGGTATCTGGCCGCTGTTCGCCTCGCGGAGCCGGTCGGTGACGTTCTCGAACATCTCAGACCTCGATCGTGAGCAGTCCCTGTTTTTTGATCTTCGTGGTCATGTGGTAGAGATCCCAGAACTGGGTATACCCCGCTTTATGCAGCCGTTCAAGGATCTTTGCCCGTTTCTCGACCTCGTTGTAGATCTCGGCGCGTTTATGCTCCGGGATGCCGAGCGTCGTGGCGATCTTGTTCTCCAGGAGATAACTGCTGCCCTTTCCGGTGAACGTGAACGAGTCCGTTATCGGGTCCCAGACAAATGCAGCAAGGAACGAAAAACCTTCAGTCTCCGGATCGTACCCGACAAGCTCGTTGATGCTCAGCATTCGGCGCACCGTCCCGCCGCCCGGGAGTTTTACCGCGCTCTGGATGATCACCAGGTTCAGGCTGTCCACGTAGGTCTTCGGAATAAGGATCGGGTCTCCGCAGAGACGCTGGATCAGCTTCTCCACCGACGACGCGTGGAAGGTGCTCATAACCGGGTGGCCGGTCTGCATGGCAGAGAAGGCGACGCTCCCCTCGATACCACGGATCTCACCGACGAGGATCTGGTTCGGGCGCTGACGTAGGGCGGCTTTCAGAAGATCGAACATGGTGACCTCCGATCCCTCGCCCTCTCCCTTCCCTTTTCCTTTTGCAACCTCGCGCGTCCAGTTCTTGTGGGGAACGGTCAGTTCGGGCGTATCCTCGATGGTGACGATCTTGTTCTCGGGCGACAGGAAGGTCGTCAGGGCGTTGAGCGATGTGGTCTTGCCGCTCGCGGTCTCTCCGCTCACGAACATCGACATCCCGTACTCGAGGCAGATCCAGAGGTATCCCGCCATCATATAGTCACAGGCGCCGCTCTCGATCACCTGCAGGATGCTTAAGGGAACCTCGTTCACTTTTCGGATCGTGAAGTTGCTGCCGTGCTTGCTGATCTCGGTGCCGTAGACGATGTTGATACGCGACCCGTCCGGGAGGGTCGCGTCGATGACCGGATTCCGGTAGGTGAGCGGCTTTTTCATCCGTTCCCCAAGCTTGATGACGAACCTGTCGAGCTCCTCTGAGTCCTGGAACCCGATAACCGACTTTAATCCCTTGAAGATCTTATGCTCGATGAAGATCGGGCCGACGCCGTTGCAGGTGATATCCTCGATATACTGATCGTTCAGGAAGGGCTTGAGGGTTCCAAGCTCGATCTTGTCGCGGATCATGAGGTACTCGAGCGCCCGGTACTCCTGCTGGGAGAGGATGAAGCGTCCGTCGGCCATCTGCGGCAACGCGGCCTGCTGCTTCGACACCTTTCCGCCCGACCCGATATCCGACATCAGGAACTGCTGTATCCGCTCTTTCAGGTCTTTCGGCTTCCCTCCCGCGAGGCGGGACTCGTCGATCACCTCGTCGGGCTGCTTGACGTAGACGACCTGGCCGATGAAGTTTTTCAGCACTTCAATCCGCGCCTTCTCGGTGACCGGCTCCTCCTCGAGCGCGTCGATCATCTCGATGATCCGCGCCTCCACCAGGGGAAGGCTGTCCCTGACGCTGTGCAGGAACGAGGGTTCGATCGGAATATGCCAGTTCCGCACGTCGTTCGGGTCCGGGAAGATATGGACGAAGGTCGACTCGTTGACCGGGTAGATGACGTTCGGGTTCTCCATCGACTTCAGGTCGCGTTTCAGCTCCGAGAGGAAGAGCGGGATGCCGACGGTGTTGACCGGAAGAATGTGGAGATACTCGAGGAGGTGCGGGCTCCCCTTCACGTACTCCCGCGCATTCGCCGGGAGCATCCGGTACAGGGCGCACGACTCGACGTTGTTGTAGCAGTCGTTGCCTTCGTCGATGAACTCCGGCTCGAAGGGGAGCGTCACCGATGCCGTGAGAGAGGAGGAGGTCATGGCGTCTTACACCTTTGCGACCGATACCGGGATGATCTTGATGCCGTAGCCGGGGTGCACCTCGAAGCTGACGATGTTGCCGGTCGTCTTGCGCGCTCCCCGGACCTTGACGACCTCGAGCATCATCACGTACTTCCCGCCCACGAGCGCTTTTTTCATGAAGAGGTGCGCGTCGCAGATCGACCGGATCCGGACGAGTGCGTCCTCGACGAAGGCGTAGGTGTGGAGGGTGATCAGGATGGTCTTGCCGTGGTCGACGAGGTTTTTGCAGTTCGTGAAGAAGGTGAGCACCGTGTCCTGCGGGGCGTACTCGGTGAAGAGCGTCAGGGAGTCGATGACGATCACCTCGGCGCGGCTCCGCTCGATGAAACTGATCATCCGCTCGAGCGTCCCCTGCATCTTCTCAGGCGTCCACTCAAAGCCGACGACGTGCATCGGAAAGACCCGCAGGTAGCCCCAGGCGAAGTACTCGGAGATATCGAGGCTCATCGACTCCATCTGCGAGAGGAAACTTTTGCTGGTATTCTCGGTCGAGAAGAGGTCGACGTTGAACCCCTGCTTCAATGCGCCCCAGACGATCTGCTGGGTGAGCACGCTCTTGCCGGTATCGTTCTCACCCTCGATCAGCGAGAGCGACTGGAGCGGCAGCCCGTCTGCGATCTTCTTGTCAAGCTCCGTATTCCCGGTCGAGAGGATCGTCCGGTCAACGCCGGCGGGTTGCTGTCCTTCACTGTCGCGTGCGAGCATCTCATTCACCTAGATGTATGCCGAGTCGTAGACGCCGTTGCCGGTCGTGACCTGCACCCAGGTCGGGGCGTCGGCGGCATAGGTCACGGAGAGGTTCAGAACCTCGCCGGGATCGAGCTGGCCCGGGTGGATGCTGTCCGGGCTGATGCCAACGACGCTCCAGTCGGTCCCGTAGGAGCAGTAGACAGGAGAGCCGGTGGTGACGAGGTAGACGTCCATATGCTCAAAATTCACGATCGGTTCGTTCCCGCTGTTCGCGACCTCGACGTAGAGCGCTTTTCCCACCTCATCCAGTGATGTGGCACTGATATCGATGTTCGTCCGCATCCGTATCTCCTGCTGGACCGCAAGGTCTCCCTGAGCCATGACGACGAGCTCCGCCGTTCCGAGCGTGCCTCCGACCAGGATGTAGGCCGTGATGATCAGCATGAGGATGCCGATCCCCGATGCAACGAGTGACCCGACGCTCATATCACCCACTCATCGTAAATTCGGTCGACCGCGAGAGCCCCGTCATCAGGACGAACTGGAAGTAGGCAACGTCCCCGGAGGTATCGGGGAGATCGCTCGTCTGCCCGGTGATGTGCAGGGTCTCGCCGGCATCCCAGTAGCCATTCGCATTGCTGTCCTCGATCTCGTACGTCCACTTCCCTTCCGCCACAACGGCGGCATAGGAGAGCCGATCGAAGGTCCCGGCCGCCCCGAGGAAGACGTCGCTGTCTTCGAGATCGGCCTCCGCAATCCGCTGCGTCCCGACGTTCTTGATCCAGATATCGGCCTGCTGCGAGCCGGCGCTCGCATAGGTCGTCACGATCTTCACGTCGACCCGGAGCCGTTCGTCGGCCTGATGCGTCGAGGATGCGATGGTGTCGGAGAGGGTGTAGATGACCGGGAAGATGGCGTTAATGAGGACGCCGGCCGAGATGATCGCGGCCATCAGGAACATTGCGGTGGTGAAGGTTTCGCTCGACATTCATCATATCCTGTCCAGCATCTCGAGCCATTCATCACCGGTATGTTTATCCTTGGACGTTATCTTCCCTTTCGCCTCACCGGACACCTGCCGCTGCAGCATCAGCACCTCGATCATCTCACGGTCGAGGGAGGAGTCGGTAGGATCGAGGATCCTGTTTAAGACGTAGAGCTCGGAGACAAACTCGTTCGGACCGATCTCCTCGAGGTCGCCGCGGGAGGGGGGTATCATCCGGGTGATCTCTTTGATCTGGTCGCAGGAGTCGTCCGCGACGTAGCCCATCGTCCGGTAGGCGTCGATCATCATCTCGAACCGCTCGTGGCCGAATTTCCTGCAGCTCTTGTGCGCCCACTCAAAGAGCTGGTGCACCTTCTGGAGCTTGAGCTTCTCCTGGGGTTTCTCCTCTGCCTTCTGCGCTTCGGGTGCGGGATTGATCCCGTCGCCCGCGACAGGAAGCCTGAACGGCTCCGAAAAGGGCATGCCCGCGGTCACGGACTCTTCAGCAAGCAGCAGCGGCTCGTCCGCCTCGTGCCTGCCGGCAGCGGGCGCCTCCTCCTTCCACGCATCGTCCATCTCGAGGTCGCCGCCGCCCCGCGGCAGCGGAGCGGCCGGAAATCCACTCAGTCCGGCGTTCGAAAACGGGTTGTCGAGCTCGTTCATCCGTTCCCTGATATCGATGAGCAGGCGCTTTATTGAGGTCTTCATGAAGTCCAGCTCCTTCTCGAGGTTGTCGAGCCGGACCTCAGGGTCCTCAGTGGATGCTCCGCTGAGGATTTTATCTATCTGTGCCTGATCTACCCCCATATGAGAAGATTATATCAACAACATGGTAAATAAAACTTTGCAGGCGCGATATTGGGGTGTGCGGGGATTTTGGGTAAAAGGGGGGTTTTGGAGGAGGAGTTTTGGGGGGGTGCAAGTGAGTGATCATGCTTTCTTGTATGAGGCGGTGGAGGATGCGATGTGGCAAATGATCAGGATGGCCGAGCAATCATTCTTCACGACGAATCTCTCTGATTTCTAGCAGGATAACACAGAGGGGGAGGGAAAAACCAATCCTTCATTCCAAGTCGATCAGATAGATTCGTAAATTCTGTGCAGTTTAGCTCGTTAACGCAGAAATGGTGGTCACTACACTCCATCCCGCTTCGTTTACAAGAACTATCTCATATGCAGCAGCACACAAATCCCTGTGCATGGAGTAAGGCTGCCCCGCAGTGCTGTATCTCATCCATCCCTTCAGCATGCCGCAACGACCAGAAGCAAGAGATGGCAACTTAAGAGAACAAAACAAGAATCTTGAACTCTCTCACTAACCCAGCTTCAACATTCCATCTCGGGGCATAACACGAGTCCGTTCATCAATTAACGCATTACTCCCTGATCCCAACGATGATCTGAAGCGGATGAGGATAAAAAGTGAAAATAATTAGTTGAGAATGTTAACATCCTCAATTGCAGGCGGGACAATCCTTTCGATGGGATAAACTGCTCCCACTGCCGGTTGCAAATTCAGGGAGAACGGCTGATTGGGAACGGGGCTACCAAGTGCAACCATGATGACAAACTGCTCACCTGGTTCAAGCAGATAGTCCGTATCATGATTATACCTTGCAGTCACATTCCATTGGTTTCCGGAGATCTCAGCACCATCAGCCGTGTATGTCATGACCTGGTGGGTTTCATTATCAATATACGTTATAAGCATCTGGGTGACATCGAGAGCAGTACCGCCTGCAGTGTTTCCAATAGTAAACCTTGCATAGTCAAGGTCAGATGAATCTGCTGCGAGGCCGTACACACTGCCGATGATCTCCAGACTGGAACTTGCCTGTTGCACACCCGTGTGAACAACTTCCTGACTCTTCTGCGTGGTGAAGAACCCGGCGCCCAGCACCACATACGAGAACACCGCCGCCACGACGACGAACGCGATCAGCACGATCGCCGCCTCAAGCCCGGTGAATGCATCTTCACTTTTAATCTTCCACATTCAAATCACCTGCTTAGTATACCTCATAGTACTTGCCGCTCGACAGATAGGGCGGGGCATTCCTCTCAAGTGGATACGAAGCTCCTGAATCCGGCCTGATCTCAACATCAAATTCCTGATTTGTACGAATCGTAGGCACATTGGTCGTATTCTCTCCCAGCGTCACTCTGACAAATTCGAACTCATCGAGGAGCCAGTCGTCGGGAGCTGAATTTTCCTGACCTGAGATATACCACGTATACCATACGGTGGAATTAGTGAATGTCTCGATAGTCTCATTCGTCGCAACGGTGTACGTAACCTTAGACATATCAACCGAGGTTCCACCAGCTGCCAGCTGGAGATAGAATGTTATATTCTGTACCTGATTCGCATTATCTGCGCCGATAACAACAGGCCCCGATATCTCCATCGAAGAACTCGCCTGCGCAACACCAGTGTGGACGACCTCCTGGCTCTTCTGGGTCGTGAAGAACCCGGCGCCCAGCACCACATACGAGAACACCGCCGCGACGACGACGAACGCAATCAGTACGATTGCCGCCTCGAGGCCGGTGAATGCATCCTCATTTCGAACGATTTTACTCATTACACGTTACCTCCTGTTCCGGAGGCCGAATGAAGTCTTCATTCGGACCATTTCGGTTTAATTGGAGTATATACACAAACATACATATATAGGTTTCTAACAGAGATGCGGTGCACACTCAAGTTTTTTTCATAAAAGGGAGTTCATACAAATCTGTTGAGCGGCATACCGTACGGGAATGGCGTGCGGTGCGGGGCAGGGTCATCGTCTGCGCAGACCTCCCGGGCACACTCCCCGGGTTCGCTCCCGCACCGCGCCGTGGAGCGGCAGAATGTCCAAAACCGTTCGGAAGCGGCATGTTCGGTATCAGAAAGAGTATATACAAGGTATTTATGATACCAGATCAAAGAGCTGGGTACCCGGGGGAACGTGGGAATGGAGAAACAGGATCTGGTCTATGTCTTCCTCGCCATCGGCATCATCGCGGTCATGGCGCTGGTCGTCAAACCGATAGCGACCGGTGAGCCGCTCAACCTCTTCGGCACGCCAGAGCCGGAGCCGACCGTGGCCGTGCCGGTGACACCGCCATGGGAGGGGCGGATCACCGCGTCGGCGACGACGGTCGCCCCCACCCCCACGCCGACCTGGAACGGCGTCGCGCAGAGCCTCTCATTCGTCGACCCGTCGACCTACCACGTCGATCTCACGCAGAAGATGCCCGGCATGACCCCCCCGCCGTCCGGGAACATGCCCAACACCACCTGGACGACCTATGCCTCCATCGCCGGGCAATGGTCGGGCACGTCGAGCATCTTCCACATCCCCACCCCCTACTGGCGGCTCGACTACGCGAATATCGTCCCGATGAACGAGGAGTCGCCGCTGTTCAACCTCCAGGTCATGGACGCGGACGACCCGAACCGGTTCGTCAAGGTCATCAACCTGAACCGGCAGGACTTTGCGAACTACGACTCTACGAACAGCACCGCCTACCGGAAGGAGCAGTGGAACTGCAAGTTCTACGAGGGCTACCGCAACTACTACCTCGTCATCAACACGCAGTGCATAACCTCGTACGACATCCTGGTCCAGGTGCCGACGAGTTACGTCTGACCGGGCCGGTCATGCCGCCAGCGGCGGGCGATGAACTCGCGGACGAGCTGCGCCGCCACCGCCGCGGTCTGGCCGGCGTCGATCGGGCAGACCTCGACATAATCAAATCCTACTGCATGCGGAGCGAACGCCCGCACCACATCCCTGATATCGTACGGCGTCAGCCCGAACGGCTCCGGCGTCCCGACACCCGGCGTTGCGCAGCAGTCGATGGCGTCGGCATCGATCGAGAGATACACCCGCCTTCCGGCGACCGCACGGGAGACCTCGTCGAGAACGGCGGCGATGCCCCGCTCCCGGATGTCATCGGCCGTGTAGACCGTCACCCGGTCCGCGAAGGCGTACTGCTCGGCACACCCGCTCCGCGCCCCGATGATGACGACCTCCCGGACACCGGCATCGTAGATCCGCCGCGTGACGCAGCCGTGGCTGTAGCGGGTCTGGTAGAGTTCGTCGCGGAGGTCGAGGTGGGCGTCGCAGACGACGTAGCAGTCCGGCGCGAGCGCCTCGACGGCGCCGACCGTCACCGTGTGCTCGCCGCCGAGCATGACCGGCACCTTGCCGTCGCGGACGATGTCGGCTACCACCTCCCGGACCTGGCCGACGACCAGCTCGGGCAGCCGGGCGGGTTCGATGTCGCCGATATCGGCAAAGGGAACCTCTGCCAGGTCGACCCCGGTCGCGGGGTCGTAGGACTCAAAATTGTAGGAGAGCTCGCGGATGGCACGCGGCCCGAAGCGCGTCCCGGGGCGGAACGAGGTCGTCCCGTCGTACGGCACGCCGAAGATGACGTACTGCGCGTCCTCGTAGGCTGTCTCGGCGTCTGCAAAATGATGGTGGGTCAGCTGATGCATGCCGTATCCATCAGCTGCGCGAGTACTTATTCCAGCTTCTTCTTGTTCATCGATGCAATGTACGGGACTTCCTTGCCAGCCTCGAGTCCTGCAAGCCGGTCGTCGGAGACGTTCATCTCGAACATCTCAAAGTCCTTGACATCCATGAACTGGACGGTGTTGCCTGCGATCGAGATGACCTGGGCGGTCTTCCGCTCGACGATCGGCACGTAGGTCTTTGCCGATACCGGCTGGACGATGGAGCGCTTCACGCCGTCGAAGATACCCATGCAGTCGATACGGGACTTGGCTGCGCCGTGCTTCCCGGGCTTTGAGGTGGAGATAGAGAGAATCTTACAGGGCTCATCCTCGACGACCACGTAGCGGCCCTCTTTCAGTTTTCCAACTTCGGTCTGTTCCTTCATAGAGTCACACTCGTAATAATCGCGTTATTAATTTATCTTGATTGCATTACATAAATACACCGTAAGAAAATAGTTGTATCGCGTGATTTCATGGAGTTCATTCGGGCGTGCGAGGAGATAGCAGAGAGCGTCACTGATGCCGTAGCGGATTTGACAGGCGTACCTGCGGGCGGCGATGCGGTGAAGATGGGCGCGGACGGGACACCGACAAAGAGGATAGATCAGGTCGCCGAGGACGCCGTTATCGCGTATCTCAGAGAAGATCCGCTCTGCAGGACGCTGGTCAGCGAAGAAGCCGGGGTTGTCGGGATGGACGGGGAGGCAGGCACGATCTATCTCGACCCCATCGACGGCACCTACAACGCCGTCATCGGGATCCCCTTCTACGCGCTCTCCATTGCGTACGCTCATGATGGCATCCTGCAGAAGGGATACGTCCGGAACCTCGCTACCGGCGAGACCTTCTCCGCAGTGCGGGGCATGGGCGCCTTCCTCGACGGAGAGCCGATCCGGGTTTCACGGACGTGCCTGCTGGAGGAGAGCGCCATGAGCGTCTACGGGCGGCGCTTCGATCCGGCGCCGGTGCTGCACCTCGGCCGCAAGCTCCGCAGGTGGCGGCTCTTCGGCGCCTCCGCACTCGAACTCTGCTACGTCGGAGCAGGCCGGATCGACGGGTTCATCGATTTCCGGGGGACGCTGCGGGTCACCGACGCCGCCGCAGGGATCGTCGTCTGCGAAGAGGCCGGCGGGAGAGCGACCGGCCTTGAGGGAGGATCTCTCCGATTCGGCGAGGACGTCACCACCGGGTACTGCCTCGTCGCCACCAACAGCGTGATCCACAACAAGGTCATCGAGTATCTGAGGTAGACCGATGCGGATTGTACTCATATCGCGGATCGATGACGACGAGGCACTCGCCTTCACCGCATCCCTCGCGCAGCACCTGAAGGAGCTCGGCCACACCGTCCTCTTCGAGGCAGGGACGGGAAGGCTTCTTGGGGAGAGAGGAGTGCCGTTCGAAGAGTTCGACGCCGACCTGGCGGTCGTTGTCGGGGGCGACGGGTCGGTGCTGCTCACCGTCCACCGGATGCGCCGGCAGATCCCCATCCTCGGCATCAACTGGGGCGAGGTGGGGTTCCTCGCCAGCCTCGAACCCGAGGAGGCCGAGGCGTTCTTCGCAACGCTGACGGACGGATTTCCCGTCGAGCGCCGGATGCGGATCACGCTCTCCATGCAGGGGGAGGAGCTCGGCACCGCGCTTAACGAAGCGGTCATCGTCACCGAACGGCCTGCAAAGATGCTCCGCTTCTCCGTCGCCGTCGACGGAAAGACCGCAGAGCGGTTCCGCGCAGACGGCATCCTGATCAGCACGCCGACCGGTTCGACCGCCTACGCCATGAGCGCCGGCGGCCCGATCATCGACCCCCGCATCAATGGGTTCCTCGTCATACCGCTCGCCCCGTACATGCTCTCCTCCCGGCCGCACCTGATCAGCAGCGACCGCACCCTCGACATCCAGCTCGAGACCGAGAAGCCCGCCCATCTCGTGGTCGACGGCCAGAGCACCTACGAACTCGACAAAAACACCGTTATATCGGTCAGGATGGCCGACGTGCCGGCATGCTTTGTCAGGATCGGAAAACCGTTCTTTGAGAGGGTCGAACAGAAACTCCGCCGCCTTTGAGAGGCGGGTTGTCACGGAGAGTAGTTTTATCGTGCGGCAGAAGGACTGTTTGACAAAGGAGGCATACCGAGCAATGGAAGATCAGATGCGGATGCAGCTTCCCTACGCTGCAATTGCTGAAACGCTCAAGACCGGCCTTGACCTCACCGGATCGCCGGTGGCGGTGAAACTGGCCAAGGGCCCCGAGGGGATACCGGAAGGCGTACAACCGATCGAGGATACCGTCCGCCACTGCCAGATGGTCAGCATGGCCAGAAAAGACGGGGCCATCTTCTACGCGACCGCCGACAAGCACACCTGTATGGGCGGTGCCTGGGCGCTCGGCCTGAAGGAGCTCACGCCGAGCCTCAAGAGCGGAGAGTTCTACTACAAACTCGGCAAGTTCGAGAGCTGGGCCGCCTGCATGCGGACGATCAACGCCATCCCGCACGTCCCCGACACCGCCACCTACGCAACGGTGTACGCGCCCCTCGAGAAGACGCCGTTCGACCCCCACGCGGTGCTCATCGTCGCGCCCCCGCGTGCCATGCTGAAACTTGCGCAGACCGCGCTCTACAAAATGGGCGGCCGCATCGTCTCGTCGATGTCCGGCATCCAGTCCGTCTGTGCGGACGCGACGGCGCAGCCCTACCTGACCGGGCTTGCCAACTACTCGCTCGGCTGCGACGGGTCACGGAAGTTCTCAGGCATCGCGGACGACGAGATGGTCATGGGCATCCCGGGAGAGATGCTCCCCGCATTCGCCGAGGCGGTCAGCATCGTGACCGGCGCACCCGGTTCCGTGCGCTGAACCGGGCATCACATTTTTCTCCCGCCTCCGCGATGCACGCATTCTATTGTAAAAGGCTTATCATCACGGCGGGTCAACGATTGTGACAGGTGGATTTTTTTGCGTGTATCCATGAAACTCGAGATGAAGGATACGCCCGGTCAGCTGGTGGCTGCCCTCAAGCCGATATCAGCGGTGGGCGGGAATATCATTGCGGTGATTCACCAGCGTGATACCCTCTCGACGGCGGAGACCCTCGACGTCCAGATCGTCCTGGAACTGCCGGAGGGAAGGCTGGAGACCCTCCTCGGGCTGCTGAAGGAGCAGGGTGTCAGCGTCGTTCGCATCGGGGAGCAGCGGCTTCTCCATCAGCGCTCCCTGATCCTGATAGGGCATCTGATGCACACGGATCTCTCAGACACCGTCGATCGCATCGATCAGACCGGGTTTGCCGAGGTCACGGAGATCTCGCTCGTGATGCCCGCAATCAACGAACCCTCCTCCGCACGGATCACCGTCCGCTCCGTCGACCTTGCGGATATGCACCGGGCGCTCGATATCCTCCGCAGCGTTGCAGGCCAGAAGCAGATCCTCATGATCGAACCGCTGGAGGCGGTCTGATGCGGATCGCCATTCTCGGTTTCGGTTCCGTCGGCCGCGGCATCGCACGAGCACTTGCAGAGAAGGATCTCGGCATCGTCGTCACCGCCCTTGCTGATTCCAGGAGCGGGCTCATCCGGCCGGAAGGGATCGATATCGAGGCCGCGCTTGCCCGGAAAGAGGAGACCGGGCTCTGCGGAGAGAGCGGCGTTGCAGCCCCCGACATCGCGATCCATGCCGACTACGACTGCCTGGTCGAGGTGACCCCGACGGACGCCGTGACCGGCGAGCCCGCGCTCACCCATATCAGAACCGCGATCGAGCGGGGCAAGCACGTCGTCACGTCGAACAAGGGGCCGATTGCACTCGCCTATGCAGAACTGCAGGACGCAGCGGCCAGGCAGCAGGTCGCGCTCCGCTACGAGGCGACCGTCTGCGGCGCCATCCCGCTCGTCCACGCCATGCAGGAGGGGCTCGCCGGCAACACGATGCAGCGGCTGTACGGTGTCCTGAACGGCACCTGCAACTTCATCCTGACCAGGATGTCCGAGGAGGGGCTGACATACGAGCAGGCGCTGCTCGAGGCGCGCGAACTCGGGTATGCTGAGGCGGATCCGACCTACGACGTCAAAGGGATCGATGCGGCGATCAAACTGGTCATCCTCGCAAACACCGTCTTCGGGCAGAAGGCGGTGCTCGACGACGTCGAGGTCACCGGCATCGACCAGCTCACCCCCGACGCGCTGCGTCTTGCCGAGGAGCAGGAGAGCACGATACGCCTCATCGGCGAGATCGCGCCCTCCGAGAAGATCCTGCGGGTCTCCCCGCGGATCATCCCAAAGACCCATCCTCTCGTGGTGGAAGGAACGCTCAACGCAGTCACCGTCGAGACGGATATGGCAGGAGAGATTACCCTCATCGGCAAGGGGGCAGGCTCGACGGAGACTGCCAGCGCCGTCATCGGCGATCTGATCGCCATCCAGAGCAGGCATGTCCAGGGTTCTTGAACGGCGGAAACAGTACTTACGGCTGATGCGTCAACTGACGCTCGAACAGGGTTACTTTACGGTGACGGATATCGCAGACGGGATCGCCGTCCCGCGGAGCACCGCCCAGGACTGGATCAACCGCCTCGTAGAGGAGGGGTGCGTGATCCTGCGCGAGGAGAAGCGCGGCAGGCACGCAGCGCAGTACCTGGCAAGCAGCACCATGCCCTCCAGCGCCTGCCGCCGCATCTTCACGACCATCGACGGCGACGCCGTCGAGATATACCACGAGTGCATGAGCGGCGGGTGCGCGGCCTTCTGCGCCTTCCATCACTCGCGGGCAGGCGGGTCCCTCGACCGGGTATACCGGGACGGGACGCTCCTGCGCGAACGGGCGCGCCTCGGCAGGTATGATGTTGCGATCGGGCTCGACCCTGCACCTGCGGTCGGGATCGCGGGGATCCGGCGCGAAGGCGACCATATCGTCCAGCATATCGAATGCATCGGCGGGCCTGCGTATTCGCTGACCGACATGATGTCCCTCGCCGACGGGGTCTGCGGCGTGACCGTGCATCGCAGCGGAGCGGTCGTCGAAGGGGATGTCGTCACCCGGGCGCTCACCTACGTGATCATCGGCATCGACGACACGGATACCCGGGAGGAGGGGGCGACGTTCGCCCTGGCACTCGCACTCCTCCAGCATATGAGCAGCATGAAGGGGGTGCTGCCCATCGGCCACCGGGTGGCCATGCTGAACCCGCAGATCCGGGAGCGGACGGCGGGAAACTCATGCAGTTACATCGAGCTCGCGATAGAACCGGCGATCGGCGGCAGAATTGCCGAAGCGGCGTCCCGGTTCGTCGCGGGCGAGAGTGCCTCACCGGAATGGGGGCTTGCGATCAAGGAGGGATTTATCATCCCGAGAGAGATGCGCCGGTACGGAAGGGACGTGCGCGAGTCGGTGATAGACCCGATGACCGCAAAAGCCGTGGCCGACGCCCATGGCGTCACGCTCATCGGCGGGCGAGGCGTTATCGGCGCACTCGGCGCCGTTTCGCTGGCCGGCCTTCCTCACGCGGTTCTCCTCGACCCAAGAAAGGATGTCTGCGGCGAGATCGAGTGGGAGGTGTGAGGAAGTCCCAAATACCGGTATCACCGATATATTTTATTATATATCAGACCCCATTAGCACCTTCAGTTATGTGAACGACCCGGCGTGATCGCTCGCGAATGTGCAGCATTTTCTTCCGATACCGGGGCGCATCGCACGAAATGCACGCAATCAGAATACCACTTTCCATACAGAAAGGCATGGAATCACTATGCAGTTTCAGGATTTTAATCTCTCCCCAGAAGTTATACAGGCTATAGAAGAGATGGGATTCGAAGAACCGACTCCCATACAGACGGTCGCCATCCCTCCGATATCCGCCGGAAAAGACGTTACCGGCCAGGCACAGACAGGAACGGGCAAGACCGCAGCGTTCGGAATACCGCTCCTCGAGAGAATAGACCCCGCCGCCCGGACCATCCAGGCCATCGTGCTCTGCCCGACGCGGGAACTCGCCATCCAGGTGGCGGAGGAATTCTCACGGCTCCTGAGGTACAAAAGGGGCATCACGGTCCTTCCCGTCTACGGCGGCCAGCCTATCGAGCGGCAGCTGAAGATGCTCAGGCAGGGTGTCCAGGTCGTCATCGGGACGCCGGGGCGGATGATCGACCACATCGAGCGGGGCACGCTCTCGCTCGATCACGTGAAGATGACCGTCCTTGATGAGGCGGATCAGATGCTCGACATGGGCTTTCGGGAAGATATCGAGACCATCCTCGATGAGACGCCGGCTGACCGCCAGACAGTGCTCTTCTCGGCGACGATGCCGAAACCGATCCTGGAGATCTCACAGCGGTTCCAGACCAGCCCTGAGTTCATCCGGGTCACCCACCGCGAGCTGACGGTGCCGCAGATCGAACAGACCTACATCGAGGTGCGGGAGCGCGACAAACTGGAGGTGCTCTCCCGGTTCCTTGACATCCATAACCCCGACCTCGCGCTCATCTTCTGCAACACCAAGCGGAAGGTGGACGACCTTATCCAGCACCTGCAGACCAGGGGATACTCCGCAGAGGGTCTCCACGGCGACATGAAACAGGTGCAGCGAGACCGCGTGATGGCAAAGTTCCGGGGCGGCGCGATAGATATCCTCGTGGCAACCGACGTCGCGGCACGCGGCATCGACGTCGAGAACGTCGACCTGGTCTTTAATTACGACGTCCCGCAGGATACCGAGTACTACGTCCACCGCATCGGCAGGACGGCACGGGCCGGCAGAGCCGGGATGGCGATCACCTTCGTCGCCCCGAAGGAGATCTACAAACTGCGCGAGATCCAGAAGTTTGCGAAGATCCGGATCACCCGGATCCCGGTGCCGACGCTGACCGACGTCGAAGCAACGAAGACGCGGGTCTTCCTCGATAAGGTGAAGACCGCCATCCAGGAAGGGGGCATCGAGAAGTACATCCGGATCGTCGAGCAGGCGATGGAAGAGGAGTACACTTCCCTTGAGATCGCTGCAGCGCTCCTGAAGTTCGAGCTCGAACCAAGGACCGAGGCTCCCGCCGTTCGCGAACTGCGCGGTGCGGATACCGGAGGGGAGCCCGGGATGGTGCGGCTGCACATCAATGTCGGGAGAAACCAGCAGGTAGGCCCGGGAGACATCGTCGGTGCGATCGCGGGGGAGACCGACGTCCCCGGGAAGGCCATCGGGGCAATCCGCATTCACGATGCCTACTCCTTCGTCGAGGTGCCCGAAGAATACGCCCAGCATGTCATCGCGGTGATGCAGGGGCGGACGATACGGGGCAACGAGATCGAGATTACGCCGGCGCAGGGCAGACCGCAATAGGCGATGCAGCCGGGCATCCCTGATGCGGAGGCGGTGCGGGAGGTCTGTCGGGCATATGCCGGAGAGCGGATCCGCCCTGACCCGATCCCGTTTGCCCGCTACGACGCCTACGGCCGTTGGCTACCGCAGGACGGGATCCGGGTTCTCTTCATCGCCGAGGCGCCCCCGTGGCGGAACGTCGACCGGCCAGCCGGATACCGCTATTTTTACAACCCGGAGCAGACGCCGATCGCCGGGATCAGCCGTGAGATCTTTCGCTGCCTCGGGATAGCAGGAGCAACAAAAAAGGAGTGCCTGGAGGCGTTCAGGGATCAGGGCTTCTTTCTGACGGATGCCGTCAAGTGTATCCTCAACAAGGATGCCCACCCCCATATTCCCGTATCGCTGATAGCAGAAAGTGCCCGGACGATCCTCAAACCGGAGATAGAGGCGCTCGACCCGGAGACCATCTGCATCCTCGGCGCGACCGCCCTGCAGGCGCTCAGATCGCTGGAACCGTATGCAGCGGCGCTTGCAGACTGCAGAACCATCACCGAAGCCGTGCTGCACCAGCGAAGGCACCCGATCCGGGCCGACGGACGGTGCGTGATCGTCTCGCCCTACCCGAGCGTCCGGAACGACCGGCAGGCAATCAGAGAGGCTTTTGCCATGATTAGCCGGCTCGCCTGCCCTCCGTAGAGCAGCCATTTCCTTGAACAACCGGGGAGGTGCTGCTCGGTTCTGCAATGCATTCCCGCACCAGCGCATCGAGCGCCGGATCCTCGAACGCACGATCGGCGACGAGCTGCTTTCGATCTTCAGAAACCCTCGATAAACCCCATATGCAGCGCCGTTTTGTTTCCTCCCAGGTATTCCGGGCAGAGTACCCTGGCAGGGTCGTGGCGAAGAAGGAGATCACATACCACCCGCTTCTCCGGGCATGCACCTACCCGCAGGCATGCCCCCTCTCATCAGGCAATCGTAGCGAACGGCGGTGTAGCGGTCCAGGACTGTCGAGAGCAGCGCCAGGAAACCCACAGAGAGGGCTATTAAGGGATTTCCGGCTGCAATAACAGCATACGCGAGGCCGAAGACAATGCACCCCTGAAATCTGCCGTCCGTCGCGGAGACCGCCCTGCAGCGCAGCGTCAACTGCCGATTCCGGGCACGCATCCGTTCGTCCCGTAACCTTCATTGCACCGCTTCTCCCATACCCGGCAACCAGGCGCACGGGGTGTAAACCATGAAGGATCAGGCAGCGATAGTATTCCCACACCAGCTCTTTCGGGAACATCCGGCACTCACGGAGGAGGCGAACGTCTATCTGGTAGAGGACGACCGATTCTTCTCGGACTTCCGGTATCACAAAAAGAAACTGCTTCTGCACAGTGCATCGATGCAGGCCTACCGGGAGTATCTGGAAGAGCAGGGACATACGATTCATTTCATCCGGAACCAGCACGGACAAACACAGACCGACCTCATTCATGCTCTCGCTGCCCGCTCAGCCAACACGATCACCATCGCCGACCCCTGTGACAGAACCCTTGAAGAACGGCTTACAGGAGCGCTTCGGAGACGGGGCATCGACCTTACCATCCGGGACAGCCCGGGTTTTCTGACCGACAGGGATTTCATCGACACGTTCTTCGGCCAGTCAGACAGGTACTCGCTCACGGCATTCTACCGGGAACAGCGCAGACGGTTCGGCATTCTTATCGAGGACGGCAAGCCGATCGGCGGCAGATGGAGCTTTGATCCTGCAAACCGAAAGCCCCTCCCGGACGAAGTACCGGTTCCTCCGCTGCCCCGCATTCCCGAGACCCGCTACGTCAGGGACGCACGATCGGTCATTGAAGAGCGCTACCCGGGCAACCCCGGAGACCTGGACGAATTCTGGTTCCCCGTCACCCATAGAGACGCGGAACGCTGGCTGGCAGACTTCCTCGGAGACCGGCTTGCTCTCTTCGGTGATTATGAGGACGCGATGCGTGCAGATGAACCGGTGCTCTTCCACTCAGTTCTCTCCCCGCTTCTCAACACCGGTCTGCTGACCCCCCGGCAGGTGGTCGACCGGACACTGGCGTATGCCCGGGAGCACCCTGTTCCGATAAACTCTCTTGAGGGCTTTATCAGGCAGATCATCGGGTGGCGGGAATTTATCCGGGCGGTCTACATCAGAGAGGGCGACCGGCAGCGATCGTCCAATGTATTCGGTCAGCCCCACCCGGTGCCGCGTTCACTCTACACAGCCTCAACAGGAGTCGTGCCCGTCGACAGGGTCGTGCAGCGTGTGCTGAAATCGGCGTACGCACACCACATCGAACGACTGATGGTACTCGGCAACTTCATGCTTCTCGCCGGAATCCATCCGGATGAGGCCTACCGGTGGTTTATGGAGGTTTTCATCGATGCATACGACTGGGCCATGGTACCGAACGTGTACGGCATGTCGCAGTACGCGGACGGCGGACTGATGGCCACAAAACCCTACATCAGCGGCTCGCACTATATCAGGAGAATGAGCAATTATCCCGGCGGAGAATGGGAAGAGATCTGGGACGGGCTCTTCTGGAAGTTCATCGAGACACACCAGGAGCAGATCGCGGCCAACCCCCGCATGCGTGTCCTTCTCGGGACGCTGAACCGGATGGAGAAGGAGACGCGGGATGCGCATGCCGGGGTTGCGGATGCATATCTCTCCCGGCTCCATGAAAACGGCAGAGCAGGCACCGGCCGTGTTGCTGCAGATAGCCTCGTACCGATGCCGAAACGAGGACACAGAGACTATTAATAGGAGAAACGCCGCTCACGTATCCGATGACCTCTCCTGCCGGCAGGCGTAGCGCCCTCCTCACCGCAGCACTGGGATCGTCGCTGGCGCCGTTCATGGTTGCCGGGCTCTTCGTCGCCGTCCCGACGGTCGGCATCGACTTCGCCATCGATCCGGCCACCTTAAGCTGGGTTCCGACGGCTTTCTTCCTCGCCGCAGCGATGTTCCTCGTGCCCTTCGGCAGGATCGCCGACATCTACGGCGTAAAAAAGGTCTTCACCACGGGCATGTACGTCTACGCCGTCTCCGCACTGCTCGCGGCATTCGCCCCCTCTGCCCAGGTCCTGATCGGAGCGCGCTTTCTCACCGGCATCGGGGCGGCGATGATCTTCGGCACGTCGTTCGCCCTGCTCAGCCTCGTGCTTCCCGAAGGCGAACGCGGCACGGCTCTCGGCACGAATATCGCCGCGAGTTATACCGGGTTCGCCCTCGGGTTTCTTCTCGGCGGGATTCTCACCGCGTACGTCTCCTGGCGGGCGATCTTTCTCGCCACCGTCCCGGTAGAACTCCTCGTCATCTGGCTCATCCGCACGAGGCTGACCGGCGAGTGTGCGCTCTCCAGCGGAAGACATCTGGACGTTCCCGGCATCATGCTGAACGTCGTCATGCTGCTCCTGGTCATGGTCGGCTTTTCAAGCCTCCCGGCTACGCCGGGCGTCCTCGCGCTCCTCCTCGGCGGCATCTTCCTCATCGTCTTCGTCGTCTGGGAGCTCCGGAGTGAAAGTCCGATCCTCGACCTCCGGTTCATGGCGCGGAACAGAGCCTTCGCCCGCTCGGCGGCATCGATGCTGATCTACAGCATCGCCACCTTCGCCGGCATCTACCTCTTCAGCCTGTACCTGCAGTATATCAGGGGGTTTTCTCCGGATACGGTCGGCCTTGTTCTCCTCGTCTCCACACTGATTACGGCAGTCCTGGTCAGATCTTCAGGAAAACTCGCCGACCGGACACGCCCCCACGCAGTCGCGGCCGGCGGCGTTGTGATCTCCGCGACCGCTCTGTTCCCGTTAACCGGCCTTTCAGCCACGACATCCCTCGTGGTTGTCTTCGCAGCCCTTGCCCTGCTTTCGGCGGGCCTTGCATTCTATCAGCCCCCCATCTACAGCGCCGCCATCGGCACAACCGCTCCGGAGATGTACGCCGCATCGTCCGGACTCATCGAAACGATGCGTCTCCTCGGCATGACCATCAGCATGGCCGTCACCATCATCGTCTTTTCATTGTATTTCGGGGGAGCAGCGATTGCAGCCGAGAGTGCATCTCTACTCGTTGCGAGCATGCGGCAGATATTTCTGATCTTTCTGGTTCTCGCCGTCATCGCTCTGGTCGTCACGGTGCTCGCGGGGCGTGCGGCCGCTTCCCGGCGTACGGAATGAAGACCATTACAGGAGAGTCTTCACGATACCCGGCCACTCCGGGAGTGCGGCGCGGCGCCGGGGACGGATCGAGGACTGCTCATCGCCGACCGCCCGTTTCGCGCTCTTCACCATTCTCGAAACAGAGTGAACAGCCGGATGCGTCTTTTGAAAGACGATCTCTGCCGCGGAGACCGCCCGGACAAAATCTTTCGGTCCTTCGAACGGCGGCAGCCGGGCATACGTCCTGCCGAGCTCGACCGGGATGTGGGCATCCGACCCGACCGAGACCGGTTTGCTGCACCCCCGGGCATATGCCTGCGCCATCTCGTTCTCCTCGGGCACGGGACTCCGTGCGTTATAGCCCTCAACGACATCTATCCGGCCGATACATTCCTGGAGCACCTCGCGCCGGATGGCAGTGGAACGGAAGGTGCAGAACGGATGGGGAACGATCGAAACGGCGCCCTGGTCTTGGATACGGTCCAGTGTCTCGGCAGCGCTCAGACCGGGAGGGATCTCCTCGGTGAGGAACGCCCCGATTATCTCGCCTTCCTCTGTGGTGATCTCCTCTGCGAGCAGCAACGGGATATCCGGCTCGTACCGCCGGATCTCACCGTATACCCTGCGCGACCCTTCGATGCTGTCGTGGTCGCAGACCAGGGAGAGGATGCGCCTCTTTTGCCAGGTCCGAACGATCGCACCGATATCCGTCATCGAATCAATCGAGTGGCAGGAATGGACGTGCATGTCCAGCAGCATTCCATCAGGATACGGCGTTTCCCGCGTGTACACTTCCTCGCTGCAGAGCCCGGGATCGGTACGCGCGCAGTACGTCATCCACTCATCCGAACCTATAGCAGGCTTTGGGGTCACTCTATATTAGTATAGTTATACCCCAATAAATACGATCGTTTGCGGCAACCCTATAGAGTTCGAGAGGATGCCCTGTACCCGCCGCCGAACCGCCGCGCGGGAACCGGAGCTGCAACAGGACACCCCGGCAGGTGCAGTCCCGGCATGCCGGGGATCTTCCGATCCTGCACCGGCAACGATCATGCGCCCCATATCCCCCAGGCAGCCGCCATCCTTATCCCATGCAGGGCATATACATCCGGTACCGTGCTGCATCGAGCTGCATCTCCGGGCATGTACATCGCATACTTTGTGCAGTCCCTGATCCTCCTCAACGTCGGGATCAGCGTGAGCCTCGGGGATCTCTTCCTGACCCTCGCCTCGCTCGCTGCATTCTCCCTGACGCTCATCCCCTCCATCCTGAACAGAAATCTGGGCATGCGCCTCCCCTGGCAGCTGACGCTGCTCATAGCGCTCTCCATCTATCTGCACGTCGCCGGTCACGTCGGAGAACTCTATCTGCTCTATGCACCCTGCTACGACAAGATCGCCCACCTCGTATCCTCCGTCACGCTCACGATCATCGGGTTTGCCATCGCCATTTTCGCCGATCAGATCTATCGGATGCGTCTTCCGCGGGGGGCGATCGTGCTCTTTGCCGTTTTCTTCACGATCTCCATGGGAGCGGTGTGGGAGATCTACGAGTTCGCCGCCGACCAGATCTTCGGCATGACATTGCAGCAGGGAAACAGCGATACCATGGTGGACCTCATGGTGGACGGCATCGGAGCCCTCGTTGTCGCCGTGCTCGGCGACGCCTACCTGCGCCGGGTGCCGAAGGAGGCCGTAGCCGAAAGATTTCTGCACCCTGCCCCGGAGGAGCGGGACACCCTGCTGCCGGCCGATGGGTCCGAGGCACCCTTCCATGCAGAGAAGAACTAAAAACCAGAGAGTGCGCCAACCTGTAATATAAATATATATGAAAGCCAATACAAAAGGAGTGAAGTTGAGCAGACAAAATATCCCCTATCTTGGAGCATTTGCACTCGTCATCCTCTCCTCCGCATTCGGCTACATGACCTGGGAAGCACGTGATGTCGAGGTTACTGTCCTCACCATCGAGGGCTGCCCGGAGGGCATGGTCTTCATCGCCGACCCCCATCTGCAGGAAGGCAATCTCGAGTATACCAGGGGAGTGATCGACCGGATCAATCTCCTGAAACCCTCCCTCGTCCTGATAGGCGGAGATTTTGCAAACGGTGATGAGACCAATTTTGCCATACAGGAGATATGGGCCGGTATCGATGCCCCGGCCTATGCCGTGCTCGGCAACCACGACTACCGGGCGGGCGTCGACGCCATCGGCGGCATCCGGAAGACGATGGCGGCACGCGGCCTGACGCTCACCGCAGCGGACTATGATGTCGGCTCTCTGCTGGACGACGAGACGGATCCGGCGTTTGCCGACGCACTCACCCGGACACTCGAAGCGAACGGAGTGCAGGTGCTGCGCAACGAGTATGTAACCCTGGACGTCGACGGCACCGAGATGCTGCTCGTCGGCGTGGACGACGCCTGGGCAGGGATGGCTGATCCGCCGGCGGTTCCCGAGACCGACGCCTTCACCCTGTACCTCATCCACGTCCCCGACTGCAGGGCAGACTGGGATGCCGACCTCATCCTCGCCGGCCACACGCACGGCGGCCAGTTTATGTTCCCGGTTGTCCAGCAGCTCGCTGAGCACCAGATCATCGAGGTCAGAGGCCTCATCCTGAACGACGGGGCGCCGCCGACCTACATCACCCGCGGTATCGGCGGTTCAACCCTTGCCGGTATCGATCTCCGCTTTAACAGCCCGCCCGAGATAGTGCTGATCAACCCGACGCAGGAACAGCGCCGCCTGCTCGCCGACGATGCCGCAACGGTGACGGTCGGGTGAGGCGCCCGCCGTTCAGGTGAGGACGGCCTCAGCCCGCTCGGCGAGCAGTGCAGCCTGACGCAGGGTGAGCCCGGCGCTCCTGACGAGCCCTTCCGGATCTGCGGCGAGCAGCTGCCGGACCGTGAAAAATCCCGCTGCCGCAAGCTGCCTCCGGACCGCCGGCGTCACCCCGGTGAGGATAGTGACCGGGTACGACCCCGTCTCCTCGATCATCGTCCTGAGGTTCCGGTCGGCGGGATGGTCCCAGCCGATGTGTTCGATCCCCCAGCATGTCGCATACCGTTTTGCATGCCCGGAGAGCTTCGTATTGCAGACGATCATCGCCGTGTCGATGGTGAAAGAGTTTTTGCCGCAGCGGTGCCCCTCCTGAACGTCCTCGATGATCGCCCGGGCGATCCGCCCTTCGTCAAGTCCGGTCATCCGGTGGTGGTTGAAGTGGTGCTTCACCTCGATGAAGTACACGGTGCCGTCCTTCCGGGCTATCGCATCCACCTCATGCTCGCCGCATCGTCCCGGGAGAATGCGGGCAGGCTCCACCTCGTATCCATGATCGCGGAGCAGCGCCTGGATGTACACCTCAAAGTCGGGTTTGGGGCGGAGGAGCGCCAGTGCCCTGCGGAGGTTTGTCCGATAGGCGACGGCGGGGCGGTACGCCCGTGCCCGCGCCCGGATCATCCGCAGCAGCGTAGAGGTCTTCATGCCGTCATAGACCTCTCCTTCGACCTCAGCGGCGATCTGCTCCGCATCGTCCGGTGCGATCCCCAGGTTCCGGAGTGTCCGCTCCACCTTCTTCTTCTCGAAGGGCTGGAGCGTGCCGTTCATTTTGGTGACGTATTTCATCCGTGTCCGATCTCCCGGCATCATCCGGCAGCATGCTTTGCCGCCAGCCGCCGCCCGGCCTCCCGCGCTCCTGCCTCCGAAGGGTACAGCCCGGTCTTTCCAAGAGAAATGCCTTCGGCGTCGAAGAGTTCGACGTAATATGCCCGCTCCTGCCGGGAAAAATGTACGGTGCCCGTGATGCCGGGTGCATACTCAACCATGCAGAAGAAGTGGTCAAAGAGAGGTATTGAGTGTTGCGGGACTCACAGAGCCGGCCGGGTCAGTCCGACGCCTGCTCATCCGGCGGGATGGCGGAGAGGCGGGGCGGAGCGATCCCCTGCTGCCGGAACTCCCGCCACGTCCGCCGCGTCACCTCGGACCGGAACTCGAACTCATACCGGAGATCGTTGACGTATGCCTTTGCCCTGACACGCTTGTAGAAGGGGAAATCCTCCAGAAGAATGGTGAACGGGCAGGTGGGCGATACATACACGTACTTTGAGGTGACCACCGCATCCTTGAGAATCGCCATGGCAAGCTCCGGGTCGTTTCCGTGATCGATGAAGAGGTCGACGACAACCATCATCTCGGTCTTTCCCGCATTGCTGCTCGCGGTTGCTTCAGAGAAGACGGCAACGTTCGGGATGGAGACGAGGGTGTCGTCGGGTGTGAGGATCCGGGTCGCCCGAAGGCCGATGTCCACCACTTCACCGTAATGCCCTTTGGCTGAGATCTTATCGCCGATCTGGTACGGCCGCTCGAACGAGATGACGATCCCGCCGAGGATGTCGGCAAAGATATCCTTCAGCCCGAACCCGACGGCTGCGCCGAAGATCACTGCGAGTGCCACAATCTCGGAGACGGTCGGGTTGAAGATGGCCTGCAGGATGAGATAGAGCGCTGATACGTAGATGATCAGCCTGGTGAGCGGGATCAGCATCGTGAAGACCATGCGCCGCTGTCCGGGGCGTTCGGCAATCCTTTTGAGGATGTAGGCAACCGCCTTCACGAGGAGATAGGCGATGACCAGAACATAGAGGATGAAGAACACCGTCCCAAGGTCGATATCCCGTAGGGGCAGGTCGGTGATCTCGGATGGGACGAACTCGATCATTACCACACCATCCTGATCTTCTTTAAGTACGCGCTGACGCAGTGCAGCGCCTCCGGTTTAACCTGATAGTATCCCCGTTCCTCCTCGACGAGGCCCTGAATCCGGAGGCGGTAGAGCACCAGCGCAAGGTCGATCTCCGGGTGCGCGATCGCCTCAAGATCCGCGCTGCTGATAGACTCCATCGAAAGAATGATCGTCAACAGGAACGCCTCGTCGATGGTGAGCGATACAGTGCAGGGAAGGGCGGGGATCCGGCTCATGAGAACGGTGTTCTCCTCGATGCTCCGCTCCCAGATCCGGAGCGCGACACCGTAGTTCCCCTGCGCCAGATTGTTGATCCGGTTGAAGACCGCATCGCCGGCATCGCCCCGACCAGAGCCTGTATTCTCTGTATCGACAGCAATCCAGGGGATCTGAACCGGAGCATCCAGGAACGGTACGCTGACGAGGCGCTGCTGTATCGAGACGCGCTTCTTCTCCTGCACCGGCGTATCGTCCACGAACCGGATCGGGTGGTCGTAGCGTGAGAGGATCATTGCCTTCAGAGTTTCGTCATCGATCCGGGGCAGCCGGATGACGATGGGGAAGTTCTTCTCGATCCCTACCACGGCATTCAGGTATGACCACGTAAAGGCGTTCCAGCCCGTAATGAAGAGCTTCTCAGACATCGAGAGGAAATCCAGGAACGCATCGAGCATAGCAAACCCGCCGACGCGCCGGAGCGCCAGAAAGTGGCACCGCTCCATGAGGACGATCTCCTCGGTCCTGCGCATCGTATCGAGAAAGTCGGTGTTCCGGGCGACCGAATAGAACGGCAGATGCGTAACCCTGTGCGGGTAATAGCGGGTGATCTGCTCCATCATCACCTGCTGTCCTGCAAAAGGTTCTGCAATCACCGCGATGTGGGAGGGGCTCTCACCGGTGTATGCACTGACCGCCTCGTGAACCCTGGCAATCTCCGCCCTGAACAGCACCGCAGATGGAGCGTCTGCTCCGCCCTCCTCCGCCATACTGAACTATGGTCGGGGCTTTCCATTTAGCCGTTCCGAAACGGCGTTCTAAATATATTCCGCGGATCGGTGATCACACCCTTCATCGCGCACGGACTGATCGGGTAGCAGGCAGCAGGGCAGGTCACCTCTCGGCGATCCAGTCCCGAACCACGCTCCATGCCGCAAGTTTTTCGTCGTAGTGCATCTGCGCGTACGCGGGGCTCGTCGACGGCAACCGGCGAAGATCGTATCGCTCGACAATTTCAGGAAATCCCCTCTTCAGCAGGTCGTCCGCCTTCCTTCCGTTGAGCGCGATATGTCTGATTGTTGGATGGCGCTCCAGCAGTCCCGGGAGGTCTGCAAGCTTCGGCCGGGAGATCCGGTGATCCATACTTCCCTCACGGACACAGGAGTGAATGATATTCCAGAGAGCAATCCCCTGCTCCTGGAGCAGGGCGATCCTCTCGTGGTAGGGAAGATCAAGAGGTATGCCGGCGAGATCATGCATGATACGCCAGAACTGGTTCTGGCGGTGCCGATAATACTGGCCCTCGCGAAGAGCCTGAACGCTCGGGAAGCTCCCGAGAATCAGAATAGTTGGTGAATCTCCAATCTCCGCCGGCAGCCCGGATTGTCTTTCAGGTGCGTCAGCCATAGCTCCCGCTTACGAACGCCCCTGCATCCTTGAACCGTTCGATTTCGGAGCCGGCCGTGCCTTTCCGGCAACCGCGCTCCTTCCGAAACGGATCCCTCACCGGAGGTTTCTCCATACTCATCGATGGAGGTCTGCTGCTCCGGCGGATACGTATTGTCGGTATCGGGTTGCTACCTTAAAATCTGCGAAACTCCCTTCGCGGCTGCTGCGGACGGGCTTCGTCTATCCGGAGCGTGCGTCCTTCGTAGACCGTCTCGTTCAGCGCTTCTTTTGCTTTCTCAGCCTCTTCGGGGCTGCCCATTTCAACGAATCCGAAGCCTTTGCGCTCGATAACACGGACATCTTTGACGTCGCCATACTGCGAAAAGAGCTCGCGTAGCTGTTCTTCATTGACTGAATAGGTTAGATTTCCAACGTACAGTTTATTGGTTTCCATTACGGATCTCCTCTGGAACGTAATTCCGCCCAATGCATACGGTATATTCAGTGAAAAGGTTTTGGTTCTCCTCCTGCAAGAGCGCTCGATCCGCCGGACGTGCCGATGCGCCAGGAGACCTCTCTAAATGAGTTTTCAGGACAGATTTGCAGGTTTTCAGCGCACCACCCTTCCGGCAGACACCTGTCGCGCGCTGCTCTCCAGGGGCACGCCGCACGTGAATCCACGCTGAACGCCGGGAACACCGCAGAAATGTCCCGGAGAAGAGCGACAGTAGGCAAAGACGACCGGACCTGCATTCCCGTTCGCTTCCCGCGCCGGGGTGCCAAAAGAGGGAGATCCCGGGGGAGGCAGTGTACGGCGATCGGGCGTCACATCCACCGTCGCCCCGGCTGCAGAATTCAGGCGCGATCAGCTGCCGTCCGGCACGGGAGAGCGACAGTTAATTTATTAATGCCTCGGCCCATTGATATACCCGTGCAACGGAGACAAACAGACAGAATGATTATGGTATTTAAAACGGAGTTGATGAACTGGCTGTAAAGAGAGGTCACACAAACAATGCAAATACCGAGATCGTCCGAGTGAGATTACCGAAAAAACGGGAGAGAGAGATCTTCGCCCGGGCAGACCTGATGCTTGGAGCAAACCATATCCGCGTCAAGTGTGAGGACGGTGTCACGCGAATCGGACGGATTAAAGGAAAAATCAAAAAGAGGCTCTGGATACGCGAGGGTGACCTCCTCATCGTCGTTCCGTGGGATTTCCAGGACGAGAAATGCGATATCATCTACCGGTACATTAAGCCGCAGGTAGAGTGGCTTCAGAAGAACAACTACTTAAGCAAATAACTTTTTTTTGCGTGCAGAATACGATTACCGCCGTCCATGCAGAAACGCATGCACGCTAAATTCTGCAGAGAAAAAGTGGCAACAGGCCTGAGGGAACACCACCTGCCTGCAACCGTGACCGATCGGGTCAGACGTCCTCGGTCTCGATCTCATGCGGACAGGCACCGCGCTTCTGGCGGGCGCATCCGGCAATCCCGATGGTTTTCCCGTTCACCAGAGCATCGGCGACCTTGCGCCGCGCTTCGTGCAGGTCACGCCAGGCTGTTTTGCGGGAAACGCCGAGCATGGTAGCCGCCGCCTCCTGCTCAAGACCCTCGAGGTCGACGAGCCTGAGCACCTCGACCTCTTCAGGGAGGAGGAGTACCACCTCGTGCTCCTGCCCGTTCGTGCGGCAGAGGGGAGCGTAGCACCGGTATGTGCTCCCACCCTCTATCGTCCGCTGTACCCGCGGTCTCCCGCGCTGCCTGCGGCAATATCCCGTTCCTTCCGGAGGCATCATTCCATACCCAGTTCCCGCGAGAGGGTCTCCCAGAGATCTCTCACAGCCACTGCCGCAGGAGAGTCCGTGCGGGTCACCGGCCGGTTATGCCTGACGGCCTCAACCACCTGTGGATCGAACGGGATCATGCCGACAACCGTCAGGTTTTCCTTCTCGCAGTACGTCTGAATCTCCTCCGTGACCTTCTCCGCGAGATCGAACCGGTTGATCGCGACGAAGATGTCGACGTCGAACCGGCGGCAGACCGTCACCAGCCGCCCGAGGTCGTGCAGTGCGGAGACACTCGGTTCGGTGACGATGAGCACCGCATCCATTCCACTGACCGTCGAGATCAGCGGACAGCCGATCCCCGGAGGGCCGTCGATGAGCTGGAGCGTGCACCCGTCTGCCATGCTGTTCGCGCGTTTTTTCACCTCGTGTACGAGCAGACCGGAGTTGCCTGCCCCCGGATTCAACCGGGCATGCGCCAGGCACCCGCGGTCCGTCTCCGAGGTGTAGATCTCACCACACACACGGGGTCCCATGGTGATTGCCCCCATCGGGCAGACATACGCACAGACGCCGCACCCCTCGCAGTGTATGGCATCGACCTGCCAGGCATCATCCCGACGGACAATCGCGCCGAACCTGCACCGGTCTGCGCAGATGCCGCAGTCACGGCATCTGTCAGGATCAATCCCGGCCACCTCCAGCCCCATAAAGGGCTCCGTGCTTATCCGCCTGGGTTCAAAGAGCAGTTCGAGATTGGATGCATCCACATCGCAGTCGGCAAGCACCTGCGCTGCCGGGCTGACGTCTGCCAGAGCGGCCGTCACCATCGTCTTCCCGGTGCCGCCTTTGCCGCTGATCACGGCAAGCCGGATCATGCCCTCACCCCGGCAAGTTCCGAGACCTTCGCAAAGAGGTCGATGAAACGCTCGTTCCAGCCCGGCAGATCGCGGCTGATCAGGCCGCCGGTGTTCTGGACGGCGGCGATCTCCCGGTCGAAGGGGATCGTCATGAGAACCGGCAGTCCGTGCTCGTGGCAGAATTCCGTGATGGCCTCGTCCCTCCCGTCACTCCGGTTGATCACAACACCCGACGGGAGATTGAGCCTCTCCGCCACCTCCGTGGCCAGGCGAAGATCGTGCAGGCCGAACGGGGTTGACTCGGTGACGAGAATACAGACGTCGGACCCATCCATTGTTTCGATGACCGGGCAGGCGATCCCCGGCGACGAGTCGTACAGGATGAGCGGGTGGCCATCTGCCAGCATCTTGGCCATATGGATCACCTGAGGCGCCTGCACCTCACCTTCCTGCAAAAACCCGCTGATGAGCGTCAGTGCAGGCAGCGGACGGGAACACCGGATCATACCAATAGGGCGCCGGACTTCCCGTATGGCGCCCTGCGGGCAGACAGCCGCACATCCGCCACAGGAGTGACAGAGTTCGGGGAAGATCAGAACTGCATCGCTGAGCACGCTGATCGCGCCGTAACGGCAGAACTTTCCGCATTCACCGCAGAACGTGCAGCGACTCCGGTCAACCTCGGGGATGGTGGCGGTAACCGGCAGATCCGTCGACGCCGACGGAAAGAAGAGATGGAGGTTTGGTTCCTCCACGTCGCAGTCGACGACCGCCACATCCCGTGTCAGCGAAAGCGAGTACGCAAGGTTCGCGGTCACCGTGCTTTTCCCGGTGCCCCCTTTCCCACTGGCAACGACGATCTTCATCGCTGCATCACTCACAGCAGCGGCTGGAGGTTCCCGGCGGAATACTCTTCTACTGCGTCCGCCACACGGCCGGCGCCACGGTAGGTATAGGCCTTGATGCCGGATGCCTGCAGCGCTCTCGCGGCATTCCCGCCCATCTGCCCGGTGATCAGAACCTCTGCTCCGCCATCGACGACAACCTGCATGGCGCGAGGCCCGACCCCGCCTGCTGCATCGGCAAAACCGTTCGCTATACTCTGCGCCTCACCGGTCTCCGTATCGACGAAGACAAAGTAGGGTGCTCTTCCAAATCGCTCTTCTACCGGTGCCTCGATTCCGGAGGCACGTGCTGTAACACAGATCTTCATACTGAATTCAACTCCTCGTTCGTTTTTTGTACACGTATGAGCGTAATAACCGTCTGATTCGACGGTGCGTGGTAATAATAGTATTGATCAGATGCCTCCGGGAACACCCGTCGGATGTGTCCAAAGACACTGATAATCGATCCATCGGTTCGACCGCGAGCATTCCGGGGCCGGGGCCGGACCCGAGTCTTGGGGATACGTGCAGTCTGCGCCATCCACACAGAAACCGGGCGAGCATCGGATCGAGGCAGCGCAAGGTTCCCGGCATGGCCGCATACCTTCGTTTAATGCGTTCCGTCGCAGCTCTCATGCCCGTGATGGCACGAGCTTTCACCCGCTGCGAGACTTCCTGCGGCGTATTCCTCTGCAGCGCTGTCAACGGCGCCGCTGACACCAAGGATGACCTCAATGCCGTTCCGGGTAAAGATCTCGACGGCGCGAGGCCCCATTCCGCCCGCAATCACGAGGTCGACCCCGTGCTCGTGCAGAAACGCCGGGAGCCGTCCGGGCTCGTGGCCGGGGCTTGCAAGGTCGTCCTCCCTGACAAGGGTCGAGTTCTCGATCCGGTATATCGCGTACCCTTCGCAGTGTCCGAAGTGCTCGGAGACCCGGGTACCCTCTTTGGCAATTGCAATCTTCATTGACTGATCACCGTCTGCAATTTACCAGAAGCACCTTCGCCGTCGCCCGCCGCCGAAACCTCTGCCGCAGCCCCGTGGCTGTCCGCCTCTGCCGAGGCCGTACACCGGGCCCTGGGCGGCCTGGGGAGCGGCCTGTGCGCCAGAACCCTGTTCGCTTCCGGTCTGTACCTGCGCCGGGACGCACCGTCCCATGCGCCGTCCTGTCATCGGACCCTGTCCAGCGGGTCCGGTACCATCAAAACCTGGCATACTTCATTCACCTCATCTGTATGAGATATAGTACACGTATGCGCATAATAGCATAAAGGTTTGGGTGGTTCAGCGGCTGGATAGAGCCTTTCACGTGCGCAACCGGGCGCTTGCACACCGCGGAATTGTTCATCGACCCGGTAAGATGCTCGTACACAGGGAACTTCACAGAATCTGGCGCACGCCCTCTGCATGGAGCCCGGGCTCCTCCGAGGCCGCAACGTGGCTGTCACCGGTGCGGGTTGTCAAGCGCCTGATAGTTACCCTCACGTCATTTCCCCGCCGACGCGTACCCGACGGCACCCCTCGGGCAGGTGTCCACGCAAATGGCCCGCAGAGGATGCACCCGAAATGTTTCATGCTGCCCTGCCAGACCGTGGACGTCAAAAAAAGAGCCGGACAAAGGGAATCAGACCGCGGGTTACGATCCCCTGCGACGCGCCTCCGGTGACGATTCGGCAGGAGCAGTCGGCGCAGGTGCCGGAGTACGGGGACGAATGAGATCGTCATCACTGCTTCCCGGATCCTCTGGCGCGGGTGCCGCCCGGCATTCCGGTTCGTTTGCCGCGATCAAAACCCCGCATGCAACCGCCCTCAGAAGGTGCCGCCCTCCCGCTGCACCCGCATATCCGCGACCGTCAGGTCCGGATGCCGGTACCGCCCGCGTCCTTCTGTGCCCCGCATCACGTGGAGCTGGATCGCCTCGACCGGGCAAAAATGGAGACAGGCGCAGCAGAGCTCGCAGCGGTGGTTCCATGCCGGGCGACCGCGTTCGAGTGTGATGTTGCCCGCCGGACAGACCCTGGCGCAGGTGCCGCATCCGGTGCAGGCATCCGATACCGAAAAGTCCTTGTCCGCCTCGTGAACGCTCTTTGCAAACGATCCGTAGGATATGGCCTTCGCCAGCGTAGAGAACGGGGCAAACCGCGGCGGGACGGCACGGCCGCAGCCGATCGCCTCTGCGATCGCTCCGAGCCGTTCATCTGCTGCCGCAAGGGTTCTATCGCACTTTTTGCCGGCAGGCGGCCGGTAGAGCGGCGGGAAATTTCCGGGCATCCTGACCGCAAACCCGGCATCGAGTCCTCTGCCCTGGCGTTCCCGGAAGATCCCGTTCAGCTGGTGGAGGGCCGAAACACCCATGCCGCCCATCGTGACGATCGCGAACGTGTACGCTGCCCGTGACAGGTCGAGCCTCGCTGCAAATTCTGCAACCATGACCGGCACCCCGCAGTCGTAGACCGGGCAGACGATTCCGACCCGGTCTGCCTGCGGAGTGATCTCACCCGAGGTGCTCTGCAGCGATGCGATAGGGATGAGAACCGCGTCCCCGAGATCTGCCGCGATCCGTTGTGCTGCTGCAAGTGAGTTGCCGGTTCCGGTGAAGTAGTAGATGGCGGTCTTCATGCGGCACCCGCTGCCGGCATCGCAGCCGGGAAGGTCGTCCATAAGAATCGTATTTGCGTGGAGAGGTATAGACTTTCTGCAGGGAACCGGCAAACGGGAGCAGGAGAACATCCCGTCATGCTCAAAGCCGTCGCAGCGGATTCCAAAGAGAGATGCATGATTCATAAACGACGAACTATCGAAAAAGAGGCTTGAAGCACACCAGGAAGAGAGATCTGCGATTTCTCTTCTTCGAAGGCCCTGACCTCCTTGTGGCCTTCTGTGCCTCCAATTCGTTTCTTTTCCCGAACCACCGGGTGAACGCCTTCCTGATGGCGCCGGAGGCTGCCGGATCACGGATTCCCTGAGGGCAGCGATTCTTCTGACGGTACTTTTCTTCATCGGTGTTTCAGGATGCATTTATCTGGTCCTCGGGTAATCCTCTGCTCGTAGAAGATTTGGTGGTTCAGCATGTTCATCCAACAGTTATTCATTCCTGGGATCGCGCACAGCTCCTATCTCATCGGAGCTAGCAAAACGTGCGCAATCGTCGATCCGGCACGCGATGTCGGCAGGTACCTCGATGCCGCCAAGGATCTCGGTCTCGAGATCACGCATGTCCTGGAGACGCATCTCCACGCCGACTTCGTCTCAGGACATATGGATCTCGCCGATATCACCGGGGCAGGGATATACGCACCGGCATCAGGCAACTGCGAGTTCGAGCACATCCCGGTTGCGGATGGCACCCGATTCGAGATCGAGGATATCCTCTTTGAGGTCCGGGATACCCCCGGGCATACACCGGACGGCGTGACCTACGTGGTCACGGATCGCTCCCGGGGGGATGATCCGGTTGCTATATTCCCCGGAGACACGCTGTTTGTCGGTGATGTGGGACGGCCGGATCTCTTCCCCGGAAGGGCACGCGACCTTGCAGGCATCCTGCATGAGAACCTGCACGAGAAGATCCTCAGCCTGCCCGACTCCTGCATGGTGTTCCCCTCCCACGGTGCGGGTTCCCTCTGCGGCAGGGCGATGGGCGCGATGCGGTTCTCCACCCTCGGCTACGAGCGGAAGTACAACCAGGCTCTGACTATCGCCGACAGAGAAGAGTTCATCCGATCCCTCACCGAGGATATGCCCCCGGCACCCGATCATTTCAGCCGGTGCAGCGAGATCAACCGCCAGGGTCCGCCACTCACCAGGACGCTCCCGGAGATCCGTCCCATGGCCCCGGAAGAGTTCAGGGTCCGGGCGGAACAGGACGACACCATCGTGCTCACCGTCGGCGATTACACGGCGTTCGGAGGGCAGCACATTCCCGGGAGCTACCACATCGATATCGCCAGCAACTTCTCCACGTTTGCAGGATGGACGCTCCCACCCGACAGAGACATTCTGCTCGTTGCCGACAATCCCGCACAGTGCCGCGACGCAGTCACCATGCTCCGCCGGGTCGGACTTGACCGGACCGTCGGCTACCTCGAGGGAGGGACCCATGCCTGGGTCATGGCCGGATGCGCCACCGATTACATCCCCCTGATCTCGCCCGTACAGACCCGCGCGATGCTCGAACAGGAAGCGGTACAGGTCGTTGATGTACGGTCCCCGGCGGAGTATATGGAGGGACATGTCGAGGGGGCTATCAATATCCCTGCTCCCGACCTGAGAACGCGGTTCACCGACCTCGACCCCGACCAACCCGTCATCGTGATGTGCAGAACAGGGCACCGGTCGAGCCTGGCATGCAGCATCCTCAAACAGAAGGGATTTACCAGGGTATATAATGCGGCTGGCGGGATTACCGGGCATTATGCGGCAGGATATGTCTGAAGGGGGTGGTCGCATGGACTGGACTCCCTACCTCGCCGGCCTGGGGATAGGCATTCTCAGCTGGTTTACCTTCCTCCTCTCGGGCAGACCTCTCGGCTGTTCGACGGCCTATGCCCGAACGAGCGGGATGATAGAACGGGCTATCCGCGGCGATGCGGTGCTTGAAAAGTCCTACTACAGGAAATTCGTCCCGCAGATCGATTGGGAATGGATGCTTGTTCTGGGCATTGTCATCGGAGCCTTCATCACAGCGATCATGCAGGGTGAGTTCGCTCTCATCTGGGTCCCCTCGACATTTGAGGCAGCATTCGGATCGAGCAGCCTTCTCCGGCTCGCAGTCGCGCTTGTCGGGGGCGTTCTGATGGGCCTTGGTGCCCGATGGGCGGGAGGCTGTACAAGCGGGCACGGGATCTCCGGGACACTGCAACTGGCGATAGCAAGTTGGATCGCTGTCGTCGTCTTCTTTGTAAGCGGAATCATCGTCGCCTTTCTGCTCTACGGGGTGATCGCCCCATGAGAGAGCGTGACGGCGGCGCTCTGCAGCGCCTTCGCCGGAATCAGTCCTTGCAACGGCTTCTGGGGCTGGTGATGGGTGTTGCGTTCGGGGTCTTCCTCCAGCTCGGGGGCGTCACCAGGTACGACGTCATCATCGGGCAACTCCTCCTCTATGATTTCACCGTGGTAAAGGTGATGCTCTCTGCGGTGGCTGTCGGCATGGTGGGCGTCTATCTGCTGATACACCTTGGTCTTGCCAGCCTCAGCATCAAGCCGGGATCGATAGGCACCACGGTGCTCGGAGGAATCATCTTCGGGTGCGGGTTTGCTGTCCTCGGATATTGCCCCGGAACGGTCGCCGGTGCAGTCGGATCGGGAGCGCTCGACGCTCTCTTCGGAGGGGTGGTCGGAATTCTCATAGGTGCCGCGATCTTTGCCGAACTCTACCCCCGTCTGGATGCATCGGTTCTGCAACGGGGAAAAATTCCCGACACGACGATACCCGAACTTTTCGGCGTCCATCCCCGGGCGGTGATTGTTCCGATGGTCATTCTGATCGTCGCCATCCTCTCCGGGATCGAGTACCTGGGTCTCTGATCTCCGGACAGTAGTTTAAAACCCGGTTCTTTTTTCCTTTTCATACCTCCGACGGCGGCTCCCGTCGGTCTGCAGATGCGGGAGTGGAACCTGAATGCGCACTCGAGTCATACCGCCGTTGGAACCACGAACCAGATCGCACCCCGCCAAGGGTCCGGGATATCATGACGGAGTTAGTCGGCGCAATACTACACCGAGATTACTACAGCGAACGTCACAAGCACCTATACTAGTACGAACATAAAGAGCAGGCCAAAGAATGCGGAATCGCCGCCCATTGACCTCTGGATGTAATCGTAAAACGGAGTATCGTTGTAGCTGCATGCGAGGGGAGCGATTCGAACGCTCGAACACCTTCGTGACAGGGTCCTAAGCCCTGCGCCTTTGACCTGGCTCGGCAACCCTCGCGCACCTATAGAGTGGATGGGCGGGAAATTTATAATTTTGTCAGATTGGACACCGGATCCCGCTCACCGGGAAGAGTCCGGGCCCTCGTCAGCTCGCGGACGGCAATCCCGTACCCGGCGACCAGGAGCGCCATGAAGAGCGGGCCGAGGATGAATCCGACAATACCCATGGCGGCGAGGCCGCCGAAGAACCCTATCCACATGATCACCGGGTGAATGCTGGCACGCCGCCCCATCATCAGCGGGCGGAAGTAGATATCGGGCAGTGCGCAGACGATAGGATACCCGACCAGCGCTACCAGCAGTGCCCCCCGCGCATCCCCCTGGGAGAGAGCAAAGGCGCCGAGGAAGAGCATGACAAGAGACGGGCCGATGATCGGCACCAGTTGAAAAACTGCCGCCATCACTGAGTAAAAGAGGATATGGCCGTAGCCGAGGAAGTAGAAAAACGGCAGCGCGAGAAAGAACGTGATGACCGCAGTCGCCACGTGAACCACATAGATGGCATAGAGTGTGTCGACCGTGACCGTCGAGAGCCGGCCGATATCGCGCTTAAGTGCCGTCGGGAGATGGCCGACCAGCCTGTCCCTGACCGTGTCGCCCTTCAGAAGGCCGATGTAGAGGGTGAGGAAGAAGACGCAGATCTTGACGATGAAAAGTGGGGCAGCCTCCGCAAATCCGGCGATGCCGGCCTGCAGCGTGTCGGCATGTTCGCCGACCCATCCGGCGATCTGCTCAGGCGGAATCGGAAGTGGGATGGCCTGCTCCGCCGCAGGTGCCCACACCCAGTCGAAGATCGTCTGCAGGATGTGATCGAGATACTGGGCGTTCTGGGCGAGCACAGCAGCCATGAAACCGGATCCCAGGAGGAGTATCAGGACGACGGCCGCCACCACCAGCCCTGCCGCCACTGCCCCGGGCAGACGACGGGAGAGAGCGCGGTGCACGGGCAGGAGCACCACGGCCAGGGAGAGGCCCACAATAACGACATCAAGGAGCGGCCAGAAGGCAACGGCCGCCGCAGCGACGATGACGATGACGAAGAGAAGAACAAGGGGATCGATGCGCGACAGACCGGGTGACATAGCACTCTCCGGAAGAGTTTTGTCGGAAACCTACATAACGCACGCGGATCTCTGCCGGGAAAAACGCTTTTCCGCCGGATGCGGGGTTGGTGTATTCAGGGACATCAGAAGACGTTCCAACCCGCTATCGGACAAAATAAAGAGGGATACAAATATGGTTTGTGAATTATATACCTAGTACTATACGCCAGAGATCCGCCGGCTCCATTCGGTGAACGTGCAAAACCCTATCGGCCGGAACGAAACGGAGAACTTGGTACCATGAAAACCTTTATGGAATAGACCGCACGTATTTTCCCATAGTAGGAGTACTGATGCTGGATGAACTCATTCACATCCTGGCAGCGACGATAATCAGCTGGGTCCTGTTCGTAACGGTCGACATTCTTTTTCAGCTACCCCGGACAGGAGGAGTCAGTGGAGCATCCGCAATTGCCAGGGATATCCGGGACGGTGGAGGATCCATCCACGGCGGCTATATGATGGGGAACATCGTCTGTTCGCCGGACGCCTCGGCCGGAACCCTGCTCGCAGCATGCGGCCTCCTCGTCGCCGGCATCCCCGGCGGCCTTGCAGCTGCGGTGCTGGTCTTCATCGGCAACCGCATCTGCCACGACCCGGGATACGCCGGGACGACCGGGGCAGTCCTCGCCACCTTCGTGATCTACGGCTTCATGCAGGCGGGCTTTGCCGCGTCCGACTTCATTGCAGGGACGGTTCTCGCCATTCTGACCATCCAGGGACTCTCGCATGTCCACGCGAGCGCGCTCCTCGCCCGGCTCTGGGGGTGGCGGACATGATCGCCCTCCCGCTCATCGGGATCATCGCCGTCTTCGCCGCCGTCAGAGTAGTCGCCGAGCGGAAAACCGGCAGGAAACTCCCCTACCTCAACGTCATGAACTTCGCCATCGCAGGGTCGCTGGTGCTGCTGCTCGATCACCCCCTCTCCCTTGTTGCCGCGGCCGCGTACTTCGTCGGATCGACGCTGGAGTCGAATGCCATCGCAAGCACTTATGCAAAAGGCGGAGGCGGCGGCAGATGAACGACCTCCTTGCTATCCTCTACGGGGCGGTCGCCCTCATCGGAGCCGTGAGTGCCGTCGTGCAGACGGATTCCCTGAATAAACTGATCTCCATCGCGATCATCGCGGGAGGCGTGATACCCTTCCTGGTGGACAGGGGCTACCTCGACGTCGCGATCGCCGTCGGGCTGATCATCCCGGTCACGACGATCATCATTCTGCTCGTCTGCATGAGGGATGCGGTATGAGCATGGCCATGAGCCCGGAGTTCCTCCTCGGTTGCGCCGTGCTCCTCATCGGGATCACCGGCACCGCGTTTCCGAGGCCGCGGTCGTACGTCAGCCGGCTGATCAGCCTCGAGATCCCGGCGTTCGGACTGCTCCTGATCATGCTCTCATTCGACGAGACGCTGGCGCTGCTCACCTTCATCGCCGTGACGGCGATCGCGACCTTCGTCCTCGTGCGGGTCATTGAGCGGAGGGGATCGGTATGACACGGCCGGGTCTTGTCATCAGCCGGATCTCCCGGGTGCTCTCCGATTACGAGAACCTCTCGGCCCTCTATGCACTGCTGGTCGTGGGGGGCGTCATCATCGGCATCGTCACGCTGCCGTTCATCGGCTACGACGATGACCAGCTCTACCCGAAGACCCTCGATCCGAGCAGCAGCCTCCACCCGTACGACCGCGGCGGCGAGCCGTTCGGCACGACCGACGTCGCGGCGCAGTACCCGGAGAACTCACCGTACCTCGGCTACGTCACGGCATACTTAACGCCGTTCTCCGCGTTCCTCGCAGACTCGACGATGCACCTCGGCACGACGATCGTCTCGCACCCGGGCGGGATCACCGACGAGATCCTCTACAACACGAGGGGACTTGACACGGTCGTTGAGACGAGTATTCTCTTTGTCGCCTTCGCCATCGCCGCATATCTCTTTCGGAGGGAGGAGTGATGGATCAGGTCTACGTCCTCGGACTGCTCGTCGTCTTTGCCGGGGTGCTGATCGGCTTCTACGCCCTTATGCGGGAGCGGGACGACCTGCACCGGATCCTGCTCACCGACCTTGCCGAGATCCTGGCACTCGCCCTGATCGCTCTCGTCGCTACCGACCTTGCCGAGGCGCTGATCCTCCCCGGGCTCGTGGTCGGGATCTCGGAACTGCTGGCGGTCTCGGAGGTCTACCTCGCCAAAGAGGACCTCCGGACACCACCGACCGCGCCGCCCTTCCGGATTGAGGTGATGGAGAGCGCCCCCGGCATCATGGCGCTGATCCTGGTCGCCTACGGCATCATCCTCTCCGGGTTCACCGGCGGGGCAGTAGCCGCAGTCGGGGCGATCTTCTATTTCCTGTGCCGGGGACAGAACGAGCAGTTCGCGATCATCGAGACGGTGAGCGGGTATGCCTGGGTCTTCTGGATCGGAGCGTTCTTTATCTTCATGCTCCTGCCGGCGTACTGGTTCTTTGCGGTGATGATCGCCGGCGGGGCGATCCTCGTCAAGGTGATGGCAAAGATGTCGCTTATCGGAACGATGCGGGGGGGAGAGCATGTTTAACCTGCCGGTGACGAACATCGGGGGCAGCGAACTCTTCGTCCTGGAGTTCGGCGATATCGTCAACTACTTCAGCGTCTACACCGCCGCGCTCTTCGCCTTCGCCCTCATCTTCACCGCACTCGCCATCGTCAGCAGGCCGGAGAAGATGGTCGATATCGCCTTCGGCGGCGACGCCTACTACACAAAAGAGATCGACCCCGGCCTCCTCCGGTTCCAGCGGTTCATGGCGATAGCCTGCGGGCTCGCCACCCTCGGCGCCGTCGTGAGCGGTGACGTCTTCAACTTCACCCTCTTCGTCTCGATGGTGGGGATCACCAACATCGGCATCGTGGCGGCATACAAGAACAAGCACGTCCTGAACGCTGCCTTCCAGTATGGGATCGTCGCCATGCTCGCCACGGTGCCGCTCTTCGGGGGAGCGGCGATCGTGCTGGCGACGACCGGCACCCTGAGCCTCTGGGAGCTCTACACCGCCGCCGTCGCGGTGCCGCTGATCGCGAAGATCTTCCTGGTGCTCGGGGTGATGGGCGAAGGGATGGCACCGTTCTACATAGCAAAGGCGGAGATCACCCGTGCCCAGGGAGCGCCCTTCATCCTGATGGTGCACGTCAGCTCACTGCTCGTCTTCCTGCGGGTGGTGGAGATCGTCATATCGATGTGATGCAATGAAACGAAAACAGAGTGCGCTGACAATTGCGACGGTCTCAGGCATCGTCTGCGTCGCCGCGGCGATTTTCGCGGCGATAGGCTACCTTGCGGTCTGGCTCGCCGAGATCCTGATCGTCCTCGCCTTCCCGGTATTCGTCATCGCTCTGGCACTGTGGTGGAGCGCGTCGGAAGGAGTTGCGGACATCCCGTTCATAGGATACTGATATGATTGAATACCTGATCTTTGCACTGTTCATCGGCCTGCTCTTCCACGGCATACACCGGAAGGTCATCGCCCGCGTCCAGGGACGCCCGGGGCCGCCGATCTGGCAGGAGATTTTGCACACCCTGAAGTTCTCGTTCAAAGAGACCTGGATACCGAAGACCGCGAGCCAGACGCTCTTTGTTGCGGTGGTTCTGGTCGCCATCGGCATCTGGAGTGCAGCCCTCTTCATCCTGCTCTCGGGCGGGAGCATCCTGCTGCTCTTCGGCATCTACCTCCTCCACAAGATCGTGGAGCACGGGCTCGGCCTCTCGTCGGGCTCTCCCTACGGCAAGTTCGGCGCGATCCGGTCGGTCATCTCCGCAGCATCCGAGCTGCCGCTCTTCGCAACGGTCGGCCTGATCTACTTCTTCACGCACTCGCTGATGCTCTCCGACATCATCGCGTACCAGCAGGTGCACGGCCCCCTGCTCATCGCCGCCTTCCCGGCGGCAATTGCGATGTACCTGGTGATCCTCTCAAAACTCCACTACAGCCCCTTTGCGATCATCGAGGCCAAGGAGATCGTCAGCGGGAACATGACCGAGCACTTCGGCATCTGGCGTGCAGGGCTCGAGGTCGGCTACGCCATCAAGACCTATGTCCTCCTCTACGCCTTTGTGCTGATTTTCATCGGGCAGCTGCCGCTGCTGGCGGCGCTGCTCCTGATGCTGCTCATCCTGGTCTCGCTCTCGTTCATCTGCGCGGTCTCGCCCATGCTCTCCCCGTATGACACCGTCACGGTGCAGAGCCTGGTGACGGGAGCCATTGCGGTCTATATCATCGTTCTCGGGGTGATTCTTGCATGAATCTGATACGCACGCTTATCACGCTCGGGGCCGTATTTTATATAGCAGTCATGCTGGCTCAGGCGGCCGGCAACGCAAGTGTCCTGGTGCAGGCGGGTATCGGCATCGCCGTGCTCGCTGCCGCTGCAGTCATCACCTGGCAGCGCGAGACCCTTGCTCTCAAGAACGCCGAGATGGCTCTGCTCTGGGCAAGTGTTCTCGGTTTTGTGGTCTACGCACTGGGAGGCGGCCTCGCATGAAGTACCTGTACGAAAAGGACCTCCGGCAGATGAAGTACAACATCCTGACCAGCACCCGGCACGATATGGTGGTCAGGCAGATCGCCCGCAGGCTCGGTATCGGCGAGCAGAAGATGCGGATGATCCTGATCCGGACGTTCGATATGTCGCTCCTCGAGAACCTCGAGGCCCGCTACGAGATGGGGCTCCTGCATGCCGATACGGACGATCCCGTCGCCCGGAAACTCGGATGCGAGCTCTTCACCGATTTCATTCCCCTGGTCGCGCCCGAGGCGATGCAGAGTATCTATGAGGACGTCCGGACGCATATCGCATCCGGCACACAGGAAAATTCAGCAATCGACGAAGGATTAGCCAGAATACGGGAGGTGATCCGATAATGAGCATCCTCCAGAAGATCAAAAACACCGTACGCTCACGATCGATCCACGTCGCGTACGTCGATGTCGGTTCCTGCAACGGGTGCGACATCGAGGTGCTTGCATGCCTCGCACCCCGCTACGACATCGAGCAGTACGGGATCTACGTGCACAACAACCCGCGTGAAGCAGACGTCCTGCTGGTCATCGGGTCCATGACGCCCCAGTGGGTGGACAAACTTCAGGACATCTGGGAGAAGATCCCCGAACCCAAGGTAGCCATTGCCATCGGCAACTGCCCCATCTCGGGCTGCGTCTTTAACCGGTGGCACTCCTACATCGAACCGCCGGTCGCCAAGTACATCCCCATTGCGGCCCAGGTACCGGGATGCCCGCCCCGGCCGACGGAGATCTTAAACGCCATACTCGCGCTTGCGCCGACGTTGTTCAACGACTACGAGGAGAAGAAGCAGAAATGAAGAAGAACGTCGACGTATCCATCCCCCTCGGTCCCGTGCACCCCTGCTGGAAGGAGCCGGTCCGCCTCAAGTGTGAGACGAGCGGCGAGCGCGTGCTCCGGACCGAGGTGGAACTCGGGTACATGAAGAAAGGGATCGAGCGGATCATGCGGGGACGCCCCTGGCAGGAGGTGATGTTCCTGGCTGAAAGGGTCTGCGGCATCTGTTCGGTCGTCCACAACATGGTCTTCATCGAGGCGATGGAGGGGATCAGCGGGATCGCGGTGCCGCCGCGAGCCGCATACCTGCGGGTAATCGTTAACGAACTCGACCGGGTGGCGAGCCACATCCTCGCAAACTTCTCATACTGCTACACGATCGAACACGAGACCCTCGGCATGTACCTCTTAAACGTCCGCGAGACCGTCCTCGACAACCTCGAGCGGATCACGGGCTCGAGGATCAACACCGCCTACATGATCCCGGGCGGTGTGCGCTTCGATCTCACGGAGGCTGACAAGGCCGCGCTCCTCGCGGACCTCGTAAAGGTGGAAGCAGATATGCATCGCTACGTGAGGATGTTCGAGACCGGGCCGCTGATCGCTTTGCGGAGCAAGGGGATCGGTATCATGAGCCGCGAGCGGGCGATAGAGGCGCATGCCGTCGGCCCGACGGCGCGAGCGAGCGGCCTGCCGGAGTCCGACCTCCGGCTCTGCCACCCGACCTACCAGAAACTCGGGTTTACCCCGATCAGCAGGACGGAAGGCGACAACTTCGCCAGGATTATGATCCGCTTTCAGGAGGTCTTTCAGAGCATCGATCTCATCCGGAAGTGTGTTGACCGGCTCGGGGAAGGCGACAGTATCCGCGGCGGCGGCTTCTGCGGTGCAGGCGAGATCACCTACCGGGGTGAAGCGCCCCGCGGTGAACTGACCTACTACATCAAGTCCGACGAGTACGGCAGGATACTCGATATCGCCATCAGAACACCGTCCATCATGAACATCGAGGCCTGCGCCCACTATATGATCACCGATGCGACGTCCGTCGCCGACGTGACGTCGACGTTCATCAGCAGCGATCCCTGCATCGCCTGCAACGAGAGGTAAGAGAGGAATGAGCACGTCAATCATCTGGTACCTGCGCGAATTCCTGCGGATGGAGTGGCTCCGCACATTCCTGTTTGCAAAGACCGCTCCGCTGGTAACCCCCCCTTACTTCAAGGACTACCCGCTACCGACCGGCAACGAGTGTACGGCGTGTTACAATTGCATGATGATCTGCCCGGCACCTGGGGCGATCGAGGTCCTGCGCCACACGGATCACTGGAAACCGATGATCCACCGGGGACACTGCATCCGGTGCGGCCTCTGCGTTGAGGCCTGCCCGGAGGACGTCCTCTGGAGCGGCCGGGTGCTCGACGCCAAGCGGAACGACGCTACTGACCTGCGGTCGTGGTACCGCCTCACCGTCGACGATACGCTCTGCATGCGCTGCGGCAACTGCGCGGTCTCCTGCCCCGTCAACAAGCAGGCCGACCCGAGTCTCGCCTCGACCGGCACCGCCTCGAGCGACGAGGTGATCATGAAGATCGAGGGCGGACGGGTGCGCGTGATCCACGAAGAGAAATGCACCGGGTGCAAGACCTGCGAAAACAACTGCCCGAACAAGGCCATCCGCGTCGCCCGGATGGTCGAAGGCATCCAGGAGAGAGGCGCATGAAGGTCATGATGAACACGGGGCGGACGGTCGACCAGGGCGCGAACGTGGAGAACAAACGGTCCGTCGCCTACCGGGACGAGACCAGCACCTGTTTCATGCACTTCTTCGACATGATGGAACTCGGTATCGACGAAGGGGAGAATGTCCTTGTCGCAAGCCCGTATGGCAGGGTCGTGCTCACGGCCGCCGCCGACGACCTTATCAAACCCGGCACGATCTTCGTGCCCTACGGGCCGTATGCAAATCACATCATCGGCGGCGAGACACACTCGACGGGCATGCCCGACTTCAAATCGACGGAGGTGACGGTCGATGCGACCGATGAGCCCCGCAGGACAATATACGAGTTGATGGAGGAACTGGGAGGGCTGCCGTATGATCATTAAGGACACCGTCTGCCCCTTCTGCGGCTGCCTCTGCGACGATATCGAGGTGACGGTGGAAGACGGCAAGATCGTCGCCACCGACAATGCCTGTACGCTCGGAACCAGCAAGTTCCTCGGCGATCACCGGATGAAGAGCCCGATCCGGCGGGTCGGGAAGGAGTGGAAGGAGATCAGCTACGACGAGGCGATCGATTACACCGTCGATATGCTCCTCGACGCGGACCGCCCGCTCCTCTACGGGTGGAGCGGGACGCACGGCGAGGCGCAGTGCGTCGGGGTGCATATGGCGGAGCTCCTCAAGGGCGTCATCGATAACACGTCGTCGGTCTGCCACGGCCCGTCAATCCTGGCCATCCAGGAGGTCGGGCACCCGGGATGCACGCTCGGCCAGGTGAAGAACCGCGCCGATATCATCATCTACTGGGGGTGCAACCCCATCGACGCTCACCCGCGGCACCTCTCCCGGTATACCCGGTATGCAAACGGGTTCTTCCTGGAGAACTCCTTCCGCGACCGGAAGGTGATCGTCGTCGACGTCAGGAAGTCCCAGACAACGAACCTCGCCGACGAGTTCGTCCAGATCAAACCCGGGTGCGACTATGCAGTGCTCTCTGCCCTGCGCGCCATCGTCCGGGGCAAGGGAGACGATCTTCCCCGCACCGTCGGCGGCGTCCAGCGCGAACAGCTCTTCCGGATCGTCGACCTCTGCAAGAAGGCGAAGTTCGGTGCGGTCTACTTCGGCCTCGGGCTCACCATGACCGCGGGGAAGTACAAGAACATCCGCAACGCCATCGAGCTCGTGGACGAACTCAATCGGCATACGAAGTTCACCATCTCGGCGATGCGCGGGCACTACAACGTCTACGGCTCGAACGAGGTGAACACCTGGATGACCGGGTACCCCTTCGGCATCGACTTCTCCCGCGGCATCGCCTTCTACAACCCGGGCGAGACGACGGCGGTCGACATCCTGGCGCGGAAAGAGTGCGATGCCTGCCTGATCGTCGCCAGCGACCCTGCCGCCCACTTCCCCCGCCCCTGCATCGAACATCTCGCCGAGATCCCGGTCGTGCAGATCGACCCGTATGCGAACGCCACCACGGCCTTCTGCGACGTCCAGATCCCGGTGGGCATCACCGGCATCGACGCAGCCGGAACGGCATACCGGATGGACGGCGTCCCGATCCGGACAAAGAAGGTGCTGGAGACGGCCTATCCGAGCGACGAAGAGATTCTGGGCAGCGTCTACGCCCGGATCCAGGAGGTGCGCCAGCCATGAGCGAGATCCTGATTAAAAACGCATACGTCATCGATCCGATAAGCGGCGTCAACGGCGAGACGATGGACATCGCCATCCGCGACGGGAGGATCGTCGAGGATGTCGGTGGTGGGGCGGAGGTCATCGACGCCCGCGGAGCGCTCACGCTCCCCGGCGGCATCGACTCGCACACGCATATCTGCGGCACCAAGGTGAACTTCGGCCGGTACATGAGCCCGGAGGATATGCGGGCCGGGAGAACGGCGCGGCACGGGTACATGCACGCCACATCCGGCTACAGCGTGCCGACCACCTACGGGAACAGCTACCGCTACAGCAGGATGGGCTACACCACCCTGCTCGAGGGGGCGATGGCGCCGCTTGAGGCGCGGCATACCCATGAGGAGTTCCTCTACACCCCCCTGCAGGACACGATGGCCAACGCCCTCTTCGACGGGAACTGGTCGATCCTGGAAGCGATCAGGGACGGCGACACAAAGCGTGTCGCCGCCATCATCGGATGGTTCCTCACGGCGGTGAAGGGGTTCGCCGTCAAACTCACGAACCCCGGCGGCACCGAGGCATGGGGCTGGGGCAAAGACGTGACCTGCATCCACAACCCCGTCCCAAACTTTGAGGTCTCCCCGTCCGAGATCATCACGGCGGTCGTCAAGGCGAACGAGATGCTCCGCCTGCCCCATTCGGTCCACCTCCACTGCAACAACCTCGGCAAGCCCGGCAATTACACCTGCACGATGGGCACCCTCGGGCTCATCCCGGACTTAAACAAGAAGCGGCAGACGCTCTACGCGACACACGTCCAGTTCCACTCCTACGGCGGTTCGGGATGGAGCGACTTCTGTTCGAAGAGCGAACCGGTTGCGAACGTCGTCAACATGCGCCCCCAGATCGTCATCGATATGGGGCAGGTGATGTTCGGCAAGACCACCACGATGACCGCCGACGGGCCGATGGAGTTCAACCTCTACCGGCTCCACCACGACAAATGGAGCAACCACGACGTTGAGCTCGAGACGGGGTCAGGGATCATCCCGGTCCTCTACCGCCGCAAGAACCTGGTCAACGCGGTGATGTGGGCGATAGGCCTCGAGCTCGGCCTCCTCGTGAAAGACCCGTGGCAGTGTATCATGGCCACGGATAACCCGAACGGCGCCCCGTTCGTCCGTTACCCGGAAGTGATCGCGCTTCTGATGAGCAAGAAGTACCGGGACGAGGAGTTTGCGACGGTGCATCCCGATACGGAGAGCCGGGTGCCGCTCCCCGCGATCGAGCGGGAGATGGACTGGTACGAAATAGCGGTGATGACCCGGGCTGCGCAGGCGAAAGCCCTCGGGATCGTCGATATCGGGAAAGGACATCTGGGCGTGGGAGCCGAAGCCGATGTTGCGATCTACCCGGTACGCGCCGATGAGGTCGATCCTGCCGTCGACTACCGCAAGGTCATCGAAGCGTTCGGCAAAACCGAGTACACGATCAAGCGCGGCCGGGTCGTCTCCCGGCGCGGTGAATGCCTGGTCGACGGCAACAACACGACCATCTGGGTGAAACCGAAGATCTCTGAGGAGTACAATATGGCAAACGATCCGGACTTCATCGCGAAGTTCGACCGCTATTACACCGTCCGGATGAGCAACTACCCGGTCCAGGACGAGTACCTGAAGCGGAACCTCTGCATCGAGACGGAGGCCGAGCTATGATGCGCGTCTCCCTGGCGGTCAGGCCGCGGAAGAAACCGACGATCCCGATTGAGGCTGAGACGATCACCCCCGCGTCGTTCCTCGAAGGCGCCGAGATCCAGGTCTGGCGGGGCAACAGGGAACTGCCGCTCGACGAGGTCTTCGCAGTCACCATTGAGGGAGCCGCGGACCGTCCCGAGGATGTCGAGATCGTTCTGTCCGGGGACACATCCCGCATGAAACGAGTCGGCGAGTATATGGATGCCGGCCGGATCGTTATCGACGGTGATATCGGGATGCATTGCGGGAACTTCATGAGCGGCGGGGTTATCGAGATCGGCGGAAATGCGGACGGATGGCTCGGTCGGGAGATGCAGGGCGGCACCATCATCTGCCGCGGCAACGCCGCGGACTACTGCGCCGCCGGGTATCGCGGCGGCAGAAAGGGAATGACCGGAGGAACGGTCGAGATCTTCGGGAATGCCGGCGACTTCGCAGCGGAAAACCTTGCAGGGGGGACGGTCATCATCCACGGCAATGCAGGCGATATGGCGGGTGTGGAGCTCCACGACGGCACCCTCATCATCAAGGGAGACTGCCGGCGGCCGTGCGGCAATATGAGCGGCGGGGTATGCGTGATCTACGGCATTGCGTACGACATGCTTCCCACGTTCAGAAAGATGGGGACAGAGATCCGCGACGGGCGAGAGTTTCTGTCATTCACGGGCGATATTGCCAATCGAGGAAAAGGAAACCTTATCGTGAAGGACTGCACATATCAGGATTAATGGTCAGGCACGAGTGCGGTTTCGAAGCTCCGATCCACTGCAAGAAATGCGGAAGGCCGCTGATCTCAAACGAGCGCACCGGCCTCTCCTGTCCCCACTGCGGACGACGGGTCAGTATCATCTGCCCGGGATGCGGACGCCTCTGGTGATTACAGCCGGTTTCTCAGCCACTCCGCATACTGCATCCGTAAATGTTCGAGTTCCTGTTTTGAGAGGTCAGGCCTGCCGGTCTTTTTCAGGAAAGCCTCGAGCTGGCCGATGATCTGTTCGGCATCCTGATGATCGCTGACCTCCAGGTATTCGGGAGCCCGGGTGCCGTCGATCACCTCACCGCAGATATGGCAGAGTTTGAAGCGCTGAAAGCTGTCCAGATATGTGAACGCCTGGCAGCCCGGACATCGGGTCACGATGTACATGATCATGCCAATGTACGGCTGGAGGAATAAAAATCTTGTTGTTTTCTGCCGCTTTTGGGCTTTACGCCGTCAGCACGGAGGAGAAAAAGCCCCCTCCCGCATCCCCTTCCCCAAACGCGATTGCCCTTGCGCCATCTTGGTCGGGAGCGACCGTAGACGCCCCGACCTCTCGCCTGCACGAGGAGTTTCAGGTGTTTCTCAAGGCACTACCGGGCACTGGGAGGATCTCCAGTATCTGTTCAGCGGTCACTGATATCCCGCTGCTTCAGCCTTTCTGTCGCAGGGCCGTGGAGGATGTTGCCGTCGACGTCATACCGGGAGCCGTGGCAGGGGCAGTCCCAGGACTTCTCCGCCTCGTTCCAGGAGACGATGCACCCCATATGTGAGCAGACCGGCTCGACCGCGTAGAGCCTGCCGGCGGCGTCCCGATATACCGCCGTCTTGTGCCCGTCGATTGCAACGATCCCTCCCCGGCCGGGAGAGAGGGCGGAGACGTCCGACAGCGGCCGGGCGAGGCGTTCACCGATCAGTCCTTCCGCCACATCGATACCGTGTGCAACAAACTCCTTCGCCGAGGTCAGGGGTTTGAAGCGGGAGGGGGCAAAGACATCCGCCCAGGGGCTGGATCGCTTCTGGATCAGATCGGCGAGGATCATCCCCGCCGCCGTGCCGTTCGTCATCCCCCATTTCCCAAATCCCGTCGCCACAAAGAGATGATCGTGTCCTGGGGCGACCGGGCCGATGTAGGGTACCCGGTCAACCGAGATGTAGTCCTGGGTCGACCAGTGGTACGCGACCGACCGGACGGTATAGACCGACCGGATATAGGCGTCGAGCGCCCGATAATGCTCCCGGGTATCCCCTCCCTGCCCGGTCCGGTGCTCGGCGCCGGTCACCAGGAGGAACTCACCCCCTTCACCGGAGTGCGTGCGGAGAGAATGCGTGGGGCTCTCCGCATTGATGAACATACCATCCGGGAACGCTTCGTCGATCTGCACCCCGAGGACGTACGAACGCGAGGGGTATGTCCGTAGATAGTAGAACCCCGGTCCGTCGTGGAACGGGTAGTGGGTTGCGAGGACGACATCATCCGCCGTCACCGACCCGTTCTCGGTCGCCACCCTGCAGGGCTCCCCCTCCTTCACGTCGAGCGCACGGGTTCTCTCGAAGATATAACTCCCGCCTCCATGGATCCGTTCAGCGAGACCGAGCAGGTACTTGCGCGGGTGGAACTCGGCCTGGCCGTCGAACCGGACGGCGCCGAAGGTCTCAGTCGGCAGAGGAACGTCGTCGACAAAGGCTGCAGGCAGGCCGAGGCTCCGCGCTGCGTCGGCCTCGTCCATGACCTTCTCCCGAGATCCGTCCGATTCGGCAAACGTGTATGCGGGTCTGCGGAAAAAATCGCAGGATACGCCGTGCCGCCGTGCAAGAGCCTCAATCTTCTCGATCGCGGCCTGGTTGGCATCGGCATACATCCGTGCCCCGTCGTTCCCGAAGTGATCGATGAGGTAGCGGTAGATGAGCCGGTGCAGCGAGGTAACTTTTGCGGTCGTGTGCCCGGTCACCCCGGCGGCGACCCGGCCGGCCTCGATCACGGCGACCGACCGGCCGGCCTCCTTGAGGAGGAGAGCCGTCGTGAGCCCGGCAATACCGCCGCCGATGATCGCAACATCGACCTGCAGGTCTCCGGGCAGCGGCGGATACCCTGTCTCGGGCGTCGTCGCCATCCAGAGCGATTCATGTTTTCCGGGGATGGTCTCCCCGCTCATATGGTCAGGCATCGTCATATCCTCCTGATTTCCTTCTGTTTCAGATCGTTCACCGTCGGGCTCTCGATCACCCTGCCGAGAGCATCGTAGCGGGAACCGTGGCAGGGGCAGTCCCAGGAACGCTCGGCGTCGTTCCAGGAGACCTGGCAGGCCATATGCATGCAGGTAGGATCGAGCGAATGAATTCTGCCCTCCGTATCCCGGTAGACCGCTACTTTCTGCTCGTTATGCTGCAGTACAATTCCCGAGCCGTTCCCGAGCTGTGAAAGTGCTGCATCCAGAATATCCCCGGGTATCTCGACCGTCCCACCGGCGGCCCCGAGCCACTCACGGATCTCCTCTTTCGGCTGTGGCCGCTTTTCAAACCGCGCGGGATCGAAGACCTCACCCCAGGGGCTCGGGCTCCCGAGGAGCAGGTCCGTGAGGATCATCCCGGCCGCCGTACCGTTCGTCATCCCCCACTTGCCAAACCCCGTCGCCACGTACAGGTGCTCGTGCCCCTCCGCGAGAAGGCCGATATAGGGAATGCGGTCGGCCGGCATGGTGTCCTGCGTCGACCAGCGATACTCGACCGACCGGACGGTGTAGATCGTCCGGGCGTAGCCTTCGAGCATCCGGTAGCGTGCCTCGGTATGCCCGACCACGCCGGTGGCATGGTTGCCGCCGCCGATGAGAACGAGATCGCCACTCTGCGTCGGCTGCGAACGCAGCGAGACTACAGCCCCCTCCGCGCTGATGAACATGCCGTCCGGGAACGGCTCGTCAATGCGAAGACCGAGAATGTAGGATCTTTCCTGCCGCATCCTGGCAAAATACGAACCTGGCTTGTCGATTATCGGAAAATGCGTGGCAAGAACGACATCGCCCGCCGTCACCTCTCCCCGGTCCGTGACGACCGTGCAGGGGTTGCCCTCTTTCACATCAACCACCCGGGTCTGCTCGAAGATGGAACTCCCGTCACCGTCGATCTGCCCGGCAAGGCCGAGGAGGTACTTGCGCGGGTGAAACTCCGCCTGGTTATCAAACAGGACGGCACCCGGGGAGTTGATCGGCAGCGGCAGATCGTCGACAAACGTTGCGGGCAGCCCGAGCCGTTTCGCCGCATCGACCTCGCCGTGTATGCTGTCGAGCGACTGTTTCATCCGGGCAAACGTATACGCAGGTCTGCGGGCAAAATCGCATGTTATCCCGTACTTCCGGACAAATGCGTCGATCGTCTCGATTGCGGCCTGGTTTGCCTCTCCGTACAGCCGGGCTTTCTCCTCGCCGACGCGGTCGATGAGATGCCGGTAGATGAGACGGTGCAGCGAGGTGACTTTTGCGGTCGTGTGCCCGGTCACGCCGGCGGCGATCCGGCCCGCCTCGATCACGGCGACCGACCGGCCGGCCTCCTTGAGGAGGAGAGCCGTCGTGAGCCCGGCAATACCGCCCCCGATGATCGCAACGTCGACCTCCAGACCGCCGGGCAGCGGCGGATAGTCGGTCTCCGGGGTGGTGGCAATCCAGAGCGATTCGGCCCGGCCGGGAATTTCAGGTGTTTCTCTTCCAGGATCTGTCATTCTCACGCTTCCTCCATGCCATATGCCGGCCACCTGCAGGGGGAGAAGCACTGATAGTCGATTCGTCCGAGGCCGAGCCCGGCAGTAGCTGGTACCGCAGGGTTACGCTGTGACCGTCCTGGCGTACTCCCCCTGGGGACAGGTCGGGTACTTAACGGTTGCGCATGCCGGCCGCCCCGGCATGGAGTAACGTGCATGCATGGTACCGGGGATGTACCATGAAAAACGGTTCACGCGTACTTGACGTAACGGCTCCGAAACCTACTTTACGCCGGGGTGAGGAGAGACGAGTCGATGATCCAGGTCACCCCTATCTGGGCGGACAGCCTCGGGGCAAAATCGTTCTGCACCCTTGTGGAGACACCGGATCTTGCACTGCTGATCGATCCGGGTGCATCGATCCTGCAGCAGGGGTTCCCGGCGCCCGATGCCGTGAAGCAGGAGCGGCTCGAGGACGCCTGGAAGGCTATCCGGGCCGCCGCAGGCAGGGCGACACACGTCGCCGTAACGCACTACCACCACGATCACTACCTGCAGGAAGCAGAGATCTATGCCGGGAAAAACCTCTTCGTCAAATCCCCGAACACCTACGTCAACCGTTCGCAGTGGCACCGCGCACGGGAGTTTCTGCGATGGCATGCCGCATCGTTCGGCGGCGCCTTCAGGGAAGAGCATCCGGCAGAGCATACGTTCCCGGATCCCCTGGAGATGCTGCCGTTCACACCCACTCATATCGACGGGAACACCGCACGGCGGCGTGAGCAGTACCGCCGCAATTCCCGGCGCTGGGCAGCGCAGCCGTGGGTGCTGCCGCCGGACGAGAAGGTGGTCTTCTGCGACTGCCGTAGATTCAGCATCGGTGATACCGTTCTGCGGTTTTCTGCGCCTCTCTTTCACGGTAGCGAGTATGCGTCGACAGGGTTTGTGGTGGCACTAATGGTCGAGCATGCAGCCCGGAAGGTCCTCTATACGTCCGACCTTATGGGGCCGATTCTCGAGGACTATACCGCATGGATCATCGCTGAATCACCTGACTGCATCCTTCTCGACGGTCCGGCGACCTACCTCCTCGGGCATCTCCTGAACAGGAGGAACCTTGACCGGTGCATCGCAAACGTCCGGCAGATCGTCCGCGAGTGCCCGGAAGCGACCGTCCTGCTCGACCATCACGTCACCCGGGACACCCGTTTTCGCGAGCGGATGGAAGGCATCTACGATCGCGCCGACGTCACAACCGTCGCCGGGCATCTCGGCGAAGAGGTATTTGCCGATCGTTTCGCTCGACCGGGGAGAGATGGATAGAACACCGTATCGGCTGCGGCAGTGCCGCCGGCCGGTATGCATAAAAAGGATCGCCGACACCTTTCGTGTATCCACGCGGGAAAAGTACTGCTGAGTGTATACAACGCGGGAAGCAGACCCGGAGGCAGGAATCAATGGACTGGAACAGGCTTATCACCATCAAAGATTACGAACCGTTCGCCGGAACAGAGGCGATCCGGCGGATAGAGGAGAAGGCCCGGGCGATCCATGACCTTCACGTCATCCACATGAACTCGACGTACTCGGGCGGAGGGGTGTCGCAGATCCTCTCGTCGCTGACGCTTCTGATGAACAGTCTCGGGATCCAGACCGGGTGGCGGGTCGTGCACGGGCCGCCGGACTTCTTCAGCGTGACAAAGAAGTTTCATAACGCCCTGCAGGGGGACGAGATAAACCTGACGACGCGCAAAAAGCAGATCTATGAGCAGGTAATCTGCGAGAACGCCGCCAGAAACCATCTCGACCACGACATCGTCATCATTCACGACCCGCAGCCCCTGCCGCTGATTCAGCATTACCGGAAGAAGAGCCCCTGGATCTGGCGCTGCCACATCGACCTTTCGTCGCCGAACCGGAACGTCTGGAACTATCTGGTTCCGTTCATCGAGAAGTACGATGCCGCGATCTTCAGCTGCAGGGACTACCACCAGAACCTCAGAACACCGCAGGTCTTCTTCATGCCGGCGATAGACCCCCTCTCCATTGTAAACCGGGAGATGAGCGAGAAGGAGGTCGACGAACGCCTCGAACACTACGGCATTCCCACCGATCTCCCGCTCGTCGTGCAGATATCGCGATTCGATCGCTGGAAGGATCCGGAAGGCGTCATCAAGGCATATAAGATTGCCAGAAAGAGGGTGGACTGCACACTCGTCCTTCTCGGGGGCATGGCGACCGACGATCCGGAGGGCGCAGAGGTTTATCGATCCCTTATCAGCCATCGGGAAGAGCGGATCATTATATTAAGCCGTCAGGATGGGGCGCTGGTGAACGCCCTGCAGCGGAGGGCGGCGGTCGTCCTGCAGAAATCAATCCGCGAGGGGTTCGGCCTGACAGTATCGGAGGCAATGTGGAAGGGCACACCGGTTATCGGGGGCAACACCGGCGGGATCCGGTACCAGATCCAGGACGGCGTGAACGGATTTTTAGTTTCGTCCGCCGAGGAGGCGGCAGAACGGATCGTTGAGATACTCGAAAACCCCGAACTGCGTGAAAAGATGGGACAGGCAGCCAGAGAGACCGTCCGGCAGAAGTTCCTCCTGACGCGGTCGCTGGAGGAGTACATCGACCTGATCGGATCGTTCGAGGCAGACTTTCGGATCGCCTCGGGTGTCGGCTCCTTTCTGACCGACGGGAACCCGGGCTAAAAACTGCCCTGCCGGTGACTGCAGGACGGTCACCCTGCCCGGTCTTTTTCACGGATGAGGATCAGCGGCGACAATCCGGGAAAAGACTTATTGCTCCTACCTGCCGTGAGTGCGACCATGACCCGGTTGCATGCGTATGACACCCTTCTCCTCGCCGCCCTTCTCGCTGCGGCACTCATCGGGGCGGGGTGTACGACCCCCGAAGGGAACGGCACACCGACGATTGCGGAGACCACGGAACCGACGATGGAAGCGACAACACCGGTGCAGACACCCACGATGAACGGGACCGAGGATCTGGGCGTGAGCATGGATCTTATTGCAGAGAATAGTGCCTTTGATAAAAACACCATCACCGTTCCGGCGGGAGCGGAGGTGACGGTAAACTTCGATAACCGGGATGCCGGCATTCAGCATAATCTTGCGGTGTACGAGACCGACGCAGCACAAAGCAGTATCTTCGTCGGTGATACCATCACCGGCCCCGCCCTGACGACCTATACCTTCACCGCGCCGGAGCGGCCCGGCACCTATTTCTTCCGCTGCGACGTCCACCCGACAACGATGACGGGGGACTTCATCGTGCAGTGATGAACGGCTCCGGCTCTTTTTTCAAGCATGTCGCGGGAGTGCTCATCCTCCCTGTGTTTCGGCGCGGGATTGCCGCATCCGGGATCGCCGCCGCGATTCGACCGCGGGCGCACCGCAAGGCCGGGGAACACGAGAAGCCGACCCAATAGCGGCCGGAATACCTCTCCGGAAGACGTGGGCTTTTTTAAGATTGCAGTTCGACATTGTCATCGTGACAGACATGGATATCCAGGTACTCGGCGTCCGGGGGCTGCCCCTGATACAGAAGGGAGACGATCTGCCGCGCCTGATCTGCGAACGGGCAACCTTTGAGGACGGAGACATTCTCTGCATCGCCTCATCGGTGTATTCCAAGGCAAAGGGCTACACCCGCCGCCTCGACGAGATCGTCCCGGGCGAGCGGGCAGAGCGAATTGCAGCCGGGACACGCGAAGATCCGAGGTTTGTACAGGCGGTTCTGGACAGTTCCACCGAGATCTTGCTCGAATACCCCTTCATCCTCTCTGCGGTGCCGTGCGGCCACATCGGTGTCCGCGCAGGCGTCGATCACAGCAACATCGAGGACGACAGGATCATCTACCTGCCGCCCGACCCCATGGCGGCGGCGGCCGATATCCGGGACGGCGTCCACAGGATCAACGGAAGGGATATTGGCGTGATCATCACCGACACCTGCGGCAGGGCGTTCCGGCGCGGGCAGACCGGGATAGCGATCGGGTGGAGCGGAATGACGGCGATCAACGATTACCGGGGGGATACCGATCTCTTCGGGCACGTGCTTGAGATCACCGAAGAGGCAGTGGTCGACGAGATCGCCGCCTTCGCAAACTTCGTTATGGGAGAGAGCCATCAGGGCGTCCCGGCCGTTATCTTCAGGAACTGCGGGCGCTGGAAGGGACATGACGACATCTACTTCGCAGCAGCCGAAGACATTATCCGCTGCGCGCTGAAGGAGACTGCAAAAAGAGATTAGAAGAAGGCGTTCAGAATAAAGACTGCGACGCCGACGGCTGCCGTGGCAACGACCACCGCAACCGGACTGATATGAACCGCGCGCCGGTCTTCGCTGTCATAATAATTGACCAGACCGGCCGAGGACACCAATCTCCCGCCTGACTTTTTTGCCATATAGATGTGTTTATCCCTCTGGATATAAAAAGAATGGTAAGACCCATGCAGTCGCATTCATGCACCGTCACCGGCCTTGCGCTCCTCGGCGACGAACTCCGTCCTGAGACTGTCAGTATCACGGTGGAGAAGGGCATCATCAGATCGATAGAGCCCGCCGCCGGAGCATCGGACGTCTGGATCATCCCCGCCTTCTTCAACGCCCATACACACTGCGGCGATACGGTCGCCATGGACTGCCCCTGCACCGGCAGCCTCACCGAGCTCGTCACGCCGCCGAACGGCCTCAAACACCGGATCCTTGCAGAGACTCCACGAGACCGCCTGGTGGCGGCGATGCGTGCGAGCATCGAGACGATGCAGCGATCAGGGACGGCAGGATTTGCCGATTTTCGCGAAGGGGGCTCCGACGGTGTCGCAGCTCTCCGGGAGGCTGCAGCAGGGCTCGCGTGCCGGCCGCTCATCTTCGGACGGGACGGGGGCGAGAAGATAGGCGACGGCCTCGGGATCAGCAGTGTCCGCGACGTGAAGGATGCCGAGCGGCAGGTCGCCCGGGCACGCGCGGAAGGCAAACTCGTTGCCTTTCACGCCGGCGAGCGCGACCCCCACGATGTCAATGCCGCCCTTGCCTTCGACCCCGACCTGCTGGTGCACTGCACCCACGCGACAGAGAAACAACTCAGGGAATGCGCTGACCGCGACATTCCCATCGCCATCTGCGCCCGCTCAAACTGGATCCTGGGCGTCGCCGAAAGGCCTGCCCACCCCCCGGTGCAGCGAATGCTCGCCCTCGGGTGCCGGGTATACCTCGGAACGGACAATGTCATGTTCGTTCACCCGGATATCTTCGGAGAGATGGCATTCATCTCAAGTGTTTACCGCGTCCCACCGGAGGAGATCCTGCGTGCCGCCGTTGCGGGATCCCGGCTGAGCGGCCAGACGTATTTTCTCCAGGAGGGAAAATCTGCCAATTTTACTGTGATCAATGCGAGGGATGCCAATATCCGGTTCACCAGAGATCCCATCGCAACGGTTGTTCGGCGACTATCACCTGCCGCTGTCGAACAAAATGTTTTAACCATGAGATAGAGATTTAATACGGAACGGCCGTTTTGTGGGGATTTCATGGTTCGTAAAATACTGATTGCAGTCGACGGTTCGGAACCGGCGGGACGGGCTCTTGCAAAAGCCATCGAGGAGGCGAAAGTGTGGGGTGCCGAGCTCCATGCGCTCTACGTCGTCGAGTCGGGTCTCTTTTCGTCACTGCCGATGGACAACACGCTCGAGATTATGTACAGCCTTCTGCAGAAAGAAGGGGAAGACCTCCTGAACGAAAGCCAGGAGAAATCTACAGCGGCAGGGGTCTCTTTAAACACGCACATACGGCAGGGGCATGCCGGTTCGGAGATCATCGCCCTTGCAGAGGAACTCGCCGTCGATCTCATTCTCCTCGGCTCGCACGGGAAGAGTGAGGTCGATCGCCTGCTTCTCGGCAGTGTTACTGACTATGTCGTGAGGCACAGCAGTATCACGACGATGGTGGTGAGAGCATAAAATCCGATCAGATGCTTGTCCGGGATCATATGATCACCGACGTCGTCTGCGTTGAGATCCCGGGCAACAGAGACGATGTTCTTCGGATCCTGAAAAGGACAGGGATAAGCGGCGTACCGGTTTTAAAAGACCGGCAGCTCGTCGGCATCATCACCAGAAAGGATCTCCTGCGCAAGGCCGACGAATCGCAGCTCGGACTGTTGATGACGCCCAACCCCGTCGTCATCAGGCCGGACGCTCCGCTCTCCGAGGCTGCCCAGCTGATGGTGCGGCATAACATCCGCAGGCTCCCCGTAATCGACAACGGTGAGATGATCGGGATCATCAGCGTGGCCGATCTGATCGGCGCGATCGCGCAGCTGCGGATCGGGGATTCGATCAAGGAAGCCTACGTGAGCAAGACGTATGCGCTCTGGGAAGACACACCGTTGACACTCGTCGGGAGGATCCTCGAGGTGTCAGGGTACGACGCAATCCCCATCCTCACAGAAGATGGAACGCTCACCGGGATCATCTCGGAACGCGACCTTATCCGCCATTCCCGCATTGAAGACGCCGTCGAAGTCAGCGACTTCTCCAACGGAACGGATGACGATGAATGGACGTGGGAGAGCATCCGCGATATGCATACCATCAGCTACGGCATATCGCGGATCCAGCTCCTGCCGATACCGGTCAAGAACGCCATGGTCAAAAACGTCCTCGCCGTACCGCTCAATGCCGAGGTCAGCGAGTGCGCACTGAAGATGAAGCGGGCACGGGTCGACCAGCTGCCGGTTGTCAACGGCAACAAGCGTCTCGTTGCAATGCTCTTTGATCGCGATCTGATACGGATCCTGCTCCCCGGGCAGGATCGCCAACAAAACTTTTAAGGGACAATACTCTTATACAATGAATGTAATCTTTCATCGTGTGTTGTGACACAGGTCGACAACAAGATTTAAGTTTTATAATGTCCTTGTATACGCTGAAGCGCTTTTACCCAATTTAGAGCGTTTTAGAGTTTTTAGGGGGTATTTCATGCCTGATATTTCCGAGATGGTTTATAAGGGAACGACTACGGTAGGTCTCATCTTTGAGGACGGCGTCGTTCTGGCAACAGAGATGCGCGCGACGATGGGAAATCTCATCGCCAGCAAACGTGCCAAGAAAATTTACCAGATCGCCAGAGGAATCGGAATGACAACTGCAGGCGGGGTGGGCGATGCCCAACAGCTCGTCCGCCTCATGCAGGTTGAGTCCAGCCTGTACGAGATCCGCCGCGGCAAGTCCATGTCCGTCGGTGCGGTATCAACACTGCTTTCGAATTACCTGAACCAGAACAGATACTATCCCTACTATGTTCAGCTCCTCGTCGGCGGCTTTGATGACAAAGGCCCTGCAGTCTACTCGGTCGACGCCATGGGAGGCGCCACGAAAGAGGAGGAGATCGTAGCCACAGGGTCGGGTTCTCCGTTTGCATACGGCATTCTCGAGGACCAGTACAGACACGGCATGAGCGAGGCAGAGGCAAAAGATCTTGCAGTGCGTGCCGTGAAGACCGCCATGCGTCGTGATGCCGGCTCCGGAGAAGACATCATGGTAGTTGTAATAACGAAAGACAAATATGAAGAATCAACCGAACGCGGGCTGCAGACACCGTCTGTAGCGCGTCAGACCACCTGAATCTTTTTTGGACGATAGTGATGTTAATAGAGGACAGACTTAAAGAACTCAAGGATCAGATCAACAAGATCATACCCAGCGGGATCACGGTCTCCGAAGTTGAATTCGAAGGCCCTGAGCTCGTCATCTATACCGATGAACCCAAGCAGTTCGCCGACCAGGCGGATCTGATAAAGATCCTTGCACGTGACCTACGCAAGCGCATCGTCGTGCGCCCGAATATTCTCGAGGATCCAGAGCGTGCTGCAGGCGAAATCCGGGCGGTTGTCCCGGATAATGCAGGCATCACCGATCTCTTCTTCGACCCCGAAACAGGAGAAGTGCTGATCGAGGCGGAGAAACCCGGCGTCGTCATCGGGAAAAACGGCGCCACACTTCGCGAGATCACCAAGCAGATAGGCTGGACACCGAAGGTGGTTCGCACACCGCCGATCGAGAGCTCGACGGTAAAACAGATACGGATATTTTTGCGTTCCGTGAAAGACGACCGAAAAACCTTCCTGCGGACAATCGGAAGGCGAATCCACCGTGAAGTCACCAGCAAAGACCAGTGGCTCCGGGTGACCACGCTCGGGTGCTGTCGCGAGGTTGGAAGAGCGGCATTTCTCATCTCCACACCGGAGAGCAAGGTGCTTATCGACTGCGGGGATAAACCGGGGAGCATCAATAACGGGACACCATATATCTATGTCCCCGAGATTTATCCGCTGACCAGCGTCGATGCGGTGGTGCTCACGCACGCCCACCTCGATCACTGCGCTCTGGTACCGCTGCTCTTCAAATACGGATACGAAGGTCCGGTGTACGCGACGCCGCCGACGAGAGATCTCTCGGCGATGCTGCAGCTCGATTACATCGATGTGGTGCGAAAAGAGAGCGATAAGATCCCGTACACATCAAGCGACGTTAAGAAGTATATCGAGCATTCCATCACCTTAAACTACGGAAGCGTCACCGATATCGCCCCCGACATTAAACTCACCTTCCACAACGCCGGCCATATCCTCGGATCCGCCGTTGCTCACTTCCATGTCGGCGAGGGGCTCTACAACATCGCATTCACCGGCGACTTCAATTATCAGAAGACGCGTCTCTTCAACCCGGCGGTCTCATCCTTCCCCCGCCTCGAGGCGCTCTTCATGGAGAGCACCTACGGCGGCTCGAATGATATACAGCCGCAGCGCAAGGATGCCGAGGAGAAGCTCTACGAGACCGTGATCAACACGGTGAACCGGGGCGGCAAAGTAATCATCCCCGCATTCGCAGTCGGGCGTTCGCAGGAGACGATGCTTGCCCTCGAGGAGGGGATCCGGAAGCAGAGGATCCCGGCAGTGAAGGTCTATCTCGACGGGATGATCCGCGAGGCAACGGCGATTCACACAACCTACCCCGAGTACCTGAACAACGATCTGCGCAACCAGATCTTCCGGGAAGGCCTCAATCCGTTCCTTGCGGACTGCTTCGTCCAGGTGGACTCGCCCGACCTTCGGGAGAAGGTTATCAGCGGCGACCCCTGCGTCATCATCACCACGAGCGGTATGCTGAACGGCGGCCCGGTGATGGAATACCTCAAGGCGCTCGGGCCCGACGAGAGGAACGCTCTCGTCTTTGTCGGATACCAGGCAGACGGAACGCTCGGCCGGCGCATCCAGAAGGGATGGCGCGAGATCCCGCTCGGATGGCGCGAGACGATCGTCATCAACCTCGAGATCGCAACCATCGACGGGTTCTCGGGACACTCCGACCGCCGTCAGCTGATGAACTATATCTCCCACCTTCAGCCACGCCCCGAGAAGATCTTCACGATCCACGGCGACGAGAACAAGACGATCGACCTTGCAAGTTCGATCTACAAGCGACACCATATCGAAACGCATTCGCCCCTGAACCTTGAGACCTACCGTATGATCTGATATGCTGCAGCGGTTGTCGCTCCTTCTCGGAGTCTTCGCGGTGATGGCGCTCTCAAACGCCATCGTCCCCGTACTCCCTGCCTTTGCCGAAGGAGCGGCACTTCAGGGGGCAATCTTTTCGGCATACTTTTTCGGGGCTTTTCTTACGGTACTCCCCGCCGGCCTTGCCAGCGACCGGATCGGCCGGGTGCCGCTGATCAGGGCAGGCCTCCTGCTGACAGTCGCAAGCGGCATCGCCATCATTCTCTTCCCGTCAGGGCTGCCGATGGTCGTCGCCCGCGGGGTCGAGGGGATCGCTGCAGGGCTGTTTGTCTCGGCGGCACTCGCGTGGACGAACTCGGCAGAGGACCATGAGGCGATGAGCGGCTACTTCATGGCCGCACTGAACCTCGGGCTCGTTGTCGGGCTGCTCGGCACGGGATGGCTGGACAGCTTCGCCGCGTCCCCGCTCGCCGGGGTATTTCTCTTTACCGGCATCGCCGTCGCTCCAATCCTGATGAGCGCTCTTCTTCGCGAACAGAGCAGCAACACTGCACTGAACGCCAATCTTTCAGGCGTTATGAGAAACTACATCTGGCTCTATCTCGCCGCGGTCGTTCTCATCGGGGTCACCGGGGCGGTGTCCGCACTCTACCCCGAGTACACCGGTGAGAACGCGGCGCTGCTCAGCATCCAGATCGGACTGATGAACATCGCCACGATCGTCACCATCCTGGTCGCCTCGCGGATGCACGTCGAACCGGTCCCGACGATCCGGATATCCGCCGTCGCCATGGCCGTTGCCGTGGCGGGCTGCTACGTGACGCCCTGGGCATTTCCCATCATCGGCGCCGCCGCCGGGTTCGTGATCGTCGCTTCACTCTCGTTCCTCGCCCGGACACAGGTCAGGCAGGGTGTTGCGGTGGGGCTCTTCAACACCTCGACGTATGCCGGATTCACGCTCCTCCCGTTTCTCGGCGGGCTGGTCGCTGAGACGACGAGCTTTCTCGCGTCGTTCATCGTCCTGGCGATCATCGTCGCGAGCACGGCACTGACCATCGGCCGGTGCCGGTGCCGGTACCGCGGGTGACCCCTGCAGCACCGGGGCGGCTTTGGCATATAGTACCTCCGCACATAGTATTTCTGTATGCAGATGCTGATCGACGGGAACCGATGTGATTCGTGCAGTGGCCAAACCTTCGCGGTCAGGAATCCCGCAACCGGTACAGTGATCGATACCGTCCCCCTCGGCGGCGTGGAGGATATTGACAGAGCGGTCGAGGCAGGCACCGCGGCGTTTGAGGCCTGGTCAACCATCCCGGCACGGGAACGCGGTAGAATTCTGTTTGTCGCTGCACAGGAAGTGCGCAGACAGAACAGGAGCCTCGGAGCGCTGCTGACCGCCGAGCAGGGGAAACCCCTCCGCGAAGCGATCGACGAGATCAACGGATTTGCATACACTCTGGAGTACTACCACGGAATCGCGGCATCGAACCACGGCGAGTACGCAAATCTGCCGGGCTACGGGCATGCCCTGGTATCGAGAGTTCCACTCGGCGTCTGCGCCGCGATCATCCCCTGGAATATGCCGGCGCTCATTATGGGATGGAAGGTAGGGCCGGCGCTGGCTGCCGGGAATACCATGATTCTGAAGCCCGCCAGCACCGCTCCGCTCACCTGTCTGGCTCTCGCAGGCATCCTTGGCGAGGCAGGGCTGCCGGCGGGCGTCCTGAACATCGTCACCGGCCCGGGAGAGACGGTCGGGCGGGCGATTGCCCGGCATCCGGCGATCAGAAAGATCTCGTTCACCGGCGAGATTGCTACCGGGCGCCGGGTCATGGAGGACGCGGCACCGGCGATGAAGCGGGTGACGCTGGAACTCGGGGGGAGCGACCCGATGATCGTCTGCAGCGACGCCGATATTCCTGCGGCGGTAGAGGGCGCCGCCCGGGGACGGTTCTATAACTGCGGGCAGACCTGCACGGCGATAAAACGGCTCTATGTCGATGAGAAGATCGCGCAGGAGTTCACCGACCGCCTGACGGAGCGCATTCGATCGATGCGGATTGGCAGCGGGATGACGGAGGGCGTGGCCATGGGGCCGATGAACAACCGGGCGGTGCAGCAGCGGATAGTCGATCTTGTGGAGGCGGCACGGGAGGGGAACGAAGGCACCATCCGTACAGGAGGCAGTGTCCCGCACGGAGAGGATTTTCATGCAGGATACTTCTACGAACCGACGCTGATAACTGATGTGCCGCAGGACTCGGTGCTCCTTGCCGAGGAGGTCTTCGGCCCGGTTCTCCCCGCCGTCTCCGTGACCGACCTGGATGAGGCTCTTTCGCTGGCAAACAAAAGCCGTTTCGGGCTCGGTGCGTCTGTATGGACGAAGAACCTTGACTGCGTCGACCAGGCCTGCTCCGGGCTGAAGGCCGGCATCATCTGGGTAAACCAGCACCTGCGTATTCCGCCGGAGGTACCGTTCGGCGGCATGAAGGAGAGCGGTCTTGGGCGGGAGAACGGCTATGAGGCTCTCGAAGACTACCTGGAGAAGAAGACGGTGCTGATCAGGCCGTGAACGCCTCGCATATTCCGGGAAGCGTGTGCACGGCGGCTGCGGAGAGAGATAACGGCTGTCGGCTGCGAAAGGGGTGTTTTTGTCCAGCCGTCATGCTGCACCGGAACCACAGGTAAAGATCGATTAGTATTATATACCACAGCATCCATCCCCCGCCTGCAGGGGGGGAGTAGTATGAGATTAATCCTTTGTGTATGCGTATGCATTCTCTTTGCCTTCGGGCTCACTGCCGCTGCAACGGCGCTTCCGATGGGTGATGAGAATGCCACGGCAGACAATGCAAGCAACGTGACCATCGTCTCCGAGAATATGACGGAGAATCAGACCGGCAACATGACTGTGGCTGAGGTGATCGGAGAGGAACAGAACCTGACAATGCTTGCGACCGCACTCGACGCGGCAAACCTGACCATACCGCTTCAGACCGGAGGGCCGTATACGGTCTTTGCTCCGACTGATGAGGCATTCCAGGCGCTCGGCAACGAGACCATCGACCAGCTCTTCAGCAACCAGACAGAGCTCGAGCAGATTCTGCTGTACCACGTCGTGGAGGGCAATTACACCGCCGAGCAGCTGATGAACATGACCGGCGGCAACCAGACCGACGACGGGGATATCTTCAGCTTCCTCAGCGGGCTCTTCGGAGGCGACAACCAGACCGAGAACGCAACGGAACTGCAGACCCTGGGCGGTGAGAACCTGACGATCACACAGGAGAACGGGCAGGTGATGGTGAACAACGCTTCCGTCGTCCAGGCGGATCTGAACGCCAGCAACGGCGTCGTCCACATCATCGATCAGGTGCTGATCCCACAGAACGCGACCGTGACCGGCCAGACAAACATGACGCAGAACCAGACGGCGGGCAATGAGACCGGAATGACAGCCTGAACGAGAGGAATTCCACACTCCTGTCCGACTCCAACCCAAAAAACCTCTTTTTCCGTGAGATCCGGTTTTTGAAGGCAATGAGCGGTCTGGTCGACGCGTTCGTCTCCAGAGATATCCATCGCCGTTCCGCGGCAGCAGCATGGGTGAACCCGGGAGATGGTATCCCGTTCAAATGATGAATTATAGGAACAATTTTATAAAATGTTGTAGATTCTCTCGAACCCTGTCGGAGGGATCCTAATGAACCACACGAGACTTCTGTACCTTGGATGTATCCTTTTTCTGGCCATTCCTGTTTCTGCTATGGCCGTTTCCATCGGTGATGAGAACGCCACGCTGGTCAGTACGGAGAACTATACCATCGTGCCGGCCAACACAATGCAGCCGTACATCGTTCATCAGCATTCAGCGCTCGGCGCTCTTCACGCTGCATCCCTGGACGGTGATCCGAATTATACCGTCACCAATGTAATGCCCGCCGAAATGGGGTATCTCCTCGTCACCTCAGTCGCGGGCATTGAAAACCGGATGGAGAACGACACTCCGGTTTCATGGACATACTGGCTGAACGGAGATGAGATGCAGGCAGGACCTGCTCAGAAACGGGTAAACAGCGGAGACACCGTAACCTACTCGTACGGACCCGCGAACCACACGCTTGCAGAGGCAGCGTACACCCTGAATATTTCAGTTACTGTCGTCGATGAGAGTAACGAGACCGCGGCAGCCATGACGGTTGCAGACGTGCTCGGGCAGCAGGAGAACCTGACGACCCTGGCGGCGGCCGTCAATGCGACCGGTCTGACCGAACCGCTCAGCCAGGACGGGCCGTATACCGTCTTTGCACCGACCGACGCGGCCTTCGAGGCACTCGGCAACGAGACCGTCGACCAGCTGATGAACGAGACCGACCGGCTCACGGCAGTCCTGCAGTATCACGTCGTCGAGGGCAATTACACCTCACAGCAGCTGATGGAGATGACCCAGAACCAGACGATGAACCAGACCGCGAACATGACGCAGGAGCAGAACGTGACCACAGGGAACCAGACCACAAACCAGACAGCGAACATGACCCAGAACCAGACAGCAAACATGACCATGGAGAATGTCACCGGCACCCAGACCATGGAGAACGTGACGGCGCAGCAGCAGGCGGCGGTCATGCTGCAGACGCTGCTCGGGCAGAACCTGACGGTCAGCCAGAACCAGTCCACCGGTGACCTGATGGCCGGGAACGCCACGATCGTCATGGCGGATATCAATGCCAGCAACGGCGTCGTCCATGTCATTGATGCGGTGCTGATGCCGCCTGAAAATGTAACCGCAGCAGTTCTGACCGAACCGGGTGCAACACCAGCAGATCAATCTTCGGCGATCATATCCGAAGATTCCGGGGATCTGACGATCATTAACAGAACCGGTTAGCCTGACGGGTAAGGCAGCCTACCCTCCCAATTTTGGTAGTGCTCCAGCATATACCTGATACTTGATCTCAAAGAACCCGACCGAATTCCGCTATCCACCAACAGGCGTTCATGACAAAAAATAACCTGGGGAGAAGATATCCGTTATCGGGCTTTGGTGAATCTCTCTTCCGGCTGTCATTCTTCCCTGACGGGATTGGTGCCGAACCGGGCTTGTCCCGGGGACGACCTTTTTCCCGGGCGTCTCCCCATGCCGTGGACCGTGGTGGCTATCGCCATGGGGGTGGAGCCTCCCCCCTCCCCTGTTTTACGCAAAGATCCTCACGCCTCACCCCCCACCTCGCCCGACCTCCGGCCTCCTCCCCCCTCCCCCAGGGGCGGGGGCAGTCATGGCGATACCCAATGGAAAGCCGTGCCCCGGGGTGCAATCAATCGGGAACACCCGGGTGCGATCCCAACAAAGGTAATATCAGTTGTTTCGTAGGGCACTACCCCCGGCTTTTCCGGAACCAATGGTTGTATACTTCAGTGACCGCGGTAGATCCCGGGCCATCTGAGTGAAGTCTTCCCGAGCGCCGACAGGATCGTGAAATCTCATTCATCAAGCCTTTGATATAATAATATTTTTATAGTATGGCGTAGATTGCTCATGAGCCTCTATGGAGGGGTCTGTATGAACAAATTGGTCTTTCTGAGCATGTGCATTCTGGTCCTGCTGATCGTACCTGCCATCGTCATGGCAGCGCCGATGGGGGAAGAGAATGCCACTATGGGGAACGAAAGTAATGTGACTATGATGCCCGACAATATGACCGGGAATCAGACAGAGAACAATACACTGGTCGACGTCATTAACCAGAATCAGAACCTGACGATCCTTGCAACCGCGATCAATGCCACCAACCTGACCGAGACGCTCTCGACGGGTGGCCCGTACACCTGTTTCGCACCGAACGACGAGGCCTTCGGGGCACTCGGCAACGACACCATCGATCAGCTCCTCAATAACACAACTGTGCTTCGCCAGATTCTGCTGTATCACACTGTTCAGGGTAACTATACCTCCGAGCAGCTGTTGAACATGACCCAGAACCAGACGATGAATCAGACAACGGATCAGACCACCAACATGACCCAGAACCAGACAGAGAACATGACTCCGCAGCAGAACGTGACCCAGACGATGACCCAGGCGCAGAATGCAACAGAACTGCAGACGCTGCTCGGACAGAATCTGACGATCAGCCTCAATCAGTCCACCGGCATGCTGATGGTCAACAACGCCTCCGTCGTCCAGCCGGACATCAATGCCAGCAACGGCATCATTCACATCATCGACACGGTGCTGATCCCGGAGAACATGACCCTCAGTGCCATGACCACGGCAAATCAGACCGTGGATAACATGACTGCGGAGAACCAGTCATCATACAACGGGCCGACACTCTCAATGGACGGGGGTGTGATGACCTGGATTAACCGGGTATCCTGATCCGGGCTGCTGCCAGATTGATCTCATGACATCCACCGTCCACTCAGGGACGGTGTTCGCTTCCACTTTTTTGTGCATACACCGCACTGAACGTCTTCTACCATTTGGCGACTTCCTGCGGAGAGTATACCTTCAGTCCACATACGCGGGATTCTGCCTGAAAAGACATATCTGAAGGCCGTATCCGGCGGCAAAGAGCATTTCCAGATCCACACCGAGATTTAGGCGGCAATTTTCCAGTCAAACACAGAAAAGAGTCGATAAAAATCCAAAAATTTGCAATATAATAACACTTTTATACTATAACAAGCATCCCCCACACTCCCCTAAGGAGGGGTTTGTATGCACAAATCAGTCTTTCTGTTGAGTACGTGCATTCTGTTCCTGCTGGCTGCACCTGCCATCGTCATGGCAGCGCCGATGGGAGAAGAGGATGCCGCTATGGACAATGAGGCGATAACAATCGTCGGCCAGGAGCTCACCATCGCCAATCAGACGGAAACGGCCGCCGCGAATCAGACCGCGGCCAACGCAACCACGGCGAACGTAACCGAAAACCAGACGGTGAACCAGACACAGAACATGACCCAGCAGAATGTAACGCAGAATCAGACAGAGAATAATACATTGGTCGATGTGATCAACCAGAATCAGAACCTGACGATCCTTGCAACCGCGATCAATGCCACCAACCTGACCGAGACGCTCTCGACGGGTGGCCCGTACACCTGTTTCGCACCGAACGACGAGGCCTTCGGGGCACTCGGCAACGACACCATCAATCAGCTCCTCAATAACACGACTGTGCTTCGCCAGATTCTGCTGTATCACACTGTTCAGGGTAACTATACCTCCGAGCAGCTGTTGAACATGACCCAGAACCAGACGATGAACCAGACGATGAATCAGACACAGAACCAGACGATGAATCAGACACAGAACCAGACGATGAATCAGACACAGAACCAGACGGCGAATCAGACACAGAATATGACGCAGCAGCAGAACGTAACCCAGAACCAGACAGCGAACCAGACCCAGAATATGACTCCGCAGCAGAATATGACCCAGGCGATGACTCAGGCGCAGAATGCAACAGAACTGCAGACACTGCTCGGGCTGAATCTGACGATCAGTCGCAACCAGTCCACCGGCATGCTGATGGTCAACAATGCCTCCGTCGTCCAGCCGGATACCAATGCCAGCAACGGCGTCATTCACACCATCGATCGGGTGCTGCTTCCTCCCGGCATGACCATGATCCGGGGTGCTGCAGCCCAGAACCAGACAATGGATAATGAGAGCATCGTGATCGTCGGCAACCAGTCCACACTCGTCATCGTCAACGATACCTCGCCGCAGGACTCCAACCAGACGGCAGGGGGTATCTTCCAGAACCTTACGACGTATAATGTGACTCTCGACAATCAGTCCGCACAGGATGGGCAGCCAGCGGCAGCTGGCGTCGTCATCGTCGGCAACCAGTCCACACTGACGTACATTAACCGTACGGTGTAGAGGCTCGAAAAACATCCGGAACATGGAGCAACGGTTCCTGCAGGGGATATACCTTCCCCGGATCACTCTTTTAAACTTCGGATGAGTCACTGCCGGAATTATAGCAGTTGCCGAACCTTCCAAAAATCAACCTGGCGACCTCTCGAATTCTGGAACACATAGCGTCCATAAACAAGAATTTACAGCCACACCAGAAATATAGTAGCATTTATATATTAACAGGGCAATCCCCGATGACCTTTACAGGGGGGACAAGCATGAAATCATATCTCTTGGCAGGAATGAGTATTCTTCTCCTGCTTATGGCATCCGCCACAGTATCGGCTGCACTATTCGACGGCCCGATGGTCGGAGAGAACGCCACGACGGACAATGCAAGCAATGCAAGCAACGTAACCACAATGCCTACGAATGCAACGGAGAATCAGACCGTTGCGGGCAACGCAACCGCGGCCATGACGGTTGCAGACGTGCTCGGGCAGCAGGAGAACCTGACGACCCTGGCGGCGGCCGTCAATGCCACCAACCTGACCGAACCGCTCAGCCAGGACGGGCCGTATACTGTCTTTGCGCCGACCGACGCGGCCTTCGAGGCACTCGGCAACGAGACCGTCGACCAGCTGATGAACGAGACCGACCGGCTCACGGCAGTCCTGCAGTATCACGTCGTCGAGGGCAATTACACCTCACAGCAGCTGATGGAGATGCTGCAGAACCAGACGATGAACCAGACCGCGAACATGACGCAGAACCAGACCGCGAACATGACGCAGGAGCAGAACGTAACCCAGAACCAGACAGCGAACCAGACAGCAAACATGACGATGGAGAATGTCACCGGCAACCAGACCATGGAGAACGTGACGGCGCAGCAACAGGCGGCGGTCATGCTGCAGACGCTGCTCGGTGAGAACCTGACGGTCAGCCAGAACCAGTCCACCGGTGACCTGATGGTCGGGAACGCCACGATCGTCATGGCGGATATCAATGCCAGCAACGGCGTCGTCCATGTCATTGATGCGGTGCTGATGCCGCCTGAAAATGTGACCGGGCAGGCGAATCAGACCGGGATGAGTATTGTCAATGTTATCGCCGAGGATGACAACCTGTCCACGCTGGGAACGGCCAGCCGCAACGCCAACCTGACCGAGACACTCGATACCGGAGGTCCGTACACCGTCTTCGCTCCGACGAACGATGCATTCGGTCAGTTGACACCGGAAGACCTCTCTGAGTTGCTCAACAACAACGAGAAACTTGCTACCGTCCTGCAGTACCACGTCGTAGAAGGGGAGTATACGGCAGACGAGATCATTGGTATGGCAGCAGGCGCCAACGCGACAAACAACACGACTGCATCCGGTTCGACCACCCTGGAGACGCTCCTTGGTGAGGACATCGTCGTAACCGTGAGCAACGGAGATATCATGGTCGAGAACGCCACTGTCGAGATGGCCAACATCGATGCCAGCAACGGCGTCATTCACACCATCGACACGGTTCTGATCCCTGAAAATGTCACACTGCAGCCAACGGGAGCAGCAGAGGCCGCCCAGGACATGACGCAGAATCAGACAACTGCCAACCAGACCGAGACTGCAACGGCCAACCAGACGGTCTAGTCTCTGCAGCAGCGGGTGATCGCTCCTCTTCAGGGGAGCGGAGTCATCCCACTTATTTTCAGGCAGCAAAGCCGCAGAAACCACACGGATTCCACAATTCCTGCTTAAAGCGTTTTGCCCAAATAAAGCCAAATTACGCGCCAATCATGACAATTACCTTCACAAAAAATAGATAGTGATGCAATTATAAAAATCTATAAATAGTTCTTCGACACTCCCCCCAAGCCCTCACAGGGGGGAGCTAGATGAGACGACACTTTGTACTGTATCTGTGCCTTCTCCTCCTCGTGGCATTGCCTGCTGCAACGCTGGCAGCGTCCCTAGGAGAAGAGAATGTCACCCTGAACAGCAGTGGAAACTTTACCATAACACCGGTAAATTCATCACAGCCGTATATTGTCAGCAATATATCGGTGCTCGGTGCACTCCAGGCAGCCTCCGAAGCAGGCGGTTTTAACTATACAGTCATCCATGCACTGCCACCAGAGCGGGGATATCTCCACATCGCCTCGATTGACGGGATTGAGAACGATGTCGTCAACGGCACGATGATGAACTGGACGTACCTCCTCAACGGAGAGCAGTTCACCGCCGGTGCTGCCCAAAAACGGGTAAATGACGGAGATAACGTCACCTTCGTCTACGGTTCTGCGACCGATGGGCAGATGATGCCAAAGGATACCCTGACCGTCTTCCCGACCATCAGCGACATGACCCAGAACCAGACGATGGATAACGTGACTCAGAACCAGACCATGGACAACGTGACCATGGACAACGTGACCCAGAACCAGACGATGGACAACGTGACTCAGAACCAGACCATGGACAACGTGACCCAGAACCAGACGATGGATAACGTGACTCAGAACCAGACCATGGACAACGTGACCCGGAACATGACCATCGTCGACCTGATCGAGCAGGAACAGAACCTGACGATGCTCTATGACGCAATCAATACCACCAACCTGACCGGAACGCTCTCGGCCGCCGGGCCGTATACCATCTTCGCACCGAACGACGCGGCCTTTGAGGCACTCGGCAACGACACCGCGAACCTCACCGCAGTCCTGCAGTATCACGTCGTGGAGGGGAACTATACCTCACAGCAACTGATGGAAATGCTACAGAACCAGACGATGAACCAGACCAACAACATGACCCGGAACCAGACAGCGAACATGACGCAGAATATGACGCAGCAGCAGAACATGACCCAGACGATGAACCAGACACAGAATGCAACGGTCATGCTGCAGACGCTGCTCGGGCAGAACCTGACGATCAGCCGGAACCAGTCCACCGGCGACCTGATGGTGAACAACGCTTCCGTCGTCCAGGCAGATTTGAACGCAAGCAACGGCGTCGTTCACGTCATCGACCAGGTGCTGATCCCGCAGAATATGACCGAGAACCAGACGCAGAATATGACCGAGAACCAGACGCAGAATATGACCGAGAACCAGACGCAGAATATGACCGAGAACCAGACGCAGAATATGACCGAGAACCAGACGCAGAATATGACCGAGAACCAGACGATGGATACTATCACACCCAACATAACCGTCACCGACCAGCCAATCGAAAACGGTTCCGTCGTCATCTCTGAGGCCATCGCCAAGCGGGACAACTGGGTAGTGATCCACGCCGAGCAGAACGACACACCCGGCCCCATCATCGGGAAGGCCCTGATATCGAGAGGAGTAAACGAGAACGTCACCGTGCAGATCGAGACTGAAAACGCGACGGAGACGCTCTACGCGATGCTCCATGTCGATGCGGGAAAGAAGGGGGCGTTTGAGTTCCCCGGCAGTGACAGACCGGAGACAGTCATGGGAGAGGTCGTCGTTCAGCCATTTAACGTGACTGGAGGCCGGATCTCGGAGAACATGACCGGGAACGAGACCATGGGCAACGTGACCGGGATGCCGAACGTGACGATTACGATGCCCGAGAACGGGTCGGGCGTGAGTGCCGGGAACGTGACGGTCGCGATCGAGGTCGCGAACTTCAGCCTCGTCGACAGCCTGGGACAATCGGCCGTGACCGGTGAAGGCCACGTCCACTACTACATGGACGTCGAGCCGCTCCCGACACAGCAGGGCAGCCCTGCGGTGCCGGAGAACGGCTCGTATGCCGTGAGCACCAACACGTCCTATACGTGGGAGAACGTCACGGCCGGCAACCACACCTTTGCAGTTCAGCTCGTCAACAACGACCACACGCCCCTCGACCCGCCGGTGACCGCGGCCGTCAACGTCACCGCAAACCAGACCGCGGAGAACGTGACAGAGAACCAGACGCGGAATATGACGCAGAACCAGACAATGAATGAAACGATGAACCAGACGATGAACATGACGGAGCAACTCCAGCTCTACGAGGGATGGAACTTCATCGCTATTCCGAAAGAACTTGCCGACGGGAACGACACGATAGAGGCTGTCTTCCAAAACGTAGACACGGCAGGCAGAGAGGTCTACCGGTTCACCCAGGCCGGCGGATGGGAGACGCTCGACAACGATACGACCCTGGAAGTACTCGACGCCTACTGGGTCTATTCGAATGAGACAACAAACGTCACCGTAAATTTCACTTCGTATCCGGTAAACGTTCCGGCGTCCAAAAACCTCACGCAGGGCTGGAGTGGCATTGGCCTCTCGGACACCGAGCCGCATACCGTAAATGAGACGTTACAGTCAGTGGAAGAGGACTGGGTCTATCTGCTCGGATATGACGCCCGGAACCAGAGCTACGAGACCGTGATCGTCAACAATGCACAGGGTAGAGAGCAGCAGATGATGCCGATGAAGGGGTACTGGCTCTTTATGCAGGAGCCCGGCACACTGGGTGCTCTCACAGCCTAACTTTTTTATGAGAATTATACGAAGTATCCGGAAGTGCACATTCCTGTCGGCATGCATTCTCCTTGGCATCATCATGGTTGCCCAGGCTACGGCCACGGCCGATGCATCCGGGGAGATGATACTCGTCCGCGCCGATGACGACACTGCAACAGTCTCCGTACCGGCTGCCGGTGTCCTGACAACGGACGATGAAACCATATCGGGTGAGGCGATCCGGCTTGAGCCGGTCGGCCAGCCGGAGGTTCTCGCGACCGCCGGGTCGACCGCCGGTACGTTCACGGGGTACGGATACCGAATTCTGCCCAAAGATCTGACATTCCATCCGCCGGCAACCCTGAAGATCATCATCAGTGCGGGCGACTGGAAGGCAGAAGGGGGTGACAACCTCTCCGTCAGGAAGTACAACACCACATCGGGCTGGGTGAAGATCCCGGTACGCGTTGATGCATCGAACAGAAGCGTTGAAGCGGCAGTGACCCAGTCAGGCATGTACGCACTCTTCGAAAACACAACGATCGATGCAGCCGGCGATTCACCCTCCGCCCTCACGAAGTCGCCGCAGAAATCATGGACGGCGCTCATCGGTCTCTGCGGCGCAGTCCTGCTGGCGATCATCTTCCGGCTGAGACGTCCATAGCGAACCGGGGAAATGAAACCTACGTTTGCCAGTTTACTCAAATTTCTCAGATTGTGCCGGAATAGAATTTGACAGTTCCAGGTATTTGGAAAAATATCTCCCGAAACTTCCTCATTTTGGACCTTGCATTTCAGGCAGACTTCGCATTCTGATAATAAAGTGTGCATTTCACTCGCAAATGTAACTCAACTGCCAAATTCTATTCGGGAGTGCCCCGGAATACTCTTGAAAAGGCATTTCAAAGAGTCCGACCGACTGTGGGCTCCTGCTCGTTCCCTTTGTGGTCACTCCTCCGGGATAAAGCGGACCGATGCAGGTGTCTTCGTGGGAGTGGGGCCAGGCGAGGGGGCCGGCCTCCTCCCCTGATACCCCTCCCCCGACGCGATTGCCGCTACGGTCCGCAATGTTCGAATGTCGCAGAGCCGCAAAAGAGCAATCACCGACACGAGGGTATCAGGTGTTTCCTGGGGGACTACCTCCTATTCTGACCATCCTGGACATTTTAGGGGCATGAAGCACCTCGAGAAACCAAATGGCAAACTTGGGATGAAAACAAAAAATGTGTTACAGGGGTCCGGGCTCCTCGTGTGCCGCCGATGCAGATGTGCCCTGCGAGAACCTGCCCATCAGAGAGAGGACGGCCGGCATGACAAGGATTGCTCCCATCAGTGAGAAACCGACCGTGATCACTGTTACGACACCGAAGTTCTTGATGATATTGAATGACGAGAGCAGGAGTGCGGAGAACCCGAAGACCGTCGTCATACCGGAGACAGTGATGGCCGTTCCGATCTTCTGAACCGCCTGCCTGATGGCATCGATCTTCTCCCTGCCCCGCCCACGCTCCTCCTGGTAGCGCTCCATGATCAGGATGGTGTACTCGGACGCGACACCGATCGTCATCGAACCGAGCGTGGCCGTCATCGGCGAGTAGTCGATCCCGAGGAGATACATGATCGCACCGTTCCAGCCGACGATGAAGATGATGGGGATGATCGGAGAGATGGCAGTAATTTTTCGGTAGACGACGATCAGGAAGAGCAGGATCAGCCCGAACCCAAGGACGGTCATCGTAATCTTGCTCTCCGCGATATCGTTCATCAGGTTGGTGAACATCTCCAGCATGCCGGTCGGCACTGCGGTGATGCCGGGCGGCGGGCTCATCCATAACAGATCGCTGTTCACCCGCTCCACCAGCGAGAGGGCGACCTCATTCTCCATCGATACAAGCCCGAACTCTATGACGGCCTCGGTGTTGCCGCTGAGGTACTGGTCGCGGGTCTCCTCAGGGATACGCTCCAGCACCGCCGCAGCCTCCTGGTCGGTCGCGGGCATCGTGCCGTTGTTGTACTGCAGGACGTAGGTGACGATGCTGGTGGCGGAGGTGATCTTATCGTTGTGCGTTATCTCGTAGTCCTGGAAGTCTTTCATCCACTCGAGGGTATCGAGCTTCGTCACCCCGTAGCCGCGGACGAATATCGGCATACTCTCGGTCGAGCCCATTACCCGCGAGACTTTATGCAGATCGACCACCGCGGGCATATCCGACGGGACAAAGGTCTCTTCGTCGGCGTTGATGGGAATCCGGCTGTCGAGCTGAACGCCTGCAACAGCAACCAGCCCGAAGATGACAATGAGCGGGATGGGGTTTTTTGCGATTCTTCCGGCAAGATTCCCAAGGAGACGGTCGTATGCCTCCATGCCCGCGCCCGTAACGGCTGAAGTGCTTTCCTTCGGCCGGTATTTGACCAGCGTGCCGAACGTGGGCACAATGACGAGCGCCGCAAGGTAACAGCAGGCCACACCGATAACGCAGATCAGACCAAAGTCGGCAACCATCGGCACCGGCGCGATCCACATGGCGATGAAGCCGAGCGACGTTGCGATCATGGCGTAGAGGATGGCGGGACCTGAATTGACCACGGTGGCCACAACCGCCTCCGGAAGGGTCGATGTCTGCATCTCCTCATCGAAGCGCGACTGGAACTGGATGGCGTAATCGATGCCGATGCCGATGAGCACCGGGAAGGCGCCGATGACCACCATACTGATGGGAATACCCGCGAGCCCCATGATCCCGAACGTCAGGATCAACCCGGATGCAACCACGAAGACCGGCAGGAACCGGTAGCGGACGTGGCCGAAGAGGAGAGCAACGGCGAGGACCATGAGCAGCATAGCCGCACCGATGAGGACGCCCATGCCGGTGCCCATCTCTTCGCTCATCTGCTTGTTGAATGCAGCGTCGCCGGAGACCGTCACCTGGACACCGGGGGGCATATCGGAGAGCACGATCCGGGATTCCATCTCATCGAGCACCTGCGTCTTGACCTCCTCGGTCAGGCCCGGCTCAAGCGTGACGATGCCGACCGTCATCAGGTTCGACGGTGCGTACCGCTCGAGAAGATCGGCCGGAACCCGCTCTTTTGCGCTGATGATCTCGGCCTGGGATCGCGGAAGTTCACCTCCATTGGCCTGTTTGACCATATCAACGATACTGGACGTCCCGGTGACATGCCGGACGCGCAGCATGTCCTGCTGGAGGCGGTCGAGGTACGCGAGTGTCTCGGGCTCAAGAACGGTATCCGACTCGATGAGCAACATCACCGCATCGGATTTGAACGTATCCATATAGGTGTCGAGCAGAGCCCCACGTGGGGTGTCCTTATCGAGGTACGTGTCGCTTCCCGTCTGCATCGTCGTGAGGCCCATGCCGTACAGCGCGATGATAAAGACAAGCATGAACACTGCGGCGACCACCGCGGGCCGCCGGTTGATGATATCCGCTATCAGATGAAATGGTGTCTTCACGCTCTCCCTCCGCTTGCCTGTATAGTTCACTCCTGACACCCATAAAGAGTTTGTTGCGAACGAGACAACATCACGACGGCGCCGGAGGCAGGGTCCTGCCGACGCCGCTGCACCGGGCATTATCACTGCATCGGCCATCCGCCGCCAGAAACAATTTTCATGCCCGGATTGCGTTTCCATGCGCATTGCGTCTTGGGAAGATGCCATGCAGCAGAAGGGATCCGCTGGCGGGCTCTCCGCCTGACCATGCGCGGCCTGACACGAGGGGATCCCGGGTGCGTCCGGGCACTCACGATCCGGTTTTTGCCCGGGAAAAAGCAGATTTCCGGCTCGTTCAAGGCCCGGGCTCTGCGCACCCAGGGCCGGCGCCCGGGAGGATGGCACCCAGAAAAAGTCCGGATGCGATCCGGGAACGCTCTCAATACGGTATACCAGATCCGGTTCGTATCCTATTCCATCGGAGGGAAAAATGAAATTATCCGGACTGAGACGGACAAATATCGCCGAAAATCAAATATTTAACGAAATATATATTAGCAAAAGTATATTTGGGGGCGATTATAAACGGTTATGTGGAACTTCACTGGTCGAGAAGAACAGCATACAGAGACGTCACCGAATCACTGCAATAACCACTGCACAAGGGAAACATGAGCATGAAATGGGTCTACACCTTCGCCGAAGGCGATGGTACGAATAAAAAACTGCTCGGGGGCAAAGGCGCCAACCTCTGCGAGATGACACAGATCGGAATCAGCGTACCGCCCGGTTTCGTCATCACCACCGAAGCCTGCAGAGCCTTCCTGGACGACCCGGAGCGCAGGCTTCCGGAAGGAATGCTTGAACAGGTGCATCATGCACTTGCAGATCTCGAAGCCGAGACCGGCCGGCAGTTCGGCAGAGGGGAGACGCCGCTCCTCATATCAGTCCGCTCCGGTTCTGCACTTTCGATGCCGGGCATGATGGACACCATCCTGAACCTCGGGCTTAACCCGAAGACGCTTCAGGGGCTGATTGCCGAGACCAGAAATGCACGGTTCGGATACGACGCGTACCGCCGCTTTATTCAGCTCTTCGGTAAAATCGCACTGGGTGTGCCGGAAGAGGATTTTGATACCGAGTTCGAGGCTGTCAAGAGAAAGGCAGGAGCAGAGCGGGACGAAGATCTCTCCTGCAACGATCTCATTGAGATAACGGAACGGTTCATGAGCGCCGTTGAAAAGAGCACCGGCAGACCCTTCCCGTCCGATCCCTACGAGCAGCTCGAGATCGCCATCAGAGCGGTCTTTGGCTCCTGGATGGGAAAACGCGCTATGGACTACCGGAGGGAGTTTAAGATTACGCCGGATATGGCCGACGGAACAGCAGTGAACGTGATGGCCATGGTCTTCGGCAACATGGGCGAGGACTCAGCCACCGGAGTTGCGTTCACCCGCGATCCGGGCACCGGTGAGAACGCCCTCTTCGGCGAGTATCTTGTGAACGCCCAGGGCGAAGATGTTGTCGCCGGGGTCAGGACGCCCAAGCCGGTGGCAGCGCTCGCTGACGAGATGCCGGAGATCTACGACCAGCTCGTCGACCTGCGTCACCGACTGGAGAACCATTACCGGGAAGTCCAGGACTTTGAGTTTACCATTCAGAAAGGGGTCCTGTACTGTCTGCAGACCAGGAACGGCAAGATGAATGCCGCCGCACTCGTCAGAACATCAGTCGACATGGCACAGTCCGGGCTCATCGAGAGAGAATACGCAATCCTGCGGGTGCAGCCTGATATGCTCGAACAACTGCTGTTCCCGCAGCTGGATACCACAGCGGAGGCAGAACCCCTGGCACAGGGACTTCCTGCATCCCCCGGCGCAGCGGTAGGGGTTGCTGTCTTCGACGCCGACCGGGCTGAAAAACTGGGGCGCACGGGGGAGCGGGTCATCCTGGTCAGGGAAGAGACGAAACCCGAAGATATTCACGGGTTCTTCGCTTCACGCGGCATCCTGACGAGCAGGGGCGGGAAGACATCGCACGCGGCCGTCGTCGCGCGGGGTATGGGCAAACCCTGCGTTGCCGGTGCCGAAGGGATCTCCGTGGACGTCCATCTGAAGAGAGCGATCGTGGGCGACCACGAATTCCATGAAGGGGACCTTATCACCATCGACGGCACGTCGGGGAACGTCTTCCTGGGAGAGGTTCCCATGATCGAGCAGGAGTTTTCGCCGGAACTCACCGTCCTCCTCTCCTGGGCGGACGAAACGGCGAGACTCCAGGTGATGGCCAACGCCGATACACCCGAGGATGCGAGAACGGCGCTGAAGTTCGGTGCCATGGGTATCGGCCTCTGCCGAACCGAGCGGATGTTCAATGATACCGATCGCCTCCCGATCGTCGTGGACATGATCGTAGCCGACACCCGGGAAGAGCGCCAGGCCGCCCTGAACAGGCTGCTCCCGATCCAGCGCGAAGACTTCAAAGGCATCTTCACGGTTATGGCTCCACGGCAGGTGACCATCCGGCTCCTTGACCCTCCGATCCATGAATTCCTGCCCGCCGAACAGCAGCTCATCGATGAACTGGACGAACTGCGTCATCTCCGCACTGTCCTGCGCGGCATCCGGGTGCTCTCGGATGCGGTGGAGTTTATGTACCGCAGCAGGGACGTGCATCCGACGGTGCAGATGCCGGCCGAGCCGGTGCTGGTCGAAGAGGCTATCCAGAAGAAGGAGGCCATGCTCACAAAGGTCCGCGCACTGCACGAGGTCAACCCCATGCTGGGCCACCGGGGAGTCAGGCTCGGCCTTACCTTCCCGGAGATCTATGCCATGCAGATCCGGGCAATCCTGGAAGCCGCGGCAGAATGCCAGAAATCCGGCATTGCAGTACACCCCGAGATCATGGTGCCCCAGGTCTGCACGGCCCAGGAGCTGAAACAGGTGAAAGACTGCGTCGAGGAGATCCGGGCTGATGTCGAGAGGGCACATCACGTGAAGCTGGACGTGAAGTTCGGCTCCATGCTGGAAGTCGTACGCGCCTGCCTGCGGGCCGAAAACCTTGCCGAGGAAGCCGAGTTCTTCTCCTTCGGCACCAACGATCTGACCCAGGCTACTTTCTCGTTCTCACGCGAGGATGCCGAGAACAAGTTCCTGCCGATGTATAACAGACGGCACATCCTGCAGGACAACCCGTTCGAGGTGCTGGACGTAAAGGGTGTGGGCCGTCTGATGGAACTCGCTGTCATGTGGGGCAGGGATGCCAGGCCGGGGATGAAGGTGGGCATCTGCGGTGAGCACGGCGGCCATCCGGATTCAATCGGGTTCTGCCACCGGATCGGCCTGTCCTATGTGTCCTGCTCGGGCTACCGGGTACCAATCGCCCGCCTGGCAGCCGCCCATGCGGCGATTCTGGACAGGACGGCAGGGCTCCAATACCCGTCGCATCGCGGGTATCAGTGCATCGGCGCCCTGTAAATCACCACATCTTTTTTTGCCGGCTCCGACACGCCTCTCCCCGTGACCGCTTCTCCGGTCCATCCACCGGCCGGCAAATCATTATCCTGCAGCGGATCAGTACTACAGGGAACGAGCATGATCCGGCATCGGCAGAGAACACGCATCCCGGGCAGGCTCCGGGCGGAGGCAGCATGTATGACATTCCGGGGGCGTTCGTCCTCGGGTTTCTCATCGGCCTGACCGGGGCGCTTGCACCGGGACCGACGCTCATCGCCACGATCAACGCGGCTCTCCGGGGTGGGTGGAGTGCAGGGCCGCGGGTGACCCTGGGCCACATCGTCGTCGAGGCCGGGATGGTGGTGCTCATCTGCGCAGGGCTTGCCGCGGTGATCGGCACCTATACCAGTCTCATCGCCGGAGTCGGCGGGACGGCTCTTGTGGTCTTCGGGCTGCTGACGGTGCGGGAGAGCCGCTCGGCATCGATCCCGGAGGGGTCAGGACATGACGCCGCAGCGCACCCCTTCATCGCCGGCGTAATGACATCGGTCTCGAATCCCTACTTCTGGATCTGGTGGTTCTCGATCGGGAGCGCGCTCCTGATCGGGGCACTCGGCGGCGGTTGGCCGGTTGCCGCTGCGTTCCTGTTCGGCCACTGGACGGCAGATCTCGGATGGCTCACCCTCGTCTCGGCAAGCATCCACCGCGGCCGGTTCTTCCTCGGGCAGCACGGATACCGCCTGACGCTCGCGGTCTGCGGGATCTTTCTGATGACATTCGGGGGATACTACCTCTCGACGCTCCTGCCGTGACACCCGTCCCGGCGCTCAAGAGTCCCTCGCAGAAGCGAGGCAAAGAAACACCAGGCGATGGATGGAACGGCACGATCGCGCTCAAGCACCCTGCCATCCCGACGGAGGCGCCGGATCATAGCCGGGGTTTTCGGATCCCTCTTTTTTCCGTCCGCCATTGCCGCGATAGGAGATGAAGGAAAGGGGTAAATAGGCGGATTGAAGATACGTGTATCATTGCATGCATGCATCAGGCGATCACCTGAAAGGGCTTCTGGAAGAGGCGAAGAGGCGGCACGACCCCCGGTTACTGGATGAGATCGCCGCCGGGATTGATGCACTGGCAGGGCAGAACCGCGACCTTGCAGACGAAGCGGCGAGGTTCAACGCTGCCTTCGCGGCTACCGGAGAATGGGTGATCGTCTACGGTGCCGACGGCCGGGTACTCGAAACAAGCCCTGCGGTCATCGACGGCCTCGCAAGGAAATCTCTGACCGGGCTAACCGCTCAGGAGGTTGCAGAAAAGTTTGCTCTGCGGCGTGCAGACGGCCGGCCGGTTGAAGCAGATGAACTGCCTGAATCACGGGCACTCGGAGGAGAGATCGTCAAGGGTATCCGGCTGGCGGCAACAGACCGGGAGGGGAGAACGCTGTTCGTCATCGCGTCTGCCGTGCCGATCGCCGGGCGGCAGGGCCGATCCGGCGCCATCGTTGTCTGGCAGGACGTCACCCACAGGGAAGAAGACCGGCGCCGCCTGGAAGAAGCAAACACCCTCCTTGAGGGCATCTTTAACGCACTCGGGGATATTGTCGGCGTCCAGCTCCCCGACCGCACTATCATACGCTATAACCGAATCGGGTACGAGATGCTCGGCAAAAACCCGGACGAAGTGCGGGGAAAAAAGTGCTACGAACTCATCGGCCGAACCACACCCTGCACCGCCTGTGCAACGGAGATCGCCATCAGGAGCAAAAGACCGGCGACGGTCGAGAAGTACGTCCCCGAACTCGGAATGCACCTTGAATGCCGGAGCAGCCCGGTAACCGATGAACAGGGCAAGATCGCTTTCATCATCGAGCACCTGCATGACGTCACCGACCGGCAGCAGGCAGTCGAAGCGCTGAGGAGAAGCGAGCAGCGGCTCTCCACCCTGCTTTCAAACCTCCTCGGGATGGCCTACCGCTGCAGAAACGATCGCAGCTGGACGATGGAGTTTTTGAGCGATGCCGTTGTCGCGATCACCGGCTACGCACCCGAAGATCTTGTTGAAAACCGGCGAGTCGCATACGCCGACCTGATCCACCCGGACGACCGCGACAAGGTCTGGCAGGAGGTGCAGGCAGCCCTCGCAGAACAGAAACCCTTCCAGACGATCTACCGCCTGACCACCCGGGCCGGCGACGAAAAATGGGTCTGGGAACAGGGGCGTGGGATCATCGGTGCAGACGGGGAGATCGCCGCCATAGAGGGATATATCACCGACATAACCCAACGGGTTCACGCCGAACAGAGACTGGCGGAGAGCGAGGAGCGCTACCGGACGATCTTCACTACGAGCCATGCGGCGATGTTGATCATCGATCCGGAGACCGGCGATATCGTGGATGCAAACCCGGCTGCGAGCGGGTACTACGGATACCCCCACGGCGTCCTGACAGCTATGAAGATCACCGAGATCAACACGCTCACGCCTGAAGAGACCTTCGCAGAGGTGCAGAAGGCTCGTACCGGCCAGAAACGCCACTTTGTGCTCCGGCACCGGCTCGCAGACGGCGAATTGAGGGATGTAGACGTCTACTCCGGGGTTGTGGTCATCCACGGCCGCAGACTCCTGCACTCGATCATCCATGATGTCACCGACCGAAGAAAGGCAGAAGAGGCGTTGCAGGAGAGTGAAAAGCGGTTCCGGAGCATCTTTGAAGAGTCTCCGATAGCCATCGGATCCTACAACGCCGAAGGCCACTTTGTCGACATCAACCCGGCGGGGCTTCGCATCTTCGGTGTTCTCGATAAGCAGGAACTTGAGCGGTTCAACCTTTTTTCCGACCCGAACCTCCCGGAGGCGGAACGCCACAGACTGAAGCAGGGCGAGACGGTGCACTACATCGCAGAGTTCGACTTCGACAGAATCAGGGAGCATAACCTCTACCGGACGTCAAGGTCAGGCACGCGCCACTTCGATGTCCTGATCACCAGAATGATCTCCGGGGATGGGAGAATTCCACACAGCTACGTGGTGCTGGTTCAGGACATCACCGAGCGGGTTTCGGCGATCCACCGCATCGAGCAGAACATGGAGCAGTTTGCCATCCTCGGCGATCACGTCCGCCACCCCCTGCAGGTGATCCTGGCACGGGCGGATCTGATGGAGGATCAGGAGACGGCAGAGAAGTTACGCGAGCAGGTCCGGCGGATCAACGCACTCATCAGGGAACTTGACGCCGGATGGGTCGAGAGCAGGAAGATCCGGGAGTTCCTCCGCAGAAACGAACTGGCGTGACAGTGCCCTGCACAGGGTGACCGACCGGGTGAAGAGTGCTCCCAGAGCGTACAGCAAGCGGTTACGCGGCGGCCGTTACACGCCGCAGAGTGAACCGGACTGCCGCTCCCGCTTCGGGATGGCCGGCAACTCGATCTTCTGCCCATATCCTGCCGCCGTAGCGCTCAATAAGCATCCGCGATATATAAAGGCCAAGCCCCTTGCCGCTCTTTTTGCTCGTGCCCCTCCGGAAACGGTTGAAGATATTGGGCTTCATGGCGTCCGGGATGCCCGGGCCGGTATCCTCGACCGAGACGCACGCCTCATCGCCACGGTCATCCACTCTGATGACGATCTCGACCTCAGATCCGGCGAACTTGACGGCATTCCCGATCAGGTTATTCAGGACCGTCCCGAGGAGGGCGTCGGCATACACCATCATCCCGGACGATTCATACAGGATTGAGGCTCCCGGGAAGCGGGCTGCGGCGTTTCTGATAACGCCGTCGAGGGGGACCGGCGTGAGCTTCGGCTCCTCCTCATGGATTCTCCGGATCGTGGATACGTTGTTGATGATCTCGATGCTCTGCTGGATGCTCTGCTCCACGCGGCGTGCAAACTGGACGTCGTCTCCGTCCGCGGTCTCGATCATCAACTGAGCATACCCGAGCGCCACGGAGTTGACGTTGTTGATGTCGTGGGTGATGATGTCGAGGTAGAGGTTTGCCTTCGCGATCTCACCCTCCAGTTTCTGCTGCAGGATACCCTTCCAGATCGCCCCGCCGATCTCCCGGCCGATGGATTCCAGGGTGACCCGGATCTCCGGGGTGAAGGCCCGCTCTTCGGTATCGAAGACGTACAGGCCCCCGATCACCCTTCCCTGCGCCACCAGGGGCACCGCAGCAGCCGACCGGACGCCCATCACCTCCAGTGCCTCAAGCGATCGGCCGTAATCAATGAGCGCCGGCCAGTCCTCTGCATACATCGCTTTCCCATCCAGGTATATCCGCGACGACGGCTCGTGCCGTGCCGAAATCGTCTTGCTTATGAGCCCTTCCGGGATCCCCTTTGCGGTCCGAAGTTCTGCAGCAGATGCATCCTCGGAGAGCAGGTAGATCGCACCGCCTGAAAACTCCAGCAGTCCAAGTGTTTTATCGAGGATTACCGCAAGCATCGACTCAAGAGTGAGAGCGGAGGTGCTCACGCCGGTGATCTGGTTTAAGATGAAGAACTGTTTGATATGCCGCTCAACCTCTTCCTTCGCCGTCTTCTCGTCGTGTATATCATAGCAGGTGCCGATATATCCGCCGAAGGCGCCGTCGATCTCATAGACGGGTTTTCCGTGGTCGAGAATCCATCGGTACGTTCCGTCACGGTAGCGCAGCCGATACTCCATCCTGAACGGAAAACGCCCTGCAAACTTCTCCCGGAACGTCTGCAGGCAGCGCTCGACGTCTTCCGGGTGTACTCCTGCCGCCCACCCGTCACCGAGCTCCTCCGCACGCATCCGCCCGGTGAAGCCAAGCCAGGCATCGTTGACGTAGTTGACAGCACCAAGGGCATCCGTCCGCCAGATAGGATTTGGTAACTGGTCGAAGATCGTCAGGTAAAAGTCCCGTGAGCGCTGCAGGGCATCCGCCATCTCCCGCTGCCGGGTGTGGACGGCACGCTGGTTTCTGATCAGGGCATACCCGAGAACCGCAGCCATGGCCGTCACAAAGAAAATCGTGATAAGGTGAGACTCCCACTTTGAGATATCGGGAAGAAAAAACTCCTTCATTGCCTCGTACAGTGTCATCCCGAGCAGGGCGACGACTATCACAACGGCCAGCATGGCGGCGGATACTCCGGCTGCATCTCCTGCTGATGCTCCCGGCGGAGGAGAGGACGGCACCATTCGTTCTTACATATGTACCTGATCAAAAAGGAATACCTTTCGGTTAGGATGGTTCTCTACTAGGCACTCCCTCACAAAACCGGGATTCCAGCACGGAGAACAGCTTCCCGAAAGATACCCGGGAAGCGGCGTTTGGAGGGGTTTCAGATATATCGGACATATCAAACTTTCTCAACCACTGCAACTGCAAAGAAGTTGTTTCAGCGGCATTGAAAACTTTCAAGGGAATTGTTTTCAAAAATCCGCCCCGAATATCCCGGAACGTTTATCGTGTGGAACAGTAACGATACCTACTGGAACGCATATCGGGGATGGGCAATGGAAGACGGGGTACCGATTCATATTCTTCACGTCGACGACGAAGAGAGCCTGCTCGATATAACCCGGATCTACCTGGAGCAGCGGGAGCAGATACGGGTGACGTCGTCGGTCTCCGCAACAGATGCGCTCAAAGATATCCGAACAGGACGTTTCGACGCCATCGTCTCCGATTATCAGATGCCCGATATCGACGGGATTGAGTTTCTGCGGCGCATTCGCGCTGCCGGTATAGATACGCCATTCCTTATCTTCACCGGCAGGGGCCGGGAAGAGGTGGTCATCGAGGCGCTCAACGCCGGAGCGGATTTCTACGTGCAGAAAGGCGGCAGGCCAGGATCCCAGTTCGCCGAACTCGCTCACAAAATACGAAGAGCCGTCGAACGCCGGAGGGCGGAACGGTCACTGAAGAGCAGCGAAGAGAACTTCAGGACAATCTTCGAGACTGCTCCGGACCTCATCCTCTCAGTTGACCGGTCGGGCACCATCGTTGAGTGCAACTCCCGGATCACTGACGTCCTCGGCTATACCCGGAAAGAGATCATCGGCAAGCCTATCGACGCATTTGTCCATACCGATTCCTTTCCAAGCACCCGCGAAACCCTGTCGGCCACACTCGACCGGGGTTCTGTCCGGAACCTGCAGTGCAGAATGATCCGAAACGGCGGGGGCACCCGGAACGTCCGCATCAACTCCTCCGCCATCAGGAACCAGGACGGCGAATACTACCGGTCGGTCTGCATCATCGAAAACGTCACCCGGCGGAAACAGGCACAGAAAGAGGTTCTCGCCGAGAAGGAGCGCCTCAAAGTCACCCTCAGATCGATCGGCGACGGCGTGATCGTCACCGACACCGACGGGCGCATCGTTCTGATCAACCGCGTGGCCGAGGAACTGACGGGGTGGAGCGAGGAGGCTGCATCAGGAAGGCCGCTTTCGGAGGTCTTTGTCATCATCAATGAGGAGACCCGTGCACCCTGCGAAAACCCGGTTGAAAAAGTCCTCGAATCCGGGAAGATCATCGGCCTTGCAAACCACACCGCCCTGATCGCCCGGGACGGCACCGAACGGCTGATCGCCGACTCGGGAGCACCCGTCCGCGACGGTGGAGGAGAGATCATCGGCGTCGTCCTGGTCTTCCGCGACGTCACCGAAGAGCGGCGGAGAGATGAGGAGATCCGCCGCTACGAACGGGAGTACCGCCAGCTCGCCGACCACCTGCCGCATATCGTCTACAAGGCGGACACTGATGGCAACATCATCTTCATGAACCAGAGCGGTCTTGCGGCATTCGAGGTCACCGAAGAGGCTATCCTCAATCAGCCGTTCATGCCGAACATTCACCCGGACGACCTCCCGGCAGGGCTCAGGGTGTTTGATGACCTGCTGACGACCGGAACACCCATCACCAACTTTGAATGCCGGTTCGTCGCCCGGCGGGGGACGGGAAGAGTCTTTCCGGTGATCACGAACGTGACCGCCATCAGGGACAGCGAAGGGCGGATCACCGGCACCCAGGGGATTGCGCTCGACATCTCGGAGAAGAAGAAGATTGAGGACACCCTCCGGGAGCGGGAGGAGAAACTGCGGTTTCTGCTCAACCAGTTGCCGGTCACCCTCTGGACGACCGATACCGACCTCATCTTCACCTCATCCCTCGGTGCGGCCCTGGCATCACTCAGCCTTGCGCCCAATCAGGTCGTCGGAATGCCGCTTCAGGAGTTTTACCGAGATTACCCGGGCGCTCATACCGCACTTGCCTGCCACCACCAGGCACTCTCCGGCGACATGGTCAGATTTGAAACAGAGTTCGCCGACACCTCGTTTTCCGTGCAGATTGCACCCCTGCGGGATACGGCGGGCACGATCATCGGTACACTCGGCATCGCCTCCGACATCACACCGCTCAAAGAGGCAGAGGCAGAGCTCCGGGAGGCAAAGGAACGCCTGCAGTTTGCTCTCGAGGGAGCGGACGTAGGAGTCTGGGACTGGAATCTCGCTTCGGGAAGCGTGGCCCTGAACCGGCGGGCCATGGAGATCTTAAACCTCGTTGAGGAGGGAACGGATGGGGGAACGGCTAACGGCGGGTATACTCTCCCGTCGGCGACGCTCCCGCCGATCAACGATGCGCTGCAGCGACACCTGGAGGGCAGGGGTGCGGTCTACGAGCAGGATCACCGTATCTCCGGCAAAGAGGGGCAACGACGCTGGATCAGCCAGGTCGGAAAGGTGATTGCAACAGGTCCCGGCGGAGAGCCGCTTCGGATGACCGGCATTGTCCGCGACGTAACGCAGCAGCGGCAGTACCAGGAGATGCTGGCAGAGGCAAACCGGAAGCTAAACCTGCTTGCCGGCATCACCCGGCACGACATCTTAAACCAGATCACCATTCTCTCGGCATACCTGGAGTTGCTGGAGGAAAGCTACGGCAGCGATCCCGGCATCTCCCAGAGTCTGGAGAGTATCCGGCACGCTTCGAAGACAATCCAGGCACAGATATCCTTCACCCGGGACTATGGAAATATCGGTGTGGAAGTACCGGAATGGCAGCCGGTTCAGACCCTGATCCATCGGGCTGCAGTACAGGCGGAATTAAGCGGCATTGCATTGGAGATCGGGACCGGCGATCTCAGGATCTTCGCGGATCCGCTGCTTGAAAAGGTCTTCTTCAGTCTCATCGACAATGCAATCCGTCACGGCAGTCGTGTGACCAGGATCAGGGTTTCGTTCCGGCAAGACGGGGACACCGGTCTCCTGACATTTGAGGACGACGGGGAGGGTGTGCCCGCATCGATCAAGGAGAAGATCTTCAGACGGGGGTTTGGAAAGAATACCGGCTACGGGCTTTTCCTTGCGCAGGAGATTCTGCACCTGAACGACTGCGTCATCCGCGAGGCCGGCGTCGAGGGTGCCGGCGCGCGGTTCGAGATCGTCGTGCCGAAAGGCCGGTACTGCACCTCTACGGAGTGCACCTGAGCACCTTCTGCTCGTTAATCTTCCTAGAACCGCGTTTTCAAAAGACACTCGCTCTTCCGCCGGGAACCTCCTGTAGAGGAATTGGAAAAAGCCGTTAATTAATTCAAGATATCTCAATAGCAGTGAAATTTAGTAAACCATATAAGGGAGAAAAATAAGTGTACAGTTGGTGCTGATATGAGCAAAGAGGATTACCTTGAAAACACCAATTGTATTGGAGTACATTAACTCCAATAATACCCAATCATCAAAGTGTAAATCTTCTTCTAGGTTTGATACTGGGAAGTAGCGTGTAGTCCTGTTACTAAAACAATGGTTTTAGAGCTTTTGACAATGAATAATGATGATAAAAATATTGCACTTATTAATTGTCCTTTGTCACTGGGAAATGCTTTTTTCAATGAAAATCAGTCGGTTCATCCTCCCATTGGCTCTGCTTCGATCGCAGGCTCGCTCCTCAAAGAAGGTTTCCAGGTAAAATGCTATGATTTTGATGTATTAATCAATAAAGATATCACTGAAATTTGTCCTGAAGCTCAGTGCAACGATTTAAAAATTGCAATCAAACATCGGAATCTATTTTCCAGCGTTGTTACGCAACAAGCGCTATTAAAAGATAAAATTTTCCCTGAAATATATCTTTTTGATAGATTGGCAACACATTATGCTTCGATATTGATCGATTCATTTGATGTAGTTAGCTTTTCACTCATGTACTTCAATGAAACGCTATCACTTTTTACAGCAAAAAAATTAAAGGAGATGCAGCCTAACATTGACATCATCCTTGGAGGCCCTCAAACAATGTTAATGAGGGACGTCTACTTCAAATTTAATTTCATTGATGCGGTTTTTATCGGTGAAGGCGAGAAAAGTATTGTTAATTGGATGAACAACCGATTATCTTATGATAAGCAAATTCCATCAAAAAAAACACATACCCCCGAATCAACAGGTTTCTATTACCGAAATGGAAACCAAGACGTTTACTTTTCCCGTGTCGAGCAAATAAAGACTCTTGACGAATTACCTTCGCCATATTTTGATGATTATATCGAGCACACCAACACATACTTACTGAAAAAAACCCTCCCAATAGAGTTCTCAAGAGGTTGTATTGGAAAATGTGCATTCTGTTCGGATAGATACTATTTTAAAGGTTTTAGGACGAAGTCCGCAGAAAAAATTTTTGATGAGATTCTTATGAATATTTCAAAATATGGTATTAACAGATTTGAGGTATCAGGCCTTCTAATCAATGGGGATCCAAGTATCTTAGAAGATCTGTGTGATTTAATTATTGAAGATGATGTCATTGTACACATCTCTGGAAGAGCAAAAATTGACAAACTACCTAGAAACTTAATAAAAAAACTTGGCTTGGCGGGCTTTGAAAAATTAAGTATAGGTATTGAAAGTGGTAGCAGGAAAATTTTAGAGAAAATGAAAAAAATTCATCCTGCGAATATCACAGAAGTTCTTGGCCAATTATCTTCAAATCACATAGACATTCATGCATATTTTATGGTTGGCTTCCCTGGAGAGACAGCTGATGACATTGCAGAAACAGTAAAGTTCATTAATGAGAACTCTAATTTCATCACAGCAGCTTCAATATCTCCATTTACATTGGTTTCACCTTCATATATCTCTTTACATCCAGAAGAATTTGGCTTGGAAATTACAGAGTTTACCATCGCACTAATAGACGAATTCAAGGACTACAATGAAAAGATGAGGGACCTTCATAATTTGACATCAAGAATAGACAATTGCGCTTTCCAAGAGGCGTTTGAGATGTTAATAAGAGAATTTAACAAGAATAGTATTGATCTTGATGTGCTCACAAAACATCAGGTTGGAATTCGATATTTTTTCAATAATTCTGACATATTTCATTATTACATTCAAAACATCCATGAATTCATCTCTTCGAATGACGAGCCCTTTTCTCAAAGAAATAATTCATTTAATCAACTCATTCAAGGATCAAGAATAATTTGCCCATTTTGCAATAGCGCTGTTAGCTTGAATAAGACATGCAAATGTGGGGTTAATGTCACAAGAGAACTGTTACATCAACATTTTACCAAAAAAATGAAAGAACTTGGATTTGACAGCAATGCGTGCCCAATTAAATAATAATCGAGAGAATTTCAAACAACCCTCATCTGCTGCGTTAGAGCCTATAGTTCGGTAGCGTAACGAAATTTCTGTAGAATTGGCTTTGTAGAAATCGTACTTGGGCTTGCCCGGTGAGTTCAGCGAAGTTGTTATGAGAATGGGAGCTCCTTGTTTATAGTTCTTGGCGCTACCCTTTTGAACCTTGAAGTACCTGAGCCTTCATGACCGGGCAGGAGCAGATCGCGATCGTGAAACACGTTCCCTTTTCTGTTTTGAAGAAACGGATCAAACACCACAAAGGATTGCCTGAAGTGCTGCCGCGCCTTCTGTTTATCCGGCTGCGGTATAAGGGAATGAGTGTCGTCAAAGCAGCTGACGCTGTCGGTGTCTCCGGCCAGACGGGCTACAACTGGCAGGAGCGCTGGAACGCCGACAGTTTTGAGGGACTGGTTCCGCGCTATGCCGGTGGCCATCCTTCAAAACTCACGGACGAGCAGAAAGCCGAGTTGCTGGAGTTGTTGCAGGAGCAGGATCACTGGACGACTGTCGAAGCGCAGCGTCTGATCCAGTCTCACTTCGGCATAGACTACAGCCAGGATCAGGTCAGGCGGATCCTGAAATCGTTTGGCATGCACTACGGGAAACCCTACCCGCGCGATCACCGCAGGCCCGGAGATGCAGAGAAGATTCTCAAAAAAAAATGCCGCGCATGAGCAAGCATACGGTCATCGGGTTCCTGGATGAGTGTTCTCCGCAAACCACGGCCAATACCCGGCGGATGTGGTCGTTCGACCACCCGCCGTTCGTGAAGAATACCGAAAAGATCCGGGCAAATACCTTTGCCGTCCTCGCCGTCAACGGCACCTCCATCATCACCTTCCGGGAGCGCTCCAAACAGGAGGACATCCGGGAGGTGTTGAGAGCGTACAGAAGAGCGAATCCCGGCAAACGGCTCATCATCGTCCTCGACAATTTCAGCTCCCATCATGCTGTTCTCGTCAGGCAGTACGCCGCCGGCAACAACATCCGTCTTGTGCACATTCCACCGTATTCCCCGGATCTCAATCCCATTGAACAGGTCTGGCGGGCGATCAAGCGGGAGGTCTCGGCGACGTTCGTTACGGGCTATGAGCACATGACTGCCACGATTGCACGAGCATTTGAGAAACTGGCGGCGAAGCGAACCTATTGGGAAAAATGGGTGAAGAAATTCCTGAGTCCGAAGTATGCTTCAAAGCTGTTGAGCGAGTAACTATATCCGACCAAAGACAAAAGCAAGGAGCTACTCTTAGTGTTATCGTCCCAGTATATCAGATTAACCGAGGCAGCTCTGTCTGCCGTCAAGGCGTCCCACATTCCGCTCTATTCCTGCAAATACTCGAAGAAAACCTACACCCAGCACCAACTGCTGGTTCTCTTGCTG